>NZ_JACJRF010000059.1 GCF_014697105.1 Anabaena subtropica FACHB-260 | reverse complement strand
AATGAATTTATAATCACTGTTAAACTAAAATATTTTAATCCTTCGCCCAAAATCTAACATATTTTGGGCTATTTTTATTGGCTTTTTCTTAACATTCAACACTTCTGGGACTATCCATACGGTAAGATGACTCAATGTCCAATTCTGAGCAACTTGTCATCTACCAGCTTCATCTTTTTATCCTGCATATAATTCCAAAGATTTTTTTCCTTATCTAATAATTTGTAAAAGTTTCTCTTGAAATGAATTTTTTTTAAGAATTGGTACTAACTTTTTACTAAAACGATAGCTTTTGGTAGGTATCGAGCATTTTGCCTAAATTGATCAAAAATCTTACTCTGAATTCCAGTAATTATTACACTATATAGGTTTGTCAAGTCCCTCCTTTTCAGAAGGATTCAGTTGTTATTGAAGAAAAGCAAGCATTTCTAAGGCAGAGAATGTTGACAAACATCTCGGCGCAATAGAAATCTGCGATTTGGACTCTCATTTGTAGTTTGACTAGTTGCTATTCCAAGTCATAGGAGTGCTATGGATTTTCCCACCTTAATTTCAGCACTGACAGCAGCTGCAACCCCATTGATAACAGTTCTGCGATTCATGCGGGAAACAGAAAGCACAGGAGAAACTTCAAGGACAAACGGAAAGGAAAGACCTCTGCTACCTATGAGGAAATTCCAAACGGCATTTTTAGCTAGTGTAATAGTTGTTGGCTTGTTGATGGGGGTGGTACGACCTTTAGGAATATTGCAATCATCGGAGTTAGCAGCCTTCGACCATCTGATGCGATCGCGTCCTACCGAGCAACCAGATCCTCGCCTACTAGTAGTCACAGTTGACTCACATTTTGCACTAAGATCCCTACCCGCCCGAATATTTAATTTAAGTGGGTCATAGCTAATAAGCTATGACTCATTCAGCATTTTCCATTCTCTCTTGTCCTAGCAGAGTAGTTACTCACTCATTAGCAAATATTTTGTCAATGTATAGTGATGCTCGTCACATGGGAATACTAAATGATGCAAATCTATTTAGTAGACCTTAACCTTAATGTCAGTATTAAGCGGCACAGAATACCCTATCGTTGGCTATCGTATTACCGAACAAATCTATGTAAGTAGCAAAACTCTGGTTTATCGCGCAATTAGGGAACTAGACCAACAATCAGTCATCATCAAACTGATGCGGACTGAATATCCAACCTTCGCTGAAATTGGTCAGTTCCGTAACCAGTATACTATCACTCAAAACCTTGATCTGCCTGGTATTGTCAAACCCTTGAGCTTCGAGAGTTATCACAACAGCTATGCTTTAGTGATGGAAGATTTTGACGGCATATCTCTGAAAGACTGGCAACAAAGCAAGCAAAAAGAAAAAAACAAACCAGTTTCTCTAGACGAGTTCTTCCATATTGCTATTGAGATTACAGCTATCCTTGACGGACTGCATCGTGAGCGCATCATTCACAAAGATATCAAACCCGCTAACATCCTGATTAATTCCACTACAGGGGAAGTTAAACTCATAGACTTTAGTCTTGCTACTATTTTGCCTAGAGAAATTCAATCCATTCTCAATCCTAATGTATTAGAAGGGACTCTAGCCTATATTTCTCCTGAACAAACAGGAAGAATGAACCGAGGTATTGATTATCGTTCTGATTTTTACTCTTTGGGTATTACTTTCTTTGAATTGCTGACAGGTTTGTTACCTTTTACCAGTAACGAACCGATGGAGTTAGTTTACTGCCATATAGCCAAAGAAGCACCAAAAGTCAGTCATATTAACTTTAATATTCCTCTAGTTTTATCTAATATCATTAACAAGCTTATAGCCAAAAATGCCGAAGACCGCTATCAAAGTTCTCAAGGACTAAAACATGACTTAGAAATATGTCGAAACCAGTGGCAAGAAACTGGCAACATAGCATCTTTTGAGTTAGGAATGCGAGACATTTCCCACCATTTTGTAATTCCAGAAAAACTGTATGGTCGCCAAAATGAAGTAGAAACTTTACTGACTACATTTGAGCGAGTAACTAGCGGTAAAAAGGAAATGCTTTTAGTCTCAGGGGTGTCTGGTATTGGCAAAACGGCTGTGATTAATGAAGTCCACAAAAGAATTGTGCGGCAACGTAGCTACTTTATCAAAGGAAAATTTGATCAATTTCAACGTGATATCCCTTTATCAGCGTTAGTACAAGCATTTCGAGATTTGATTGGGCAAATACTCTCAGAAACGGATGCCCAAATTCAAGACTGGAAAAGCAAAATATTAGCGGTATTAGATACACAAGGTTGCATACTAACAGAAGTAATTCCTGAACTCGAAAGGATTATTGGCAAACAACCTCCTGTTGCTGAACTTTCTGGGAGTGCCTGTCAAAACCGCTTTAATACGCTGTTGCAGAAATTTATCCATGTCTTCACCAACAAAGAACATCCTTTAGTAATTTTTTTGGATGATTTGCAATGGGCAGATGTGGCTTCTTTAAACTTTCTTCAAGTATTGATGAGTCAAAGCACATCTTCTAATTTGACATTGGAAACAGAAAAAGACAGCAATATTGATGGTGGACTACTGCTAATTGGTGCATATAGAGATAATGAAATTTCTACAACACATCCGCTATATTTAACACTCACAAAAATTAACGAAGTAAATATCTATGTCAATACTATTAATTTATTACCGCTCAATCAGAATGATTTAAATCAATTAATTGCTGATACCCTTCATTGTGCCAGTGAAGTTGTTATTGCTTTAACACAAATAGTATTTGCTAAAACTAAAGGAAATCCATTTTTTGTTAATCAATTTCTTAAATATCTTTATGAAAATAAATTGATTACTTTAAATTCGGAGGTCGGTTACTGGCAATATAAAATCCAAGAAATCCAAGAATTGACTTTCACTGATGATGTTGTAGAGTTTATGGCAGATCAAATAAAAAAGTTACCAAATGAAACTCAAGAAGCATTAAAGGTTGCGGCTTGTATTGGTAATGAATTTGATTTAAAAACTCTAGCGATCATTTACAAGAAATCTATATTAGAGACAGCTTCTGATTTATGGATGGGCTTACTGGAAGGCTTAATTATATCTCATGGGAATTATTATAATGTACTCCCAGAACTAGATGATTATGGAAATATATATATTGCTGAATATCCAACAAATGAACTATCAAATAAATGTCACCTAACCAAATATAAGTTTGTACATGATCGGATACAACAAGCTGCTTATTCTCTAATTCTACAAAAATATAAAAAATTTCTTCATTTAGAAATTGGCATACTACTCAACAGTAATACTCCAGTTTACGAAAGAGAAGAAAAGATTTTTGAATTGGTTAATCAGTTTAATATCGCAGTAGAATTGATTACTAATGAAAAGCAGCGAAATGAACTAGCAGCAATGAATCTTACTGCTGGACGTAAAGCTTTAGCATCAACAGCTTACTCGGCTGCTATTAAATACTTAACAACTGGTATTGAACTTTTACCGTCCGATTGTTGGGATGCTCAATATAAGCTTACGCTGAACTTACATGAAACTGCCGCAGAAGCTACATATCTTAGTGGCAATTTTGAGCAGATGGAACAATTACTAGAAATAGTTTTAATCCAAGCTAAAACACTATTAGACAAAGTCAAAGCATATGAGATTAAGATAGAAGCATACAAAGCACAAGGTTGTAGTTTTGATGCTATTAAGACAGGTGTAGAAATCTTAAATTTACTAGATTTGCCGTTTCCAGAACAGCCAAATCAGGCAGATATTGAAGTAGAACTACAACAAGTACAGTTAGCATTTGTAGGTAAACAGATTGATAATCTATTTAATTTACCTCATCTCACTGATCCAAATAAATTAGTATTGATGAAAATAATGGGGAGACTTTTACCTATTACTTATGCTAGTAATTCTCTCATGTTTTCTTTAATAGCTCTTAAACAAGTCAATTTATCTCTGATCTATGGTAATTGTGATGTATCATCTTTGGCTTATGCAGTTTATGCAGTGAATTGTTGGAGTCTATCAGGTAATCTTTATTCATGTTATCGCTTAGGTCAATTAGCTTTAAAGTTATTAGATATATTTAATCCCCGAGAATTGCGGTGTATTACAACTTTTGTTGTTAATAATTTTACGATACATTGGCAAGATCATCTCCAACAAAGTTTAAATTCTTTGATCAGTGCTTATTCGATAGGATTAGAAACTGGAGATTTAGAACAAGCTGCTTATGCTATATATATGTATGCTGAACATTCCTTTTTTCTAGGAAAAAATCTTTCAGAATTAGAAAGAGAAATGAGTGATTATCATGAGAAAATTCAGAAATTAAATCAGGAAATTCCATTACAGCTACACACAATTAATTGGCAAGCAGTATTAAATTTGTTGAAGGTAGAAAATTCATCTTATTTACAAGGCAAAGCATACACTGAAGAAAGTATGCTACCACTCATGAATAAAAAAGGTAATAAGCTTGCTATTTTTTATATATATTTAGAACAACTGTTACTCTGCTATCTATTTGAAAATTATTTACAAGCTTATGAAAATGCTACTTATGCTGAAGAGTATTTAGAGACAGTTCCAGCAAAATTTGTAGTTACTATTTTCTACTTTTATAGCTCTTTATCTGCGCTAGCAATTTATACAAGTAAGAATAAAGAACAACAGCAATATATTTTAGAAAGTGTAACGCATAATCAACAAAAAATGCAGCAGTGGGCTGAAAATGCTCCTATGAATTTTTTACATAAATATTATTTGGTAGAGGCTGAATTATATCGAGTCCTTGGTAAAAACTTAGATGCAATGGAATTGTATGATCGTGCTATAGCTTTAGCTCAACAGCACAACTATATTCATGAAGAAGCGTTAGCCAACGAACTAGCAGCTAAATTTTATTTGCAATGGGGTAAACAAAGGTTCGCACAAACTTATTTAACTGATGCTTATTATGGCTATCTTCGTTGGGGTGCATTAGCTAAGATTCAAGATTTGCAAACACGTTATCCCCAATTATTAACTACCGTTATCCAACAAGAAAAACTGAAAGAGCAAAGCCAGCTTAAATCTGAAATTACTCATTCTGACGTTGCAATTAATTCTACTCTGACGGCTAGTGAAACTGTCATTAGCTCTCATAGTACAAGCATTTCGGATATGCTAGATTTGGCTGCTGTGATTAAAGCATCTCAGGTACTATCAGGAGAAATTGAACTACAAGAACTTCTTTCTAAGTTAATTGAACTAGTTATGGAGAATGCAGGAGCATCAAAGTGCGTTTTGATTTTAAAGGAAGATAATAATTCAGCCTTAACTGTTACCGCAGTTAGTACTAGTTCAACTTTTGAAGTTACTCATACCAATTTATCTTCAATTCAATTAGAGTCTAGTCAAGATGTTCCTATAAATATAATTAATTACGTCAAGCGAACTGAAGAAATATTAGTTATTGATGATACGGAAGTTCAAATTTCTTTTGCGACAGATAGTTATATCATCTCTAAAAAACCAAAAAGCATTTTATGTATTCCCATGATTAATCAAAATAAATTGCTGGGAATTGTTTATTTAGAAAATAATCTGATTATAGGGGCATTCACACGCGATCGCTTAGAGGTTCTCAAACTTTTGATTACACAAGCAGCAATATCTTTAGAAAATGCTATACTGTACAAAAATCTAGCACAAGCTAAGGAACACTTAGAAGAATATAATCATACATTAGAAGAAAAAGTTGTAGTGAGAACTGCTGAACTTAACAACAAAAATCAAAGTTTACAACAAGCTCTCCAACAGTTAAAGTTAACTCAAGCTAAATTGATTCAAAGTGAAAAAATGTCTTCTTTAGGGCAAATGGTAGCTGGAATTGCCCACGAAATTAATAATCCCATCAATTTTATTCATGCTAATCTCCTTCACACTAGTGAATACATAGAAAATTTATTAGATTTAATTAATATATATAGGCAAGAGAATTGTGATTATTCTCCTCAAATTATAGAAAAATCTGAAGAAATTGATTTAGATTTTATAGCGGAAGATTTACCAAGAATCCTCAATTCCATGAAAGTTGGAAGTACTCGCATTCGTGATATTGTATTGAGTTTACGTAACTTTTCTCGTTTGGATGAATCAGAAATGAAATCTGTTAATATTCATGAAGGAATTGATAATGCTTTGCTGATTTTACAGCATAGAATTAAGAAAATCAGCAATACAAATAAACAAGTTATTGATAAGACAAAAGCAGAAATTTCCATTGTTAAAGAATATGGAAAATTACCACTAGTAGCTTGTTATGCAAGTCAACTTAATCAAGTATTTATGAATATTTTTACTAATGCAATTGATGCTTTGGAGGAGTTAACAATTACAGATACTGAATTATTAATTGCGCCTCAAATTCGGATTAATACTGCGCTAATAGAATCTCATATAGTTAGAATTAGAATATTCGATAATGGTTGTGGAATGACAGAAGAGATACAACAGAAAATATTTGATCCATTTTTTACAACTAAGCCTATTGGTAGTGGTACTGGCTTAGGTCTATCTATTAGTTATCAGATAGTTGTAGAAAAACATAAAGGTAAATTAACTTGTACTTCTACTATCGGACAGGGAACAGAATTTGTCATAGACATACCATTACAGCAAGCCTAAAATTAAAGAGCCTGGATTCTGATAAAAAGAACCCAGGCTGAGTATTAAGAATACTCAAATTTACTAAGTATGAACTTATGCTGCTATTGGTACTTGGTCTAGTTTGTTAGCTTTTACATAAGCCATCCATTCATTCAGCATTTCTGTAAAAGCAGCAAATACTTGTTCTACCAACTGACAAGCTCTCTCCCGCATTTCTTCTGAGATTTCTATATTTTCAATCAAGCTTTCTACATCAGGTGTACCCATAGCATGACCAGTTTCTACAGCTAAATGATATTCACCAAAGTAACGGTAGTTTTCTCCGGTAATTTGCTGTATTTCCCGCGCTATTTCTGCTGTTATAGATAAGAATACGTTACCTGTTGCTTCATTTGATTCAATCACTGCTAGCTTCAAAATTGGGTCTGCTTGGTAAGCATAGGCTGCTAGTTTGTAGCATACTTGCCGTGCTTTTTCATTTGCTGGCCCCCAGATAAATTTCAAAGCATCAAGGTATGTCATTGATGTGTTAAAACCCAATTTTTCCATATCTTCGTAGTACCAGAGAAAATGATGGTCATCCTCATAAGAATGGACATTAATTAATGCTTGAATGGGGTCATTTGTCGGTTCTTCTCGAAAGAAATATTTGTTAACTTCCCAAATATTCATAACAAAAGGAGTAATACAGGGAGCAAAGGCTAGTTTTTGTCTGGGATCTATGCTTTTGTCTGTGAGAAATTCAAAGATTGGCAATTGGGCGAATTCTTGTTTTTTGTGCTCAATGAATGCAAGAACTTCTTTCATCTCGATTACCCTGTATTTGATTTCCTTGATTTATACATTTATTGTTAAATGTTTTATTAAAAATAAAAACAGTAATTGCTAGGAACTTTAAAATATGTATTTTTTATATAAAAATAAGTTATGTATAAAATTTATCAACAATATAAATCTTCATATATCAACAATATATCTTTGAAAGTAAGTAATTCCACTAAAGTTTTTCAAAGAATCTTCATGATGACACTGATCAATACTAATAGAGAATTTTCTCGATAGAGTTTCAAAATGAATACACTTATTTTAAGTAGTGACTAAAAATGCTTGATCTTAAGCCTATGAAATATTAATAAACTAAAATAGATTATGTTTTTTTGAATTTTGATGATTCTTACATTTTTTGCAGTTTTGTCCCTAAAATACTAGCTTTGGCGCATAGAGGTTAATCAAGTTATTATTCTTTTGTTGGTTTTATGTTGGTTTTATTAAAAACCTATACTTGTAATACTCCCCACCCTCCCCCAAGAATTTCTTTCATTTGCAAATTATTGGGAACTGTCTCCTGGTAACTAACCGTCATAGGCGGGAAGAGAAGGAAGCGTTAGGAGTAATGTGTCATGAGTTTCTAATTTCAGCCTCTCCCGAACAGTAAATCTTGCTCCCGTATGCTTACCCTTTTCATTCTGGTGTAACGTGGTTAACAATGGGTTGAACATATTTTAAGGGATTCAACCTTATGCCTAGAACTCCAAACGAATACGCCGTACACCTGATGTTGGAAAGTGGTCATCGAGAAGAGGTACGGTTTCCCACAATTCAGGAATTCCAAAAATGGTATAGTGGCGAACTTGTACCCAAATCCGGTTCTAGTGACTTTATTAGCGTACCGATCAAGAATATTCAGGGGGAGTATATGGTTGTGCGCCCATCCCGGATTGTCGCCATCCGGGTAGAACCTGTTTTTAGTTCTAGTGTTGAAAGATTCAACTAAATGATGAGAAAAACCCTTGCTTTGGTTTCCTTGAGTCTGGGAATTGCTGTTGTAAATCCGATCGCAGTAGCTCAGGTGATTAATGTCCCGTCACCACTCCCCAGCAATCCTGCAACACCATCCCCTGCAACTCAGCCACCCCTGAGATTAGTTGAGATTGGCAACAATTGTGTCACTCAAAATCCTTGTTTGGGTTTGGATGAGCAAATTTTTGGTGTGGGTAGACCAAGCGATCGCCAAGCGCTATTAAGATCAATTGATAACAGTCTGCGTTACTTAACAACAAATACCGCTAACCGACTCTATCAAAATTATCCAGTTAGAGGAATCACTTTGGATCGGGTACGGCGGAGTTTGTTACGTTTCCGTCAACTAGTTGTCAATTCTAAAACTCCAGCCCAACTGCAATCTGCTGTGCGACGAGAGTTTGCTTTTTACCAGTCTGTAGGTAATGACGGCAAGGGTACTGTGAAGTTTACCTCTTATTACGAGCCAGTTTATAGTGCTAGCCGTGTGAGAACTTCTGTATACAAGTATCCTCTATATCGATTACCGTCTAATTTCAGCCAATGGTCTAAACCACATCCAACACGGCTACAACTGGAAGGAAAAGACGGTTTACAAGGGCATAAAAGCCCTTTACGCGGTTCAGAATTGCTATGGTTCCGCGATCGCCTAGATGCGTACATGGTACACATCCAAGGTTCTGCTCAAATTCAGTTAACTGATGGAAAGCGAACTGCTATTGGCTATGCAGGCGGAACTGATTATCCCTGGACTAGTATTGGGCGAGAACTGGCAAAAGATGGCAAACTACCTTTAGCTGGTATGACTATGCCCAAAATGATCAGCTTCTTCCGCCAAGAACCCCACGAATTAAATAACTATCTTCCACGTTGGGAACGGTTCGTCTTCTTCCAAGAAACTGGTAGTAGACCAGCTACTGGTAGTATTAATGTACCAGTAACAGCAGAACGTTCCATTGCCACAGACAAGTCTTTAATGCCTCCAGGCGCACTAGCACTAGTTCATACTTCCATTCCTTTTCCAGCTGCTGGTGGCAGAATGGAATATCGCACTGTCAGCCGCTATGTATTGGATCAAGATACCGGTAGTGCCATTACAGGCCCAGGAAGAGTAGATTATTTCATGGGAACTGGTAAAGTAGCAGGCGATCGCGCAGGTGTTACAGGCGGTAATGGTTCACTATATTATTTGCTGCTGAGGAGATGAGGGAGTAGGGAGAGATGAGGGAGTCAGGGGAGAAATTCTTACTCTTCACTCAGCACTCATCACTCCCCACTTCTGACTTAGCACACATCACCTTTTTACATTTCCACATTCAAATAAATGTAAACCCAGCTCCTGGGAAAGTTCTTCACACACTTTCACTCCCCGCACACTGTTACCTCGAATATCTAAAGGTGGGGAAAACACAGCAATCCCCATTTGATGGGGTACAACTGCCATAATTCCCCCACAAACACCGCTTTTTGCCGGAATACCGACTTTATACGCCCATTCCCCAGCAAAGTTGTACATCCCACAGGTGTACATGACGCTGAGTATATCTTTTATATATCTACTATCTACAGCTTGTTCCCCTGTGATTGGGTTCACACCCCGGTTAGCTAAAGTAGCCGCCATTACGGCCAAGTCATGACAATTAACCATCACAGCACACTGCTGAAAATATAAGTCTAAAGCTTCTTCTATATTTTTATCTATCATCCCAAAGTTGAGCATGAGATGTGCCATTGCCCGGTTACGGTGTCCTGTGCTGCGTTCGGAAGTAAATACAGAAATATCAACGAACACATCATGGCCGATATATCGCCGAAACATCTCCAGCACCCGATTCAGGCGTTCCGTTGCTCCAGTCCCTTTGATTAAACTAGTGGTGGCGATCGCACCAGCATTTACCATTGGGTTATAAGGACGCTTCGATAGCTCATCCAAGATAATCGAGTTGAATGCTTCCCCGGTCGGTTCTACACCAACCCTAGTTAAGACATAATCCCGTCCATGATCTTCTAAAGCCAGTCCATAGGCGAAAACTTTAGAAATCGACTGAATAGTAAATAGTTGTTGATAATCTCCTACCTGATAAACCTGACCGTCTACCGTAACGATGGAAATACTAAACAGGTCTGGGTTGGCTTTGGCCAATTCTGGTATGTAGTTCGCTACTATTCCCTCTTTCAGTGACTTGTATTTAGAGTGCAAGTCCTTGATCACATTTAATAAGGGAGAAGGAAGTATTTCTAAATCTCCTGGATTTGCTTTATGTGCCATGAGCTAATAGCTTGCTCTCAAAAATTGCGTTTTATTAAGTAATTTGGGCTTTTTAGGCTAAAAGTTATTTTTTATACATTGCTTGAACCATCTACTCAAGCTAATGCCCTATTTTATAGTGTCTCACTATCTAATTCAGTTTTTCCTAAAAAATAAATTAGCTACAAAAGTAGGCAGTTTTTTTTACTTAGCTTTACTGTCGTTAATTGTCACTAGCATCACGTTTTTTTACTAATCTGAGAGTAGTATTACATATTTATGTATCATAAAGAATAAATGAGGATAAATACTTATTAATATCTGTCCCTCAAAAATTTTTCTCTGTAAGCATTGACATATATTAGGTATAAGCTAATATAAAGAAAATATAAACTAAATTGAATTCAGTAATTCTAACATTAGTTTTTTGTATTATAATTGATTACTATAATAAACATCAGAAAAAATTATAGGTAATAAAAAATACAAGCCTTGCTGGCGAAAATGCGGCTATTTTTAGGGGCTTGATAGGTAATTTTCTATCAGGAAATTGTTAAGTTTTGTTAAGAAAACCTTGGTAGATTGGAAAAAACGCTACATAGGCAAAATCCGCATTTGAACAAGGTTTCACCCTTGTGATCAGAAATCAAATTGGTTAAAAACGCCAATCCCTACGATAAAACCCTGATCCCCAAGGCTAGAAGTTCGTGTTAGTCTGATGCAGTTATCAACAAGAAAAGTGAAAGCGGAACGAGTTTGCATTTTTAGGAGTTGCCACTAAAAGTGAAGCAAATTCTTATGAGTTAACAAAACTGCTGTTCTACAGTCGCTTTAAAATCGGACGCATGAATCAAAGACATTTGTGGACTATTGTCGCCCTCTCTGTAACTGTTTTGGGTACACCCGCAGTCGGTCGGACTCAAACTACTAAAACCACAGCACCAGCTGATCAAATTCTAGCTAGTGATGTAGTCAAAGTAGGAGAGTTTCAATCTTCAGAAGGGAAAACAACCTCGGATGCTGTGATTACGAGCATTCATCCTCACAACATCGGAGGTCGTAAGGCGGCAACCCTATTTATTCGGAAAATTCCAGTTCTGACATTTGTGAGTTCTAGCCCAGTTGCCAGTGTGGAGACAAAAATAGGTGCAATTGGAGATGCCGAGGGTGTGCGATCTTACGCCCTTAATACTGAGAACTCAGTGAAGGTGGCAAGTGTTGGGAATTTAGCAGATGCCAGAATCAAGAATCGTTCGTCGAATGATGATCCAGTTAAAAAAGCTAGTTTAGTAGCAGCACGAATCAACCAACTAATCAGGGATAATGTAAAAGCCGATACAATTACCGTCAGTTGGAAGGGAGAAGACCCATCATTAGTTGCGGCTCAATCTCAAAACAAAAATTCCTCCAGCCAACAAAAGTCAGACCGCTACACCATCAAAGTCAATAATCGAGAGTTGGTGGAAATTAATCAGAACACACGACTAGCAGACTCCACCAATAATCTTGCTAATGATGCGTTGCAAGCTACTAACCGTCTGCGGAGACTTATAGGGAATGCTTCGCCTCTCAAAAAAATTGCTAATTTACCAGCACCCTCACCAAAGTCATCGCCAAATCCAATAGCAAGCATACCGCAACGAATTGCCAGCAATATCAGACTCAGTTTCCAAGGGATAGCTTCCTTTTACGGACGTGGGTTTGCTGGTAGACCTACAGCGACCGGTGAAAGATTTAATCCAGAAGCTATGACTGCGGCCCACCGTAGCTTACCCTTCGGCACAAAAGTTCGTGTCACTAATGTCCGTAATGGTCGTTCTGTTGTGGTACGAATAAATGATCGCGGGCCATTTATCAGGGGTCGAGTTATTGATTTATCCACAGGTGCAGCGCGTACCCTGGGAATGATCGGCAGTGGACTGGCACCAGTAAGAATCGAAGTCTTGGGAAGATAAGGGTTAAGTATTAAGTTTTGGATTGAAACATAATCCAAAATCTAAAATTGCCAATTCCTCTAGTTCACTCATCTCTTACCCCTATTTCAGATATAAACTAACGGGGAAGAGGTTCAATGAAGAACTAGGGGATTTTTTGTGCGCCTGTTGACAACAGTTGCAGCTTTACGCTGCTTTTTAAATAAACGTCGCTGGGAGAGTCATCTGACCATATCAGAAGAACAGATATTGGATGGTATGACTAGTTGGTATCAGACGGCAGTTGGTTTAGTGCCGACAATGGGTAGTTTACATCAAGGCCATTTGAGCTTAATTGAACGGGCGCGGCACGAAAATTCTACTGTGATTGTGAGTATATTTATCAATCCTCTGCAATTTGGACCTAATGAGGATTATGGAAGGTATCCCCGCAGTTTAGAACAAGACAGACAATTGTGCGAACAAGCTGGAGTTGATGCGATTTTTGCACCTTCTCCGGAAGAAATGGGAATACCGCAGAAAAATATACAAGAATCTCAGGTTACACAAGTAATCCCTCCATCTGCTATGATATCAGGCTTGTGTGGTCGTTCTCGGTTAGGTCACTTTCAGGGTGTGGCGACGATCGTTACCAAGCTTTTGAACTTGGTACAACCTGATCGAGCTTATTTCGGTCAAAAAGATGGTCAGCAGTTGGCTGTGATTAAACGGCTGGTGACTGATCTAAATATACCTGTGGAAATTGTTGCTTGTCCAACTTTGCGAGAAGCATCGGGTTTAGCCTGTAGCTCTCGTAATCAGTACTTAACTGCCCAAGAAAAACAGCAAGCAGCAGTATTGTATCGCAGCTTGCAGCAAGCTGAGACTGCATTTAAGGCAGGTGTTCGCTATAGCAGTAGGTTGCGAGAGGTGGTACAGCAGGAAGTAGCTAAGGTTAGTAGTGTTTTAGTGGAATATATTGAATTGGTTGAACCGACTACGTTAATGCCATTAGATAAAATTCAGGAGGAAGGAATGCTGGCGATCGCTGCTCGTCTTGGTTCTACACGTTTGATTGACAATACCATCTTGCGCGATCGCCAACCTATCATCGCTATTGATGGGCCAGCAGGTGCGGGAAAATCCACCGTGGCTCGTCAAGTGGCAACTAAGCTAGGTCTAGTGTATTTAGATACAGGAGCTATGTATCGTGCTGTCACTTGGTTAGTGCTACAACAGAGTATTGCCATTGATGATGAGTGTGCGATCGCTGAATTAGCTAACCAGTGTAAAATAGAACTGACTCCCAGCCAAGATTTACAATCTCCAGTTCGTGTGTGGATTGATGATACAGATGTGACTCAGGCTATTCGCACCATTGAAGTTACATCTCAAGTATCAGCGATCGCGGCTCAAGGTGCTGTACGTCAGGCTCTTGTTAAACAACAGCAAAGTTGGGGTAAACGCGGTGGACTGGTAGCAGAAGGTAGAGATATTGGTACTCATGTATTTCCTGACGCTGAAGTGAAAATCTTTTTAACCGCCTCAGTGGGTGAACGCGCTCGCCGTCGCCAACAAGACTTTAAAAAACAAGGTCAACCAGAGGTGAATCTAGAACAGCTAGAAAAAGACATCGCCGAACGTGATTGGAAAGATAGCACTCGTAAAGTTTCCCCTCTCAAGAAAGCAGCAGATGCAATTGAACTGCAAACAGATGGACTAAGCGTATCAGATGTTGCCTCACAAATTGTTGACTACTATCAGCAACGATTGTCTCAATGGTAATAACCGCAAACTTTTGTTAGTTCTAGATTTCAAAGATATTAGGGGGTGAGTGATGTAAAACTTACTCCTTATTTTTTACGGTGTTGCTCTTTGTCAGCCGTCAGATGTGCATGAAGACTATTGACAAAATATCCACCCACAAGGCGGTGGGTGTTTTTCATATCTAATCTGAAATATGCTACAAAAAGACTTCGCAATCCGCTATATTTAAAATAAATCAATTGTAGTAGTGAATATCGTAAAATCTTTCTAAAAGAACATCTCACTTTAGAGAGATTTAAAAGCACTCAAATAATATTTCTAAAGATAGAAGTACTTGACATTAAGACATGGATAAATAATTTGTAAAAAGAAAATTACTGGATTCCATGATAAATGATAGGCAAGTGCTAGAAAAGCTTAAAACTCAGACAAACTTATTTAAACATCTGAGAGATTTAGAGTTTTGATTTCACTAATTAAATATTTCTAGCTTACAACAATATCATCTTCAATTGCTCACTGCTAATGAGATACTTAGGAAAATAAATATTTGTTAGTCCATCTATATAAGTGACAAACACGAGAGTTAAAAAATCCTATGTTATTCATCAATAATCTTCATCCATAGAGATTTTTATTAACGTTTATATCAAAAGTATTAGTTGTTTTTATTTATAGACATTGACTAACCATATTTTGACTTATTAAAAAACTACTTTGTCTGAATCTTCACTTTGGTAGTAGAATGACGATGTTAAGTTTTATATCCCAGCATTAAGGATATAAAACTACTAAGCACAAAACCTGCAATTTCCCAGGCTGCTGCAATAGCTTTTAAATGGAAACTGGTAAAGAGAGGACTTCACAAAATGGCATTTGTACAGGAACCACTACCCTACGACTTTAATGCTCTAGAGCAGTATGGCATGAAAGGCGAGACCTTTGAGTATCACTATGGCAAACATCACAAAGCCTACGTAGATAACCTGAACAAGCTCACCGACGGTACAGAACTAGCTGATAAATCCTTAGAGCAAGTAATCCAAACTTCCTTTAAAGATTCCTCCAAAGCAGGAATCTTTAACAACGCTGCTCAAGTATGGAACCACACCTTCTTCTGGAATTCTTTAAAACCAGCAGGTGGTGGCGCACCTACAGGTGAACTCGCAGCCAAGATTGACAAGGACTTTGGTAGCTTCGACAAATTCAAAGAAGAATTTTCTAACGCGGCTGCAACTCAGTTCGGTAGCGGATGGGCTTGGTTAATTGATGATGGCGGTACACTCAAAGTCATTAAAACTCCCAACGCCGAGAATCCTCTTGCTTATGGACAAAAAGCGCTCTTAACCCTTGATGTTTGGGAACACGCCTATTACATCGACTTCAAAAATGCTCGTCCAGCATTTATCAAGAACTATTTAGATCAATTGGTTAATTGGGACTTTGCTGCTGCAAATTATGCCAAAGCTTAATTGTTTAGTCAGATAATGGCTTTTGCTAAATCTTTCAAACAAAAATAATCGATTGATTTCCCAGTGGAACAAGCAGTCACGACTAAATCGTGGCTGTTTTGCTCTCTAGTAAATAGTCAATAGTCAGAGACGTGTCATGGCATTTCTGTACTTTCGTCCTTTATCCTAAAAAGTAGTTAAGCAATCATCATAAGGATATGGATAGCAAAGAATTAGCACAATACATGGAATCAACCAATAGCATTGCCAAACCGTGGCTATTGGTGCAACTACGCTTGAAAAAACTACAAGAACACCGAGATATTATTCCAGAAGATATCTATGCGAAGGAGTTAGCAGATATTCATGAAGATTTGATGAACTTGGGCGAATGGTGGCGTGGTATTGAAGGTGAGGTTTTTTGATTAGTCAAGCCTCTAGGGACATAAAAATGTCCTGATTGTGAGGTTTTAAAGCATTAAAAAGAGTATTTTAATTTTTTTCACCTTGTAGTAGCACTATGTCATAGCAAAATTTACAAGTTAATGTGTTTGTAGTCAGTATTTTAGTGCTTAAATATTTGAGGATTAAAGTACTGATTACAAATCTAGTAACTTTTTTGTCACGATATACTAACACTATTTCACCAATCACAATATATTTTAGTTTCCGCTTCATTCAAATGATTATTATGATTAGGTGACTTTTGATACAAGCTTAAAATCATAATTATGGGTTCACAGGATGCGATCGCTCTCTAAAAGCTATTTAACGATTATTTACCTGAATATTTACCTAAGTACATAAATTTAATATAAAGCAATATTTGTGACGGCTACTTATGAAGGCAATTGGAAATACTCATGACCATAATCATTGAGATTTGCTAACGTAGTCTTAACATATTGAAAAATTTCTACTGATTTAGTGGAGAAAATAGCTGTCAACACTAATCAAAAGCGCTAAAAGCTGTTCTTTTATGAGTGTGGTGTGCTGGTCTGTGAAAAATCGAGTATTTTTATTCAGAGGGGGTTATGGTAGTACATTTTGCTCGGACATCTGCTTCCAGCGAACTATTAAAGCAAGTATTTCAGACAATTGATGCTCAAAGTTGTCCGAAGTTATTTAACTTTCATATGCACACAGTTTATTCGGATGGCAGATTACAGCCAAGTGTATTGATGGAGCAGGCGATCGCCATCGGACTACAAGGCTTGGCAATCACTGATCATCATACTGTAGGCGGGTATGAAGCAGCACAAGCTTGGTTAGAGGATTGGCAATGGAATAATCCTGGTGCAACAACTCCTCACCTGTGGAGTGGCGTAGAAATTAATGCCAACTTGTTGAATGTAGAAGTTCACATTTTGGCCTATGGTTTCCAGCCAGAACATTCTATTTTGAAGCCCTATCTGCAAAGAAAGGTGACTACAGATAAAGAATATCAAGCAGGTAACGTAATTGATGCTATTCATGCAGCTGGTGGAATAGCTGTACTGGCGCATCCAGCACGTTACAGGCGATCGCACTTTGACTTAATTCCGGCGGCCGTGGAATACGGTATTGATGGTGTAGAAACATACTACGCCTACAACAACCCCAACCCTTGGAAGCCAAGCGTGATTGAATCAGAGCAGATCCAAAATCTAGCCCAAGAGTATGGACTTTTCAATACCTGTGGTACTGACACTCACGGTTTAAGCCTACTCCAACGATTATAAAGATGCTTTTCCCTTTTATAAAACTCCTGGTTTAACCAACCAGGGGATATTATTTATGAGGGAGAAGAGAACTAATGACTGTTGGCTAATGACTAAAGTAAATTTGTTGTTAAAAAACAAAACAGGGATTGCAACATAGATTGATTCTGCCTTAATCTGGAAAAACAATTAGCCAGTTTCCATAACTGACTTCACACCGTCGGCGCTATGCCGATAAACTTCCTTAACAAAACACTCTGTAGCCTAAAACGATGAAAGCATCTGCCAAGTTCGACTTTGAGGACGAGAAATTTAATGCACCCCCTTCTCAAGTCATTCCCTGGTGTCAGATGATTAATCCTCGATATGGCACAGATGGTATCCAACATCATGGTTTAGCAGTTAAGTTAGATAATGCTCAAGCTGTTGGTTTTCAGCCTGATGAAAATTGGCAACAGGTAGAACATGAATTTAGCTCTGGGATAGAAACAGTTTTTATTACTGCTACTCCTCGCATAGTGATAGTGCGGCGGGGGCCTTTGTCTGTGAAAGACAGGGAAACTGGCATCAAATTAGGGACGCTCAAAGAGAATTATGATGCTTTTTTGGCAGATAAACTGAAATTTAAAACTTTTACGCGGTATTTAATTTTTCTAGTCGATCAAAATAAAAAGTTTTTACATAACTCGCCACTACAATTAACCCTAAATGGTGCAGCCGGAGCGAGTTTTAGCAAAACCTATTGTGAATTTCAACAAGGTAAAGTAGTTAGTGGATTTGTTGCGGAAATTGAAAGAGCTTATGCTTTATACCGCAAGCAGCCAATAACGCCGAAAGGCCCATTGTTCCATGCTCACGGCATTTTTTGCCCAATTATTGAGTGTGAAGAAAGAGGAATTGAACCAAATACAGTTTTAGTGGCTTCGACTGTAGATTATGAACATCCCTCGTTGGGGAATTTGACAAATTACCTGATAGCTTCCGATGCACCAGAGTCTGCAATTATTTGTAAGACTTTTGAAGATTACAAAGATTTTGGCAAGGAACCTGTAAGAACAGAAACACCGAAAATGGCAATGGCTGGGGTTTCTAGTTCTTACGTTTATCCTGATGAGGATGATTTTGGTTATCCGCCATATTAGGGATTTACCAAAAATTGTTATTCTTCTCTCATTTGCAAACCTGCTTTCACTAGATCAAAATTTTCAGGAAAATGAGTGTTGCGATCGCCATCAGCTTTTTCTAACTTTGCGCCTTCGAGGTTAGCTTGGCGCAAGTTGGCAGACATTAATAATGCGCCTCGCAGATCCGCGTCTTGCAAATCAGCTTGACTTAAATCGGCATAGCTTAAATCAGTTCCTCTGAGATTGGCTCCTCTCAGGTTAGCTGTACTTAAATCAGCATAGCTGAGGTCAGAGCCTTTGAGGTTCACATCTTGTAAATTAGCATTACCCAATTCGGCGCGGCTAAAATCACGCCTTCCAGCAGTGTACATCTCAATGAGAGTGTCTACTGTACTAATTGGCTGTTGGTAATTGACTTCAGACATAAAACAGCCTCACGGATTTTCTTGTCGGTGGTTTTATTAAATCTCATAAGTTCATCATATAGTAATCCGATTTGATTCCTGAACTTACTCGTAGATGTGTACTATGGCGAGGTTCTTGTACCTCATGTAGTTTGTCAATACTATGACTTATTTTGCTTTCAGCTATTTCTCATGTAAATAGCATATTCTGATAAGAGGTAATGATAACAAAAGAAATATCAGGAATATTTTACTTTTTGGCTGTTTTAATCAACATTACCCTTAACTGCTAGAAATTAACGCTAAAAATTAAGTTAATCCCATGATTCCCAAGCATCAGCCTCGATTAAATAGCAAACATAAACTATTATTGATAGGTTTGATAATTGCTGTCCTGATAATTGTGGCTCAACAATTCAATATTCAGGCACTTTTTCAATCGTTAATTTTATGGGTTCAAAGTCTTGGTGTTTTAGGGCCTGTCGCTTACATGATTGTTTACAACCTGGCAACTTTGCTGTTTATTCCAGGTTCCCTATTAACCTTGAAAGGTGGTTGTTTATTTGGGGTATTTTGGGGTTCAGCTTATGTATTAATAGCGGCAACTGTTGGTGCAACCTTAGCTTTTCTAATTGGACGCTATCTCTCACGGGATTGGGTTGGGCAGCAGATGGAAAAACATCCAAAATTTAAAGCTATTGATCAAGCTGTGGCGAAAGAAGGATGGAAAATTGTTCTGTTGACTCGGCTTTCTCCTGTCTTTCCTTTTAACTTATTAAATTATGCTTTTGGAGTCACGCAGATATCTTTGAAAGACTATATTTTAGGTTCATTGGGAATTGTGCCGGGGACTGTCATGTATGTTTATATTGGTTCTTTAGCTGGTGATTTGGCGTTGATTAATACAACTGATCAAGCCGTCACACCAGAAACTCAAATGTGGCAATGGATGTTGCAAGGGTTGGGATTGATAGCAACAGTGAGTGTGACTGTGCATATCACCAAAATTGCTCAAAAAGCTTTAGCTCAAAGTGTAGAAAGTAGGAGGTGATGATGAAAAATCAACTAATGAGAAATCGGTTTTTTAGACTAGCTATCTTCACATCGCTAGTAGGAGGAATCGCCTTTTTCAGTAATACAGCACCAGCATTAGCCAATACCAGTTATTTGAATCCCCAAGCTGTTCTACGGGAAGCGTTGCAATGGATTGATGGATTGGGAACGGTGGGAGGGATTGCCTTTATAGCATTATATATTATTGCTACAGTTGCTTTTTTACCAGGGTCAATTCTCACCTTGGGGGCTGGTATTGTTTTTGGCATAGTTTGGGGTTCTGTTTACGTTTTTATCGGTGCAACTCTCGGTGCTACGGCTGCTTTTTTGGTGGGACGATATTTAGCCAGGGGTTGGGTTGCCAAAAAAATCGCCGACAACACTAAGTTTGCGGCTATTGACCGCGCTGTTGGCAGAGAAGGCTTAAAAATTGTATTGTTAACTAGACTATCTCCTATATTTCCTTTCAATCTTTTAAATTATGCCTTTGGGATTACAGGAGTTTCACTTAAAGACTACTTTATCGGTTCTGTAGGGATGCTCCCCGGAACTATTATGTATGTATATATTGGTTCTTTGGCTGGCAATTTGGCGATGATTGGTACAGAGTCACAACCAAGTAACCCGACAGTACAATGGGTAATTCGGATTGTGGGTTTTATCGCTACGGTGGCTGTGACAGTGTATGTTACTCGTGTTGCTCAAAAAGCATTAGAGGAAGAGATTTCATAACACAGATTTGTGTATAGTTGAAGGAGATAATCTTGTTTTTCAGCCGATACTTCCCAGAAATTCTACTCCGCACTGGGGAACACTTAGTGTTAGTGGCGATCGCTATGATGGTGGCGATCGCCATCGGTATTCCTTTAGGCATTCTCATCACTCGCCAAGCGAAACTAGCCCAACTGATTCTCGGTGTAGCTAACGCCATCCAAACTATTCCCAGTTTAGCTATCTTTGGCTTTCTCATTTCCATACCATTTCTGGGAGGAGTGAGCAAAATTCCTGCCATTGTCGCCTTGTCTCTTTATGCTTTGCTTCCCCTGATTCGCAACACTTATATCGGGATTAAGAGTGTAGATCCGGCAATTATAGAAGCAGGACGAGGCATGGGGATGAAGGAGCGACAATTGCTATTTCAGGTAGAAATTCCCTTAGCGTTAGGAGTGATTTTAGCAGGAGTTAGGGTAGCAACGGTTATTTCTGTGGGAATTGCCACTATTGCATCGGTAATTGGCGGTGGTGGGTTAGGAGTCTTTATTTTTCGAGGGATTTCTACAGTTAACAATGAGTTGCTTCTTGCTGGGGCAATACCTGCGGCGGGCATTGCCTTAGGTGCAGACTTAGGCTTGGGATGGTTAGAAAAAAATCTGCCACAGCAAATAGAAAAACATGGCAAAATTAATCGCAAAGTAGGTTTTTCTTTGGGCATATTAACCTTACTACTCGTAGGATTAATTGCCTTTACTTATTGGCAAACACCGCCAACAATTATTATTGGTTCCAAAAATTTCACCGAACAAGTTATTCTCGGAGAATTACTAGCTCAGCAAATTGAATCTCATACTAAATTAAGAGTTGATCGCCGCTTAAATTTAGGGGGGACTTTTATCTGTCATCAAGCTGTAAAAGCTGGGCAAATCGCTGGCTATATAGAATATACTGGAACTTCTTTTACATCTATATTGGAACAGAAACCTATTAGTAACCCGAAAATTGTTTATGAGCAAGTTAAACAAGATTACGACAAAAAATTTCAATTAGAAGTCATGCGGCCTTTGGGATTTAACAATACATACGCTATGATTATCCGGGGTGAAGATGCTAAAAGGTTGCAAATCAAAACTCTTTCTGAAGCAGCTAAATACACGCCTCAATGGCGAGCCGGATTTGGTTATGAATTTATTGCCAGAGAAGATGGATATCCAGGATTAGCTAAGACTTACGGCTTAAAGTTTGCTAATCCTCCCCAACAAATGGAGTTAGGATTAATGTATAAATCTTTAGCGGAAAAGAAAGTAGATTTAATCGCTGCAAATTCTACGGATGGGTTAATTGCTGTTTTGGATTTAGTTATATTAGAAGATGATAAGCAATATTTTCCTCCCTACGAAGCTATTCCTGTGTTTCATCAAGCCACTTTACAAAAATATCCAGAATTAAAAACAGCTATCAGTCAATTAGCTGGGGTAATTTCCACAGAAGAAATACAAAAAATGAATTATCAAGTAGATAATCAATCTCGCCCTGTGGAACAAGTTGTGTATGAGTTCATCAAGTCTAAACCTGAACTATCACCAAAATTATAATAGTCCTTTTATCTGCTCAAATAACCAATCAGGAATAGCGTGTTCTTGCTCATAAACATAATTATATTTTTGCTCTATTTTTTGCCAATCAATTGTAGTATCTGATAAAATCTCTTGAGCAAACATATCCAAGGATTGACCCGATAAACCTTTCTCAAAACACCTCTTCATCATTAAACGGCTTTCATCGATTTCGCCAATACATTCAAAGGGGGTGTGCTGAGACAAACCTAACATTTCCCGAAAAATGGGAAATAAATCTTCATCATCAAACAAATTTGTTTCAAAAACTGCATCGACAATATCCGGTGGGAAAAAAGCCATTAAACCCACCCAAACATAAGCACATTTAGGGCATTTTTTACACCAAGGCTTTTTAATATTACAAGAATGAATTTTAGGTAAGACTTCAGGATATTTACTAAAGTTTCGAAAGATACGAAAATCGTAGATTGGTTGTAAGATACTAAAATATTTGAAATTAGATAGAAGATTTTTCCGAATGAAGTTGTCTAGAATTTGTTCGGCGACAAAACCTTTACCCCATTGATGGTTTATTTCTCTATCTAATTCTTGCCAAAATAAATTTCCAGTATTGGCACTTTTTTCATGCGCCAAAGATAAGTAACTGTAGCCTCCATCTAGCATGAGAAATAAGGATTCAAAGATAGAAACTGGTGTTTCTGGTACAGTAATTCCGGAATTTTCTGGGAAATATAGTTTGAGAAAGGAATAGTCAATAAAATCATCGTAGATAGATATTTTATGGCTTTTGACTGGATTAACGTGTGCCAAGACTCCAGCAATTAAGTTATGCTGCACATCTGGTTTACCATAAACACTATGAGAATATTGCATTGAAGCAAAAGGAATGCCTGATTCTTCCAACATCTTCATAGCTAAGATACTGTCTTTACCACCTCCACAACCAGCGAGGATGGTAGAAGTATTTTCTAATATAGCAACAGGATGACTTTCCCCTAAACTAGCTTGTGGATAAATAATTTCTGGTTGCTGATAATCTTTAACATTGTTTTCATACCAATGTTGACCAAATACTCCTTGGTATATTTGGATAAATAAATCTAAGACAGGCTTTTCTAAATTTTTAGCAATTTTGGCAATATCATAGTATTTCGGAAATAATGAACATAATTTCATGCCTTCAAAGAGGGCAATATGAGCAGCAATGCGCTCAATAACTGATTGATTATACTTTTCTATAAGTGTCGAAAAAGATAAATCATGATAGAAAATTTTTGTGGAAAATTTAAATCTATCGGCACTATAAATAATATCTAGATGATGTTCATGAATTGTTAAATCATCTATTTTAATAACTTCTATTTTCATATTTTTCTGATAATAATTATTAAAAATATGACAACAGATTCAAATATTTAAATTTTGAATCTGTTACTTATATATCTAGGAAATTTGAATGGAAATTACCACCCCATTGTGCCTGGGCTACCTTTAAATGGCCCGACAATATCGGCTGTAATCCATCCCCCATAAAAATCACCTGGCTGGGGTGTTACTAGCTCATCATTGACATAGCAAGCATCCATTAAATTGGCAACAAAACCATAATATTCTTGAATCGATATAAAATCAGGAGTGGGGTCAAAATATCGCCAAACACCGTAATTTACATACTTATCACCGACGCTGACATCATAATATTCATATCGACCTTTCCATTCACACAAGCCTTTTCTTGGTGTTTCGATCAGATGTTCTAGTTTAATGTCTTCTGACGGAAAGTAATAAGTGGGGGGATGGCTAGTTTCTAAGACTCTTTTACCTCTGTTGGTTTCTGCTAAAACAATGCCATTAAAAATAACTCGCAGTGATTTGTTGGTGTCTTGTAAAATAGCTGGACGAGGATAATCCCAAACTGATTCTTGACCGGGTTGTGGGGGAATAGGATTTGGTTTCATGGTGAATAATTGGTTTCATTTAAAGTCTAATTTAACGTAAGTTTCCAACGGAGGCGCACCTATGGGAAGAGCGAAAGAAACTATTTTGGTTATGTAAGTTAGATTTAACTCATCTCGGAAAATCCTACCATCTCAAAGCCTCATACTTGCCGATTCATGCCTAAAATGAGATATTTTCCTGGTCTGCTTTAGTTTTTTATGTGTTTTTGGTGTTTTTTAACGGCTAGAGTATAAGAAACGTAATAATTAGAGATGGAAAGTACTTGGGCATATCTAAGGGAACACCAAAAAATAAATTATTCCAAATTGACGGTTAGTAGGGTGCGTCAGTATGAATATTTTCTTGGTACAGCTAGGTGTTTTGGCACTGACACACCCTACATTTTGGGTATTTTTTTATCTGGAAGTCCCCT
The DNA here is from genome assembly GCF_014697105.1 of Anabaena subtropica FACHB-260. Lineage (GTDB taxonomy): Bacteria > Cyanobacteriota > Cyanobacteriia > Cyanobacteriales > Nostocaceae > Trichormus > Trichormus subtropicus. The sequence goes on along the minus strand of NZ_JACJRF010000059.1, from coordinate 2,386 downwards.
ATGTTTGCATTTGTCTGATTTTAAGAATAAATGAAGGAGGGCTGTATCGGATGAATCGCATTCTGATTGCTGAAGATGAACCGCGCATAGCGGCTTTTATTGAGAAAGGATTACGTTCTCATGGGTTTATCACTGCTGTAGCAAGTGATGCTGACGCTGCTACTGATATGGCATTGAGTAGCTGTTTTGACTTAATGATTTTAGATTTAGGACTTCCTGGTAAAGATGGTTTGGATGTATTGGAAGAGCTGCGGGGACAAGGGGAGAATTTACCAGTAATTATTTTAACTGCCCGCGATGATATTCAAGATAAAGTTGCAGGGTTTGAAGCGGGTGCAGATGACTATGTAACTAAGCCTTTCCGATTTGAAGAATTATTAGTGCGGGTGAAAGCGAGGTTACGTCAAAGTGGTAGCCAAACGATAGAAGAGATGGTACTCAAGGTTGGGAATGTCGTTTTAGACTTGCGATCGCGTAAAGTAAAAGTAGGTCAAAACACCGTAGAACTACCAGCACGGGAATTTACTCTGGCAGAAACTTTCTTTCGTCATCCTGGACAAGTTTTGAGTCGTGAGCAATTGTTAGACAGAGTATGGGGTTATGATTATGACCCAGGCTCGAATATTGTTGATGTTTATGTTGGTTATTTGCGAAAAAAATTAGGCTGTGACTTAATTGAAACTGTCCGAGGTATGGGTTATCGTCTGCGAACTTGAGTAATGATCAATGTCGAAAAATCAAAGCCATCAAAAATCAGTAGAGAAAACTGATTACAAAGGTAACAAAGGCGTTTTTTGGGCTACACGTACCCGTATTCTTTTCTGGTATGCCGTAATTTTAGGCTTCATTTTTATAGTTTTTGTCCCGGCATTTCGTCAAGTTTTATATGCACGGATTAATAGTCGTGTGAATCAGCAAATAACTGAAAAAATGATGATCTTCGACCAATTGATTAGCGGAAAAACTCAATTTCCTGAAGATATAGAATTTGATGAAGAACCTGATGCTATTGAGCAATTAAGAGAAGCTGATAATCGCCTGATTAAAACACCAAAAACCAGAGAAGAATTAAGAGAATTTTTAGATGCTTTTTTGGGAAATCAGCTTCCAGAAGATGACACTTTCCTAATTATGTTATGGAAAGGTAAATTTTATAAATCAAGTCCTAGAGCCAGACCCAAAGAACTAAGTAGAGATTCAAAAATAATTCAATATTGGGCAGGATTAACCCAACCAGAGCAAGGAGAAAGAGTAATTCCTGGTAGTAGTGTTGATACGATAGTCTATCTGGCTAAACCGGTAAAAATTAAAGGTGAAGTGATGGGAGTGTTTGTCATCGCTCACGCTACGGCTGGCGAACGCGGAGAAGTTTTAGAAGCTATAGCAGTAATTATTCAAGTGAGTGTAGTTGTCCTGTTTTTAGCTTTAATTTTAGCTTGGTTTGCATCGGGAAAGATTCTTGCACCACTACGATTGCTCACCCAAACTGCTCGTCAAATTAGCGAAACAGATTTAAATCAACGTATCAGTATCGATGGTAAGGGGGAACTTGTAGAATTAGCCGCTACTTTCAATGAAATGATGGATAGGTTGCAAGTGGCTTTCATCAGTCAGCGAAATTTTATTAACGATGCTGGACATGAATTGCGAACACCTATTACTATCATTCGTGGTCATCTGGAATTGATGGGTGATGACCCACAGGAAGTAGAAGAAACTCTAGCATTGGTAATGGATGAGCTAGAAAGGATGAATCGCTTAGTCAATGACTTAATTTTATTAGCAAAAGCGGAGCGTCCTGATTTTTTGCAGTTAGAAACAGTTGATGTTCGCAGTTTTACGGAAGAATTATTTGCCAAAATTAAAGCTTTAGGCGATCGCAGTTGGCAACTCAAAGCCATTGCTAGAGGTAAAATTGTTGCAGACCGTCAGCGCCTAACTCAGGCTATGATGAATTTGGCACAAAATGCTACTCAACATACAAATCATACTGATACAATTGCCCTTGGTTCAATGATTCACCAAGGTAAAGTTAGCTTTTGGGTGCGTGACACAGGAGAAGGTATTGCAAAAGCTGACCAAAAAAGGATTTTTCAACGTTTTGCTCGTGCTAGCAACAGTCGCCGTCGTTCTGAAGGTGCTGGGTTAGGATTATCTATTGTGGAAGCGATCGCAGAAGCCCACGGTGGAAAAGTTACTCTAGAAAGTCAACTAGGAACAGGAGCCATATTCACGATTGTCTTACCTTTGGAACCACCCCAAGAAACAAAATTAATTATGTAATGAGTAATGAGTAATGAGTAATGAGTAATGAGTAATGAGTAATGAGTAATGAGTAATGAGTAATGAGTAATGAGTAATGAGTAATGAGTAATGAGTAATGAGT
>NZ_JACJRF010000058.1 GCF_014697105.1 Anabaena subtropica FACHB-260 | reverse complement strand
GATATCGGGCATGGGCTGATTGTGGTTTTTGAGTTGTCGTTGTGAGAGACAATAACTCTACTACATCGGCCCTCTCTCTTCATCCTCTTATTTTGGCTAAGGTATTGTCTTAAATTCAGGGGTAGGCCGGACAGCTTGCCCCTTAACTATTCAAAATTTAAAATGCTATTACTTCATTTACATGAATAACTACTTTGTCAATAAGTAATTTTACTTAAAAAATTAGTCTAAATAGAAATTAATTGAGCAAAATGTATCTTTTGGTTGGGTGCATTATTTTACAAACGATGCTACATTGAGAAATGTAAAGTGAATATTAAGCTATTTTAGTAGTAAAAATTACTATAATCGCCGAATATTCGCCACCAAACTCACTAAATCCATAATTTTTCAGGATTTTATTTGGTGTCATTAAATGAAAAATGAGAACTAATTTATGAACTTTTGTAACAAAATCTCACTAAAGCCTTAGTATTCAACAGCAATAGTGGCATTTTTGCTGCTCCCACAAAAGTAGATGTGTTCAAAATTTTGTCACTCTATAAATATGTAGCTAATTTACATCCATTTTGTTCAGTTGTAACAATAAAGCTCCTCCTTTTACGAAAAATTGGGGGTGAATTTTTGCTGAATATTTTAGTAATTACTGTTAATTAAACTTGATGAGTATTGATTGACTAAATCTAATGGCTAAATTCTAAATTCAAGCTCGTAAATGGAACATCATTTTAAATAGAGATTATGAATAGTTTAAGAAAATTTTTTAAAAATATTGAAGAAAATTTGTGCAGTGATCGGTAAATAATGATATGTTTAAAAATGTTAAGTTAACCTTAAGCAACATCAGCTAGTAAAACTATTACGGCTAACTGGTTGCATTTCATTTTTGTCTGTAATTAGTTGGTAAAAGTTTTAACATATCTAGAATTAGCAGTCAGCAAACCCAGAAAGTTTTATCTTATTTCTGTTTGGAGCGATTGTAATTTTTAGGTTGAGCCAAAACTCATAAACTCCCTTGATACTTAGAATATAGATGCGCTTTCCAAATTTTCTGCGCTCTGATTTAGTATGGGTAAGTTTTGGTTTGTAACGGCTGTTGTTACGTTGTGACTCTTTTTTCACAAAGGAAATTAGAGTTACTAGTATTGTGAAAATTTTCTTTTTTGGCTAGGAGTTCAATATTGTTTGTAACTTCAAGTCCAGCCTTGACATTGATGTATTGCACTTAAGAGACAAGAAACTATGAGTATCGTCCAAGCAAAGTTTGAAGCTAAAGAAACATCTTTTCATGTAGAGGGATACGAAAAAATTGAATATGATTTGGTGTATGTAGATGGTGTTTTTGAAATCAAGAATTCTGAACTAGCAGACGTATATAAGAATTTCGGACGATGCTTGGCGATTGTCGATGCTAATGTCAGTCAATTATATGGTAATCAAATTCAGGAATACTTCCAGTTTTACGGTATTGAACTGAGGCTATTTCCGATTACTATTACCGAACCAAACAAGACTATTCAAACTTTTGAGAAAGTTATAGATGTCTTCGCAGATTTCAAATTAGTTCGCAAGGAACCTGTCTTAGTAGTAGGTGGTGGTTTAATTACAGATGTTGTCGGTTTTGCTTGCTCTACATACCGTCGCAGCAGTAATTATATCCGTATTCCTACTACGTTAATTGGGTTAATTGATGCTAGTGTCGCTATTAAGGTAGCAGTAAATCACCGGAAGCTGAAAAATCGTTTGGGTGCTTATCATGCTTCTCGCAAAGTGTTTTTAGATTTCTCCTTACTAGGTACGTTACCAATAGACCAAGTGCGTAACGGTATGGCAGAGTTGGTGAAAATTGCCGTAGTTGCTCATCAAGAAGTCTTTGAGTTGTTGGAGAAGTACGGAGAAGAGTTACTGCGGACTCATTTTGGCAACATAGATGCAACGCCAGAGATTAAAGAAGTAGCTCATCGTTTGACCTACAAAGCTATCCATAAGATGTTGGAGTTGGAAGTACCCAACCTACATGAGTTAGACCTAGATAGGGTGATTGCTTACGGTCACACTTGGAGTCCTACTTTAGAACTGGCGCCTCGTGTACCGATGTTCCACGGACACGCCGTCAATGTGGATATGGCTTTCTCTGCCACGATCGCAGCTTGTAGAGGATATATTACAATTCAAGAGCGCGATCGCATTTTAGGATTAATGAGTCACGTTGGTCTATCTCTTGACCATCCGATGTTGGATATAGAAATATTGTGGCGTGGTACTGAATCTATCACATTAACCCGTGATGGTTTATTGAGAGCCGCCATGCCAAAGCCTATTGGTAGTTGCTTCTTCGTCAATGACCTGACAAGAGAGGAACTAGCCGCCGCATTAGCTGACCATAAAGAGCTTTGCACTAACTATCCCCGTGGTGGTGAGGGTGTAGATGTGTATCCCGTTAGCTATCAAAAAGAATTAATCGGGAGTGCTAAATAATGACAAATGTGATTGTCCAACCAACAGCTAGACCTGTGACACCACTGGGAATCTTGACCAAGAAGCTAGAAGCTGTAGTCAAACAAATCAACCAACGCACAGATTTACCTCCGGAATTAGTGGGAAATCTTCATCAAGCATGGCGTTTAGCCGCAGGTTTAGACCCCTATTTAGAAGAATGCACCACTCCAGAATCTTCCGCCCTGGCTGCATTGGCGCAAACAACAGCAACAGAATCCTGGGGTGAACACTTCCACGGTGGTACAACCGTCCGTCCTCTAGAACAGGAAATGCTTTCTGGTCATATAGAAGGACAAACTTTAAAAATGTTTGTTCACATGACCAAAGCCAAAAGAGTGCTGGAAATTGGAATGTTTACTGGTTACTCAGCACTGGCGATGGCGGAAGCATTACCAGAAGATGGACTGCTGGTGGCTTGTGAAGTAGACCCTTATGCAGCCGAGATTGGACAAAAAGCCTTCCAACAATCTCCCCACGGTGCAAAGATTCGTGTGGAACTAGGTGCAGCCTTAGCAACTCTTGATAGGTTAGCGGAGGCGGGAGAATCCTTTGATTTAGTATTTATCGACGCAGATAAAAAGGAGTACATCGCCTATTTTCATCAGCTGTTAGGTACGAGTTTGTTAGCACCAGATGGGTTTATCTGTGTGGATAACACATTACTGCAAGGTGAAGTGTATTTACCAACTGAAGAACGTAGCGTGAATGGTGAAGCGATCGCTCAATTTAATCGTACAGTAGCTATAGACCCTCGTGTAGAACAGGTCTTATTGCCATTGCGAGATGGGTTGACAATAATTCGCCGAGTTGTAATTCATAATTCACAATTATGAATTTTGTACTCCTGCGGAGAACCCGTAGGGTATTTTGAATTTTGAATTGATATCATGGCACAATCCTTTCCGCTTTCCGCCTCACCTGCTACACCATCTCTTCCTTCCCAGACGAAAATAGCTGCAATTATCCAAAATATCCTGACTTTGGCTTTGCTATTATTAGCATTGCCAATCAATGCCACCATTGTTTTTATATCCTTGCTAGCTTTCCGACCAACGAAAGTCAAAGCAGCAAATCCGCAGAACATTCTCATTAGTGGCGGGAAAATGACCAAAGCTTTACAACTAGCTAGGTCATTCCACGTGGCTGGACATAGAGTTATCTTGCTGGAAACCCATAAATACTGGCTGACTGGTCATCGTTTTTCCCAAGCGGTGGACAAGTTCTACACAGTCCCCGCACCCCAGGAAAATCCCCAAGCTTACATTCAGGCTTTAGTGGATATCGTCAAACAAGAAAACATCGATGTTTACGTTCCCGTCACCAGTCCAGTGGGTAGCTACTACGACTCATTAGCCAAACCAGAGTTATCCCGTTATTGCGAAGTGTTTCATTTTGACGCAGATATTACCCAAATGTTGGATGATAAATTTGCGTTGACAGAAAAAGCGCGATCGCTTGGTTTATCAGTACCCAAATCCTTTAAAATCACTTCGCCAGAACAAGTTATAAATTTCGACTTTTCAGGTGAGTCTCGTCAATACATCCTCAAAAGCATCCCCTACGACTCAGTGCGGCGCTTGGACTTAACCAAACTTCCCTGTGCTACCCCAGAAGAAACAGCAGCATTCGTCAGAAGTTTGCCCATTAGTCCAGAAAAGCCGTGGATTATGCAGGAATTTATTCCAGGTGAGGAATTTTGCACTCATAGCACCGTTCGGAATGGTGAACTAAGACTGCATTGCTGTTGCGAGTCTTCAGCGTTTCAAGTCAACTATGAGAACGTAGAAAACCCGCAAATCATGGAATGGGTGAAGCATTTTGTCAAGGAACTCAGGCTGACAGGACAGATTTCCTTTGACTTCATCCAAGCCGAAGATGGTACCGTTTACGCCATCGAATGTAACCCGCGCACACACTCAGCAATTACCACATTTTACAACCATCCCCAGGTAGCAGAAGCCTACCTAAGTCAAGAACCAACGACGGAAACCTTACAGCCACTAGCCACAAGCAGGCCGACTTATTGGACTTACCACGAAGTTTGGCGTTTGACTGGTATCCGTTCTTTCACCCAGTTGCAAACATGGCTGGGAAATATTTGGCGTGGAACAGATGCGATTTATCAGCCAGATGATGCTCTTCCGTTTTTGATGGTACATCATTGGCAAATTCCCCTACTATTGTTGAATAATTTGCGTCGGTTTAAAGGTTGGACGCGGATAGATTTTAATATCGGTAAGTTGGTGGAATTGGGGGGAGATTAGCTTTTTTAACGCAGAGGGATAAAGAGGTTAGCGCAGAGTAACGCGGAGTGTTTCCTCTGTGCGCCTCCCTGCGTGAATAAATTATTTGACTATTGAAGAAAAATGCAAACTATAGAATTTAACTCCAAAAATCATCATCAAAGCGAACAACATCAGTTACTCGTAGAGTGGAACGACACCCATAGAGATTATGACCTCTCTCAGAGTTTACATGAATTAATTGTAGCCCAAGTAGAACAAACTCCCGATGCGATCGCTGTCAAGTTTGCACAGCAACAATTGACTTATAGAGAATTAAATCATAAAGCAAATCAACTAGGACATTATTTGCAAACACTGGGAGTCAAACCAGAAATATTGGTTGGTGTTTGTTTAGAACGCTCTATAGAAATGGTTATTTGTCTTTTAGGAATCCTCAAAGCTGGGGGAGCTTATGTACCCATTGACCCTGAATATCCCCAAGAACGCATAGCTTATATGCTAGAAGATTCTCAGGTAAAGGTACTACTAACTCAGGAAAAATTACTGAATCAAATTCCCCAGCATCAAGCACAAACTATTTGTATCGATGAGGAATGGAAACAAATTTCTATACACCCAAATACCAACCCCAACAGTAATATTACACCAGATAATCTTGCTTATGTAATTTATACTTCTGGTTCCACTGGTAAGCCAAAGGGTGCAATGAACACCCACAAAGGAATATGTAATCGTCTGTTGTGGATGCAGGAAGAATATCAAATAGATTCAACAGATAGTATCTTACAAAAAACGCCTTTTAGTTTTGATGTTTCCGTTTGGGAATTCTTTTGGACTTTATTAACTGGCGCACGCTTGGTAATAGCTAAACCAGGTGGACATAAAGATAGTGCTTATCTCATAAATCTAATTAACCAAGAAAAAATCACCATCGTGCATTTTGTCCCCTCCATGCTGCAAGTATTTCTAGAAAATCGCAGTGTAGAAAAATGTACTTCTTTGAAAAAAGTTATTTGTAGTGGTGAAGCTTTACCAATAGGGCTACAAAATCGGTTCTTCCAGCATTTAGAATGTGAATTACATAACCTCTATGGTCCCACAGAAGCGGCTATTGATGTCACATTCTGGCAATGTCAAAAGCACAGTACTTTACAAAGTGTACCTATTGGTCGTCCTATTGCCAATACACAAATTTATATTCTTGATGCTGATTTACAACCAGTTCCTATTGGTGAAATAGGCGAAATTTATATTGGTGGTGTGGGGGTTGCGCGTGGTTATTTCAACAGAGAAGAATTGACCAATGAAAGGTTTCTTGTGAATCCATTTCCTCATTCTGAATTTAAGCGACTTTATAAAACAGGTGATTTAGCTCGTTATTTATCTGATGGAAATATTGAATATATTGGTAGAGCCGACTATCAAGTCAAAATTCGTGGGTATAGAATTGAAATTGGAGAGATTGAAAATGTTTTATCCTCCCATCCAGAGGTCAGAGACGCTGTAGTGATTGCGCGTAATGATAACGCACAAGAAAAGCAACTCGTCGCTTACATTACCTATAATTCTATCAAACCTCAGCTTGATAACCTGCGTGATTTTCTGAAAAGAAAGCTACCAGATTTTATGATTCCATCTGCTTTTGTCATGCTGGAAAATATCCCTTTAACTCCTAATGGCAAAGTAGACCGCAAAGCATTACCAAAGCCAGATGTGTTTAGTTTCAGGGAAAGTCATAACTTTGTGGCTCCTCGGAATGAAATTGAAGCTAAATTAGTTCAAATATGGTCGGACATTCTGCACTTACCAAAGATAGGTGTGACAGAAAACTTTTTTACTATTGGTGGTGATTCGCTTAAAGCACTGCTTTTAATTTCTCAGATTGAGCAGTTGTTTACCAAAGAGATACCCCTCGCGAGACTTTTGATGAATCCAGTAATTGAAGATTTAGCAAAAATTATTCAAGATGGAAACAATCATATTCATAATTCACCTCTAGTCCCAATTAAATCAAAAGGTAATCAACAGCCGTTCTTCTGTGTACATCCTGCTGGTGGTCATGTCTTATGCTATTTCAAACTAGCCGGTTATATGGGAAATGACCAACCATTTTATGGCTTACAAGCTCAAGGCTTTTATGGAGATGAAGAACCTTTGACACGAGTCGAAGATATGGCTAGTCTCTATGTCAAAACTATCCGAGAGTTTCAGCCCCAAGGGCCTTATCGCATTGGTGGCTGGTCTTTTGGTGGAGTTGTCGCTTATGAAGTAGCACAACAGTTGTACAGACAAGGACAAGAAGTCTCTTTGCTGGCAATATTAGATTCTTATGTACCAATACTTTTGGATGAACAGAAGCCCATTGATGATGTTTACTTAGTAGGTGTTCTTTCCAGGGTCTTTGGAGGTATGTTTGGTAAAGATAATTTAGTAACACCAGAGGAAATAAAAGATTTAACTATAGAAGAAAAAATCAATTACATCATTGATAAATCTAGAAAAGCGGGAATCTTTCCGCCTGGTGTGGAACGTCAAAATAATCGCCGCATTCTTGATGTTTTGGTCGGGACTTTGAAAGCTACTTATTCTTATATACGACAACCATACCCAGGAAAAGTAACTGTGTTTAGAGCGAGAGAAAAACATATTATGGCTCCTGACCCAACTTTAGTTTGGGTAGAGTTATTTTCTGTGATAGCGGCTAAGGAGATTAATATTATTGATGTCCCAGGAAACCATTATTCCTTTGTTTTAGAACCCCACGTACAGGTTTTAGCACAATGTTTAAAAGCCTGTCTTGATACTAACTCGTAAACAGTCAGTTATCAGTGCTTTGATAACTGATATAAGACTCATATTTGATTTTTGAAATACACGTAGGTGAGGCAAATTGCAGTGTGGATTTTCCTCCTGCAATATTGCCGTTGTGTCAGCGTCAGCGTAACGTACCTTCTCCAAAACTTATGGTGCGTTACAGCTTACGCCTAACGCACCTTACACATACTGAGATTTTTTCAGAAATCAAGTATAAATCCTATCACTGGCTCAAGTGTTGATTAATGGCAGAATGACAGTAAATGTCGTACCAACACCAACCTCACTGCTGACTATAATTTCCCCACCGTGAGCATCAACACATTTTTTGACAATAGCTAGTCCTAAACCAGTACCTACAATTCCTCCAACATTTTCTCCGCGATGGAAAGGTTGAAACAGTTGCTTTTGGTCTTCTGGGGAAATACCAATTCCGCAATCTTGAATCTTGAACATAACTGCATGATTTTGGGCAGTTAATTCAAAATGAATTATACCACCGGGTAGGGAATACTTGATGGCGTTGCCCAGTATATTACCTAAAATGTGACGCAGCAAGCTTTCATCTAATAAGGCTTCGTCAAATGTTTTATTACAGGTGAAAATTACTGTCAGGCGCTTTTCGCCTATAGTCAATTGCGCTTCGTCTACTAATTGGCGACAGAATGCTTCCAAATCTATGGCGATGAGTTCACACTGGAGTTTACCAGATTCAGCTTTACCTATTAATGACACTTCATCTAATAGCTGTGCCATATTTTTGATGGCGGAACGAATCATTTGTAGATGAGAACGTTTTTTTTCCTTGGTTAATTTGTCTTCGTTGTTTTGTAACAACCCAGCAGCTAACAAAATAGTATTTAAGGGATTACGAATGTCATGGGAGAGCATAGAAACAAACTCAGATTTAAACTGGTTGATTTCTTGCGCTTTCACCAATTCAGCCGTGCGTTCTTCCACTCGGTTTTCTAATGTTGTATTCATGGTGCGTAATGTTTCTAATGCTTGCTTACGCTCGATCGCATAAAATACAGCACGCACTAATACATTAACATTTACCTGTCGCTTGACTAGATAATCTTGCGCTCCCTGTCTGACTGCTTCAATTGCTAAATCTTCATCATTAGTATTTGTCAAGACAACAATCGGTACACTAGGCGCACAAGCTATCAACACAGGTAAAGATGATAACCCTTGACTGTCCGGTAGAGTTAAGTCTAACAAAATCACATCGTAGCTGGTCTGTATTAGTTCATTGAGTGCTTCCTGTAATCGCTTCACATGAACCAGAACAAATTGCTTGGACTCAGCTTGATGCAAATATTCCTGCAATAACCTGGCTTCTGCGAGGCTATCCTCGATTAATAAAATTCTTACTGAGTGTCCAACCATAATTTTCTGGTTTTACCCCCTTGAAAATAGTGCGTGGGGAGTAATCAATTCAAAATTCGTCTTGGAAAGTGTGCTTCGACGGGGGTTCCCCCCTCCGGGTTCACCAGTCCCCTACGGCGGGAAACCCGCCTACAGGTCTGGATTCATAGCACGCAACTTTCCGCAAAATTCAAAATTGAATAATTTTCTCCCTTGCTCCTTTGCCTCTTCTTCTCCCTCACTCTGGTGGTAAAGTGACGGTGGAGAGCCAAAACTCTTCTATTCCTTTGACGATTTGGAAGAGCTGGGTGAGGTTGCGGGATTTGGTGATGTAACAGTTTACGTGGAGGTCGTAGCTATGAAAGATGTCATCTTCGTTTCTGGATGTTGTTAAAACTACTACTGGTATCCGTTTGAGTAAGGGGTCAGCTTTAATTTCTGCTAGTACTTCTCTACCATCTTTTCTGGGTAGGTTCAAATCCAAGAGAATTAGGTCTGGACGCGGTGCGTGGGTATAATCCCCTTCTTGGCGCAGATACGCCATTGCGTCCATACCATCCCTAACTGTTACCACTTCGTGTGGCAATTGGCTATTTTTAAATGCTTCTTGGATGAGGCGGATATCGGCTTTATTGTCCTCAACTAAAAAGATGGTTTTGTGTTTTTCTTCCGTTTCTACGCTCACGCTCTCGACCTCCAACTGGTATTGTAAAGTAGAAGGTTGCACCTTCTCCAAGTTGGGATTCTACCCAAATCCGTCCCCGGTGGCATTCGATAATTTTTTTACAGATGGCTAGACCCATACCTGTACCATGATACTCGTCGCGGGTGTGTAGGCGTTGGAAAATGACGAAAATGCGATCGCTAAATTGCGGGTCAATTCCAATACCGTTGTCTCGGACTGAGAATAGCCATTCGTCTTCTAGTCTTTCTGCACCTATATGAATTTGTGGTGGTTCCTCACTGCGGAACTTAATGGCGTTGGCTATCAGGTTTTGAAATAGCTGCATTAGTTGGGTACTACCAGCCATGACTGTTGGTAAGGGGTCGTGAGTAACGGTAGCACCTGTTTCGGCGATGCGTTGGCGTAAGTTACCCAAAGCTTTGTCTAATGCTTTTTCTACTTCAGTTAGTTGAAAAGCGATCGCTTGTGTATCTACTTTAGAATACGCCAAAACGTCGTCTATTAAGGTCTGCATCAAGCTCACACCTTCAACTGCAAAGGTAATAAACTCATTTGCATCCGCATCTAGTTCGTCTTGATAGCGCATTTCCAATAACTGCACATAATTCGCTACTTGATTGAGCGGTTCTTGCAAGTCATGGGATGCAATATAAGCAAATTTTTTCAGTTCGGCGTTGGAACGTTCTAAATCGTGAGCCAATTGAGCCAGTTCATCGGCTTGGCGTAGGACGATATTGACAATCGCTTTCCGCAGTTCTAATGCGGCTCTAATTTCTACATACTTCCAAGGTAAGGATGTAAGGCGGACTGTTTCTTTCCACAGTTCAAAGGATTTGCGGGGACACAGACGCACATTCCCATCTAACTGATTGACTTCAAATGCTTTGTTAGGATCACCACCCCAGTTTACAGTTTGAATTACTTCCGGTCTAAACCACAAAACGTAATTGCGCTGGGAAATGGGAATGGCTAACAAACCACTGGCTACGTTTTTATATCTTTCTGCGTCTGGATAAATTTGTGGTAAGGAATCAGTGTAGAAAACTTCTTCTTCAACGTTATTTTTCAACCACTGGACTAAGAAAACCAAATCTTCTTCTTTGGGAGTCTCACCGATTAAGGTAAAATGGTCGCCAAAACATACAGCCGCACCTTGAGCGCTGGTTAAGTCTAAAAGATTAGGCTGATGTTTAACTAAACCATCGACAAAGTTATCTTCTTGGGACATATATTCAATCAAGAGTGATTGAATATGTGTCAAATTCATCCGATAGTCGTAATCTTCCGTTTCTTCTCTGGCGGAGATTTCTGCAAATATCACTCTTCCCAAAAATTCGCAGGCTTTCCGCAATTCATAAGAAACATATTTGGCTGACAGATGATGACAAGCGATTAATCCCCAGAGTTTATTGTCTTTAATCAAAGAGATAGTCAGAGAAGAACCGACACCCATATTATGCAAGTATTCCAGGTGACAGTTAGCCGCACTTCTGAGAATTGAGTTAGTTAAATCAATTGGGCGATCGCTCAACGGGTTCAAAACTGGTATCATCTGTACAGCTTGAGCATGAGCATTGGGAATTACCCGAATCGAATTAGATGTGAATAATTTTCTCGCTGGTTTAGGAATATCTGATTCTGGATAGTGCAGTCCTAAGTATGGTTCTAGGCTGTCTAGTTTTTCTTCCGCGATGACTGAACCATGTCCGTCATCATCGAATTTATATAACATTACCCGATCAAAATCAGTGACTTTCCTAACTTCCTGCACAATTATTTGACAAAAATCCCGCAGATTAGCTGTTTTCTGCAATTGGCTAATAGAAGCTTTAGCCAGATGATAAAAGCTTAAAAATGGGATATTTTCTTGAGTAATTGCAGGTTCTAATTCCAGAATTAAAAAACCTTCGGAATTGCGATGAAAAACTGCATCAAATACTACGTAATCATCGCCATTTTTGCGTATCCAAATTTTTGTGGGATTAATAAATTCCAAATTTTCTGAGGATAAGCCTGCTTGAATTCTTTCAATTTGAAATGAATCGAGTAAGTCTTCTAATCTTTTGTATAAAATATCGTCAATTTTGATTCCTAAAGCACTCCACGTATTATTACTAACTTGTAATATTTTCAACTCAGGCTCTTCTAATACTAAAAGCACTCCATGCGGTTGAATTTGCCCAGAAAGATGAATTGGTGCTTCTTTTAAACTATTTACATTAATACTGGGTGATTCTAAGTCTATTTTCATAATAATCCTTTGTGATTCTCTAGAATCAACAAAATTAGTGTTGATATTTTTTTAAGCTAAGGAATTAATTATTTACATTCCTTAAATTACGTATTACTAATTACGCACTACAAATTACTTACTGCTTGCGCTAACAGTCTAACAGCCAGTAAAGATACATAGAGATAAGAAATGTGAAAAAGCGGTGATTGATTAAACCGTATATGTGTAGCTATGTAAACAGATTATGATGATTCTGATCTAAATTTATACCCAAGATTTAAACCACATCCGCATTTTATAACCTTCAGGAGAAAGAGGTAAGCCTAAATAAACAGGCATCCAAAAAATAAAAGCGGCGATAATGATAAAACAAATCGTCACACCCACAATCCGCAATGGGCGATAATAACTACAAAGGCATTGATCAACAAACCAGGCGATCGCTAAAAATGCAAACACTACAGCCGTCATATAGTGATAGATAAAAACGCACCGCGACACTCTCATCCAAGGTAATAAATTGACAGCATAATTTAAGACTATATACAAGGCAATCCAAGTATCAATGTTAAGCTGTTTTGGTAAAGAAGAATGCTGTTTTTTTACTAAAGGAATCACAATTTTTCTCATCAGCATCCACAGCAAAAATAATAAAGCCGCAACACCAAACCACCATAAAAAAGGATTACCCATTGCATGAACATCATAAATCACTTTCCCTGCACCAGTAGGCAAAGGCGGCCCCAATACAGGTAAGGGATCATTAAGACTTTGAGCCGTTTGATAGTAATATGCCATTGGTCGAATCATCAACGGCCATTTATACCAAGCAGCACAATAAGGATGTACTTGAGCAGTATTACCACCAAGGCGTTCGTGAAAACCCAATATTTCTTTATGAACTTGTATAAATCCGTATTTTGGATTCATTTGTAGGTGAGGAATCCAAATCAAACTATAAATAGCAGTGGGAACAATTCCTAAAAAAATTAAAACTTGCCCGATGTTGATTTGCGTTAATTTATTTAGTAAAGATATATTATCATTAGTGGTTTGCTCAAAGCCAATAGATATCCCATTATTGGAATAATTATCTATTGGTTGATTTTTGTTTGTAATAAACTGCCAAATCCAACCTAAACACCAAATGAAATAGATACCTGCTAAATAAAATAATCCATTCCATTTAGTAGCGATCGCAGCACCAAAAGCTACACCAGCTAAGACTAGATATAAATTACGTCTTGTCTTTTGATTGGCTAATGCTAATAAGAATAACCATTGCCCTAATAATCCAAATAGGACAATATAAATATTAATTAAAGCATAGCGAGATTCTACAAGTAATAAACCTTCGCACGCTGTAAACAAACCCGCAAGTAAAGCAAAACTAGAACGGTAACTTATCTGATAGGCTATATTCGCCACAATTAGGGGAATAAATGAGCCAGACAGAGCATTAACCCAACGATAACTCCAAGCTGAACGCAACTCACCAGTCAATCCATTAACTCCATCTTGCCAAAAAGGAATGTAACTACTCAGCCACATTCCCACGGCAATCATATATTTACCTAACGGTGGATGACCATCAAAAAATGGTATCTGGTTCAGATAGTTATGTCCAAATTTAGCATAGTAAACTTCATCAAATACGAGAGTATTAAATCTATCCAATCCCCAAAAACGTAAAGCGAGTGACACAAAAAAAATACTCACTAAGCCAATTCGATACAAATTTTTAGTCATTAGTCATTACTTATATCAACGGGATATCCACACAAAGTAGGATATTCAGGAGGGTGCTAAGTATGAAGGAAAGTATATTTACCTGCATACATCAATCAAATTTAGCTAAATTATGAGAGACAAACATCTCAATCCAAAGATATCCAATCCTCATAACGTAGATTATTCAGGGATTTCAGCCATTAGTTATGTTAAATTTATGAGCTAAGTGTAAATTTTATTTAATTTATGCAAACTTTTGTGATACTTTGAACACGGGGAGTAAAACTGTATCCTGAAAGACTTTTTACTTCGCCTTTTGTCAAGTAAAAACTTCGCAAGGTAGCCCTATATATGGCAATTACTATCGATTCCGCCCGTCGTATCTTCCCTAACACACTACAGGCTGATGCAGTGCCAGCTTTGACTGCACGATTTAACCAACTCAGTGCTGAAGATCAACTGGCCTGGACATGGTTTGCTTTTTTGGAAATGGGCAAAACTATTACGGTTGCAGCCCCTGGTGCAGCTAGTATGCAGTTTGCAGAAGCAATCCTGAACCAAATCAAGCAAATGACCTTTGACGAGCAAACTCAGGTTATGTGCGATCTGGCAAACCACACAGATACTCCTATTTGTCGCACCTATGCTACTTGGTCAGCTAATATCAAGCTGGGTTTTTGGAATCAGCTCGGAGAATGGATGCAACAAGGCATTGTCGCACCAATTCCTGCTGGCTATCAGCTTTCAGCCAATGCTAATGCGGTATTGGAAACCTTGAAGAGTTTGGATCAAGGACAACAGATTACCGTCCTTCGTAACTCCGTTGTAGACATGGGTTATGATGCCAGCAAACTAGGCGGCTACACCAGAGTTTCAGAACCAGTAGTTGCACCTAAAGATATTTCTCAGCGCAATCAAGTCAAGATTGAGGGAATTAACAATTCCACTGTGTTGAATTACATGAACAACTTGAATGCCAATGACTTTGATGAACTCATCAAGTTGTTCGTGGAAGATGGCGCTTTACAACCTCCATTCCAAAGACCAATTATTGGCAAAGATGCAATTTTACGGTTCTTCCGCGAAGAATGTCAGAACCTCAACTTACTCCCAGAGC
Source organism: Anabaena subtropica FACHB-260 (assembly GCF_014697105.1). Classification (GTDB taxonomy): domain Bacteria; phylum Cyanobacteriota; class Cyanobacteriia; order Cyanobacteriales; family Nostocaceae; genus Trichormus; species Trichormus subtropicus. The sequence goes on along the minus strand of NZ_JACJRF010000058.1, from coordinate 12,598 downwards.
GCGGTGTAGCTGAACCCGCAGATGATGGTTACACTCAGGTAAAAGTAACTGGTAAAGTTCAGACTCCTTGGTTCGGTGCAGCCGTAGGTATGAACATGGCTTGGCGATTCTTACTCAACCCAGAAGGCAAAATCTTCTTCGTAGCTATTGACTTGTTAGCTTCCCCCAAAGAACTTTTGAATTTGGTTCGTTAGGACAACAAGACAGAAAGTTAATTAGCTGACGATCGCCAAAAGCGCTCTCTTAACCAAGGGCGCTTTATTATTCTCAAAGACAAGCAATTCTAACAAAATTAATTACCATACAAATTTTAGATTGGATCATGCAAGTGAGTGAAGCTGAGTGGACTGATATTGAGAAGGAGATAGCTCGAACAGCCTTTGATCAAGCCTATAAGCGAGAGATTGAGGCTTTATTAAAACAAGTCCAAAAGGAAGCTAGTACGCTAGTAGAGTTGGACGAACTTTGGCAATTACACGATTTCCTCAGTGCGAGAAGGCACCAAATCGAGGGTAAGTATGATTACCAATACTCGGCTTTGCTGTTTGTCTTTGCTGGATTAGTTAAAGACGGTTGGCTACATTTGAACGAACTGGAAGGGTTAACTAAAGACAAACTTTCCAAAGTTGCTGCTTTAGCAAGGATGTAGCCATAGTGGGGAATGGGCGGAGACTTTGCATTGCAAAGTCTCCCACAGACTTGATTCTTGTGGCAACCTATTTGAACCAAAGCGTATTGATTGACTATGGACTATTGATAAGTAATAAGTAAATATTTCTTACTCATTACTCATTACTCATTATTCATTGCTCATTACTCATTACTCATCCTGTTCTACCTTAGCTATTTCCAGCATCGTCTTTAATACAGAGTCGGGATTAAGACTAATTGAATCAATTCCTTCCTCTACCAAAAATTGAGCAAATTCCGGGTAATCGCTTGGTGCTTGTCCACAAATACCAATTTTGCGGTGCTGTTTTTTAGCAGACGCGATCGCCATTTTTACCATTTGCTTTACAGCCGGACTACGTTCGTCAAACAATCGCGCGACTAAAGCCGAATCTCTATCTAATCCTAGTGTTAACTGAGTTAAGTCATTGGAACCAATGGAGAAGCCATCAAACACCTCCGCAAATTGTTCAGCCAAGATGACATTACTCGGTAACTCACACATCACATAAACCTGTAAGTCGTTCACGCCTTGTTTTAAACCATGTTTTGCCATCTCTGCTAAAACCAAGCGTCCCTCATCAGGTGTGCGACAGAAAGGAATCATAGGAATGACATTAGTTAAACCCATCTCATCCCGTACCCGCTTGAGGGCTTCGCACTCTAAAGCAAAACCTTCTCTATAACCCGGATCATAATAACGTGCAGCCCCCCGCCAACCAAGCATGGGGTTTTCTTCCTCTGGTTCAAATTGCGAACCACCCGCGAGGTTGCGATATTCATTACTCTTAAAATCTGACATTCGCACAATCACAGGTTTGGGATAGAACGCCGCCGCAATTCTACCCACACCTTGGGCTAACTTATCCACAAAATACTGGGGTTTATCATCATACATGGCTGCGATCGCAGCAACTTTGGCTTTCTGTTCTGCATCTTCTAATTTGTCGTAGTGAATCAACGCCAAAGGATGAACTTGAATTTGGTTAGCAATAATAAACTCAGTCCGCGCTAAACCAACGCCATCATTGGGAATTGCCGATAAACTAAAGGCTTCTTGAGGATTACCCACATTCATCAAAATTTGTGTATGGGTGCGGGGTAAGTTTTCTAAAGGAACTTCTTCGACTTCAAACGGTAATAACCCAGGATAAACCTTACCTTCTTCTCCCTCCGCACAAGAAACAGTCACCTCTTGTCCCGTTGTCAAAACTTGCGTAGCATTACCACAGCCCACGATCGCCGGCACACCCAATTCCCGTGCAATAATCGCCGCATGACAGGTACGACCGCCAGAATTGGTAATAATCGCACTGGCGCGTTTCATAATTGGTTCCCAGTCGGGGTCAGTTCTCTCTGTTACCAAGACTTCCCCAGCCTGGAATTGTTCTATTTGTTTGGCATCTAAAATCACCCGTGCTGTTCCTTGACTAATCGCTTCACCAATAGCGCGTCCAGTGACTAGGGGGAGTGCTGAGTTAGTTAAATTTCCTGTCTCCTGTCCCCTGTTCCCTATTCCCTTTCCTAACCGATAAGTCCGCAACACGTTACCTTTTTTCTGCGATTGCACTGTTTCCGGACGTGCTTGCACGACAAAAAGTTGGTTAGTGATGCCATCTTTCGCCCATTCAATATCCATCGGGGTGTAATGACCGTGGGCTTGAGAATAATGATCCTCAATTAAACAAGCCCAATGAGCTAGTTGTAAAATCTCTGTATCACTGAGGGCAAATTTATTTTGTTCTACTGTTAATACAGGTTCATTTTTAGTAGATTGGGAACCTTGCTCATAAATCATTCTTAATTTTTTGCTGCCCAATTTTTTATCAATAATTGGTTTAAATCCTGCTTTTAATGTCGGTTTAAAAACACAATATTCATCTGGATTAACTGTACCTTGAACAACATTTTCACCCAAGCCATAGGCGGCTGTAATTAATGCCGCATCTTTAAATCCTGTTTCTGTGTCAATGGAAAACATCACACCAGAAGTTGCGAGGTCAGAACGTACCATTTTCTGTACGCCCACAGCCAAGGCGACACTAAAGTGATCGAACCCTTTAGTATAGCGATAGGAAATAGCCCGGTCGGTAAATAGGGAAGCAAAGCATTTATGACAAGCTACTAGTACTTCTTCTACACCAACTACGTTGAGGTAACTTTCTTGTTGTCCCGCAAAACTCGCATCGGGGAGGTCTTCGGCGGTGGCGCTAGAACGGACGGCGACATCAGTATCCGGGTTGTATTGTTTACATAAGCTGTGGTAAGCGTTGGCGATCGCCTGTTGTAATTCTAAGGGAAATGGGGTGTGCATGAGGAGCGATCGGGCTTTTAGCCCTCGTTCTTGTAAATTTCTCACATCCTCCACATCCAAATCTGCAAATAGTTCCCGTAATTTAGCTTCTAATCCAGCCGATTGGATGAAATAACGATAAGCATAAGCAGTAGTGGCAAATCCTGTTGGTACGTTCACGCCTTTGGGTGTAAGCTGCTTAATCATTTCCCCCAATGACGCATTTTTACCCCCCACTAAGGCAATATCCCCAATACCAACTTCATCAAACCAGAGAATAAGTGATCTCTCTTGAGAACATTGTGCCAAGGCGTGTTGAGATACTGTAACCATCAGTATTACCTCCCATATTAATGCTCTAGTTATTTAGGATTAGTTCTTTTTTTGGATTTATGTTTGTGATTTTGCCAATCCCAGCCTGATAGACACGATTTATCGTGTTTATACCTTTGTTGTGTGCTTAATAATTCCTTTGGGATCACCATAGCAAAAAAAATTAGATTTTGGTTTCTCACGCCTCTTATTCATGATTCGTAAACAAACCAAAACCAGTCTTCTAGCGGAAATTACTTGTAAATAATTCAAGACATATCAAATTCTTAGGTTTTAGATATCCGCCAGCTATACTAATCTATGTCTGTTGACGGATGTTTGGTTTAACAATTTGTTACAAGAAAAATATTTTTTGTATAGACAAAGGTGCAAACAAGATAGCCATCTCAAAAAATTCTGATTATCTTGATGTGGCTTTGAAAAATTATGTAAAAGTACAGGTATTTTTTACATCTCTGGACTGACAGATGTTGCTTTTTTCGTAGGTGTATAGTTTTTGGGATAATCCAACAACATAGAGGGTAAAAATGCTGACATCAAGCGAACACGAATCAAGTTATATCCAAAAGATATCTTTCGATTCAGGAATCGCCAACTTTTTTGTAATAAATTGCGACGTTTATCTTCAATTTGAGATTGTTCTTGAAAATATTTTTGACTTTTTTCTCCCAATGTAGATGTACCTTGGCTAATTCTGATTTTTTCAATACGGTTATCGAAGAAATTCAGCCCATTCATCTCACTATGGAAAATCAAAAAATTACTTTTCACAGCAGCTAAAGCCATTGCATAGGTAGGGTTATTATGTAGACCTAAAGTATCTGCATAAATTGCTAATTCTCCCCATAAACGCAAAAATTCTAATTCGCGTCCTTCATCAGCTTTAATCACAAACAAAAATTCGTTGATAAACTTTAAAGATGAAGAATAAATATCAATTCCAACTTTATTAGCCATGCTTTCAATAATGTGCTTCTTGCGCTGACGTTCGGGAGTCAGAGAAGGCTGGTCAAATTGATGTTGCAGATGTTTTTTCATATCTGTACAACTGCGTGCTGTTAAACCTGGAGCAAAATTTAAGTCTTGAGGTAAAGGAGAACAAATCCGTACATCTGCATCTAAATACATAACCGTAGATGACAGAGAAAGAGCGTACTGGATAGCAAACCTTCTTTCGTGATATGGCTTTACTCCTCGACACCAATGTTTGATAGCAATGACGTTAGGGTGATTCTGAAAAAATATTGGTTTATCAGTGAGAATTACGAAAACATGACCCGGCGCAAACTGATGTATGTCTTCTGCTAGTAGTTTCGCTAGAAGAATATATTCTTTACCAAAGGCAGCTGTACAAAAACAAATAGATTCATTATGTGTATTGGTTGCATTCATGGGTTACACTCTTTGAAATTTACCGTATAAATACGAGGACTGTATATAGGAATCTAATTGAATTCCTATTGTTATAGTCTGCGCTGGTGCTTAACAATGACTTACTCTTAAAGGCGAAGTCTAGGTTAGGCTGTGCCTTACAAAACCATCATACGGTGGACAATGCCTTCTGTCAGATCCTTTTCCCCCGATCTTGCTCATAGTGTTTATATGTAGCAAAAAATACTTACCACCCAATGTCCACTAGTTAAGGCTGAATTAAGGCAATTATTAATGCTTGATACACCCCTTAGGATAGTCCGATGCGGGACAAAATTTTACCTTTCAACATGGACGTGATTTATATATAAGATGTGTGTATAACAACAGTCGCAGCAGTGGGTAAAGGTAAATAAAAAGGCTGTTAAAAGAGGGAATATGCGTTTCATTCAAACGTTAGAGGCTAAAAATCAATCATTCTCGGCCTTATTAAGCATATTTCTGATGATGATTATAGGCTTAATTGATTACTGTATTTCTCCAGAAATTTCGGTATCAATACTATATTTATTTCCGATTGGCATTTCTGTATGGTTTGTCAACAAACATACGGGATTTTTAATATGCGTAGCCAGTGACATTACCAGTCTTGTAGTTAATCAAATTCAAGATAAATATCATTTTCATCCTCTAATACATTTTTGGAATGCACTAGTAATGTTAGTTTTCTTTCTATTTGTCAATCATCTCCTTGCCCAACTAAAAGCCACATTAAACAATTTAGAAAAGTTAGCTCGAACAGATAATTTAACTGGTTTAACTAATAGAGGATTTTTTCTAGATATAGTCAATAATGAGATTGAAAAGTCTTTGAGGCATAAAGAACCTTTGACATTAGCTTATGTAGATGTTGATAACTTTAAACAAATCAACGATCAGTTTGGACACAATTTTGGCGATCGCCTGCTTGAATTAATAGCAAAGACTACTCAAAAGACTCTACGTAAAATTGATGTAATCGCCAGAATTGGCGGTGATGAATTTGCTATTTTATTACCACGTACTGGTTATGAAGCAGCAGAAGTAGTACTGAATAGAGTACAAAAATCTCTCTTGTCTTCTATGAAACAAGAAGATTTATCAGTAACTTTTAGTATTGGTGCTATTACTTTTGTTCGTCCCCCACATTCAGTTAGTGAAATTATCGAGATAGCAGATAATTTAATGTATTCCGCCAAAAAAAAAGGCAAGAATTTATTGCAGCACGAACTGTTAGAGAACGCGGGAGTGGGGACTGAGGAGTGGCTAGTAGAGAGTTGCGATTAATCAATTCAAAATACCCTACGGGTTCGCGGTAGCGTTCCGTTCGCGTCGCACGAGCGTTGCGTACCAAAGGAAAGCTAAAGCTACAAAATTCAAAATTCAAGACAGCCACCCACAAGAGGGAGCCAGTCTCGTGGGCGGGTTTCCCGGCTTGAGATAACTGGCGTTGGGGTTTCTACCTACCTTGGGAGATAAAGAAAACCCTCATAGCTTGTACGAGGGTTTTCTTTTATGTCTATGTTATTTCTTAGGTGCGGAAACGTCTCTTACTCTGCTTGTGCAAGGCAAGTTTTTTGCGCTTGCATTTTTCAATAGGCGTTTCAAAGTGACGATGCTTCCTCATATCTTGAAAAATTCCCGCCTTGGAAACTTCTCGCTTGAATCGGCGTAAGGCTGATTCAATGTGTTCATTCTCACCCACTACGATTTGGGTCATTATCTCTCCTGCTAAATTGCGTAATTAATGGCTTATGGTGGTAAGCCTTCAAGTTGACTAAATTATAAAAAAAGGCAGAACTTTTGTCTGTCCTGAAAATATGCTGGAAAAATTTCAGCTTCTAAATTATTAGTAGCGGTTACGTCCACCACCTCCACCGTATCCACCCCGATTACCACCAGACGAACCTCTGTCCTCTCTGGGCTTGGCTTTGTTAACTTTTAAGTCACGACCCATCCATTCAGCACCATCAAGAGCTTCGATGGCTGCTGCTTCTTCAGCTTCAGTTCCCATCTCCACAAAACCAAAGCCACGTAGCTGTCCTGTTTCGCGGTCAGTAGGTAGTTGAACACGTCTTACAGTGCCGTATTCTGCAAAAACAGCAGTTAATGTGTCTTGGGTAACTTCGTAAGAGAGGTTGCCTACATAAATTGACATCGGTTATCTCCAAAATTATTACTGTCTAGAGATGTAAATTTCGGAGAAAAGTCTGTAAATACTAAAAGGGAAAAGCCCGTCAATACTAAAAACAAAAATGCTCACCGAATTAACTCTCCTTTTCTAGGATGACATAAAAGCCAATTCTCTGCATCCATCAGGTTAGTATTTGATTTTAAAATTTATTTAGGCTGGGAAATGCCCACCATATCATGGTTTTGGAGGACATTTTCAACTTAGCCCTGACAATGCGAACATAGGTACTACTAAATCAAAGTCTGAAACCCGCTTCCAGACTGGGTGAAAAAATTTAATCTCGGTTAATCCGAATTAAATCTGTCAAAATGCTATCCAAGCTGCCATTAACTTGAATTTTCTCAATCTTTTCGGCAATTCGCTCTAGCACTTCTAACTCCTTTAGACGCAAAGCCACAGGGTTATCTTCCATGACCTTGGCAGTATTTAACATACTGCGGGTAGCAGCCGTTTCTTCACGACGACGAATTACGTTGGCTTGGGCGGCTTTTTCGGCTTCTACAACCTTGCTCAAAATCGTCTTCATCTCGCCAGGGAGAATAATATCTTTTACCCCGACCGAATCTATTTCAATTCCATAGTCTACAGTTTTCTGATGAATGTGTTCAAAAATACTTCTATCGATTGCGCCTTTATCTTCTAGTAAAGCATCCAAGGTTTTCTCCCCAACAGCACCACGCAAGGCAAATTGCAATTCTTTATACAAATAGTTAGGAATATTTGATAACCCGTTTTTCGCTTTCAACGGATCAAGAATGCGGTAACCTGCGGTTAAATTCAAGCGCAAAGGCACTTTATCCTTAGATAGGATATCTTGACCGGATACTTCCAGGGTAGAGTAGCGTAAGTCAAAAACTTCCGTGTACAAGGAACGTCCAAATACCCACCATGCGTGTTTCCCTGAGGGGAGTTGTGTTTGAAATTCTTGATTAATGTATAGTAAGCCGACGTGCTGTGCAGGTACTTCACAAATATGTAGGTAATTGCAGCTTAGGGCTTGAATGTCCGGTAAACCAGAAACTAATTCCGCAATTAGACGAGTTGGCAATTTAGCATCAGTGCTGATGTCGATGACTTCTACCTCAACACCTCGCCAAAATAGCTTGCGGCTGGTTGGTGGTAGGATAGCTATGACTTTACCTTGATGACGAGCGATCGCCACTTGTTGACTTTGTAACTGCACTATTTCGCAATAAGTAGCCACAAAATCAGGATGTTGCTCAATTAAAATTTCTTCTAAGGGAAAGTCTGGATTCGGTACAAGACGGCTGATAGTCCGCACCGAAACATCCCGATCAACCGACCAGAAAGCATAATCGCCTGTGGAGAGCGATCGCACAAAGTTATTCTGCACATACAGCAAACCAAGCTCATACTCAGAAATTGGGAATTTCTTGATTCCATTCAAAGTAATTCCCCGTAATTGCTGCACAAACTCAGCAGGTAATTCCAAATTTGTTTCCAAATTGAAAAAATGAGCTTGCACCTCAAGAAAACCACGCCAAAATACCCGCAATTGATTAGGTAAAACACTCACCCAAATTTGACCACACTTGACTAAAGCAGCTTGATTAAATGCTGTCCTGACTACTAGTAAATATTCCTGTAATTCTGTACCGTGATTCCGCAGTAATAATTCCAAGTTCTCAATTTTAGCCTCAGGCTGATTGAGGTCATAGGTTTTTACTTGCCAATGCCTACCAAAATAAATGTAAGTCCCAGGCTGTAAGATTTTCTTGAAATCACTACGATGATATAAAATGCCAATTTCGTTAGGCTTAATATAAAATGTTTTCCACATAAATATTTTCATAGATAACTTGATTATTTCGACTCGAAACTCAGACGGTTATAACTATAGTTAGAGGTTTGTAGTGAGAACTTTAGTTCTCTCTTTGAGACGCTCCGCGAACAAAAAAGGACTCAAGTCCTTACTACGAAACCTGAAAAATATGATGTAATACACATACTACATTATATTTTAAAACTCTGCAAATATAGGTTTTGACAGTTTAGTTGCGGGCGAATAGTGTCTCCAAAACTGGATGAAGATTGCTGCTAATTGTGTCTAGGCTACCCTTAAGTAATCTAGAAATAACAGCCCTCAAATATGTCGTTCGGTTTGCCTAATTAGGAAAACGAAGAAACATACTCAAGTTAGGGAGAGAAAATTCACTCTAGCTTCTTCACTGCTACTACTGAACATCACCAGGTGATGACCAATAGTAAGCCTACATCGCAGAGTTGTAATAAAGTTAAATTGGCTACTTTTGCAGAGTAGTGTCTTTTGACCCAGACAGGGTTGGGAGAAAGTATAGGATTTGAACCTACAACATATCGATTAACAGTCGATCGCTCTACCACTGAGCTAACTTTCGGTGTGTTTGATGTAGCATAAGCTTTATAAGCTCTGCCACTGACCTAATCAAACGGGGTAAAATAGTAACCTATTACTTTGCGGTATACGCTCAATCCAGAGGTTGGCGCACCAGTTGGGTATTTAGAACCCAGACCATAGCTCGGCAAATGTATTACTATCTTGTAACTCAATGTAGCATAGGAAAATCTGAGGCGGTAGTCTAAGAATTAAACTAGACCGTCTCCCCCTGGTTGACTAATCACTAACCGCACGACTGACAGGGCTAGAATGAGCAAAAACAGAACTAGTCCAATGGTGCAGGCGTAACTGATTTCTAAATTGCTAAAGGCTTGCTCATATAAGTAATAAACAATAGTTTTCGAGCTATTAAGCGGCCCGCCTTGAGTCATGATGTAGACTTCTTCAAAGACTTTAGTCGCAGAAATGGCGGAAATTACTGCCACTAGCGCTAAATACGGCTTCATTAAAGGGATGGTGATATCCCAATGTTTACCAATACCATCTGAACCATCAATGGCGGCCGCTTCATACACATCTGCGGGAATTGATTGCAAACCAGCTAAATAAATCACCATGTAATAGCCTAGTCCTTTCCATATCGTGACGGCCATGACGCTGGCTAGAGAAATTGGCACAACACCGAAAATTTTAGCGGAAGTAGTCAGCCAGGGAATACCTTCTGGGAAAAGACCAATTGTTTTTAACAACTGATTAAGTAAGCCATTTTCTGCATATAACCATTTCCACGCTATACCTGCAACCACCATAGAAATTACCACAGGTGTATAGTATGCAGCTCGAAACCAATTAATTCCGCGTAGTTTTTGATTGACTAAAATTGCCAACCCTAGAGGCGCAATCACCAAAATCGGCACTACACTGACAAGATAAAGAAATGTATTTTCTAAAGTTTTCCAGAAAACGGCATCTTTCCACAATCGCAGAAAGTTGCTAAAACCTATCCATTGCGGCGGTTGGCTCAGGTCTTCGTAGCTAGTAAAACTCAGGTAAAACGCTTGCAACGCAGGCCAAAAGACAGTTAACCCCAACAAAACCAAAGCAGGTAGCAAGAACAGATAGGGAGTCAGCCGCCCTTTGATGAGTATCCAATCTTTAGCTGTCAATTGATTCATAAAAGCGTTCTATATCTGCTGTCTACCAAAGCTAATTCATATTACACGAACAGTTGCTAATTTTCATAACTTATTTGGTGAAAAAGTAATATCTCAACATTTTGCTAATTCTTATTAATTCCATATCGAAGCTATTTTTCGGCTTCAAGAGAAGGTAAATAAGATCCTCGCTATCCCAGTCATCCTTTGGTTGCCTGGGATTTCTCGTTTTGATGCTGAGATTATTAGGCTAACGCCTAAAAAGTGGTGAGGTTAAATAAATCTTTTCGTCTACGTTGAAGGATTCTTTTTTTGTTCCCTTCGGGCTGACAGGGGGGATATTCCCTGCGGGAATAAATTAAGAAGTTGCAGAAAGATAGTCGTCTACGTTGAAGGATTCTTTTTTATTCCCTTCGGGTTATGGAAGTAGTGAAGTTCTACGATGAGGTTAAATATGTCTCCTGAATTTTTGATTAATTTGCGTGTAATGCCTGGTGTTCCTGTTGGCCGTATATTCATCCCTAATTTCTTCTTAGGTCAACCTGAATTTCTGCATTGGTATAAATCTGTAGTTATTTATCGCATTACTCACTATGCTAGTGGAAAAGTGATTTGGTTTTTTGCTCCTATTTCTGAGTATCGCCGTCTTGCTTCTGCCTATCCACATTCTAAATATTACGCTCGTACCAACTCTCTCCTAGATTTGGCCTCTACATTCTTTAGTAGCCTTAAACCACCATACTTGCATGATTATGACTACTTTAACTAACCTCAGTTATCCCTCTATTTTGTACTTATGTGATTTGTGATCCCATCTGAAAAACACAGTTCCCTGATTTGCCTCATTCATCTCTTCACCGCAGTCAATGAGGTCTTGGTTATTCTCCTCTAACTCGCGCATATAATGTCTGAGTACACCCCCAACAGCAATTGCTCTGGTTTTATGCAACTGGCGGGTTAGCTCTAAAAACCATTCTCTATCAGCTATTAAGTCCGCTTCCTTCACCTGATACTTGAGTATTTCAGGAATCAGTCTTGTGGGGTCATGTTGTTTGGCGATCGCACTAATATGAACAACTGGCTCATAATCAATTCTTAAACACTGCTGCCATAATGTCGCCCATTTGACTTGAGACAAGTAGCCATGACTAAAATAGGAAGGCTGCACCATTGCCAAAATATGTAAATGTGGATGTGCAGATACTCCATCTCTACCCTTAGTTACTTCTAGCGATTTAATCCAGCCTTTCGCTGGCCATACCTGCAATTCCGTTAATCGCTTAAAAGCCTTGTTCATCCCATCCAAGGTTTTCCTTAGTTCGGAAATCTGGCAATTCTTTACTGTCAATGTGACAAACAACCAACGATATTTAGGGTAGTCTGTAACAACCTGTGGCAGTATTTTATATGCTTTGGCTTTCCACATGAGCGATCGCCTCCACTGACAAACAGGACAGTGACGAACCCGGCAAAATCTGGTATGCAATAACTTGAGCTTGAGAATTTGACCTGCTTCCTCTGGTGATAGTTGAAACTCTAAAAACTCAGAACAGATTTTGATGCGCCAAGCATAATTATTGAACTCATGATCATCTGCTGTGGCGTAATAATTAGAAATCAGTTCAGCATTAGCTCTATGTTTATCCCAATTTTTCCCTATATTGGTAATTTCGCTTAAATTTAGCTTATTTTGAGTTTTTATAATTTTATTTAGCGATAATAAATTAAATTCAATAGTATTTCTATCTGAATCTTTAACAGGCACAAAGATTATATGGTTTGGTTAAGAAATCCCAAACTAACATCCATTAACACAGCAAGCCTCAGTGAGAACACAGCACAAGTCCATCTTGTCAAGTACAGCTACTAGTAGAGATTTTCTAGTTCCTACCCTTGCCGATCTAATATGTTATGTTATATTAAACGTAGTCGTTATGAGTTCGTATAAATATCATGTCTAACCCGACTGTAGAAAACGTAGTAATTATTGGTTCTGGGCCAGCAGGGTACACGGCTGCTATCTATGCGGCGAGAGCTAACCTCAAACCCCTTGTATTTGAAGGTTTCCAAGCTGGGGGTTTACCTGGTGGACAACTCATGAGTGCGATTCGTTGACCTGAAATCAACCAAAATCCTTTATGGATAAAGGTTTGAGGGATAGGTCGCAGGGTTTTTATAAAACCTTGACAACTTAATCTTCGTGGAGG
>NZ_JACJRF010000057.1 GCF_014697105.1 Anabaena subtropica FACHB-260 | reverse complement strand
CTGGCTGTGGAGGCTTAGACATTAGTCAGCCCGTGAAGCAGCAAGTCTCTTATGTGAATTTGAGATGCTCCCGCTATATTGCTTGCAATTAGCGGGAGAGTTGTCACAACAGCAACCAAATTTGTGAAGTAATCTAAACCAAAAAGTTAAGATTGATGTGACTCTATGTAACAGTCAGTAATCAACCAATCAGAGGTAGCAACTCATTGATGTAAGATCCTGAAAATAGGAAAAGGCGATTATATAGAGTCTTAAGACAATGGCACAGGATCTAAAGTCAACGGTTGTAATCACTGGAGCTTCTTCTGGGGTTGGTTTATACGCAGCCAAAGCCCTCGCTAAACGAGGATGGCACGTTGTCATGGCTTGCCGCAATTTAGAGAAGGCGGAACAAGCTGCTCAAGAAGTGGGAATCCCTAAGGACAACTACACCATCATGCACATTGATCTCGGTTCTTTGGATAGTGTGCGTCAGTTTGTGAATAACTTTAGAGCAAGCGGTAAGTCTTTAGAGGCTTTGGTGTGCAACGCCGCCATTTATATGCCCTTAATCAAAGAGCCTTTACGCAGCCCAGAAGGTTATGAGTTAACCATGACTACTAATCACCTTGGTCATTTTCTTCTATGCAACCTCTTGCTTGAGGATTTGCAGAAGTCATCAGCTGCGGATAGAAGACTTGTGATTTTGGGAACAGTCACCCACAACCCAGACGAACTAGGTGGGAAGATTCCACCACGTCCAGACTTAGGCAATTTGGAAGGGTTTGCCCAAGGCTTTAAACCGCCCATTTCCATGATTGATGGTAAGAAGTTTGAACCTGTTAAGGCTTACAAAGACAGCAAAGTTTGTAACGTCCTGACAATGCGGGAACTGCATCGTCGCTATCATGACTCAACAGGAATTTCCTTCACTTCTCTTTATCCGGGTTGTGTGGCAGAAACACCACTATTCCGCAACCACTATCCCCTATTCCAAAAAATCTTTCCCCTATTCCAGAAATATATCACTGGGGGATATGTATCCCAAGACTTGGCAGGAGAAAGAGTTGCAGATGTGGTTGCTGCTCCTGAATACAAGCAATCAGGTGCTTATTGGAGTTGGGGAAATCGTCAGAAGAAAGATGGCAAGTCTTTTGTGCAGAAAGTTTCTCCCCAAGCCCGTGATGACGAAAAGGCTGAACGTCTATGGGATTTGAGCGAAAAACTAGTCGGACTTGAGTCACAAAAGCCTGTGGCTGTTAATAGTTAAACTATTCGATTTTTTCTCTGTGTCTTTGTGGTTGCAAATTAATTGATTAACCACAGAGTCACCAAGGTAAAAAGTCTTTCCCTGTGTACTTGACTCGTACCTGAGACAAATATATAATCCTATAGCAATAGAAGGGGAGTAGCTGCTGGCAAAAGCCAGTACATCTGAATCAACATACTGGCGATGAGCCTGGTTCAGATGACAACTATTAAATATTTGGAAGCGAGACCTTCACTAAGTTCACATTCAAGATGTGCGCTTGGTGAGGTCTTTTGGCATTCATCAAGCTTCACATCGGTAAACGTTTTTCAGGAGCTTGAGACAGTGCTAACAGCTTTTACCGCAGGTTTATTACTAATTACAGTTTCAGAATTAGGGGATAAAACTTTTTTCATCGCTATGATATTGGCTATGCACCATTCACGGCGATGGGTATTTACGGGTGTGGTAGCAGCTTTAGCCGCAATGACAATAATATCGGTGTTATTTGGCAAAGCAGTGTCTAGGTTGCCAGAAGTTTATACCCACTACGCTGTAATTGTTTTATTTATTTTCTTTGGTATTAAGTTGTTGTACCAAGCTAGTAAGATAACGGCGGCGGCTGATAAAGCTGAAGTTATGGAAGAAATGGAAGAGGCAAAAGCAGCCGTAGAAAAAGCAGATTTGCAGCTACCAAAACGAAAAACTCCTTTGTCGATTGTATCAGAGGCCTTTGTCTTGACCTTTATGGCAGAGTGGGGCGATCGCACCCAAATTGCCACCATAGCTTTAGCCGCAGGTAAGAACGCCATTGGCGTGACAATAGGAGCCATTTTAGGTCATGCCATTTGTGCGGCGATCGCTGTAATTGGTGGCAAAATGATTGCTGGGAAAATTTCTGAACGTCAACTCACCTTTGCAGGCGGATGCTTGTTTTTAATTTTTGGTGTGGTGGCTGCTATTGAGGGAGTGTGATGTCAGAGATGAGGAAGAACGAAGAATTGGGGCAGGGAGAGAGTATTTGAGTAAGTTCTCCCCTCTGCTACGCCACTTGCTCCCCCTGTGCTTCTTCTCCTTACTCATCTCCCTCACTGCTGCGGACTACCTTCAGGTGTAGGCGTTGGCGAAACAGGCGGGGTGGGAGCAGGAGGTATAGATGCAGCTTTGTTAATCTCATCTTTGTATTGAGCAGGAGCTAAAGCCAAAGCGCTATCAAACAAAGGTTTAGCTTCTGCTGCTTGACCCTGTTGCTTTAAGAGCATTGCCTTTGCCAAAACTGGACGGAAGTCCTTAGCATCTCTCTTAATTGCTTGGTCAAATGCCGAAATAGCCTGAGGATAACGTTTCTGAGAAGCATGAACATTGCCCAGTAAAACCTGTACAGCCACTACATCAATACTTCCGGGCTGGATGGTGTTTGCCTGGGTAGCATTAGTGAGGGTGTCTTGCAATAAACCAACAGCCGCTTCTGGGCGTTGCTGGTCTAACAGGAGAACCACCATCCCCTGCAAAGCCTTTAAGTCACCGGGTTTTGTATCCAAAATTGAGCGATAAGCTGTAGCCGCGCCTTCTTTGTCACCAATTTGCTGTTTGGCTTGAGCTAATAGCACTCCATACTCTGATTGATCAGGATTAAGCTTGGCTAGCTTTTCTAGAGGTTCTATTACATTTTGGACATTACCTTGTTTTAAAGCTAAAAGCTGTAGCCGCGCTTGTAATAGACCCTTCAATGCGGTTTGGTTTTCTGGTTCCCGTTGTAAAACCAGTTCATATCCACGTACTTCGTCTTCCAATTTAGATTTTTGGTTAGAACTAAGTGAGTCGCCTGGGTTACTAGCACTATTCTGGTTTGAGGGTGACGTATTATTCAGCGCCCCAATAATGGGAACTACAGAAACACCTACAAAGGCTAGAACTGCCAGCGCTAAGATGAGTTGAACTATCCAGCGATTGCGCGGTTGAGACACGATTTAAACGCCCTCCATAACTATAATCACATTATTATCGACACAAATTAGAAAGTTAAAAATTTCCAAAACTGTGCGGAATACCGTCAAATACCTGTGAAATTTATAACAAACCACCAGTTAGCACTGCTAAAGTAAGTGATGACTTTAGGAGGAGCCATCAGAATAGAAGCTATGATATGCTTCCGAAACTAGTGTAAAGGCGCTAAATTACAGATTTAGAGTAGAATGACGAGTCTAGCGTCTTTAAAATTGTATAGGGCGTTCTGATGTGATTTTGTGAAAAGCAAATATACTTTCATCAGCCGCACAAGCGCTCTCTCTCGATGCTTTAGTAAAATCCCATAATTGGGATGTGTCTCCGCCGCAAGGAGTTTTTATGACTTCCGACCTGATGCCTTCGCCTGAATCTTCCAACTCTTTTGCCTCCGATCAGCCTCAAACTAACATAGAGGCAGCCGCTAATATTCATATAGCAGCGCCCCAGTCCTCTAAGTCTGAAAATTCATCCGTCAACACTAGTGAGATTGACTCAGATGGGAACTTAGCCGATCGCCAGCAACCAATTCCGCCTCCCAGTGAACCAATGCAATACCGCGCCATTGGTTTAGTCCGGGGTCGTTACCGTGCCAGCGATGAACAATTTACTCAAGGTATCTTGCTGACCACAGATGGCGTAGAACTCAACGCCGTCCTCTTGGGTCGGATTATGAGCTTAGTCAAGAATCACCTAGACCTGGAAAAAGATCATTTGTGGGTAGTTTATCCCCGCACAAGGCAAGAAAACGACACTTTGCATATCCAAATCGTCGGGGTTTGGGAACCAGAAAATCTGGCTAAACATTCGACAGAAGAGGATGAGCAAGATTCGGGTTCACAAGAGTTAACGATACCCGATGAGCCAGCAGCAGCTACAAGCACCCCAGCCACTTCATCCAATATTCCCGATGGTGGTTTTTCCGTCCGTGGTGAAGTAGTTTACCAGTCTTTTGATGCCAAGAGCTTAGTTGTCAAAATTAAGCAGGCTCCACGTAAGCCAACTGATAAACCTAAATATTTTAAGTTGAAATTGCGGGGAGTGCTGACAACCAAAGCTGTAGGGAAGTTTTGGGACTTCCAAGCCAAGCGAGAAGGGGACGTTCTGGTAGTACAAAGTGCCGAAGCGATCGCTGATTTGCCCAAAAAACGCCGACCACCGTTCAAAGGTGGTGGCGGCGGCCCCCGTGGTGGTTCCAGAAAACCATTCCCCCCCAGACGACCCGGAGAAACTCCCCGCCCCGTCAAGAAAGTCGGCGGCGAAGCTTCTGCGGTTTCCAAACCCCAACCAAAAACACCGACTCCGAAGCCGATTAAGAAACCAAAGCCGACTGAATAGGGTGTAGGGGTCTAAATCAGTGAACAGTTATCAGTTATCAAAATGCTGATAACTGAATAACTGATTTAAAAATCCATCCAACGGTCTTGAGGTAGAAAGGAGCGCTCTTTGGGAATTGGGGCTACTGGTTCTGTGAGAGTAAAAGTACCTGCTTCAATCCATTGTTTTAACTCTATGGCTACTTGCCGAGATAGAAACACACTAGCCAGAGGAGCAACCCTCACAGTTTTACCCTCGATGGTGATACGCCCAGACTTGAGTTGGGCGTAACTCACCAAACCAAATGTGGGACGGACACGCCGAGGAATGGCAAAGTCTACAATCGGCGCGACTAAATCTTGGTCTTGAACTGCACAGTGTTCTACAACCTCTTCATTTAGCACCGGCAGTGGGACACCTACGCCCAACATCAACGAAGGGCCATAGCTTTTAAAATAGCAACCCCTCACCCAACGAGCATCCATTTGTTTAGCATCACCAATTAGAGCTAGAGTCGCAGACGGGCCAATTGGTGTTTGATTAGCTAGGCGCTTTTGTAAAGGAAAGTGTTGAGTACCTTCCCAAGCAACATAACCAATCCCACCACCCAAGAAAATCCTTGTACCGATGCCAACGAGTTGCAACGTCGGGTCATTGAATAGGGGGGAAATTGCCCCAGGATTAGAGTAAACAGCGTTTCCCAAGCGTGGTTGTAAAGGGCCGAGATAGGTATGAAGTAGGCGATCGCCTCCATTCACACCCACGATAAAATTTTGATAGAGATTCCGGGGATTGAATAAATAAAACTGATTTATTGTGTCGCGGGTAATTGTCGTTTCAAAACTCGCTCTTGGATAACAATCAGTTACTTGTCCTTGCGCTCTGACGTGTATAGGTTTGCCTGCGATTAAATCTTCTATGACATGACCACCGCCACGTTCCCGGACTTCTTCACCATCCATCACGTCTACAGCACAACTAGCACCCAGGTATAAATCTACAGCCCCAAAACCACTGTATGCTGGAACGCCATCTAACCAGCAACGGCGAATTTTGATTGGTGGGTCAGTGTGTCCAAGATTCAGGATGGCACCTGTCGATTCCATTGGTTCAAAAGTGCCGGTAGTAACTACATCAACCTCTTGGGCAACTTTACTTACACCAACTTCTAAAACTCGCGCCTTTAATTCCTCAACCGTTAAGACTACCGCAGTTTGACTGTTGATTTTTTCGTTAATTTCCGCAATAGTTCGCATTTTAAATGTAGCGGAGAGACATTCTTATCATGGGGCAGTATGGCTGCCAAATAATTGATTAAATCAGTTTGGCTGGAAAAATCCAATACCCCTAACGAGAAATGCACATCAGCTAGTTATAGATGTACCAATTTTAGTATTAATAGTCAGCAGTAGATAGTTACACAAGTATTCTCTTAAATTTCCATGCAACAAACCAGCTTTAATTATTGACTAATTCCGGTATGGTAGCTTCTAGCTTGAGGCAATTAGCCCCATCAACTTGCAACTGATATTCTACTTTATCCATCAAACGATTCATAATTAGCCAACCATAGCCACCTTCTTGCCTATCATCCGGATTGGGTGGGAAGTAGGTAGACATATCAAAACCTGCGCCGTAGTCCCAAATTTCCAAAGCAACATCTCGCTCGTTAAATTCCAAACGTAGTAAGATTGGCAAATTTGGTTGCTCTTTGTGGGCATGACGCACAACGTTAGAGTAGGCTTCTACCAAAGCCAGGCGCAAGCGGCTTGACTGTCGTGACCAATCAACAGATTCTCCTAACTGAATTTTTAAGCATCCCAGTAACCAGCTTTCGACGATGTTTAAATAGTTCAAGTCACTTGGTACATGAAGCTCACTTTTCATAACTTACAAAACCTCCAGTGAGAGTATAGTTTGATCGTCTTCTTGAACTTGGTTATCTGCCTGAATACGAGCTAATAAATGGTTGAGAGATAGTGGTTGAGGCTCCTGCTGTAAGAGTTGCCACAGACCATCTTGATTCAGCATAGAATGAGTTACTGGCTGAACGCCACCCACGGTTTTTACGGTTTTAAATAACTTATTTGATACCATTGCTTCTGTGATGCCATCGCTGGCTAGCAGCAGTGTATCTCCAGGTTCTAGAAATAAACTACCCGACTTAGCCTGCCACTTCGGCAAAATTCCTAAAGGAATGCCTCTGATTTTGAGGTAGTTGGGTTTTTCTAGGGTATTAATTTGGGTTGACCAAACCAGGGGATATATATGACCAGCATTTGCATAGACTAACTCTCTGGTAGTGGGTGTGTAACGAGCTAAGACAAAAGTAATAAAGCAATTGTTGCTAGTTAAGTCATCACACAAAGCATTGTTGAGATTATGTATAACTACATTGGGTTCGGCTGGGATTTCTTGAGCTAATTCCCGACGTAATACAGAAATTGCACTAGCCATGAATAAAGCAGCCGGCACTCCTTTACCAGAAACATCACCTACTGCTAACCACACATCTCCTTTGGTAGGATGGACAAAGACTTCAAAAAAATCACCGCCTACTTCTCGTGCAGGATAACAACAAGCTTGTAATTTTGCACCTTTGATATCCGGTAGAGTCTGGCGTAGTAAATTATTTTGAATTTGACGCGCAACTTCTAATTCAGCACTAATTTGCTGTTGTTTTTCTTGTAGATGCTGGTAAAGTTTTGCTTGGTAAACCGCTAAAGCTGCTTGTTCAGCTACACCTGTAATTAATTGGATATCTTCATCCTGCCAAGGATGTTCTCGTCCCCATTGGTAAAGAGCTAGCACAGCCAGCAAGTGCTGTTGATAGGATAGGGGTACAACTAAATAGTTACAGGCATTGCCATCGTATACATCTTGGGCAATTTGATAATGACCAGTTTCGATGACTTTGGTAATCAAACCAGCAGGGTCAAAGGCACTATCTGGTAAATTGTGTGCTGGATTTTGATAATAAAATTGGTTTGGGGTGAGACGGTTGTTTTCTACTGGTTTGAGCAAACAACAAGTAGCTGCAAAGGTTTGTCCAATAGTGGCTGCAATCTTTTGCAGCATACTCTCATAATCTAAGGACTCTCGAATTGCCGTTGTTACAGCATTAAATAAAGATTCTCGCCGCAAAGACCGACGCAACTCCTGAGTTCGCTTTTTGACCAAGCGATATGTATCAGTAGCTTGTTCAACTAAAACCTTAAGGCGTTCGGGGTTCCAAGGTTTGGTGATGTACTTGAAAACTTGACCAGAGTTAATGGCTTCTACCAAATCTTCTACATCTGTAAAACCTGTCAGTAAAATCCGAATGGTATCAGGAAATTTTTCTACTGTAAGGCTGAGAAATTCGGTACCGTTCATTTCCGGCATTCTCTGGTCGGAGATAATCACAGCCATTTCCCCTTCTTGAGCCAGAATTTCTAAAGCTTTACCGGCGTGATTGGCTTTATAGACTTGAAAATCTCGCCTAAAAGTACGGTAGAGCAAATCTAAGTTATCTGGCTCATCGTCTACTACCATGAGCTTAAGCTTTTCTACCTCAGTTTCCGTCATAAGTTGACTTGCATTTTCGCATACTAAAAATTGGCGAGATATGGCAATTTTTATCTCACCTATTCGTCAAAAGATACTAATAAAAGTCATCTTTTATCGAAATATTACTTGTTTGACAAGTATAACTTTACTCTTTAGTTTGTTTGAGAATCTTTAAAACCAATCTAACTTTAACCCACCAATCCAGAACGTAAGGCACGGACAGCTGCTTGGGTGCGGTCATCAGCACAGAGTTTATTTAAAATATTCCGCACGTGGGTTTTTACTGTGCCGACGGTGATATAAAGCCGTTCAGCAATGATGGCATTACTACAGCCTTCGACAATTAACTGTAACACCTCCAATTCCCTTTCTGTCAGGGTATAGGGGTTGATAGTATCCAAATTATCTTCAGTTTCTGGGTTTATAACCGAATTTTTGGGTTGGGCTGTGGTGGTGTCTGATTTAGTAGGCTGTTGTTGTGCTTGTTGTAATACAATTCTGGCGATCGCTGGATCAATCCAAGCGTTGCCATTGTAAGTTACCTTAACTGCTTCCAGTAAATTATCAAACTTAATATCCTTCATACAATAAGAATCAGCCCCAGCTGCAAAAGCTGCCAAAACTGCTTCTTTGTTATCGCGTAAGGTTAAAATCAATACTTTTGTTGGGAAGTCTGCGCCATTATTGATAGATTTTAATTCCCTTGTTAGCTCAATTCCATCTTTATCTGGTAACCCAATATCAATAATCGCAATATCTGGTTGGACTTTTTTTAACATATTCAGTCCTTCTGTCGCATTGGCAGCTTCTCCTACAACTTCAATTTCTTCTTTTTGTAGTAATGCTGTCCGAATACCCACACGGGTAAGATCATGATCCTCAATCAGCGCAATCCGAATTTTACTCATAGTCAATTTCTACCCGTCACGCTAGCTTAACTTCAAAATCGAATTTACTCAAAATTCTTCATAGATACAGTTTTCAGCAAATATCTAACAATAAATATATAATTTCTAGTCATCTGGTCTGGTGCATGGGTCTATGACCAATACACACTCTTATGAGAACGTTACACTTAAATCATAAAATCAGATAGATGTACCTCAAGAATAAGCATTGTTTCCTAATCGACGTATCAATTCTGGCTGGGAAATTTTTGATTACAGCTAAAAAAAGTGCAGTCTTTAATATTTTCACCAAAATTTTCCTGTTTTGTTCGTCAACTACCTTATATAGCCTCGTGATTACTCGAAAGAATCAGGTTATTTTTGGAGATATTTGTCAAAAATCAATGATACAAAGTTACTCAAGCATTATAAGCTGTTTTTATCATGCGAAATCGGGGCTTGATGGCGACAATTTGCTTATCTTAGCCCCGCCATCAGCCCAGAGGCGACCTATTAAAAAATTTGATAAACTTATCGTCGAGAGAATCTGGTGTGAGGCTAAAGGGCTATGTTTCCATCATCTAAAGTGTTTTCAGTACTGGGAATCCCAGTTCATGTGATGAGTAACTATCCGAGTTGGTTACTGGAATGCTTACAACACGGGAAAGGCGCTCATGTAGTCACACTTAATGCAGAAATGACGATGCAGGCGCAGCAAAATACATTGCTTACCAAAATAATTCAGAATGCTGAATTGGTAATTCCTGATGGTGCAGGAGTGGTAATGTATTTGCGGTGGCTTTGTTGGCAAAAAGTCCAACGTTGTCCGGGGATTGAACTAGCGGAAACCCTATTGCAAACAATTGGGGAACAGCAGGCAGATAAAACTGTGTTTTTCTATGGAGGAGCCACCGGAGTAGCTGCACAAGCAGCCAATGATTGGCAGCAAAAAATCCCCAATTTGAATATAGTAGGTACTTATTCCGGCTACCATTCGCCGGAAGAAGAACAACAATTGCAACAAACTCTTGCCCAACTACAACCGCAAGTGATTTTGGTAGGTTTGGGTGTACCACGCCAAGAATTATGGATTGCCCAAAATCGTCATTTGTGTCCCCAAGCCATTTGGATTGGTGTTGGTGGCAGTTTTGATATTTGGTCAGGAACGAAAAATCGCGCGCCTGCTTGGTTAGCTAATAATAATTTGGAATGGCTATATCGTTTATATAAAGAACCTTGGCGTTGGCGGCGGATGTTGGCTTTGCCCCAGTTTGCTGTGAAAGCTTTTGTTTATCGCTTGACTATGAAGGGTGCAATTTAACAAATTCAAGAATTTTTAATTTATGATTTGGGATTCCCAGGTATCATTTGGGAATCCTTATTTTTAAGTCAATACTGTTCAGGCAAGGGTAAACTTTCCAAACCCCTTGAGAGTAAGGCTCGCAAGAATGAAAATTAGTCACTGAACAATTGCTTATTGTCTGAGGAACATTTAGTAATGACCGTATTAACAAATCCAGTAACTGCCGAACAGGCTACTCATGAAAAAGAGAGTAAAACCCAAGAAGAAAGTTGTAGTACCAGTAATATGGTGCAGTTAAACTCAGTGACAAAAACCTACGGTAACGGTTGTCATGCTTTGCTGGATATTAACTTAGAGATCAAAAAGAAAGAATTTTTATTTATTACAGGGCCTAGTGGTTCAGGAAAGTCAACTCTGTTAAAACTGCTGTATGGGGAGGAGTTACCCACTCAAGGAGAGGTGATTGTTAGCGGATGTAATGTTAACACCTTACGGGGCGATCGCTTATCATTATTACGCCGACGTATTGGCATTGTGTTTCAAGACTACAAACTCATTTACCAGCGAACAGTCGCGGAAAATGTCATTTTTGTATTGCAGGCTCAAGGTTATACCCGCAAGGAAATTCAGAGACGTTTAGAACCTACATTAAAGTTGGTGGGTTTGCTTTCTAAAGCTGACTGTTTTCCCGACCAACTTTCTGGAGGAGAGCAACAACGGGTAAGTATTGCAAGAGCAATTGTGGGAACACCACCATTGCTTTTAGCTGATGAACCTACCGGCAATCTTGACCCCGATAACTCTTGGCAAGTTATGCAAATTCTCCAAAAGTTAAATTCTTTTGGAGCAACGGTCATTGTCATTACCCACGACGAACAACTAGTACGTCGGTGTAATCGCCCCGTAGTTCAGGTTCGTAATGGTAGACTATATCGCAAATAATTTGTCATTGCTCATTAGTCATTAGCTTTTTTTCTAACTTGTGCCTACTTAATTACGAATTAGAAACTCTTGCTTTAACTTTGGTTGATAAAGGTATCAGAGTCGGCAGAGGACTAGATTGTAGTGGTTGTAGTTGCTCCAGGGCTTGTAAGCCCTCAAATGCTGCCTCTCGTACTATTGGTTCTTCCTCACGAGCCAACAACAATTGCAAGCATTGGTTAATCTCTCGCTGCAATCCAGAATCAATTTTTTGAGCGTTGATAATTTTAGTTAATCGACGTAAAGTAACCAAGCGCTTTAAGGGGTCTTTTTCTGTGAGATTGAGGAACAATTGCTCAAAGTCCTGTTCTTCTCTAGCAGCATACAATTTTACAAGTTGCCACACGAGTAAAATTACAGTTAGCAATGTCCCCAGTCCTTGGACAATAGCACCAGCAGCTATCCAAGGGCTATGGGAATCAGCCAAAATTGCCACAGCCATATAAGTACTGAAAGTACCTATTCCCCCACTACCTACAGCTATGACTAATCGGCGGTTTGTCCCATTAACAAGCTTTTGAATTTCTACCCAGCGTAATTGCCAGTCCCATTTTTGCACTGAGTAGACTGATAACATTACACCAACGCCAACCAGCAGTGCCAATAGTAGTTTCCAGTTCCACAACAGCATCGCTACAATAATTGTCAGCAAGATTAAAAGACCGCTTGGCTCTGAGAGATGCTGAAAAGTCCGCCGCTTGTTGGCTTTAGTCTTAAGCTCTGGAAGCAGCCAGTTGGGCATCTGGTTGATTAATTGCTGCCAAGAAGACAAAGCCTTTACCACAGTGTTTACCTACCTAACATTACAAGATTGTCTAGCGTATAAGTTTTACTTGGTATGAAGAAAGGACAAGTTTGGCTGTTCATGTTTGTAGTATGGTAATCTTTTTGCATAATACAAAGTTAGATCCAAGTTTTACCATACTGAGCATTCGTGCTTTCCCAATACCAAATACTGTAAATCGACAATCAATAATACTCTATAAGAATACCCGGGTTGAAGTGGATCAAGGGATTTTGCTACTACAATTTTTCCGGGTTGTCCTTAAATGCAAAAACGAAATTCATTGAGGGTAAATTGACCGTCAAATGCACAGAAGGTAACAGAGTGAATGTTTTGAGTTGTCACAGATAACAACGTGTTGGGGGGTAACGCTGAATCAGAGTTGGCAAGATTCGCGCTGGGAAGTATACTTTGAGCTAGTAACTGGCGATCGCGATCGTAGGCAGAAAGTACCAGTCTTTGCGAGCTAGTGACACAAGCATTTACTTGGTTAACACCACGCAAAAATGTCACTTCCAAAAATCCGCTTTTGGGCGCACCCATCAACACTGTTAACCCTGAATTAGTGGGAAAAGCTGGGTTTGATGGTTGTATAGCTAGGGAATTATGAAAAATCACTCCCCAATGTTCATATTGATGCTCTACGACTTCAAAGCACTTTAAGTCTTCTAAGTTCAGACATATACAAGTGTGTGAATCTATCGTACTGGCATTAATGTTTTCTTCTGATTGGCTCCGTTTAACTGAAGCTATAATTTGTTTCTGCACATCAAATTGATTACGTGCAAATGTACTGTCTTCAAATTTTGGTACTTTATCCGTTTGAAGAGTAGCCTGCTTGACCACAACAACCCACCTTACCATTACCTAGAGAATCACAAAATTAGTGACAGCTAATTGTTTTGTGTGTTAACAAATAACTATCGCTTATGAGCTTTTGAACTATTTTAAGCGGCTCATAATTATCCGTAAGTTTTCTGTAGACTACCACAAAAAACTGGTTTCCAAATATTAGCTAAGTGATAGTAGCTACCAAAAATAAATTTAAGTAAGCCCTATCATACGGTAATTACAGGCAAAAAATCTTTTAGGTAGTGAAAAAAAAATTACTGAATCTTTACAAGTAATCCAGTGATTTTACATCTACTTAATCTGACGCTGGCTAGAGGTGTCATAATTCTTGGTTCGTTGATAATAGCAATTGTGGGGACTGGGGATTGGGGGAGTAAAACAGAAAAAATCATAACTATGGACTAACGACTGTTGACTATGGACTAATGACCAATGACCAATAACTAATAACTAAAACTATGTTTCAGCCACCGGGATTTGAGCAACGCTCTATAATTACCTCACTAGGTAAAATGGTGTATTACACTGCCACAGGTTCACTTTGGCAGGACAATGGGAAGACGGATAACCAAGAAACTTTGGTGTTTCTGCACGGCTTCGGGGGTGGTTCTTCTGCTTACGAATGGTCAAAAGTCTATCCTGCTTTTGCTGCTGAATATCGGGTAATAGCGCCAGATTTAATTGGTTGGGGTAAATCTGAGCATCCAGAACGCAATTACAATATTGACGATTATTTAACGACAATTCGGGAATTTTTTGAGCAGACTTGTACCGGGCCAGTGACAGCGATCGCCTCTTCCCTGACGGCGGCCTTTACAATTAGAATAGCGATCGCTCATCCCAATTTATTTAAGTCGCTAATTCTTTTCACACCAGCCGGACTATCTGATTTTGGCGAAAACTATTCCCGCAGTATATTTGCTCAGATAGTCAGTGTTCCTCTTCTCGACCGCTTACTGTACAGCACAGGAGTTGCTAGTAGTGGCGGTATTCGTAGTTTCTTAGAACAACGGCAATTCGCGCAAGCTAACCGAGTATATGACGAAATTGTTGAAGCTTATCTACAATCTGCTCAACAAGCCAATGCTGAGTATGCAGCATTATCATTCGTCCGGGGTGATTTGTGCTTTGACTTATCCCTTTATATTCAACAGTTAACTACTCCCACAGCCATCGTTTGGGGACAAAAGTCCCAATTCACCGGCCCAGAAATTGGCCGTCGCTTGGCAGAACAGAATCCTCAAGCAATCCGAGTGTTTCAACAGTTGGAAGATGTAGGCTTAACCCCACAGTTAGAACTACCAGCAGTGACAATTGGACTTATTAAAAGGTTCTTGCCCTTACTTAATAGTCAAGAGTTATTAGTCAAGAGCCATTAGTTATTCATAACTCTCTACCTCCTCCTCATCTCCCCCCATTGACCTTTTTGAAATATTCTGAAAGATAGAGGCTGATTACCTTAGGGTATATCTTTTTTCGGTAAAATTTTTCAAAAAAACTGTGTTGGCTGTTACAATATTGTTAAGAAAAGTTGCCCGTTGCATTTTGGGAATACGCAACAGGGTTCTAACTCTATTGAGAAGACAACGCGAAAAAAATCTGTTAGACCAGCTGTGGGAGGCTGGTCTTTTTTTCAAGCTGCAAAAGTTTAAATTATGGCTGTATTATTGGGTGGATCTCAAAAATTAAATCAGCAAACCATAACAATTGTACAAAAAATTTTCAGTAATTTCCACATATTTTCTGATTTGACTCAGTTGAATAGACAATGGTTTCTCTAATCTGGTAATTTCCCATAAAAAAAACGCAAAGTGATTCTTTGCGCCTTTTTTGTGATATTGAAAAAGTTAGAAACTAAATGTAGTTCTCAAGGCACCAATAACAACATCACTATTATCATTGTTATGGTCTGGGGATGTGAGCCAGACAACTCCTGGTGTGATGGTGATATTGTCACTTAGTTTGTATTGGTAAAATGCTTCCACATGGTAGGAAGTATTTTGATCTCTATCCAATCCAGCAATACTAGAACTTGTCACTTTTGGTTCCATACCAACGATGATACCTGCCAAGTTACCTTGTTTCCCAAGGTCTGGGAAGCCGAGAGTGACAGCATAGTTCCAAATATCAACGTCGCCACGCCCTCCAGCCAAGGAACGGCTATTAGTGTAACCAGCCCAACCACCCAAAACTATGTTATCGGTGATACCAACAGAAGCTTGGAGACCGTAGGAATTACTGGAAAATACAGCCTCATTCAATCCTTGCAATGCTGCTAAATCTTGGAAAGTTGCAGCATTACTTCCTGTAAGTAGTGGCTGCCTGTAAGCATTGATATATGTTAACCCGACAGTAATGCGATCGCTTGGTTTAACTGTCAGTTGTGCTAATGCGCCATAAGACCCATTAAATATACCATTCTGGGGTGTTGGGTCGTTAGCTGTACCGCTTAAATAGCCTAAACTCAGTGCCAACCTATCACCAAATTCATGGGTTACGCCTAATCCTGTACCACTTATTTGGTTATAAATTGGATTACGTGTACCAAAGGTAGTTAAAGCACCAAAAGCACCGTCTCCATCAAAAATATTGACTGTGCTGGTAACGTCATCTGCTGCGCCTGCGTTGGCAATAGCAATTACTTGTGTGTTTGCACCTAGTGGAAACTTGTAATAGAGGGTATCTATGGCAGCATTAGTTGTACCATCTCCAGCAAAGAATAAGTTACCTTCTGGTGTACCAATGTCAGGGGAGAGGATATTGTTTGCTTGGATTCTAGTAAACAGGGTATCTTGACCTGTAAAACTGGTGACAAATTCTACTCGCGCTCTTACTCCCAGAGTGGTATTTTTGTCTACAATTTCGTTACCGTTGACTTGGTTGCCTGATAAGACATCACTAACAACAGCTACAACTTGTCCTTGCAATTTACTAGTGGTGGAAAATTGATTGGCTTCTAATTCCGAGGTACGTGCTTCTAGTGCATCAACTCGACCTCGTAATGTTGCCAGTTCCGCAGAAAATTCTTCTTGTAGTCGTTGTAATGTAGCTAAGTCTTCTTTTGTGACTAACTCAGCTGTTGCAGTAGCAATTAGCTCGTTAACTCGATCAAGACAAGCATTCAAACCAGCAGCGAATTCATATCTGGTTAGTGCGCGATTACCACGATATGTCCCATTGGGATACCCAGCTATACAACCGTAACGCTCCACTAGTGATTGTAATGCTTGGAAAGCCCAGTCTGTAGGTTGTACATCGGAAAATTGAGATACAGAGGTAACTTGTGACATTACCTCATTTTGAGTAGTTTTATCAAAATCTACGTCTGTACTAGCTATTTTTGATGGTTCATTTATGTCTGTAGTTACAGGTGTTTCTCCTGCAAAGGTAGCAGCACCAGAAAATAGCATGATGCTACAAATTACTGGGTTAACCAGCAAATACTTCCACAATTTTTGCATTTTTCTCCTCACACTTTGATCACATACATTTTTGTCTTGGTAACACCTATACCAAGTTCATGTGAGATCACATTTTCTTCAAAAGTATTCTCAAGATATTAACAGCACTTAGCAATTTTTGTCACAGTTAAAGTCAAGAATTCGTAATTCATCAATTTATGTAAAGAGGATACACATAGAAATACCTGCAAAACACCTTGGTGATTGCTGACCCAAAAGATGAGGATTCAGTATATGAGAATGAGAATTATTATAATATGACGATGTACAATAAGTATCATTGTCAAAATCTATTTTGACGGTGACAAATCCTTATGGAGGAGAAAAGACTGTGATTTGGAGTCGCATCAGACGTAAAACAGATAGACTGCACAATGGCATTCTGTCCTTAATGACTTTGCTAATTTTTTCTGTGATGGTTGGCTGTAACCAATCGAATAGCAATCAGGGAACAACTGGTGAACAGTCCCCTAGAGCGCAAGAAGCAGCCTCAAGTCCATCAGTACAAGAGCCAAAAACCAAAGTAGTCGCAACAATTTTGCCCATCTACTTATTTACTAAAGCAGTAGCAGGAGAAGCAGCAGATGTATCGATTTTAATACCTCCAAGCACAGAGATACATGAGTATCAAGCAACACCTGATAATGTAAGAGCGATCGCCACAGCCAATGTTTTAATCAAAAATGGGTTGGGTTTAGAGGAATTTCTCGACAATACGGTAAAAAATGCCCAAAATCCTCAATTAACTCAAATAGATGCCAGCAAAAATATTAAAGCTGTAAATGAAATTTCACCAGTTGTCAAAACAGGAACAAAAAGCCACAGTCATAGTCATGCACATGACCATGCTGAAGGTAATCCCCACGTTTGGCTAGATCCAGTCTTAGCAAAACAACAAGTAGCAAATATTCGAGATGGATTAATTGCGGCTGATCCGGCAAATAAAACTATTTACCAAGCTAATGCAGAGGCTTATATTAAGGAGTTAGACAATTTACATAATGAATTTCAGCAAACCTTGCAAAAAACTCCTAACTGCACTTTTATCACATTCCATGATGCCTTTCCCTATCTAGCTCAACGCTATAATCTTAAGCAAGTTGCAGTGGTACAAATTCCTGAAGATCAACTTTCACCAGCAGATGTACAAAAAACCGTTAACACAGTCAAAAAATACAATGTGAAAGCTTTATTTAGTGAGCCAGGCGTAGATAATAAATTACTTACTAGCCTTTCGAAAGATTTAAATTTAACTTTGCGTCCTCTAAGTTCTCTGGAAAGTGGTGAAACCAATCCAAAGTATTATTTCCAGGCAATGAAAAATAATTTACAAACTCTAGAAGCAGGTTGTAAATAGTTGTGAAACCAGAATTTATTACCATTTACTAATTACCCAGGACTGATGACATCGCCAATTTTAAGAGTAGACAATTTGACCGTATATCAAGGCAACTATTTAGCTGTTCGGGATGTTTCTTTTGAGTTATTACCAGGGACAGATACAGCGATAGTCGGCCCTAATGGTGCGGGTAAAAGTACTTTGGTAAAAGCGGTTTTAGATTTGATTCCCCGCCGTGTCGGTAAGATCGAAATCTTTGGTCGTTCCATAGCTAGCTTAGGAAAATTACGTCATCTTTTAGGCTATATGCCACAAAATTTTATCTTTGACCGTAGCTTTCCCATCTCTGTGGAAGAGTTGGTGGGATTAGGATGGGTAGATGAAGGTCATAAGAGATATTCATTTTTCTCCAGGCTAGGAAGTCATAACCGAGAAAAATCAGCAGCGATCGCCGCAGCTTTAAGCAGAACCAATACCTATCATCTGCGGAATCAATCCATTGGTACTCTAAGTGGTGGTCAACTCAAGCGTGTTTTGCTGGCTTACTGTTTGGTAATACCTCGAAAAATCTTGGTTTTAGATGAAGCTTTTGCTGGGGTTGATATACAAGGTGCAGCCGATTTTTACACAATGTTGAATGAATTAAAGCAACAGGAGGGTTGGACTGTTTTACAAGTTTCCCATGATATTGATATGGTCAGCCGCCATTGCGATCGCGTGCTTTGTCTTAACCAAACTCTTGTTTGTACTGGTCAGCCAGAAATAGCACTTTCACCTCAAAATTTGTTGGCAACTTACGGCCCTGGATTCAGTCGCTATGAACATCATCACTAAAACAATTCACAATTCAAAATAGACAAAACTCTTTTGCCTATTTAATGATTACGTAGGCTAGGAAATATTGAAAATTATTATATTAATCTTTTTCGTCTAAATGTTCCGCTACAGCCTGATAAAGCTCCAAAATGTGATTATCATGGAGGCGATAAAACACATGGCGTCCTTGTTTACGATAACTGACTAAACGCATTGCTCGTAAGTTTCTTAACTGATGAGAAACAGCAGATTCACTCATCTCTAGGAGTGTAGCTATATCACTCACACATAGTTCTTTTGTTGCTAAGAAAGAGAGAATTCGTAGCCGATTAGCATCCCCTAAAAAGCTAAAAAAATCTGCCATTCGTTGGGATTTTTCGGTACTCAAAACTTCGGTGGAAAGAGGCGTGGCAATACTTTGTGTGATAACTTCTACATTACAAATTCTACTAGATTTAATCATGTGAATTGGGTAAATTAAATTATTGGCTTAAAGAGTAATTAAATTTGAAATTGATTTTTTAAAAAATTGGTAACAATAGTATAGTAACAATTATATACTTTAATGAAAAACTAAAAAATATAAGAATTAATATTATGTTTTGAAAAAATAGTACCCAAAACAAAGCATTGCCTAGCCTGCTAAGGTACAAATTTATCTGCGTCCATCCTCTTTTATCGGCGGTTAATTCTTTCTTGTCCTACCTGACGGAGGTGGAAATCGCTATCAAAACTACGTATGAATGAATACAAATTAGATTGTATGGGTATTACAACCGCCTTTCTCCAGCATCCTACCTCCTCGCTTTTAATGGGTGTGGCTAGTATTAATAATCTGGTGAATTTGCTGCAATTCCCTTTTATGCAACGTGCGATCGCGGGTGCTGTTTTAATGGGAATATTAGGGGGTTTACTAGGCAGTTTTGTTACTTTGCGCCAGCTATCTTTTTTCAGCCATGCAGTTGGTCACGCAGCATTGATAGGCGTGGTGTTGGGTGTACTGCTACAAGTTAACCCTACTTCCATGCTATTGCCTTTTACTTTAGTTTTTGGCGTTGTCGTCCTTTATTTAATCGACCAGACAGATTTAAGTAGTGACAGCGTACTCAGTATAGTTCTCTCTGGTGCATTAGCGATCGGTGTAATTCTCACCAATCTCATTCAAGGATATCGTGGCAATTTAATGAGTGTTTTGTTTGGTGATATCCTGGCTATTGATACCACAGATTTAATTTTGACATTACTCGTACTGATAGCCAGCAGCATATTCTTGTTCTCAACCCTACAACAGCAAATTTTATTGACCCTGAACCTGGATGTAGCAAAAGTTCAAGGTGTTCCAGTCCAATTGTACCGTTATGGATTCGTGGTCTTGCTGTCACTAGCCGTAGCTGTGGCCATTAAGGCTGTTGGTGTTTTACTTGTAAACGCCTTTCTCGTCATTCCAGCTGCTACCGCCAAGTTGATGAGTTACCACTTTGGCCGCTTTCTTTTCATATCAATGCTAGTTGGTGCGACTAGTAGCATTGTTGGCATTGTCTTGTCAGGCGCTTTCAATCTTGCCTCTGGCCCTAGTATTGTTCTTATCCAGTTTCTTTTGTTTGTGGCTGTGTTTATCTGTGTGAAGCTGCGATTGAAGGCAGTATAGTTTTTTTGCTCAACCCCTTGCCAAATCATTTGATGTTTGCTACACTTAGTAGTCGTGGTCAAGAAAAAGCACAAGCCGGGATAGCTCAGTTGGTAGAGCAGAGGACTGAAAATCCTCGTGTCACCAGTTCAAGTCTGGTTCCTGGCATCTCCTAAAGCTAACAAATACATCGACAGAATAAGGGTTATAAGCTCTCAACTAAACAGGAAGATAGCTTATAACCCTAAACTTTTGGGTATTTTTGGGTGAGTTTAGACTATTAATTGGTGTAAAGATGGTGTAAATGGTGTAGACTATAGTACATTCACACTATAAAACAAATGTACTCAAAAACTCCTACAGGACGATCCTCTAAGGGGTCTGTCACCATAATTAATTCTAATGGTCGATTACAGTTGAGGTTTAGCTACGGCGGGAAGCGCCATTACTTGTCTACAGGATTACCGGATACCCCTGCTCATAGGAAACTGGCAGAACTGAAAGCTTCTGAGATAGAAAAGGACATCTTATATGAAAGATTTGATGTCACTTTAGAGAAGTACAAGCCCAAATCCGCTCTGAGTACAGTTACACCAGTTACACCAATTCAGAAACCAAAACCAGAGTTAGATGAGCTATGGAATAAATATAGCGAGTTCAAAAAACCTCAAATCAGTCCTAGTACCTTCGCTAAAGACTTTACCAAGCATCGGAATCACATCGCTAAGTTACCGACGCGATCGCTAGATGAAGCATCGGCTGTTCGAGATTATCTCTTGGCAAATTTAACTCCAGATGCGGCCAAACGTTGTCTAACTCAGTTGAAAGCTTGCTGTAATTGGGCAATGGGAGAAGGGTTAATTAACTCGAACCCTTTTGCTGCTATGAAAATCAAAACCCCAAAAGGTGCGATAGAAGAACAAGATGTTAATCCCTTCAGTAAAGAAGAAAGAGATTTAATTATTCGTACTTTTGCTAGCGATCGCCACTATAGCCACTACACTCACTATGTGCGTTTCCTTTTCTTTACAGGGTGTAGACCATCTGAGGCAATTGGTTTGAAATGGAAACACATTACCAATAGTGTTATTCAGTTTCGGGAATCTGTTGTTGTTTCTGAAGACGGCTTAGTCTTAAAAGAGGGCTTGAAAACCCAAAGAAAGCGGGATTTCCCCACTAATTCAGAAGTAAAAGCAATTTTGGATGATATCAGACCGAAAGAAGCTAATCCTGAAGCATTAATTTTTACCAGTCCAAAAGGAAAATTTATCGACCATCACAATTTTTCTAATCGTGCATGGAAAGCAATCTTAAGTAAATGCAGCATTCCCTATCGCAAAAGCTACCAGACACGACACACATTTATTAGTTTTTGTGTGGAATCACATATTAACAGCACTGCGATCGGGCGATGGACTGGAACCTCCGCCAAGATGATTGACAATCACTACGGTGCTACTAACTTTACGAACCTTAGACCACCCGAACTTTCTTAATAGAGGAATTAAATAGTGATGAGGAATCCAGCAAACAAGAACAATACCAAATTAGCGGAAGACACTGTTATATCAAGTATTTATCTACAATAAAAAGAGGAAATTACCTAATCTCTAATGCAGAATATGGCTATCAATCAGTTGGATTACCTCATGGAACTGAAGAGGAGCAAATAGCATTTTTTATATCTGGACTACCAGATGCAAAATTGCTAGATGGAAAAAAGAATCTTCGTTACGGAGTTCTACAAATCTGGGTTAGATATAAAGATGAGTGTATCTATATTGCTAAATGCTTTTTGTCAACTAAAGGCGGGGTTGATGATCCGCTTTTACCGTTACTTAGGAAAGGTGAAATTGATCAGTGGACATATGACTATAAGTGGCTAGAAGCTGATTTATACAAAAATCTTTGGCATTTAATCCGCGATAACAGCAGATTAATCACACTAAATTTAGATAAGAATTGGGGTTACCCTTTTATATCTAATACAGATTTGCTGTGTGAAATTATCAGAGGAGATATAGAAGGAGAGTTTAGCAGTTATCTGTTGAGTTTTTATGAATATAAAGAATGGGAAATTGATGAAATTAATAAACTCAAACGGAAAATGCACAAAGATAAAGTAATAGAGAAACAGGAAGAAAATAAGTTTTGGAAATTGATTGACAAAAATGCAGCAAAGGCAATTTGGTATGATCGCGTAATCGCAATAGCATATAAACTTGCAGATTGTGGATTAGATAGCATTAAACCATACTTAGATATTAATTCAAATAATATTGATGCTATGGCTCGCTTAAAAATTAAAAGTTCTCGTGATCCAGCACTCAAGAACCATAAGCGAAACTCTCATTATTGTGTTGAGGGAATAATTACTGAGGGTACTCTCCGAGAAAAATGGAAGCTTCATAAAGCTTAACAGTTTTGGCATTCTTGGCGTTACAGACTTCGCTGTCAAACAATGGTGTCTGTAAAAGTTGAAAAATAATTATGGACATCCATTTCTGTTCAAAAATAACTCTGAGCCAAAAGATCGGCCTATCAAACTCTACTTTTAAGAAATATCGGCTTTCGGGTGTTTGGCTAGAAGGAATTCACTGGCAGAGGTTAAATACGCGCTCTGTTCGCTACAATCTGCCGTTAATATTGGACTGGGTAGCTAATCGTAATGCGCCAGAAGTACACCAAAGAGCAATAGAGAATTATTTGCGATCGCTACCTTCCAATCAGAAGAAATCCGGTCAAGTGAATTTAAAGCAAAAGTTTGCTACCTCCAAAATTACTAAAAAAGGAGGTGAGTAATGATTGCAAATTCCATAAAAAAAGAACAATATGTAGATGAACGCTACAAAACTATTCAGTTTTTAACTGAACTCAACTTTCCTGCACTACCAGTTGCTCCGAAGCAAGACCCATACAAGTATCCAAAAAGAGATCAAAACGGAAAATTTGAGTATGAAGCGGATGGAAAAACTCCTAAGCCATTATACACAGGAAAAAATCCTAGTTATCTAGATAAACATGGAATTCCACACTTAATTCAACACCAAAAATATCAGAAAACACTACCAACACAACAAGAAATATACATTTGGTTTGCTCATCCTGATAACGGAGTCGGAACATTAGGTGGATGGAATAAAACTGTCTGGCTTGATTTTGATGTTAAGCATTTTAAGTCACCACAAGATTGCAAAGATACAGTTTTAAAGTGGTTAGAACAGAACACATTACACATTTTGTGAGATAACTCATTCGGGAGGGTTGCGAATAGGCATAAAAGTAAAAAATAAGCCTGATTTCACAAACTTTGCCTTATTTCTTGGGGGAAAGCACGTAGGAGAAGCTTTAAGCAGTGGTAGATTTACAGTTCTAAGCCCAACTATTGGCCCATCTGGAAATGCTTATGAATCTATAATACGAGGTGAATTAATAGAAGTAGAAAATTTAGAATCTATCGGTGTTTATCCATCCAGCAAAAGAAACAAGTTAGCTCCTGTATTATCACTTCAAACTGACTTTGCACAAGCTGGTATCCCTCTAGATAAGCTGCTTTCAAATAAAGCTAAAGCGATTTTGAATGGAGATAATCTCACAGGCGATCGCAGTGAGGCACTAACTACACTAGCTCATGAAGCTTTTGGTTGGCAGAACTGGTGTAATAGTAACCAAATATTACTTGATAGTAATGCACAAGATATTGTTTTACAGGGCGGTAAAAAATTAGATATTGATGATGCCCGTGTACAGCGCATCATCAAGAGCATTGATGTGGAATCTAGCGACCCATCTTCAAAGTTTTACGGTGGAGAGGAGAAATGCTGGCTGAAAATTTGTCAATTAAATCAAGAAATATATGAGGTTAAATGTCCATCAAATATAAAGGTAACTTTATCAAATACCAATTACCAAATTTCAAGTAGTTCTAATAATTCTGGGGTTAAAAGCACTAACACCAAGAAAACTACCGAATTTATGTTAACTCAAGATGAGGCTATAGAAAAAGCGAAAGTCATTATTAATCAAGGTTTGGATGAACTAGAAGAAAATCTCCTGCTTGAAAAAATTCGCCAACAAGCAGGATTTAAGGATTATTTTTGGGAGCGGAAAATTTTAAATCCTCTGCGTCGGGATTTTCTTGCAACCAGATTAAAGCTTGAAATTCAAGCTTACTTGCGGGAGACGAATCCCCAGAGGCAGATAACAGAACGGAATAGAATTCTTAGTCGATATCATATAACCACCAAGGAATTTGAGCAGCAGTGTCAAGCTATTCAATATGCTGAAAAGCAAAACCAACAAAAACCGCAACCTCTAACACTACAGGAAGTATTCGCTCTTGAGAATGAAGGTTTAAGTTGGCTAGTAGAAGGAATTATACCAAAGGGAGCCAGTGGTATCCTTTCTGGCTTGCCAGGAGCGTCAAAAACCTTGTGGACTGCTGACCTAGCTTATTCAATGGTTAGTGGTACTCCATTTCTAGGAGAAAAAACTAGAAATGGTAAAGTGTTAATGATAAATAGCGATCAGCCTCTCAACATCACGGCTAATTACCTCTCACACAGAGGTTTTGATAATGAGCCAAATATTCGGGTTATTGGTGAAACTCGTAATATGGCAGCTTGGACTATTAAAGATTTAGAAAGCTTGGAATTATGGTTACAAGAATTTCAACCTGACTTGGTTATTATCGACAGTATTCGAGCAACTATTATCCACCCTTTAGGGATTGAGGAGAAGTCTGAGTCTATTGGCCACTGGTTAAAAGAGGTTGAAAGGCTTATTATTCGCTATGGTGGTACTCTACTCTGGGTTCACCACGATAATAAAAATAAGGATGATACAGGAGTCAGCAGAGCATCTGGATCAACAGCGATTGCCGGTAGTGTAAGTTTCCACTACCGAATAGAAAAGGCAAGTAAAGATCAATCCGACCCTCACCGAATTTTTTCAATGGCGAAAACTAGAGGTTATGAGCCTGTAACCCTGAAACTCATGTATGACGCTACCACAGGTGTTTTTCAAAATTTAGGGCATTTTGGCGAATCTCTAGATAATGCCCAACAAAGCCAATCTTTAAGACAATGCATCTTAGAATTTTTAGATCAGCATCCAGGAGTAGGATACGAACCAGAAGAAATTCAGAATGCAGTGGGTGGTAACAACATAGGGGTTGAATTATGTAAAATGCACCAACGAGGAATGGTTAGTAAAAGTAAATCTCCAAACAATACCCGGCGTAAAGTCTACTGTAGAAACGCCACACAGTCCCCCCTCCCTGATGTTTCTGTTCCACTTGTTAATCAAAACTCTGAAATTATTCCAGAACAAGAATTACAGAGTTTTAACTCTACTTTTAACTCACTTTTAATTAAGAAATCTGAAGGAGAGGAGTTAAAAGTCCAAAATCAAGAAGGTGTGGTCATTTCACGAGTTTTAACTACCACTCTTAACTCACCCCAGGGGAGCAATGAGAGTTATAATAGTTCAATCCCAAAAATTGCTCAAGGGATGCGGGTAGTATTCAGATGTCTCGGTTCTAAAAGGGACGGCAAGGTTGCTGTGGTTAATTCCCTCACAGCTAATGGTGAAGCTAGTATTACCTTTGAAGATACGACATTACCTCAACATTTACGTGATCATGAGTGTCTTGAATCTTTTCTTGAGCCATTAGAAGCCAAGACTAACGACGATAGCCAATAATAACTTGGTAAGGCGATCGCCATTCGATGATTTATTGACTGTATCTTCGTATGAGCGATCGCAAAGTAATTATTGTGTGTCATTCCAGCCAGCAAAATCATTTTAATAGTTATCGTGAAACAAAATTATGGTTGCTAATCCTGAAATTTGTCGAGCCAATGGAAAAAAATCTCGTGGGCCAGTTACACAAAAAGGCAAGTCGATTGCTTCTCAAAACTCTAATCGGCATGGACTACTTTCGGTTAATCCACCGCTAGTGCTGGGTGAAGATTTAGAGATATTTCAAGGCTGTGTAAAGTCTTTAATTGACGAATATCAACCAACAACTGCTACGGAAAAACTGCTGGTGCAGCAAGTGGCAATGGGGTGGCTCAAGTTAAATCGACTTTGGCAGGCGGAGGCGGCGATCGCTAATCTCTCTATTTTAAGGGCTGAAATGAATTTTAAATTTCCTGATGCCCTCCAATCACTCATGGATTTGGGAAGCGATAGAAGTGGGGGTGCAGAACTGAAAAATTTGCAGGTACAGATTAGGGAAGAAGAGAAAAAATCGCGGGCTTTGCCCCAAGAGACAGATAAATTGGCTCGATATGAGCGGCACATTTTAAGAGGGCTGAACCAAGCATTAGAGCAATTAGCAACAATCCGCCAGCAACGGCAGAATCAGGATTCTATGGGTTCGTATGGTTATAAAACTGTTCAGCTAGTTCAATAGCCAATTCAACAGTTCAGTTTTGGAAGCTTTATCTTCTTGCCTTCAATGCTGTGTGGAAATGGATAAGATTTTTTCAGTTTAAATTCCAAAGGTGGAAACGCCAGACACAACAGTCCGCATTAATTTCATCAGGCGATCGCAACAGTACTCAAGTCCTGAAAACCGGATTTTACTACCCCAATCAATCCCACGATCGCGTTAATGGCTCAATTGGTATATCTGGATCAATCTCAATCACGGTGATATTAGCATTCTCCACCACCGTATTTCCCATAATGGTATTGTGCATTGCCTCAAATTTCGATTCTTCCTCTGCAATGCGCTCGTAGTGCAGAATTACATGGTAATGCTTGGCTATTGGCTCTCCAGAGTTTGATCGCTCCACTGTGTCCCAAGCTATATTTTGTCGTTCTTCTGCTATTTTGCGATAGTCATCGGCTAGTTGTTCTAAGGCGATCGCGATCGCGTGTTCTTTGGTTTGACCGTAGCATTGTATATTTTCTCTAGGAGAATCGCTCAGAGACGATGATAAGTGACAAATATACTTTCCATTGTCTTGGGGTAGGAGTGCGATCGTAATATTTCCAGTGCTGTCGAGGTTCACGTCAGTCATATTAACCGCGCTGGGAAAGATTTAGAGGATATGCTTACGCTTAAATTCTAAACGTAGACGTAGCGCAACTTGTTGTCAGGCATCATCCTAATCAAGTGTATGAATGAGCGATCAGCTACGCTAGGCGGTTACGTCATTGCTGAGTCAATGTCAAAATTTACCACTTGAAATGTATACTAACGTTTGACGATATTAACGCAAAACGATATTATTGTGATTGTTAATTTCAAGTCTAAAGAGACAAAGCTAATTTTTGAAGGCTTTACATCTTCTCAATACCCACCCAATATTCAGAAGACTGCTTTACGAAAACTGCTGATCCTTGACGCAGCAACATCAATTAATGACTTGCGCGTTCCACCTGGCAATCGCTTAGAAAAGCTAGTTGGTGATAGAAGTGGGCAGTACAGTATTCGGATTAATGACCAATGGCGGATTTGCTTTGTTTGGACAGATGAAAACAATGCTTCGGAAGTTGAAATAGTCGATTACCACTAAGTATAAAAATCATTATGAATAACAACCGATTGCCAAACATTCACCCAGGCGAAATCCTACAACTAGAATTTTTAGAACCGTTGAATATCACAGCCTATAGATTAAGCAAAGATATAGGTGTAGCTCAGACACGAATTAGTGAAATTTTATCTGGAAAACGGAGTATTACGGCTGATACAGCTTTGCGTCTATCCTACTATTTTGGCAACACTGCACAGTTTTGGTTAAATTTACAAACACAATATGATTTACGTCAAGCCCTTGAAGAAAATTCAGAAGTTTACAATCAAATTCCTAAACTTCCGTCTAATGATGTAGCCTAAAATTCAATACAAATCATGAGATTATCACTCTATTCTGCTATTTCACGTTTGCGTTTTTCAATTTCGGCGATCGGTAATAATAATGTTTCATCAATCTCTTTCATAACCTCCTGGCTAACATTATTACTGTTTTTAAGACAATAAATGAGTAAATTATTTAAATTGTAATATTTAGTGAATATTGTTTTTCCATATTTATGCTGTGGTGAATCACGATTATCAAAAGAATAGTAATCAAGAGAAGATGTGGAAAATTTACCAAATAAAGATTCAGCAATTTCCCAAAATTGACTGTTTTGTTTAAATTTATAATAATCACTACTATACTTGTTTAAAGACTTATAAAGATTTGGATCAAGAGAGTACAAGAGTAGAGACGATGAGGAAAGCAACTCTTTGACATTTATTAGTTGGCTTTCGATTTTCCTGGGTAAATAGTAATTTCCTGGTGAATCCATAAAGTCCCTAGATTCAAGATAAGCATAAATCTGCTCAGCTTTATTGTCCCTATAAACATGAACTAAATAGTGGTAAGCCGCTCTCATTGAAGATGGTTTAAGATTAGATTTTATCCGACTTGCTTTTTTTTCAACCCAGTCCAAGAAAAATTGTGTATCTCGATTATCAGCGATCAAATTATCAATTTTTATCTTCATTAATTTTAGTAAATCGTCGGCATTTTTCAAAATTGAAACAGCCAATATAAATATTTCTCTCCAATATATTTTATCAACTTGAGATGCTAAATCTTGTGATGTCTTTTTCTCAATAAACCACTTTGTTACAAAATATTCTTGAAAGGTTAGGTGCGAAAACGACCAAACCTTTTGCGAGCGCTCAGAGGTGATTCGTAAAGAAAATCTAAAGAGCTTTTGAGTAATCTGGACTAGATTTTAATCTAGATCAGGTTGAGTAGTTGTAGAAAATATGAGTAGTCTACCTAAGA
>NZ_JACJRF010000056.1 GCF_014697105.1 Anabaena subtropica FACHB-260 | reverse complement strand
GATTATGAAGTGTATTCAGAGGTAAGTGAAGCCATGATTTATGGTTCCTTACTTCGTCTCATGGTTAGGCGATTGTCTATTTAATATTTACTTTACGAATCAGCTCTAAAGGGTCAGTAATATCTGTAGGAATGGTTAAAACTTCCCCCGATAACTCATTAGCCAAAGTCTCTAAACGGCTGCTGTCTCTCGCCACTAGTACTAACTTTGCCCCGGTAGAGTCTAGTTTATGAGCTAAGGCTGAACCAATACCACCACTCGCACCAACAATGACAACTACTTTATTCTGCATTATTTTTTTACATTTCTTTACATCTTTTTACATAATACTCAATTACAAGATTCTTTGTTGAGGGAAGACAATGCTCTACAAGCGACAGGAAGTCATAGCCTAAATTACTTTGCATTGGAGGGTTTAAAATAGTCCCGTCAAGGTGACTCATAAAACCCTACTTCTCACCAGAAAGCTTCTGCTTTTCTCTCCGTGCGTCTGTGGTAAAAAATAATTTTTCTAACCACGGATACACACGGTCGCATTACAATCTTATCTTTCCCTTCTACCTAATACTTTTCAAAACTTAAAAATTAATGAAGTCATTACTCCAAAAAATATAGCTAGAGTTCCAGATATTACTATCAAATTTATCTAGATAAATAGCAGGCTAGAGCTTAAAATATCTCGTCTAAATAAGTAAAGTTTATTTGCAAAGAATTCCCAACTAGTTTAGGGAGTGCTAATCTAATAATTGAAGCTACATAGAAAGCTTCCCTGGCAGATTTAACAGCTGGTGTGTAAAACAAGATCAAGAGGTAAAAGACGCTGTTTAATTTAATGTCTGTCTCGTTTAAAGCCGACAACACCCAACGCGAAAGTTGATATTTCCTCAAATATCCTAAAGTAGGGGGCGCTGTAACATATTTCTATTGCTTGTTTGTAGTAGTAAATGATGATTACATCCCTAGATAGAATGAACAAGGGGAGGAAATGATCACAACTAGTAGATGTTTGGGTGTTGTTGTGTGATGAAAATGCAGAATCGAAAATTCAGCATTCAGAAAAGCTAAATTTATTGTTGATAAACCTCAGGTTGTTTTGGCAAAGACGGTCAGTAAAACAGTCCCTAATAAATAATGATGATTTACACATAATAGCCCGGCAGATGAGCCAAGAACTTCACGTTGATTGGGGCTATAAAATTTAATTGCCTGAGAAGCAATAGATAATGTTTGCGGTTCTTTCTCTTTTTTAGAGGTAAAGTCAACTAAGTAGAAGTGTCCGCCAGGAGAAAGTACCCGTGATACCTCATGCAACACCTGTGTTGGTTCACTATAATGTAAGAAACTTATGGTGTTGAAAACTGCATCAAACTGATCATTACCAAAGGGAAGAGACTCCGCTTTGCCTTCAAGAAAAATTAAACGTGCATGGTGGCGATTACTGAGTCTTGCTTGGCGCAACATATTAGAAGATAAATCTAAACCTGTACCCCGCAATTTGGGAAATTGAGTAGCAAGGCGTTCCAGTAAGCGACCAGTTCCACAACCTAAATCAAGTACGTTTGCTTGCTGTGATAAATCGACATATTCCAACAAACGTTTGTGAATAGCCTGGTAAAAAATAGAGGGAAAAAGCCAGTCATAACTAGGGGCCCAACGGTCAAAAATTAGCTTCTTATTCTTCAGAAAATCATTAGTCATAGTTTTTCACAGTCTGAATGCTTAAGCCTGGCTTAAGTAGTTTTGCTCTGTGCTTAACAATATAGCAATATCTAGCCTAGCGTTTAGTACAACAGATATAGGGAAAATT
This sequence comes from Anabaena subtropica FACHB-260, assembly GCF_014697105.1. Taxonomy (GTDB): domain Bacteria; phylum Cyanobacteriota; class Cyanobacteriia; order Cyanobacteriales; family Nostocaceae; genus Trichormus; species Trichormus subtropicus. Next base: position 27,639 of record NZ_JACJRF010000056.1, on the reverse strand, counting down.
GTCATCATTCTTCCGTAATCCCAGTATTGGCAATTGTAGTTAACAATGTTCTCAGATATGAAAGTTAACTCTGCGGAGAATTAAACAACGAATAATTGCTGCATAAAAACAGATATCCTGACCGTATTTAATTACAGAGGTTCAAACATAACAAAAAAGGTGATTTATCATGACAAGCTTTATTCAAATGAACTCTCACAAAGACATACTACATCCCATCCGCAGATGGTTAGAAGGAATTGAAATTCACAACTCTAAACTAGCTCGTCTGTTATGCAAAGCCATCCCTGCTCAATGTCCGTTTGAGAGAGATGTGAAGCTATTTGGTCACATATTCTTTCATATTCCGCCAATGTGTAAATTAAATCCTTTATACGAGGAAGTAGTGGGTTTGCGTTTCAAAGCACTGTGTTATCTGGCTGATGAGTGCGGTGAAGATGTCACAGTTTATTGCTAAGAAAAAGAGTTTAGAGGCTAGAGATTAAGATTTTTACTCATCACTCATTACTGTATAAACTTACGGTTGTTACTTAAGCAAAAGTATAATAAGCTAACCTAGAACTAATTAGATGCCCATATTATTGGTGACATTATTGGCTATCACAGCACAGTGGCAATAACAAGACTATGTGCAGTCGCCTAAATGTCCACAGTATAGGTATCTGATAATTGTTACCTTTACCCTTTTACTTTTGCTCGATCATGACGCACATCTTACTGGTTGAAGATGAAGTCAAATTAGCGCGATGTCTAGAATTGGAACTGAACTATCAAGGGTATCAGGTTAGTATCGCCTATGATGGATTAACTGCAATGATGGCAGCGCGGAAATTGCAGCTAGATTTGATAATTTTAGATTGGACGGTAGCTGGTTTGTCGGGGTGGGAAATTTGCCGCCGCTTGCGGAGTACTGCCAATAATGTACCGATAATATTATTAACCACTAAAGATGAAACCATTGATGGCTCCCGACCAACTATAGGTCATGGCATTGCAGGTTTAGATGCTGATGCTGATGATTACGTAGTCAAACCTTTCAATCTTGAGGAATTATTAGCTAAGATCTGCACTCACTTGCAAAGAACCCAACAAGCAGATGCAGCAGATGTTTAAGAGCTATCAACGGTCATACAGTAGGATGTAGGAATCAGAGTTGAGAATAGCCTACGGCCAAAATGCTGTTTGCATAGCTCACATTAAGAGTATTACCCTTTAACACTTAAGACCTGAATTAGCTATTTGATGGGTATTTGGGGATGATGCTGTCCTCAATATAAACTGATGTCAATGTTAGTTATATTGAGGATGCACAAAGTTAGGGACTTTCAATTTAGAAATTACCCAATTTATAGGGTGCGTCAGAACGTAATACAAATTACGCACTCTCAATATCTAGGACTGACGGATCCTACACACTAACAATATGGGGAAATTTATTTTTTGTTGTTCCCTAAACTTCTACATCCCAAGACCCAATATCAAGACCACATGACCTATTTAGAGACAGCCGCACAATTTTACAGCGAAGTTGCCCAAACCCCACAAGTGGGACTTTGTTGTGTTCAAAGCACGCCCCTACAACTACCAGGGCTAAAAATTCCTTTGTCTATGCAGGAAATGAACTATGGTTGTGGAACCACGGTTCACCCTACGGAACTCTCCAAGGAACCTACAGTCTTATATGTTGGTGTGGGTGGTGGATTAGAAGCATTGCAATTTGCTTATTTTTCTCGCCGTCCTGGTGGTGTAATTGCAGTTGACCCGGTTGCAGCGATGCGAGAAGCGGCTGCACGTAACTTAGAAATGGCGATAGCACAAAACCCTTGGTTTGACCCTAGTTTTGTAGAAATTCGGGAAGGGGATGCTTTTAACTTACCTGTGGCTGATGGGTCGGTTGATATTGTCGCCCAAAATTGTTTGTTCAACATTTTTGAGCCTGAAGATTTAACCCGTGCGTTAAAAGAAGCCTATCGGGTATTAAAGCCTGGTGGACGTTTGCAAATGAGTGATCCGATTGCAACCCTTCCCGTTCCTGCACATTTGCAACAAGATGAAAGGTTACGCGCCATGTGTTTATCAGGCGCACTGACCTACGAAGAATATACTCAGCGCATTATTGATGCTGGTTTTGGTCAGATTGAAATTCGGGCCCGTCGTCCTTATCGCTTACTGGATTCCCAAACCTATAACCTAGAAACACATCTACTTTTAGAAAGTCTTGATTCTGTTTCATTCAAAGTGGCTACTCCAGAAGATGGAGCTTGTATTTTTACAGGTAAGACCGCAATCTATGCTGGTTCTGAACCATTTTTTGATGATGCAGGCGGACATATCTTGCAACGTGGCATTCCGGCAACTGTATGCGATAAAACTGCTGCTAAACTAGCTACTGTAAAGCCAACAGAAATAATAATTACTGATTCAACTTGGCATTATAGCGGTGGTGGTTGCTGTTAATTTATACTCCTGAAAATGTTGTTAATTAGTCTATTTATTGCTACTCTGTTCCTGGCTTATGCTAATGGAGCTAATGACAATTTTAAGGGTGTAGCTACGCTGTTTGGTAGTCGGACAACCAGCTATCAAACAGCAATTTTGTGGGCAACTTTTACGACTTTTGCAGGTGCGTTAACCTCTACCTATTTAGGTAGAACAATAGTTACGGAATTTACTGGTAAAGGTATACTACCGGATGCGATCGCCAATGCACCAGAGTTTCATTTAGCGGTGGCGATCGCATCTGGTTTCACTGTACTAATTGCTGCTATTATGGGATTTCCTATTTCTACGTATCATTGCCTTATAGGTGCTATGTTTGGTGCTGGTCTAGTGGCGTATGGATTACAGGTAGATTTTGCTGTTCTGGGAATTTATTTTATTTTACCTCTATTCTTAAGTCCTATTATTGCTATTCCCTTAAGTGCGGGAATTTGCAGTTTAATTAATTACATAAAAATTCGCTTTAATTGGCAATTAAGTCGGAAAATAGTTGATATTTGTCATTATATTAGTTCTGGGTTATTCAGTTTTGCTAGAGGATTTAACGATACTGCCAAAATTGTGTCTCTGGTTCTAATTATTGATTATTTTTCACTCTATGGAGCAATGATTACCATAGCAATGGCTATGGGACTTGGTGGTTTGTTGAACTCCCAGAAAATTGCCGAAACCATGAGTACAAAAATTACTACCATGAATCGGACTCAAGGATTATCTGCCAATATTGTTACTAGTCTTTTAGTGATTATCGCCAGTAATTTTGGATTACCCATATCGACAAGTTATGTTGCAGTGAGTTCTATTTTTGGTGTAGGACTCATTGGTAGAAAAGCCAATGGATATATTTTTTCTCAAATTATGCTTGTCTGGATTTTCAGTCTACCCACGTCCACTATTATTGGTGGTATAACTTATAGAATATTGCAAGGATAACAGCATCTTCACAATCTTAAGTCTCAGGAATAGTCATCAATGACAACTACATCAAGCACTACTACCATCAATACTAAAATTACTCCCTTTAAATCTAAATTAAGTTCCCCTTTAGTAAAACAAGAAATCAATATTTTACAAATTAATTTAGGTAAACGTTGTAATCTAGCTTGTACACATTGTCACGTCGAAGCTGGGCCAAAACGTACTGAAGAATTATCAACAGAAGTCTGTCAACAATTAATCGAGTTGATTTACAGATTTCCGCAAATTCAAACTGTTGATTTGACTGGTGGCGCACCAGAAATGAACTATGGATTTAAACCATTAGTAGAAGCCGCACGGCAAAAAAATAAGCAAGTAATTGTCCGTTCTAATTTAACTATCTATTTTGCAGACGGTTTTAGTGATTTACCGGAATACTTTGCAAATAACCAAATAAGGATTGTAGCATCTATGCCTTGCTACTTAGCAGATAACGTTGATAAGATGCGCGGTACAGGTGTATTTGATGATTCCATTAAAGCATTACAATGGCTAAATAAAGTTGGTTATGGACAAAATCCGTATCTAATTTTGGATTTAGTTTATAATCCACAACTACCCACAAATGAAGAATTTTCTTTAACGCCTGAACAGAGTAAACTAGAGCGAGATTATAAAAAATTTTTACAAGAAAATTTTAATATTGTATTTAACAACCTTTTTACTATTACTAATCTCCCAGTTGGTAGAACCAAACTGCACTTAGAACGAAAAAAAATACATACCAGTTATTTGCAGTTTTTAGAATTCAATTTCAATTTGGATACAGTTGAAAATTTGATGTGTCGCAATCAATTGTCTGTAGACTATCTAGGTAATATATATGATTGTGATTTTAATCAGATGATGAATTTACCAGCAAAAACTCATGATGGGGAGATTTTAACTGTTGCTAAACTACTAGAAGCTGGCAGTTTGGATGTGATTGATGAAATTCAAACTGCAAACTACTGCTACGGTTGTACTGCTGGTTGCGGTTCTAGTTGTGGTGGTGCTTTGGCGTAAATTGAGAGACATTGTTCTATAAAATATCCATAAATTATTATCTGCCAAAAAAATATTTTATGGAAGCTGTATCGAAGTATTAATTAAGTATGAAAAATTACTTTATGTCAGTAAATGCTAATTTTATTACAAACAGTGTTGTTTTGCATTGGACATAGTTAGGTTAGCTTATAATTTATCTAGTTTAAGTCTCCTCACACCACATCAAAAAACCGTAGATTCTTCAATGTTTCCACGGTTTTTATTTTTTTATAGAGATAATATAAAACCACATAATACATACTACAACTCATGAAAAAAGACAGAAGGCAGAAGGCAGAAGGCAGGAGGCAGCTATGCTGAAGGTAATTCTGATTCCTGCCCTCTGCTACGACAGCAAGGAGTAAGGGAAGGGTCGGAATCCCCGAATGTACAAAACCTTCTCTACGAGAGGCTGCGCCATCTGCCCTCTGTTTTCTGCCTTCTTCAAAGGGCAGGCTCTCTGAACCACCCCACAAAAATTATCCATTGATTCATCAATTCAAAAAAATCCTGTTACCAAAAATGTTACGAGTGTATCACTGCTTGCCCCTTACTTTATGATGATATTTAGTTAAGCTCCTCACACCACACTAAAAGCCGTGAAACATTTGTTTCACGGCTTTTTTTTGTATAGTTGCATATTGCTTAGTCATTGCAGACAAAGTGCTATCATTCGAGAAAAATTATATAGTCATTATTACCATATAGATGGGACTCTGCTAAAATGCAGTGCGGCGGCATTCGTTCTCAGTCTTTACGCTACTGCCCATTCAGCCCTTCAAAGTTTTATTCGTCCGCCTAAGACTGATGTCGCTAATGGTGACAGGCCGATGTTATTTACGGAGTTCTATGTCTTTTTCTAATCTCGGCTTGTCTAATAAAATTATTCTTGCTGTCACTGAGCGAGGATACACGAAACCGACACCAATCCAGATGCAGGCGATTCCTGCCGTCTTGTCGGGGCGTGATTTGCTGGCTGGCTCCCAAACGGGGACTGGAAAAACTGCCAGCTTCACTCTGCCGCTTCTACATCGGTTGTCATCTGACAAGAACATTACAAGCACATCTAATGGATATTCGCCAATTCGGGCGCTGATTCTTACCCCGACTCGTGAACTCGCCGCACAGGTAGAGTTAAGCGTGCGTGAGTATGGCAAGTACCTGGAATTGAACACGATGGCGATGTTTGGCGGGGTCAGCATTAATCCGCAAAAACGGCTTTTAAAGGGTCGTGTGGACATTCTGGTTGCAACTCCAGGGCGACTGCTAGACCATGTGCAGCAGGGAACGGTGAACCTGTCACATATTGAAATTTTGGTGCTGGATGAAGCTGATCGGATGTTGGATATGGGGTTTATTCGTGATATCCGTCGCATCCTTTCGCTCCTACCAAAACAGCGACAAAATTTGCTATTCTTCGCTACCTTCTCGGAAGAAATCAAGGCACTTGCCACAGGGCTGCTTGATCGCCCGAAGATGATAGAAGTGGCACGGCGCAACGTTACCGCCGAAACGGTGGCACAGAAAGTCTACAAAGTAGACCGTGATAAGAAGCGCCAATTACTTGCTCACCTGATTCGCCAAGATAACTGGTATCAAGTGCTAGTGTTCACTCGGACAAAGCATGGTGCTGACCGTCTGGTTAAGGAGTTGGCCCAGGAGCGTATTCAAGCACTGGCCATCCACGGGAATAAGAGCCAGTCGGCACGTACCCACGCTTTGGCAAAGTTCAAGAATGGGACTTTACAGGTTTTGGTGGCAACTGACATTGCAGCGAGAGGTCTTGACATCAGCGAACTGCCTCATGTGGTTAATTTCGATCTGCCCAATGTACCATCCGATTATGTTCATCGCATTGGTCGCACTGGTCGCGCTGGCGCTTCAGGTGAAGCCATATCGCTGGTGTGCGTCGATGAATACCAAATGTTGGCAGGTATAGAAAAACTGATTGAAAAACGATTACCTTTTGAAGTGGTTGCTGGCTTTGGAGTCAATTCCCCCACGAAGCCAGAACAAATTTCAGATGAACGCAAGCACAGACCCAATGGTAGCAAGCGTTTGGCTCACTCTACAGCTAAACCGTTGCCACAAAAATTAGCTAAAAAATCAACACCACGAACTGTGACAGGTGGTAAAAAGTCTGATGCCCGTTCCTCACGTCGTTGAGTTAACGGCAAGAAACCCACACTTATTTTTTTGTTGATCATTGCATAAATTATGGCGATCGCCGTGAGAAGTAATTAAGACAATTAATTGTGGAAGTTCAACAACTGGGGACTGAAAATTTCCATAGTTTTCCCTGGGAAAACCCAGTCTTTGTTACTACTCCACTAAAAATGAGACTGTGAGGTAATATTTATGATTCACCATATATCTATTTCTGTGGAAAATCCCCAGCACGTTGCTCAAGTTCTAGCAGAAATTCTCAATGGAAAAGCGGTTCCCTTCTTTCCCAATCCCGGTAGCTATATGGTTTTTCCTTTAGATGAATACGGTACAGGAATTGAAGTTTATCCCTTAAAAACACACATAAAGCCAGGTGATGGAGAAAATCAGTGTGTTTTTGCGGAATCTACCAATGTTTCTGGCTTTACCGCTACTCATGCAGCAATTTCTGTCTCTTCTACTCAAAAAGAAATTGAAGAAATTGGTAAACGGGAAGGTTGGAGAGCAGTACGCTGTAACCGCGACTCTTTCTTTGATGTGATTGAATTTTGGTTAGAAAATAAAGTAATGATAGAGCTACTGACACCAGAAATGGCAGCACAGTATCTAGCGGTTACACGTCCAGAAAATTTGCAGCAAATGTTCGCTGCGTAAATTTGGGAAAAATCTTGCCCGTCCATTGTATTTATTGGGCGAGCAAGCTCACTATCCGACACAAACTATGTCTGGATTCAACAATGCTTTTTAGTCATAGCAGTAGCCAGATAGATTAGGACATCAAGAAATAATCAAATCGTTACACTCAGAGGCTTGCAAGTCTGTTATCTGTCACCTGTTCCTGTTTCTCTGCGATAGATAGAAGTCAGTTAGCTATTTTGGGATGGGAAAAAAAGTACAGGATACCAACTCCGACGTAATATTTCGGCTGCAAAGCTAGAGATCAACCATTCCTGGAGTTTACCCATTGTTCCTGAAGACACGGCGATCGCGCTAATGTCAGCCATGACAGCTATATCTAAAAACTCAGTAACACAGCTTCCTTCTCGAATTTCTGTATCTACTTGTAAATTTACACTTTCCAAATCCGCTTTAATGGCATAGAGAGTTTCATTAGCCTGTTGTGGTAAGATTTTTTGTGTTATTCTTGGGCGATCGGAATTTTCTAAAATCCAGCATAGCTTGCATTGTTGGAAGAATTTGCCAGGTTCTTTCTCTGCTAAATGCTTGATCTGTTGCACAAGATAATCAGCTACTTGACTACCATTATAAGGAATTAACAAAGAGCGAAAAAGGTGCTGACAACGTAGGGCTAATTCTTCGCAAGTATAAGCCCAGATTAATTGAGGACGCACTATCAATAAAGGAACCCGTGTTTGCCGGGATAAATCAACCATCGTACTACCCACCAGTTTTTCTGTGAGTAAACTGCGACTTTGGGAACCCAATATAATTAATTCAGATTTATAAGTTTGAGCCACTTTCAGAATTGTCTCAACTGCCTTACCTGATTGCACAACTGTTTTTACTTCTACATCAGTAATATTTTCACCGACAGCTTCTGTTAATCTGGTTTCGGCTTGTTCTATTTTTTCACTATCAACGCGTGGGATAATACCTTTTTCATACAACGGCACAACGTGCAGAAAAACAATTTCCTTTATTCCTGCAAGTCCAAAACTGGAAACAAAATTTGCCAGACGGTGTAAACCATCAGCAAAATCTGTGCAAATTAAAACTTTTTCAAACATAATTTATAGGATTTAAGTAGAACGGCGTAAATAATTAAAGGTTTGTAGTAAAAATCAATGACTATTGGCGATCGCGTAGCATCTTGTAGAGAAGAATTGCCATTAGCATTCTTGACTACGCACTCAGCTATCATAATTTTACATTGGTTGGCATAATTAGATTTATTCCTGCCGACTTACTTATACCAATTCAAAATTCAAAATTAAGAAAGCCAGACATAACAAGGCTTTGGTTATGGGTATCTGTCGCCTTCTTTTTTCAAAGTGGTATTACATAGTTAATTATGGAGAAGCCAGAAAATTTATCATAAGGCATAGAAAAGTGGTCAATTTTCCATGCCTTATGCCCAAATTTCCTTACTGAACTTTTTTCTTAGACCGTCGCATAATTACACTAGCACTGACTGTGCCTAGAACTAACAATCCTGTCGTTGATGCTGGTTCGGGAACAGATTTTGTTTGTAGATAAGAGAAAACTTCACCAGGCCCAAAAGGCAAATTATCAAAACTGGGGTTGAGGGAAACTAAAACATTGGCAGGTAAATTAGGAATAGTGCGGGTTTGTCCTTGAGTACTTCCAGGATCAGAAGTTGTATCAACTTCCAGATACAAGGGAATTTCTAATGAAAAATTTGGTTCACTCAGGTTAATAGCAGAGACTAAATCCCAAGCTGGGTTTGGGTCATTGTTACTTTGAATGATTGTTAAAGCAAAGTCTAAAAATTCCGCAGCTATTTCACTTTCAGGTGTTGCAGTTGTTAGCCAAGCTTGTTGGTCTGCACGAGAAAAGGCAATTTGGTTTGTAGCATCAAGGGGAGTTAATTGGATTTTTAATCCTTGTTGTCCTGCTGTAAACACTTCTTGGGCAGCTACAGGATCAATCCAGATGTTAAATTCAGCCACACTGTTGGTAGAAAATGGAGGTTCTGGAAGGACAGGGAGATTTCCTGGTACGAAAACTGCGCCTCCCATAATTTCGATGACAGCAATATTGTTGATAATGGTGGGGTCAAGTCGTAGGGCTTCAGCAATATTGGTCAAGGGGCCTGTAGCCAAAATTGCCACAGGTTCGGATGACTGCTTTACAGTCTCCACAATTAGTTCTGCGGCTGCTCTGGTGACTACAGATGGCGCTGTGTCAGGTAGTTGGACAAAGGGAAACCAAAACGTATCCGCACCAAAACGGATGAGTTCGGGAAAGGTATTTTTTCCTACCAAAGGCGTGGATCTACCGATACCGATGGGGATACCAGAAACATTTAGTCTACCTAGCATTCGTTCTAGGTTATTCACAAAACTTTCTGGGCGGGCGATACCTTGAGCGATGGTAATTGCTTGAATATCAAATTTAGGATTGGCTAACATATAAGCCAATGCTGTCATTCCGTCTTGACTACCGTCATCATCGAAAATTAGAGGGGTTGGTTTGAGAGATGCTGCCAGTGCAGATTGACTACAAACAACTGCTGGTATTGATATTAGGAGTGCAGCCTTAGAGACGTGTTTCAGCAGATGACTAATGTTTATCATGTTATTGTTAGGTTTTTAAGCCAATATCTAGTGGTCTATCAAGTTAGTTTTGACGGGAACTTTTAAGCACTAAAGTGCTTACTACAAACTCAATGAGACAGTCTACTAGTTTAATGTGAGAAAAAATACTGCTATTTAATTAGACACTGAGAAAATAATATCTCCAATTTATGCGGTAAATACATAACTTGTTTTCATAAACTATACTAAATAATTACTTAATTTTTTCTTAAATGAAGTGACTAGATGTAACACGAAATATATAGTAATACAGTCAAGAGCGTCGGTAAAATGTCAATATTGTTGAGTACCCTAGAGAAGTTGTGAACGTCTACGATGGGACGAGCTTATAGCTGAACGACTTATGATTGAAGTTGAACATCTCAGTAAAACCTACGGTTCCACCCCAGCAATTACGGATGTGACTTTTAGTGTCGAACCTGGGGAAATTGTAGGGTTTTTGGGGCCGAATGGCGCAGGGAAAACAACAACTATGCGAATTTTGGCGGGTTACTTACCTGCAAGTGGTGGGAGTGCCAAAATTGCGGGCTTTGATGTCCATGAAAATTCTTTGGCGGTGCGTCAACGCATTGGTTATTTACCAGAAACACCACCCTTGTATCCAGATATGACGGTGGAGGGGTTTTTGCATTTTGTGGCGCGGATTAAAGGTGTTTCCTCAGGCGATCGCATTCCCAAGGTAAATGCAGCCATCAAGCGTTGTAACCTAGAAGATAGGCGCAAAGTAATTATTCGCAAATTATCTAAAGGATATCGTCAAAGAGTTGGTATTGCTCAGGCGATCGTCCATGACCCACCAGCAATTATTTTAGATGAACCGACGGTGGGACTCGACCCCAGGCAAATCATCGATGTGCGGAATTTAATTAAAAGTTTGGCGGGAACACACACAGTAATTCTCTCTACCCACATTTTGCCAGAGGTAAGCATGACTTGTAGTCGTGTCGCCATCATCAATCGCGGTAAAGTAGTCGCCACTAATACACCCGAAAAATTGATGACACAGTTGACAGGTGGCTCAGGCTATGAATTAGAAGTTGAAGGAGAATTAGCCCTAGCCAAGCAGGTGTTACAAAAAGTCCCTGGTGTCAGTTTGGTAGAATCTATTCCTGGTCATCATCTCCCCAGAGATAATCGTGCATATCTGCGGGTAATCTCACAACCAGGAAGCGAAGCAGGACGAGATATTGCCACAACTTTAATCAGTGCTGGATTTGGTTTGCATGAAATGCGCCGCATCAGCGCTACCCTAGAGGATGTCTTCTTGCAACTAACTACAGAAGAAAAGAATTTAGCCCCTATTGATGAATCAGCAAGTAACGAAGGAGAAGCAGCGTAAATGGGTATAGTACTGAGTAATATTATTGCCATTTATCGCCGAGAATTACAGAGTTATTTTGTCTCACCCTTAGCTTATGCGATCGCCTCTGTATTTTGGTTCATTGCCGGGTTATTCTTGGTGATGATTTTGCTGGGACCAACTGGTATTTTAGTATCCGTTGCATCTTTAGATTTACAAGGACAACAACTAGGAGTACCAATTCCCCCAATTGATGTTCCAGCCGAATTTATCCAAGCATTTTTAGACCGTTTGGGTTGGCTGTTATTATTTATACTACCTGTTTTGTCGATGGGATTGTACACCGAAGAGCGCAAACGTGGCACATTGGAACTTTTAGCCACCTCACCAGTCACTAATTGGGCAGTAGCCGTTGGTAAATTATTAGGTGTGGTGACATTTTTTATTACCCTAGTCCTACCTTTGCTAATATTTGAAGCGATCGCTATTAGTAGTTCCGATCCACCAATGCCAGCTACAATACCCCTACTCGGTCATTTGGGACTAATCTTACTAGCAGCCGCCATTTTATCCTTAGGAATGTTCATTTCCTCCTTAACCGACAGCACCATCTTGTCTGCTGTCCTCACCTTCGCCCTAGTTTTATTGCTGTTATTTGTTGATTTAATTGCTAAAAGTATCGGCGGCCCCATAGGAGAAGCGATTGGGCATTTGTCTCTACTTAAACATTACAACACCTTCATTCAAGGCATCTTCGACACCAGCGCCTTAATATTATTTGCCAGTTACATATTTTTGGGTATCTTTCTCACAGCTCAATCAATTGATGCACTAAGATTTCAGCGTAATTAGTCCATAGTCCATAGTCCGTAGTCCAAACATTTATGACTATTGACTGTTGACCGTTGACTGTTGACTATTGACTCTTAACATGAAGACTATTCAACAAAAACAACTTTGGAAATATCTGTTTTGGTTAGGCCCTTTTTTGCTCGTTGCGGGTTTAACATCTGGTTTAGTGTCGGGAACCTGGGGAACAATTACCTTAACACTGCTAGTTACAGGAATTGTCATCATCGGGTTATGGTTATTGTGGCAAAGCCAACGTAGTCACTGGTGGAACCGACGTTCTACCCAAGCTGGTACTAACGCCTTTGTGGCAACTTTGGCAGTTGTAGTTATTTTGGGACTGATAAACTTTTTAAGTATTCGCTACCAAGTACGGGCTGATTTAACAGAAACCCAGTTATTTACCCTATCACCCCAATCACAGCAATTGGTGCAAAATCTCCAACAACCTGTGAAACTTTGGATATTTGATGTCACACAAAATCCCCAAGACCGACAACTTTTAGAAAATTATCGCCGCAAAAGTACTAACTTTCAGTTTGAGTATATTAATCCTCAAAGTAGACCAGGCCTAGCAGAGAGATTTGGCGTTAAAGATTATGGAGAGGTTTATCTAGAATCTGGTGACAGACGGCAATTAGTGCAATCCCTCAATGTGAATGAACGTCTATCAGAAGTTAGGTTAACCAATCGCCTACAACAAATTATTAGCGATCGCACTGCCAAAGTCTACTTTCTTCAAGGTCATGGCGAACACCCAATTACTGATGGTGAAGGCGCAATCTCACAAGCAGTCCAAGCATTAGGTGATAAAAATTATAATTCCTCACCTTTAAATCTAGTAGAAAATCCCCAAGTGCCTAATGATGCGGATGTTATAGTCCTAGCAGGCCCCAAGCGCGGATTATTTGACGCTGAAGTCAAAGCATTACAAGATTATCTCAATCGTGGTGGTAACGCACTACTCATGATTGATCCCAGCACCAACCCCAACCTCAACAGCTTACTGCAAGAATGGGGTGTACGCTTAGATGATCGTTTAGCAGTTGATGTCTCTGGAACCGGCGCACAACTCGGCCCGGCTGCACCCATAGTTACAGATTACGGACAACACCCAATTACCAAAGAATTTGGTAACGGTATTTCCTTTTATCGCCTAGCCAGACCTCTAGAAATTATTCCAGTACTCGGTGTAGAGTCTACCCCACTACTAAAAACTAAAGCATACCCCGATAGTTGGGCAGAAAGCGACCTGCAAAACGAAAATTTGGAGTTTAATCCCGAAAAAGACCTAAAAGGCCCTTTAACCTTGGGTGTGGCTTTAACTAGGAAATTACCAATCCCAACTCAACCAACTCCTCAGGCAAGTCCTACACCATCCCCCACTGCATCCCCAACAACCACAAAGTCCCCAAGTCCTACACCATCACCCACTGCATCCCCAACAACCACAACGTCCGCAAGTCCTACTCCTAATGCTGAAGTGACACCTGGTGGAACCGAACAAAAGCCTGAACAACCAGCCACCGAATCACGGCTAGTAGTGATAGGAAATTCAGATTTCGTCACCAACAACATATTTCAACAACAATTAAATGGGGATGTCTTCCTTAACTCAGTCACCTGGCTAAGTCAGCAGGACGAGCAAATCCTTTCGATTCGTCCTAAAGAAGCAAAAAATAGACGAATTATTTTATCTACCTCACAAGCCAATCTTTTAACATTGTCTTCTTTGTTAGTTCTACCATTACTAGGCTTAGTAGCCGCCGCCGCCATCTGGTGGAAGCGCAGATGAGGTGAAAGTTGACGGTTGACTATTGACTATTGACTAAAAAATGAAATTACCACGCACGACTTTAATTTTGGTATTGCTAGCTCTGGGGTTGGGTGGTTTTGTTTATTTTTATGAAATTCGAGGCGCAACCCAGAGAGAAGAAGTTAAGGAGAATCAGCAGCAAATATTCTCTTTTGCAGAAGATGATGTGCAGTTTATAACTGTAACAACTCAAAAACTGACACTGAATTTGGAACGTAACTCCCAGTCTAATAACCCTAAATGGTTGCTCAAATCTCCTGTATCGGAACCTGGGAATGACGCTATAGTCAGTTATTTAATGGATTTATTGGTTAAGGGGAGGAGCATTAACACTCTACCAACCCCAGTTAACCAAATAGCAGAATTTGGTTTAGACCAACCCCAAGCTACCATCAAGATTAACCTGAAAAATCAAAAAACCCATCAGTTGATTTTGGGTAAGCCTGACTTTAATCGTCGTTTTGTATATGCTCAAGCTGACCCTAGCACTCAACCAAATGGCAATGTAAATGTGCTATTAGTATCTACAGATTTTGAAAATGCCGTAAATCGAGAACTATCTGAGTGGAAACAACCTGTAGCCTTAGATGAAGTTGAGCCACTATCTACACCAGATACACCCCAACCCACTCCCACCAATAGCCAATAAGCAAATATACAGATAAAATTCAAAATCTCAGCCAATCTATGAACTTAGATTGCCAACTCTCGCCCTACAGTAAATCTGTCAGGGTGATTGTATTTTTATCACTATATTCACCTGTTCTTACCATGATACATCCGACTGCAACTTTACTAATTTCTTGTCCCGACCAACGAGGATTAGTAGCCAAAATCGCTAACTTCATCTATGCCAATGGTGGTAATATCATCCATGCAGACCAGCATACAGATTTTGCTGCGGGTTTATTCCTCACTCGTATAGAATGGCAGTTAGAGGGATTCAATTTGCCGCGCGATATAATTGGGGCTGCATTTAATGCCATTGCCCAACCTCTCGGTGCTAAATGGGAGTTACATTTTTCTGATACTATCCCGCGTCTTGCCATTTGGGTAAGTCGCCAAGACCATTGTCTTTATGATTTAATTTGGCGACAGCGCGCCAAAGAAATGGCGGCTGAAATTCCCTTAATTATCAGTAATCATCCTCATTTAAAAGTAGTAGCAGACCAATTTGGTATCGACTTTCACCACATTCCTATTAATAAAGATAACAAAGCTGAACAGGAAGCAAAACATCTAGAATTACTGCAACAATACCAAATTGATTTGGTTGTGTTGGCAAAATATATGCAAATTGTTAGTTCAGACTTTATTAGTAAATTCCCGCAAATCATTAATATTCATCACTCATTCTTACCAGCTTTTGTAGGTGCAAATCCTTACCATAGAGCCTTTGAACGTGGAGTGAAGGTCATTGGTGCAACAGCTCACTATGCTACTCCTGAATTAGATGCTGGGCCCATTATTGAGCAAGATGTGTTCAGGGTAAGCCACCGCGATGAAGTTGAAGATTTAATTAGAAAAGGTAAAGACTTGGAACGAGTTGTGTTAGCCAGAGCAGTCCGTTTACATCTCCAAAATCGGGTGTTAGTTTACGGGAATCGTACTGTAGTTTTTGAGTGAAGGTTGGGGAGTGATGAGTGTTGAATTAGGATTTCTTCCTCTGCTCCCTACCTGGGAATTGAGTAATTCAAGGCTCAGGATGGAATGGCATTAAGAAAACATGAAACCCTTGCTATGTCTGGGTGTGGGGGTGTAAGAGTGTATGAGAAAATCATAAGCCTTGTGACTCATGGCTTTGCCGAAATCTTAGTGCCATGCGCTCAGGATGCTTGTATTTTTTTCCCATTAGGCTTTTGCTTGATGAATTGGTGCTAAAGGACAAATTTGCAATCCTACAGGAGTATTTAACACAGCAACTTCTACACCTAAAACCTCAGCTAAATTTTTTGGTGTGAGAACATTTTCTGGTTCTCCTAAGGCAAAAATATTACCTTGGTAAAGTAGAGCAATTCGAGAACTATACCTAGCGGCTAAATTGATTTCATGTAAAACAGTTAAAATCGTGATTCCTGGCCTTTGATTCAGATTCCTTAACAGTTCTAATAATTCTAATTGATAGCGAATATCTAAATAAGTCGTGGGTTCATCTAATAATAATATTTGCGGATTTTGTGCTAAAGCTAGTGCTAAAAAAGCTCTTTGTCTTTCACCACCGGAAAGTTGTTCTACTAAACGTTCCTGATAGTTTTCCATCTGGGTTAAGTGCAAAGCTTCTAACACCTTTTCTCTATCTTCTGCATTTAAATCCCATTGCCACCAAGGTTGGTGTGGGGTGCGTCCTAAAGATACCAACTGCCGGACTGTTAAACCTGGAGGAATGGTTTGCTGTTGAGGTAATAAGGCTAATTTTTGAGCGACAACTGCGGCGGGTTGAGTATGAATTTCTTTCCCATCTAATAATACAGTTCCTGTTTGGGGAACCAATAAACGACTCATGAGTTTTAGTAGAGTAGATTTGCCGGAACCATTCGCACCTACTAAACTCAACCATTCTCCTTTTTCAATAGCTAAAGATATATTCTTAACTACAGGTTTATTTGTATATCCACCTGTTAAGTTTTGCGTTTCTAGAGGCATATTAAAATTTCAAATTTCAAATTCCGCTTTTACGACGATAAAGCAACCAAATAAATAAGGGTGAACCTAACAATGCGGTTACGGAACCCACAGGAAGTTCTACAGCACCTAAACGGGAAAGTAAGTCTGCAATGGTCATGACTAATGCGCCTCCCAATGCACTGAGTGGTAAAACGACGCGATAATCTGTACCTACAAGTAACCGAATACCATGCGGTACTATTAAACCAACAAAACCAATCAAGCCGCCAATACTGACAGCACCTGCGGCTAATAGTGTAGCAACTCCCCCAATCAAAATGCGCGATCGCCCAAGGGAAACTCCCAAACTAACTGCTAATTCGTCCCCCAGATTTAACAAGTTCACTGATCGCGCTAACAAACATCCTAATACCAATGCCACACTAATATAAGAGCCGGCTGTGGTAATTTCTGTCCATCCCCGGCCATTTAAACTGCCAATCAGCCAATTTAAAGCAGCTTGTATCCGTCCATCCTCTGTTAACAGGAGTAATACAGATTGTATGGAACCGAACATGGCGCTGACTGCTACGCCACCCAAAATCAGCCGTTCCACAGAAATACTATCCCCAGTCCTAGCTAAGAAATAGACAATGATTGTTGTCAATACTCCCCCAATCCACGCCGCTAAGGGAATCCAAGCCACGAATACCCCTAAACTAAACATGGCAATTGCTACCAAGCCTGCACCCGCAGAAATCCCTAGTAAAAATGGGTCGGCGAGTCCGTTACGTAGCATTCCCTGAAGCAAGGAACCAGACATTCCCAAGGCTGCACCCACCAAAATCGCCGCCACAGTTCTCGGTAAGCGCAAATCCCACAGAATAGTTTGATACAGTGGCTCTCCCTGTCGCCAAATCGCTAGCCAGAATTGTTCTGATGTCATGGCGACAGCACCAAAAGAAAGGGAAGCTGCTACCGTCAAAACGAGAACAACAACTAAAAATAAAGTGGCTAGAAATATCCGTGCTTCGTTTCTAGAAGCAGCGCTAACATTTTTGAACATTTTTTGCTGTCGCTGCTTTAGGTTCATGTATTAATCTTGATTGCTGGGGATAGACGCTATAGAAATATAGTGATGTGGGATGCCTAAGGTGCAAGAATGAGAATAATTTTAATCGAATACAAAGGTCAATAGACGGACTGTCATACAACTCCTGCTATCAATATTATCTCTCCTCAATAGCGATCACCAAAAGTTCCATCATGTACTACAGTCAAGGAAAAATATGCTAGTCCCTGGGGTAGAGGACTTGGATGATAAGCATTGTATTGACGTAGAACAAAAGCAACCTCAGTAACATTGTTTGGCTTTGGCATAATCACTATTGCTTTGTAATTTTTTCATGAACTATTAGTTACTGAGGATGTGTCAACTACCAATAGTGTGTTTTTGTTTTTAAAACTTTGATGTTTTCATTACTAATTACTGAAGAGCATATCTGTCAAATTATAGTATAAAAGTATTACTTAATACAGGAAAGTACATATTAGTTGCTGAATTTGCCATGATTACTGAAAAATTTTTATGAGGAATTTAAAATTGACTTAAGCAATTTCCGACGAAAGTTGATACCTTGTTAAAAGGAGAAAATTACTGACAAACATCATTCTGAAATTCATGGATTCTTCATCAATTACCTCTTTACTTGAAGACTTGAGAAATCCTGATGCTTTAATACGGGAACAAGCAACAAAAAAACTTTGGCGGATTTGGTTTCAACAAAAGGGAATGTATGGGTTGGAAAAAATTGATCAGAGTCAGAAATTACTAGATGCTGGGGAAATTACTGAAGCTGAGGTAATGCTCACAGGATTAATTCAAGAACAACCAGACTTTGCAGAAGCTTGGAATCGCCGTGCTTTTCTCTACTACAGCATGGGGGAGTATCAAAAATCTCTGGCTGACTGTCAGATGGTCATTCAAATTAATCCAGTACATTTTGGCGCACTTCACGGTATTGGTTTATGTTATGCAGCACTGGGTAAGTATGCTAAAGCTATCAAAGCTTTTAAACGTGCCTTAGAAATCCAGCCATACTCTTTAGTAAATCAAAAATTAATTTTAGAATGTACTTTCAGACTCAGCTAAAACCTGCTTGAGGAGAATTCAATATTCCTGAAATAGAGACATTCTATTGTTCTATGTATCCATCGCCACCTACATTATCATCTATTCGTCGCTTTAGTCGCCGTCGATTTATTCAATATAGTTCTGTTTGTATTGGTAGCAGTATGATTGCTGCTTGTGCCAATAGTAATCAAGCATCAACCTCTAACTCACAGTTAGATAAAATTACTTTTGGGACAAACTGGTTAGCCCAAGCAGAACACGGGGGATTTTATCAGGCGATCGCTACAGGAATTTACAAAGACCACGGATTAGATGTCACAATTAGAATGGGTGGGCCGCAAGTACCTAGTGGTACTCAACTGTTAGTAGGTGGTGCAGTAGACTTTTTTATGGGTTATGGCATTGATGCTATCAACGCCGTAGCGCAGGGAATACCCAAAATTACAGTAGCAGCAATCTTCCAAAAAGACCCGCAATGTATTCTTACCCATCCCAACCCAGCAATTAAAACTCTAGCCGACCTCAAAGGTAAACCAATTTATATCTCTGCGGCTGCTAATGTCACGTTTTGGCCTTTATTGAAAACTAAGTATGGTTTTACGGACGAACAGAAGCGTCCTTATAATTTCAACCCTGCTCCCTTTTTAACTGACAAAACCTCTGCACAGCAAGGGTATATCACATCTGAACCCTTCGCTATAGAAAAGCAAGGCGGTTTTAAGCCACAGGTATTTTTATTAGCCAATTATGGTTACCCAACCTATGCTACTACCATTGAAACTAAGAAAGAACTAGTAGAAAAGAATCCCGATTTAGTCCAGAGATTTGTTGATGCTTCCATTAAAGGTTGGTACAGTTACTTGGAAAATCCCCAACCAGCTCATCAACTAATTCAAAAAGATAATCCCGAAATGACCAATGAACAACTCACCTACGGTCTGCAAAAACTCAAAGAATATGGGATTATTCTGTCTGGGACAGCTAAAGTCCAAGGAATTGGCTCAATGAGTGCAGAAAAATGGCGATCGCTCTTTGAGAGTATGGTTAATGTAGGGCTTTATCAACCCAATGTTAACTATAAGGATGCTTATACCTTGCAATTTGTCAATAAAGGCTTAGAGTATTACCAGAAAAAGCTCAAATAAAAACCCCTGGTTGCGCCAGGGGTAAGGGTTTCGCTGAGATAAGTAATTGATACTACAATTTGTCCCAAGCTGTTTCCTGATAATTACGAGAAATAATCCCCTTTGAGCAAATGACGTACAGCCTCCTCAATATCTTGTTCTTTCATTAAACACTCTCCGACTATCACTGCATCTGCACCAGCTTTAGCTAATAGAGATAAATCAGCGTGTGTATATAATCCAGATTCGCTGACCACGGTGATACCCAAGTTTTGCAGATGCGATCGCCTGGCTGTTAATAAGTTTTGCGTAGTGCTGATATCAGTTGTAAAATTTTGTAGGTTTTGGTTATTAATTTCGATGAGACGGATGTCGTCTAGTTTGAGTATCCGGTCTAGTTCAGCCAAGGTGTGAACTGCTACTAAGGCATTCATTCCCAAATAATGAATTATCCGTAAAAAGTCTTGTATTTCTCTGTCTGTAAGAATGGCGGCAATTAATAGTACCGCATCTGCTCCGGCGGCTCGTGCTAAATAAATCTGGCAGGGGTCAATAATAAAATCTTTGCATAATATAGGCAATGTCATCCGTTGACGGATAGCACGGAGAATTTCAAAACTGCCTTGATAAAACGAGGTATCTGTCACTATTGATAAACAGGCTGCGCCACCCCGTTGATAAGCTTTGGCGATCGCCACTGGATCGAAGTCTGCACGGATTATACCATGATTGGGTGATGCTTTTTGAATTTCGGCAATCAGGCTAGGTTGGTAAGAATTTTGCTGTAAGGCTGTCAAGAAATCTCGCACGGTTGGCGCAGCAGTTAATTGGCGTTGTAAAGAAGCCAATGACATCTGTTGATGTATTTGTGCAACTTCTTGCTTTTTCTGCCACACAATCTCTCTGAGAATGGGTTGCAAACGGTTAGTATTAATGGCGCTGGGATACATCATAACCTGCTACAAATCTGGAGATGGGGTAATGAAGAAAGGATATAAGGGTGAATGTCACGAAGAAAAGGTGAAACCCTTGCCAAGGTTGGGTGTAGGGGACAGAGGTGATTTGTAACTATGTAATGGTCGTTTTTAATTCTTTCCCTTACACCCTCACACCCAGCCAGATTAAGGATTTGCACTTTACAACCGTGTCATTCGATATAAGGGTATAGGAGGAGGTGTAGAAGCCATTATTCCCTATGTTCTTATACTCAATCTCCATGAATAAGCTGTGCTGTTGTCGGGAATTTTTCATGATTTCCCGACAACAAGGATTCAAGTATTCAACCCAACCGAATTATTTTTGAAAGATATATTTCCTCTGCTCTTATCCTTTCGGATAGAGCGTGGATTAATTAGGTTGATTGTATTCCTACATTTTTACTTTGAATACAGATTCGTTTCAAATTAAAACCTGTTGATTATCATTTCTGCTTTCCTGATTTTTCCCACCTAGACAGTTATTTTTGAGTAATCGAATATAAGTCCGGTATGGTATGTAATCTATAGGGTTGTAACCAGAGTAGCGCAGAAGTAAAACGCAGGCCCAAGAATACTTTCCAGCAATAATTGATTTAACAATTTGATCTACTTGTTCATTATTGATTTTCTTAACATTCTGTGAATTGTAAATGTCTTGCTGATGCATAGCTTTCCCTGATGAGTCTATTTGATGATTTCAAAATTTGAAAATTGAATTTATTACAAGATGCAAATTACTTAGTGTATTGAAATGGCATAGTGGCTCGTTTGGGTGCGAACTGTCCAAGTATGGCTCAAGCATTAAATCCCAGTCTGATTAACCCTGTTTTACCTTTGGCGATGGCGTTCTGCTTGCCTCCTGAAGGGTGTCACCCCTCACTTAACAATCAAACCAATTTCACTATTTCAACAAGAAGAGTTTGACACTACAGCACAGGAGAAATATGACAAAACATTTTCTAGAGAAGGCTTTGCAAATGGTCAATCGCAGACTAGACAGAAGTTGAGTGTGATGACCTACGGTCAGTCTAAGACTATTGCCATTTTTGAAAATAGGGGTGAATTTAACCAGTCGGCATTTTTATCTGCTTTATAAATATCTAGCTAAATCAACCCCTAAAAAATGAACCGTTTTGCAGAAGTAACTTCTTTGCTAAGATTACTCAATCTTTGGCAGTAGATATATGATCAATCTTTTGATAGACATATCTCTTTTTTCTTTCTTGAAATTTGCTGTCTTTTTTTTAACTCTATTATTTAATATCTAGATATTGTGTAATGGAACCGAAATATACCATATTTCAGTAAACCAATATGAAAAGTTTTGTGTTTTTTAGAATAATTAGTGATTACTACGTTGTATCTAAATGTCTATTAATTAAACTTATATGGATTAAATATTTTCATGTATAACGAATTATATTGTAAGTATTATGATTCACTCTAGTAATAATTATTCATTTCTTTTTGGCACTAACAATCCGAAACATAAATATTTTTATGTGCGAGAATCTGAACTTGCTATATTCTTTGCATTCTTATATAAATTGAATGAATAATGTATATCTGGCGATAGTGGTTAGTTAAGCAGTTTAAGATTAATTCTTAATTACAGCGATAAAGTATACAAAAGCTTGATCAGCATTGGCTGACTATTGCTGAGGATAGATGATTGTCTATCAATGGAAATGGCTCATTTTGAGCAACTAGCAGTCTGTTAAAAAGGTCTTATCAGTTGATTAACATGATTATTCATGTACACTACAATCTTTATACTCACACCTAAATAAACCTTATTTGGCAAATTTTGTATATTTGAATACAAAGTAACTTAATATTTTATATATCTTTTGAGAGATAACTGATAAATACTCAGACGGATGATTGGAAATAAAGGTACTCCTCCTGGCAGATGACTCAGCCTATTATTTTGTAGTTAAATCCCATATAAAGTAAACAATAAAAATTAAGCTTACGGGTTATAAATCACTTTTTTAAAGCCAATATACATACAAAGTTAAAATATTGTAAATGTTCTGTTTATTCGTTGCCACTTATTAATATAAATAATACTCTAGGATTAATACTTAATTTTTGAATATGAGTAGCAGAGCCACTGCCGAAAGAATTGACCAGTTTAAAGCAAGTTGTATTCGGCAATACCCACTCTAAAGATACTGAGATTGCTACAACAATCAAATCGGCTTCTTATATTTGTTAATTTATAGAATGTGGAATGAAAAAATAAGGTTTAGGCACTGATTCAATGTATTTATTCAATTTTGATTATCTGATAAAGAACTATTTTAGATATATGTGTTAAGCGAGTAAAAGGAGCCAATAACAAGATGAATACTGGCAAGCATAATTTACTTAAATCTACTTTTTTGGTTGTATTATTAAGACAATTTAATTTTAAACTTAAAAGCTTTTTGGGCAATTAGCTGGGATTTGCTCCCTTTGGATTAGGGATAATGACTCGGCTTCCAACTGATAACTGAAGTGACCACCAATCTTAGTGATAAAAAAATGATAAACGAATCATCAAAAACAATTCTTGTGATTGAAGATGATACCGATACTCGCAATCTTTTTTTAGCGGTTCTTGAAGCTAAAGGTTTTGATAGTATAGCTGCTGAAAACGGCGTTATGGGTATTGAAAAGGCACAAAAATATTTACCAGACTTAATTATCTGCGATATTATGATGCCTGATATGGATGGTTATAACGTTTTAAATGCACTACGCCAAGATCCTCTGACAGCGATTATTCCCTTCATTTTTCTGACTGGAAACAATGATCAAACCGCTCTTCGCAAAGGTATGGAGTTGGGAGCAGATGATTATATTACTAAACCGTCTACTATAGAAGAAATACTCAAAGCGATCGCTATCCGATTAGAAAAGCAAGCTCTCCTCAGATATTTGTATGCGACTAAATCTCACCAACTTACCGAAGCGCTAGCTGTAGACTCTGAGTCAATTTTTCCCTCTGTTCCCCATCTTCAAGAGGTTTTTGATTATATTGAAGCTCATTATCATCAAGGAATTACTTTATCCAATGTGGCTGTTGCGGTTGGTTATTCACCCGCTTACCTAACCAGTAGAGTTGCTAGAGAAACGGGAGATACTGTTAACGGTTGGATTTTCCAGCGGCGAATGGCCGCAGCGCGTCCTTTACTAAGGAATACTAATAAAACTATCGAACAGATTGCGACGGCGTTGGGTTATCAAAATGCTTGTCATTTCTCTCGTCAGTTCCGCCAACATCACGGTCTACCTCCCAAAGCTTGGAGAAAAAAGCAACAATTTCTCCAGTCTGCTAAAAACATGAAGCTACAAATAAATAGCACTTGTCCTCAATCAGAACGATGCTTAATGCTGAGTCGGAGTTAATTGCTTTTAGGTTTTCTCAACTGCTGCACTAACAGTTGTACTGCTAAAGCCAATAAACCAATTGTCACTATAGCAAATATCCCCGTTCCCAAAGCTACTATACCAACTACCAAGGTACGCACGGCAGATGTCAAACTGATGACTAACTGGTTATCAGAATGGATCGGTTTTTTGGCAAAAGTGGTGGCGATCGCTATCATTAATGAATATAAAGCATATCCCAGTCCGCCGGACATTACTGCTCCAGTTATACAGCGTAACGGCGTGGGTGGAACTTCTCCTGATGTATCTGTTTGTTGAGTTTGGTTGTTCATAATTTAGTCAATAGTCATTAGTTTTCTTTGCCTGCTCCCTGCTCCCTAGCTGTACTCCTAATTCCCTATTTCCCAGCAACTTGAATTCCATGTGTAATTGTGCGAGTTACAAATAATTCTAAATCTTCGTTGGGAATTATTTGTCTGACTTGCTGCTGAATTTGTTCTGCTTGTGATTGAGATGCACACAGAGCAAATACTGACGGGCCGGAACCAGACATCATGGTTCCGATAACTCCTGGTTGAGATGCAAACACTTCTTTTAGTTGCAACACTTGGGGATAGGATGGCAATACTACTTTTTCTAAATCATTGTGCATTGTTTTAGCGATCGCTACAGCATCTTTTGCCAAAATAGCCTTAACGACTGGTGCTGAATGCACTGCGGCTGCACGGGAGGCTAGGTCATTGGTATCTCTAAGATAAGTACTACCATATTCTTGGCGATAGGTTTTATATGCCCAGGCGGTGGAAACTTCCAAGCTGCGATATTTGCCCAACACTATATATATATGATCTAAAGTGGGGAGGGGAGAAAGTTGCTCTCCTCGACCTGTGGCGATGACTGTACCACCAGCCACACAAAATGGGATATCGGAACCAAGAATAGATCCTAATTCTTCTATTTCTGTCTGGGTTAGTCCTAAGTTCCAGAGTAAATCTATCCCTACTAACACGGCTGCGGCGTTAGTTGAACCTCCAGCTAACCCAGCCGCTACGGGAATATGTTTGTTGAGGGTAATATCTACACCCCCATATTTAGCCAAGGCTTGCGGAAATTTTGTCGCCATGAGTTCGGCGGCGCGATATACCAAATTACTTTTATCTGTGGGAACTTGTGGGTGATTGCAATGAACGCGGATAGTTTCATCGCTGATGGAATGTATTTCAATCTCGTCGGCTAAGTCGATACTTTGCAATATCATCACTAACTCATGATAACCATCTGGTCTGTCGCCGATGATTTCCAGAGACAAGTTAATTTTGGCGGGAGCAATTAATTTGTAGGAACGCATTTTTACAAGAGGAGTGGGAAGTGGGGAGTAGAAGAGAATAAATTTTGATTATGGACTATCCACTCCCAACAAGTTTACTAACTCTACCCATTGCTGAGTGCTGATGTCTTCAGCTCTGGCTTGGGGGTTTATATCTAATTGTTCCAGTAATTGGGTCAGGCGATCGCGCTCTACTACTGATTGCAAATTATTCCGTAGCATTTTGCGTTTCGCACCAAATCCTAACTTTACCAAATTCTCCAGTCTTTTTGGGTCATTAGCAGGAATTTCTATCTGTCGAGGACGCAACCGCACAACTGCGGAATCTACTTTTGGTGGTGGATGAAATGCACTGGCGGGGACATGACAAATTAATTCACACTCAGCTAAATACTGCACCCTTACTGATAAGGCTCCAAATGTGCGTGACCCTGGTTTAGCATATAATCTTTCTGCTACTTCTTTTTGAATGAGTAATACTATCGAGTCAAATGGTTCGAGGTTGGGATTAGCGATAGTTCCCAAAACTTTTTCTATTATCGGCCCTGTGATGTTGTAAGGAATGTTCGCTACAACTTTATTTAACTTCTGAAATTGAGGAAATTCTAGTAAGTTTGTAGCTAAATCTAGTGTGAGAAAATCTCCTTGTAATAATAGAAAATTTTCTTTTTGTCCTAGTTGTTTCACTAACAATTTACATAAATCGCGGTCAATTTCTACTGCTAGTAGGGCTTCTACCAATGGTAGTAAACGCCGAGTCAGAATACCTGTACCGGGGCCAATTTCTAATATGCGATCATTTGTACTACACTCGGCTGCTTTGACAATTGCGTCGAGTACCTTATCACTTTTGAGCCAATGTTGAGCAAAGAGCTTGCGCGGTCGTACCATTATTTTTCCTTACTATATCTAAATCTCAGCTTTTTACAAAAAATTCATTTCTTACTTTTTGCTTACTTTTGAATGTAAATTTTTAAGGCTTATTATTGCTTTTATTTTGACTTTATACATTTTATATGATATAGCTAATTTACCGTAATAGCATTATATCTGTGCTATCGTGTTAGTTATAATAGTATCCTTCAAAGACCAAGGTACTGAAGATATTTTTGATGGCAACGATTCAAAAGAAGCTCGAAAAACTTGCCCTATTAAACTGTGGAATATTGCTCAAAGAAAACTAGACCAACGAAGACTTGAACACGATATTAAAACTTACACACAAATAATAAAATAATGGAAGCGATCGCCTACTGTGAACGGAAAACCATAGCTAATCATCTATCCTACTAAAATATTTTTCACCAGTGATCGCCAATTAATCATCATTGTACCTCTTTGCGTCTCTGCGCCTCTGCGTGAGATGATCACCCTTATACATATATTTATATTTATGCAAAAATACTAAAAAACACCTAACCTAGTATGCCAGACACAGCACCAGACAGCATTTGGATAGTCACCGACGAAACGCCGCAAATTTCCATACCAGACGGTACAAAAGGTGCGATTAATAATACCCGCAGTTGGGGAGAAGAAGTTAGGGAAACCATCCCTAGTAAAACTGTAGGCGATGCAGTGAAGGTGAGCGCCCAAACACTAGAGCAGAACATGACCAACTTTCTGCAAGTAGTAGGACGCTTATTTAGCCGCGCAGAACAGCAAGCCAACAGCAACCCTGGGTTACAGTTAGAAGAAATTGAGTTATCAGTAGAAATTAGCGGCGAAGGTGAAGTCAAGTTAATTGGTAACGGCGCGAAAGCAGGTGGTAAAGGTGCAATTAAACTGACATTTAGGCGACAAGAACCAAAGTGACATGGCTAAAAATTGGGCGATCGCGATCGGCGTTAACCAGTATGATTACTTACAACCGCTAAACTATGCCAAGCGGGATGCCCCGACTCAACAAAAATCTCCCTTAGCTTGGGTTGAAACCATGCAAACCATACTTTTAAGCGTTGTGTGGGCAATCATAGGACGAATTGAAAAGCCCTCTTTAGGGTTAATTAACCGGAAAACACGCCAAGTCGAAATCTATCGTCAAGGAAAATCCTTATACCAATTTAATATGAAGCTGCATAGAAAAGAGCTTCTAAAATAAAGTTATAAGAGGAGATAGACATTACCTGCTCAAATGTTAATTGCTCGAATAGTTGTTGTAT
>NZ_JACJRF010000055.1 GCF_014697105.1 Anabaena subtropica FACHB-260 | reverse complement strand
ATAGCGTTCCAAAGTTTATGCTAGTCATGGGGGAAGTTTGATTTGAGAAGCTGGTAACTTTCATCTTCTTACTTCTCCCGCCTTTTTTCTTAATTCACATTAGGCGTAACTTATGATTTTATATATCGTCATGTTAAGTGTGAGTTATTAGTTTTTATAACCCTACGCAATACTGCCTCGTTTCCTTGCTTCTTTGTAAGAAGTGCCGATATTTTTTAACCCAGCTTTAATCATTTGTTTTTCCAGTAAGGCGAAGAATCGGGTTTTATCACCACCCCTGACTACTGCTTGGTTGTGGGCTTCAGCGATCGCCACTGGATAACCATATCCTTTCTGCACCTGTGCCAACATCAGCCCCAAGGCTTGGTCAAACATTTCTGTATCTTTAGCTACCCAGGCAGGCACTTCTATTCTGGCAATTTCTGTACCAACATGGACGTAGCAAAAGTATATAGTCTGGTCTTCGTAAAGGTCTAAAATCCGGGCATTACTCCGCCACAGAGTACCCCTTTGTCCTGGTTTGAGTTGGGTAGTCCACAATGCTGTATCCCGCAGAGGGTCAAATACTTTACACGGAACTTTTTCTAGTTGATTGGGGCAATAGCTGGCACAATCTGGTACAGGATGGGGACAAGCCATTAAACGTAAAAAATTCACTGCTTCCACATTACGGGAGGCGCTAACGTAACCCATGAGAGGAACTTGAGCAAGGCGCATTTGCTGCCAAGCTTCTAAAATGGGGGGTAAAATGCAGTTGCGTGCATCTACGGGCAACTGTTCTAGAAACCAGTAAATTAACGAACCATCCACCATTGCCAAAGTAGGCGGATGGGGGAGTGATGGGAATAAGGGAGTGGGGGGAGGTGGGGGAGAATTGCTTTGTTTTGTGTTTGCGGATTCTTTTTCGTGTGCGCTGCAAGCTAGTTCAGCTAAAACGATCGCTTCGCTGGAAGTGCGGCGAAAGCTCATCCATTCTTCGGTTCTGATTCCCCATTGACGGGACGCATATAAATCTTCTGGGCGGTAAAATACTTCTGGCAAACTATCCAGTATGGGGTAGCGGTTTTGTCCATAGTGGAGAACTACCCTACCGATATTTAACAGATAACAGTAAGCGATTTCGTGGTGACTGGGGGCAATTTGTGAGCCATCGGTGGCGATGACGGTATGCACCTTAGGGGGAATGGGAATATCTATGCAAGTGTTTAGGGGTTCGAGGGGTGTAGCATTAGCAAAGAGGATGCGATCGCGCCACTTTTCCTGACGTTCAACTAAATCTTGTTGACAATCAAAAGCTTTTTGCAAATTTTGTTGCGCCAACTCTAAACGCTGACGACTAGCCACAGCTTCTACGGATAGATGCTGACTTAAACCCTGCATTTGTCCCGCTAATTTCGTCAGATCAAGCATATTTTCGTCATTGGTCAGTTGTCAGTTGTCAGTTGTCATTACTCATCACTCAAAAGTCCATAGTTATTCTTCCCCTGCTCCCTTACACCCCTAAACCCCTAAACCCACCCAGGAAAATCTTTAGCAAACTGAGACAAGGATAATAACTGGATGCGTGGATCGCTTTGGGCTGCTTTTCTCTCTGGTTGGGTATTATAACCCCAGTCTGCCAAGAAAAGCTTGACATTTTCCAGGTCTGTTTGCTGTTGAACTAGCTGTAATGTTTTGAGTCTATCTTCCACAAACCATAAAGTCACAGGTTTATGATCTGCTGCTTGAATTAACTCGCGGAGGATTTCATATTTAGGACGCTTTACTTCTTTGCCAAAAATTGCTGCTGGTGGTAAATCCACTCCTTCCTGCTGCAATAACTTTTGTACAAACCGCCCCTCTTTAGTGGTGACAATATACAGCTTAATTTCACTAGCAACAGTGATTTTCAGTTTTTCGATCACACCCTGATAAAATCTATGCAGACTCAGCCAACCGTCTAAATCGTGGGTAATCCATTGATCACGCAAGCCATCTAATTTCGTAGCAACTTCTTTTGCTTGTAGCTTGTCATCTAACAAAATTTTTGGGGTAATACTTGTCCATTCCTGAAGAATCTGGTCATCGGAATTTCCATCTATCAAGGCTTTGATTAAAACAGGCATTTCCCAACCTGTTTCAATTACAGGCCGAAGACGATAGAACCTCAAGGCTAAATCATCTGGTGGTGTGTCGTTAGCAGGCGACCAAATTTGACAGTAAGTGCGCCATGCTACCTCAAAATATTCGATTAGTCCGTCGCAAATTACTCCATCAAAGTCTAGAGCTAAAATTGTGGGATTACTTGCGGTCATTGTTTAGAAAATGAATACTGCTTTTGTCAGCTTAACGTATTCATTAATTATTTTCTGTATAAAAATATATTAATAGGTTAATTTAATGCACCTATAAAATGTGGATTGGCGTTTATTCTTGGGTAGGTTGATCCCAATTCAAAATTTGACAGATACTACTAACTAAATCTGAGGGAAGACAAGGCTTAGTAATTACTCCTGCTACCCCTAAGTCTATTAATTGCTTTTGTTCGCTAGTTTGAGCTTTAGCCGTGACCATAATAGTAGGGATTTTACAGGTTGCAACACTTGCTTGTAGCTTTTTAAATGTTGTCGGCCCGTCCATGTAAGGCATCATTACATCTAGCAAAATGGCATCAAAATGCTCGGATTCTGCAATTGCTATTCCCTCACTACCTGAAGACGCTGTTAGTGTATCCCATCCGGCTACTGATTCTAACGAGATTTGAATAATTTCTCGCACACTATCTTCATCATCAATTACTAAGATTCGCTTGGTCATTTTTGTTACTTTTAGAAAATTTTATTCGGGTTGATATTTAAAGCAAAATAGGTTTTTCTGATTTATTAACAATAATATCCTAACTAGAGTTTGTGAATATTTTGTGAGGATTTGAAATCATATAAAAGATAAAATAAATTCTTGGGCAACCTCATGAATTGATATTCTTTCTAATTTAGCAACTGATATCATAATGTTATTGAAAACAGTTATTTTTGACTAAAAATAATTAATTTTGTAAATTTATATGGCAAATCAGGAATTAGATTGACTATGTACTACAGCACTATGATAAATCATTACAGTCACATCATTGTTGCTTTAGGTATTGCGTATAATAGATAGCTATAGATAGTTATAGATACAAAGTTGTACTTACTCACAAAATCCTCACAAAATTTATATAAATTACTAAAAGGCAATACATAGGAGGAAGACAGTTTTTAGAGCTAGTTTTCTTTCATAGAATGATGTCTATTAGTAACAAAACTGTTGTTATTCGTCTCCAGTAAGCATCTAGATGAGATATGAATAAACAAAAAATGGATACAGAACGAAAACCCACTATGCTTGCCAAATGCCAGACAGGAATTCAAGGATTAGATGAAATTACTTATGGAGGATTGCCGCAAGGAAGACCAGTACTACTGTGTGGTAAAGCAGGTTGTGGTAAAACCCTGATGGCAATGGAATTTCTGGTACGAGGTGCTACCTTATTTAACGAGCCAGGCGTATTTATGGCGTTTGAGGAGACTGCGGAGGAATTAACGCAGAATGTTGCTTCCTTGGGGTGGGATTTAGGAGAACTTATTAAAGAAAAAACACTAGTGGTTGACCACATTCAGGTAGAGCGCAGCCAGATTCAAGAAACAGGTGAATATGATCTAGAAGCATTATTCATTAGATTAGGTTACGAAATTGATGCGATCGCCGCCAAAAGAGTAGTCATCGACACACTAGAAGTATTATTTGGTGGTTTAGATAATGCGGCGATCGTGCGTTCCGAATTGCGGCGATTATTTCTTTGGCTGAAAACCAAGGGTGTCACAGCCATCATTACTAGCGAAAGTGGTGAAAATAGCCTCACCCGTCATGGTTTAGAAGAATATGTTTCAGATTGCGTTATCCGTTTAGATCAGCGTGTCGTTAATGAACTTTCAACTCGGTGGTTGCAAATTGTTAAGTATCGTGGTTCCAGGCATGGATCAAACGAGTATCCATTTTTAATTCAGGAAGATGGTATTTCTGTTCTCCCGATTACCTCTGTCGGCTTAGATTATCCAGTCACAACCGAATGGATACCTAGCGGTATTAAACGCCTAGATAAGATGTTGGGAGGACAAGGTTTCTTTCGTGGTAGCAGTATCTTAATTTCTGGTACGGCGGGAACTGGTAAGAGTTCATTTTGCGCTCATTTTGCTGATGCAACTTGTCAAAGAGGAGAAAAATGTCTTTATTTTGCTTTTGAAGAATCTCCGCAACAAATTATTCGCAATATGCGTTCCATTGGTATCGATTTAGAAACTGCTGTTAATAAAAATTTACTCAAATTCCAAGCCTTACGCCCGACATTTTACGGTTTAGAAATGCACTTAGTGAATATATTGAGTATAGTTAATGACTTTCAACCTGATGCAGTCATTATCGACCCCATATCTAACCTCACTTATGGCAGTAGTGATGTTCAGATGAAATCCTTTATGACACGCATAATTGATTATTTCAAAACCAAAAATATCACAACAATTTTTACAAATTTAACCGAAAGTAATAGCGCTTTTTTAGAATATACAGAAATAGGTATTTCTTCTTTAGCAGATACTTGGATACTACTACGAACAATAGAAAGTAATGGCGAACGCAACCGCTTAATTCATGTACTTAAATCTCGTGGTACATCACATTCTAATCAAGTGCGAGAATTTATTTTGACTGCTGAAGGATTACAGTTATTAGATGTGTACATAGGGACAGAAGGAGTACTCACAGGTACAGCAAGAATTATACAAGAAGCAAAAGACAAAGCTGCTGCTGTAGCTCGCCAGCAAAAAATTGAGCAAAAACAGCGAGATATTGAACGTAAACGTTTACTAATGGAAGCACAAGTTAAAGCAATAGAAGCTCAATTTGACATTGAAAAGAAAGAAATTGAAAGGTTGATTTCTATTGAAGAAACACAAGAAAAAGTCTTATTAGATGAAGAAAAACAAAGATTTTATTTGCGCCAATCTGAAACATAAGTAGAGATTTTTATTATGGATTTCTATATAAATTTCCAGTCTCAAAGTAGTCATACAGAAGAATTTTGGGAGTTACGGCTATATGTAGCTGGACAAACGCCCAAATCTTTAAAAGCATTTGCCAATCTGAAAAAAATTTGCGAAGAATACCTAGAAGGTAAATATCGCATCGAAGTAATTGACCTCATGGAACATCCCCAATTAGCTAAGGGAGACCAAATATTAGCTATCCCAACTTTAGTGAGAAAATTACCGGAACCTGTTAAGCAAATCATTGGAGATTTATCTAACACTGAAAAAGTATTAGTAGGTCTGGATTTACGTCAAGTAAATATCAACGAAGGATAGTTATGAATAATTCAAACCAAGCTGAAGATAGTTCTAATGAACTAATTATAGAATCTACAGCAGATTTTGAAAAAGCTTTGGCAAATATAGATGCACAAAAATATGTTTTGCGTCTATATGTAGCTGGCAATACCCTCAGATCCATGCGTGCTATTCAAATGCTGAAAAAAATCTGTGAACAATACTTAGCAGGACGCTATGAAATGGAAATCATTGACATATACCAACAGCCAGAAATTTTAGAAAAAGACCATATATTTGCTGTTCCGACTCTGATTAAAGAACTTCCTCTACCTCTACAAAAGTTAATTGGCGATTTAACAAATGTTGATAAAGTAATCATTGCTTTAGATATTGCTTGAAATTCTAAGATATAGCATTTATCGGTTTAGTGATTTACATCTCTTTGATATCAAAAGCTAGGGGTACATCATGTAATCGTAAATTATATAATTAAAAATTATTTATTGGTAACTAATATCCTCTAACTATAGTTGTGGGATGAAAATATATAAAAAAGTTTTTACATCAATAAATAAACTGCTTAATATAATTAATTACAAATCACGAATTTGCTCAGGGTGATTGCAGTGAAAACACACCAAGAACTTGAACTGGAAAATATAGCTTTACGTAATCAATTACAAGTCTTAGAAGAGACTTTTAGAGCTATTAGAATGGGTGAGGTAGATGCTTTAGTTGTATCTAGCACTCAAGGAGAACGAATTTTCACTTTGCAAGATGCTGATTATCCTTACCGTGCTTTTTTACAAGAGATGCACGAAGGCGCTGTGACTATAGATGAGCATGGAACAATTCTTTACTGTAATCATCCTTTAGCAGTAATGCTCAAAAAGCCACTAGAGAAAGTAATCGGCTCCAACTTAGAGGATTACATAGCACCACAAGAAAAACAGGTGTTTCAAGGATTATTTCAGCAAGCAACACAGGAATGTTGTCGAGGAGAAGTTTATTTAATTGCTGAAGATGAAACTCAAATACCTGTTTATTTATCTTTCAAGCCATTGCAAATAGATGAAGTAGCGGTTACTTGCATAGTAGTAACCGACTTAACCGAGCAAAAACGTAATGCAGAGATTGTGGCGGCGGAAAGACTAGCAAATTCTATTCTAGAACAAGCAGGCGAAGCAATCATTGTGTGTGATCAAAATTGGCAAATTATTCGCGCCAATCAAGCAGCACAGCAACTGTGTGGTCATAATCCATTATTTCAACAATTTGATGTGTCGTTTCCATTGCAATGTAATAATTCTTGTGGCTATCAAAAAATAGAAGAATGTTTGTTTATTGATAAATCAGCAATTTGTCAGAAAAAACAAGAAATATTTTCACTATTTAGCTTGCTGCAAGGTCAATTTTTTCAAGGAGTAGAAGTATTATTAAAATACGAAGATGGCAGAGAATTTTGTTTACTGTTGAGTGCTGCTTCATTATTAAATTTAGACAAGCAAATTATTGGTAGTGTGGTGACGCTGACGAATATCACCGAACGCAAACAAACAGAAGAAAAAATAGCACAGATGGTAATCCGTGAACAAGCTGCTTGTGCAGAAGCGGAAGCAAGCAAAAATAGATTATCTAATATATTAGAAAGTATTAGTGATGCTTTTTTAGCTGTCGATAATAATTGGTGCTATACCTACGTTAGTCAAAAAGCAGCAGAAATTTTTGGAAAAGAACCACAGGATTTAATTGGTAAAAATATTTGGCAAGAATATCCCGAAGAAGTTAGACAGAATTTTTATGAAGCTTGTAACCAGGCTTTTACTGAACAAAATTTGATTCAAGTAGAAGAATATTATTCATCGAGCCAACGCTGGTTTGAAAATCGCATTTATCCTTCTGTGGAAGGTATATCAATTTTTTTAAAAGAAATAACTAAAGAAAAACAGACTGAGATTGCTTTGCGAGAAAGTGAAGAAAATTTAAGGTTAGCTTTAGAAGCTTCTCAGATGGGAACGTGGGATTGGAATATTCTGACTGACCATCTCAAATGGTCAAGCCGTCAAGAGCAATTATTTGGTCTAACTCCAGGTACGTTTCCAGGTAACTACGAAGCTTTTCTCGCCTGCGTCTACCCAGAAGATAGAGAAGCAGTTAACCAAAAAATAATTGATACCAAAGACAATAAAGCTGAATATTATGTGGAATATAGAGTGATTTGGCCTGATGATAGCATTCACTGGATTGGGGCTAAAGGAAAATGTATCTATGATGATGAAGGCCGAGGAGTACGAATGATTGGTACTTGTTTGGATATCAATCAGCGCAAGCAAGCAGAAGCAATTTTACAACAATCAAAGGCAGAATTAGAAATCAAAGTCGCAGAGAGAACTGCTGAATTAACTAATGTAAATCTCTATCTATATAGATTAATTACTATCTTAGAAGAGAATATTAAATATCAGCAACAAATTGACTCTCAACTGTGCGAAGCTGAACGTCGCTGGCGCAGCTTGTTAGAAAATGTGCAGTTGTTAGTTGTAGGGCTAGATATTACAGGTAAAGTTGAATATATTAATCCTTTCTTTTTAGAATTAACTGGCTATTCTCAAACAGAAATTTTAGGTAAGAATTGGGTTGAAAATTTTATTCCGCAGCATCAGCAACAGAATGTACAGAGTTTTTTTGAAGAAATGCTAGAGCAAGAATTAAATCTTCATGAGCAAAATTATATGCTCACTAAATCTGGAGAAGAGAAATTTATTGCCTGGAATAATACTGTTTTACGCAATTCACAAGGCGTAATAGTAGGTACTATGAGCATTGGTGAAGATATTACCCAAAGACAAGCATTAGATAAAATCAAAAATGAGTTTATCTCGGTTGTTAGTCACGAATTACGAACTCCCATGACTTCAATTCAGGGAGGTTTAAACTTGTTAAAAACTGGTTTAGTAAAGCTCGACTCTGAAAAGGCTCAGCGCATCATTGAAATTGTTTCTGAAAGCTCTGAACGCCTAGTGAGACTGGTAAATGATATTTTAGATTTAGAAAGATTGCAATCTGGGAAAATCACTTTAAATAAACAAAAATTTAATACGGCTGAATTATTAACAGCAGCCACAGATTTGATGCAATTAATGGCTAATAAAGCTGGAATTAATTTATCAGTTTTACCACAATCTATTGAATTGATAGCTGATAAAGACCGGATTATCCAAGTAATAACAAATCTACTGAGTAATGCAATTAAGTTTTCACCTAAAGGGTCTACTGTGTTTATGACAGTAGAAGAAGTCAAAGGAAAAGATGGTCAAAATTCAAATGTTTTATTTAAGGTGCAAGACCAAGGAAGAGGAATTCCTGCTGACAAATTAGAAACTATTTTTGAGCGGTTTCATCAGATAGATGCTTCAGATTCCCGCAAGCAAGGTGGAACAGGTTTAGGTTTAGCTATTTGTCGTAATATCATAGAACAACATAACGGACAAATCTGGCTTGAAAGCTCATTAGGATTAGGTAGCACTTTTTACTTTACTCTACCTTTGTAGACTTCTACATTCGGTATTAAAATTCCATGTTTCGGGCTAAATAATAATGCCAATAGGAATAATCCCGAAACTACTAGAACTATAGCAGGGCCGGAGGGCAAATTATAAAAGTAGCTGAGATACATACCGCTAATACTAGAAAAAACACCAATTCCTGCACCTAAAATCATGACTTGGTGTAGGCGTTTAACTAATAAATATGCAGTGGCTCCTGGTGTAATTAAAAGTGATAATACTAAAATTACGCCTACAGCTTTCATGCTGGCGACAATTGTTAAAGAAATCAGCAGCATTAAACCAAAGTTGAGCTTATTTACTGGTAAGCCTGCGGCTTGAGCGCCTAAAGGGTCAAATGTGTAAAATAGTAGTTCTTTATATAATAAAAAAACAACTATTAAAACAATAGTTGCAATAATAGCAGTGTCTCGTACTTCGTCAACAGTAACACCGAGAATATTACCAAATAGAAAATGATTGAGGTCGATTTTATTATCTTTTTGAACAATAGTAATTAGGGTAACACCAAGGGCAAAGAATGCAGAAAAAACTATACCCATCGCCGCATCTTCTTTAATTGGCGATCGCGTCTTAATCCAAGCGATCGCTATTGTACTCAAAACCCCGGCAATAAACGCCCCAACAAATATATTAGCGCCGATCATAAAGGCGATCGCTAGTCCCGGCAAAACTGAGTGACTAATAGCATCACCCAACAGCGCCAATCTTTGCACCATCAGGTAACTAC
Source organism: Anabaena subtropica FACHB-260 (assembly GCF_014697105.1). Lineage (GTDB taxonomy): Bacteria > Cyanobacteriota > Cyanobacteriia > Cyanobacteriales > Nostocaceae > Trichormus > Trichormus subtropicus. The sequence continues at coordinate 21,817 of NZ_JACJRF010000055.1, read as the reverse complement.
CCACAACCGCACACAACAAACCCACTAAAATCGCAATCACAAGCGATCGCTGCATAAAGCCATACTGCAACGGTTCAATTAATGCTTCAAACATATTTTGCAATAGTCAATAGTCAACAGTTTTCATCTCCCCGCCCCCTGCTCCCTGCCCCCTGCCTCTTTTCCCCTTTTATGCTGCATCCGAGAAGTAGATAACTTTACCACCATAAGCACGCTGTAGGTTTTCTTCTTTGAGTACCTGTTGACGGGAACCTGTGGCGATTAATTCCCTATTTAATAAGATTAAATCATCAAAATGGCTGATAGATTCACCTAAATCATGGTTAACTACCAACAGAATTTTGTTAGCATCTGCTAGTTCATGAAACACATCAAAAATCACTGCTTGGGTTTTTTGATCAATACCCACAAGCGGTTCATCAAAACAGAAAATGTCTGCTTGCTGCGCCAAAGCCCTAGCTAAAAATACCCGTTGCTGCTGTCCTCCTGATAATTGTCCTATGGGGCGATCGCAATATTCCACCATTCCCACTCGTTCCAAAGCATTCTTAGCAACTTGGCGACTAACCGCCGAAAAACTCCGCAACCAACCTGTTTTCTTTACCCTTCCCATCATCACCACATCCCAAACGGTGGCTGGGTAAGTCCAGTCAATTTGGCTACGTTGGGGAACATAAGCAACTTTACCCAATTGCTGCATTAAGGGTTTGTCTTGGTATAGTACTTTACCACTGCTGACGGGGACTAAACCTAACATTGCTTTCATCAGAGTGCTTTTACCAGCACCGTTAGGGCCAAAAATCCCCGTTATTCGTCCCGGTTTGACAATACAGTTAACGTCCCTCAAAGCTTCTTGTGTACGGTAATGTACTCCTAGATGAGAGATATTAATTGCTGCTGTTGCTGTCAGAGTGTTAACTGATTCAAAACTGGAATCAGCTGGTAAGGAAAAGTTCGCAAGTCGCATAGTGTCATTTCCGAGACGTAAAAAATGAAAAGATTATGAAAATACTGTAACTTAAAAAATGAGAGAAATATGAGAATAACCATAACAATTCTGATGAATGCAATCACTCGCTCAAAAGCCAGATTTTGTTGGCGACCAGTCTTAGCAGTATTTTTGGCACTTTTGGTAGATGGATGTGCCACAGGTAACTCTAACCCTACTACCCCAGGTACAGAGAGTAAACCGCAGGTAGTTGCAACTAGCACCATCATCGCTGATTTAGCGCAAGAAGTGGGCGGTGAAGACATCCAACTGACTGGGATTCTTAAACCAGGGACTGATCCCCATGTTTACGAACCAGTACCAGCCGACAGCAGGGTTTTAGAAAAAGCCGACTTAATTTTATACAACGGCTACAACTTAGAACCAGGGCTGATTAAGTTGATGAATGCGGCTGGTGGTAATGCACGCAAGTTAGCAGTGGGAGAGGTTGTCAAGCCGTTACAGTTGGATAAAGGTCAAGGGGAAGTAGTACCTGATCCTCACGTTTGGGGGAGTGCCGAAAATGCGGCTACTATGGTTAATGCTATTCGAGATGGGTTAATTGAGTTATCCCCTAAAGACAGAGAAAAATATACTCAGAGGGCATTAGAGCTTACAGGTGAATTAAAACAGTTGCATAGCTGGATTAATCAGCAGATACAAACTATTCCGCCCAATAATCGCCAACTGGTGACAACTCATGATGCTTTTCAATATTATGGACGGGCTTACGGGATAGCGATCGCAGGTACTTTAATTGGGATTAGTACCGAAGAGCAACCAAGCGCCCAAACAGTTAAACGATTGGTAGACTCAATTAAAAAAATAGGTGTACCTGCAATTTTTGCTGAAACTACAATTAATCCAGCTTTAATTAAAACTGTTGCCCAAGAAGCAGGCATAAAATTAGCATCAAATGAGCTTTACTCTGACTCAATTGGGGCAAAAGGAAGTGATGGAGATTCTTACATCAAAATGATGGAGGCAAATACCCGCACGATTGTAGAAGCGTTGGGTGGTAAATATACACCTTTTCAACTAAAGAAATAAATCTATTATTTGACTTGTATTTCTAGGGGGTGAAATTATGTGTAAATCTAAAAGCTAAGATATAACTTTAGATATGTAATTTTCGTCAATATAAGAAACTCTTACTGGAGAAAGAACTAAATAAACATTTGATTTTTTAGAGTGTGTTAGTAGACATAAAAATTTTAATTGTTGAACTAGCCATGACTAACGAAAAACTAGAAAATCAAAATAATCAATCAGAAGAAATTAGACAACCAGTAAGTAAAGACTGGCATTCTCGTGAGGAACCAACTGCTAAAGAAAGAAACTTAACAGCCAACCCAGGAGATAGAATTGCCGACGAACCACAATCACTGGAAGAGAAAGCCAAGCAAGTGGCTGTAGATGCACCAGACATCACAGGCGACCATATTACAGTTCCTACCTACTTTGTTGTAGACACCCCTGAGGGTGAAAAGAAAGCCCTCCACCATGTAAAAGATGCGGAAGAAATTTCTGATGTAATTCGCCAAGCCAGAGTTGACGAAGATGGAAATCGGGTTTGGTGGTAGTTTTAATTTGGCGTTGCACAATGCGGGATGATTTTCATAGTTTTGTGGCATGGGCATCTTGCTTCCTGTTTTTATCAGGCTGGCTGTCCGGCCTAACCCCCGCGAATCATCCCGTAGTTCAGGAATGCCTTTACCTTAAATCCTTATATCCCCATACTCACCACGATTCATGGATGCAGACATACAACAATCCACAATTGTATGACTGAGACAGGTTCGGAATTAGATCACAATAGATATGTAGCCTGTCGTTTATTCAACCTTGAATCAACCTAACTTCGTGCGTAATCTGCAAGAAACTCACCTGAACCGCGCCCGTGCCAGCTTGAGACAAGCATTGTCTTGGTATAGCTATCTTCGTAAATCAGGGCATTTATCATCTAACCCAGAGTTGGCAGGTTTGGTGAAACCAGAAATTGAAGCCTTAAACTCCACACTGGAGAAACTGGAGTCTAATGTAATTAGAATCGCCGCCTTTGGTTTAGTGAGTCGTGGTAAGTCGGCGGTGTTAAATGCCTTATTGGGAAGCAAAATTTTACAAACTGGCCCCCTCAACGGTGTGACTCAATGGCCCCGTTCTGTACGCTGGCAACCAGGGGGGAAGGTAATAGTTGAGTTAATTGATACCCCTGGATTAGATGAAATTCAAGGCGAGTCACGGGCGCAAATGGCGCGGGATGTGGTGCGTCAAGCAGACTTAATATTATTTGTTGTGTCTGGGGATATTACCCGTACTGAGTATCAAGCACTCCTAGAATTACGCCAGGCACAGAAACCCCTAATTTTGGTGTTTAACAAAATCGATTTATACCCAGATACAGACCGAGCCACAATTTATAAAAATTTACAACAATTAGGGGCAGGAAATCCCCAAGCCAAGCCTTTGTTACCAGATGAAATTGTCATGATAGCGGCGGAACCTGCACCGATGGAAGTAAGGGTTGAGTGGCCTGATGGTCGAGTGAGTTATGAGTGGGAAACACCAGAATCACAAGTAGATGAACTCAAGCAAAGCATTTTAAATATTCTTAACCGGGAAGGGCGATCGCTCCTAGCGTTAAATGCACTCATTCAAGCACGGGACGCAGAAGCGGCGATCGCGCAAAAAACTATCGATATCCGCCAACAAGAAGCCGAAGATATCATCTGGCAATTCACCAAATACAAAGCTTTAGCCGTAGGGCTAAATCCCATCGCCTTTTTCGATATCCTGGGCGGAACCGTCGCTGATTTGGCTTTAATTCGCTCCCTATCGCGGTTATATGGTTTACCCATAACCAGCTATGAAGCCGGAAAAATCTTAAAAACCATCTTAATGAGTTCCGGTGGCTTATTGCTGGGAGAATTAGGAAGTAGCTTCCTATTAGGTTTAGGTAAAAGTACTGCTGCCTTAACCAGTGGCGATAATCCGACAAACATCACTGCCTTTGCAGGTAGTGCGATCGCTCAAGCCGGAATCGCTGGTTATGGAGCCTACACTGTCGGCAAAGCAGCCCAAGTATATCTAGAAAAAGGTTGTACTTGGGGACAATTAGGCGCTAGTACCGTAATTACAGAAATCCTTTCTCAAGTAGACAAAAATACAATTCTGTATCGTCTGCAACAAGAATTAGGAATGAAATATTGAGAATAAATAAAAAATATTTAGCTAATTATTACTATTGGTGAGAATTTGTCAATTTCTATCAAAATCCTCTGATAAATGTGTTCAAAACTGATTTTCAGAGGCAATATAAAAGATATGGCAGTTATTTGCTAATAGTTCAGCTAGCACAGCATTTATACCTGTTTTCATTAAAGATGAAAAGAGAGGAATTCCCAATAAGATTGGCTAACAAAATGGCGGTGTTCACCACTACAATCTTTGGGAAGCCTATCTAAACTAGAATAGTAAGCTCTGAAATCAGTTAACAATAACAACTGACACTCACAGCGTAGTAAAAAAAGGCGAAAAGACCATGACAATGACCTTCAACGTAGCTTCAGCAGCCAACTCTGACCAAAACGAGACTACAAATTTAGAAAAAGCCATCCTCTGTGCGATCGCTGAAGCCCGTAACACCTGCGAACAAAATGGTGATGGTTCTCCAAACTGTGCTGTAGCTTGGGATATTGTCGAAGAATTGCAAGCTGAAAAATCCCATCAACTGCAAGCCAAAAAACACAAAAGTTCTCTAGAAACATTTTGTGATTTACATCCAGAAGCCCTAGAATGTCTCATCTATGATGTTTAATTGATGCTGAAGATGGAAAATTTTGGATTTTAGATTGTCAATCAATCTAAAATCAGTTCCTTAATGACGAATTACCCAAATCAGCCATAGCTGATTTAGTAATTTGTTGAATAGCATTTAAATCTGGCGGTGGTGTTTCACTTTCCATTTTTAACCATAAAAGGTATTCGATATTTCCCGCCGGGCCAGTAATCGGCGACCAAGTTAAACCCTTATATTTCCAACCTAACTCCTCAGCCACCAACCAGACTTGAAAAATAGCATCAGCTTGGTCGTAGGGATCGCGCACCACACCTTTTTTACCCACACGAGATTTCCCTACTTCAAACTGTGGCTTCACCAATAGCACTGCTTCACGCAGAGGTTGAGTTAGTCGCCACACAGCAGGCAAAATCTTGGTTAAGGAAATAAACGAGACATCCACCACCGCCAAATCAGGAAGAGAATTTCCCTCACCATATAAATCCTCAGGTTGCAGTTGACGTAAATTGGTACGTTCACGCAAAATCACCTGGGGATTGTTTCGTAAACCCCAATCTGTCTGTCCGTAACCCACATCAATACCGTAAACTAGCTTTGCTCCAGCTTGCAGTAGACAATCAGTAAAGCCACCTGTAGAAATACCCCCATCCAAGCAAACCCGTCCAGTAATGGGGATAGCGAAAAATTCTAAAGCTTTAGATAGTTTTTCACCACCACGAGAAACAAAGCGCGATCGCTCCTTAATATTTATTTGAGATGCAATATCAACTTCAGTACCAGGTTTATCAACTAACTGCTGATTAACAGTAACTTCCCCCGCCTGAATCAGCCTCTGTGCTAAGGCGCGAGAATTACACAAATTCAATTCTACTAATAAAATATCGAGTCGCTGCTTCACCAATTAACTTGATTCTCCTGTTATTGACAAATAAATTTTTGGAAATTTTTGTATAGCGATCGCGTCTTTTGGTATTTTAATAGTCGTGATCAGCTAGTTATGGAAATGATGTAATGCCAGAGATTAGCCGTTTTCTGGGAATTATTATCACTATGTATTATAACGATCATCCACCGCCACATTTCCACGTTCGCTATAATCAACAAAAAGCAATTGTTGATATCGAAACCTTATCGATACTAGAAGGTAAACTCTCATCCAGAATACTAGCACTTGTAGTTGAATGGGCAAACTTACACAAAACAAAATTGATGAATAATTGGGAAAAAGCTAGAGTCAACGATACTTTAGAGAAAATCGAACCACTGGAGTAAGTCATGCTCAAAGATATTATTGCAGTCGAACCAATAGAAGATTATAAGCTATACATCAAATTTGAAGACAACCAACAAGGCGTTATTGATATTAGTAAATTAATTTCTTTTACAGGGATTTTTGCACCGCTACAAAATATTGATTATTTCAAACAAGTAAAAATCAACCCCGAATGGGGAACTATTTACTGGGAAAACGGCGCAGATTTTGACCCCGATGTACTTTATGCTGAAATTACTGGAGAAGCAATTAATAATTATCAAATTGCCAAAACCTAGTCAAAAATTGCGATCGCTTCTTTGGTATATTAATAGGCGATCGCTCCTTAATCTTCATTACAGCAGCATCAACCTCTGTTCCAGGTTTATCAATTACCTATTCATTAACCATCACTTCCCCCGCCTGAATTAGCCTCTGTGCGAAGGCGCAAGAATTACATAAATTTAGCTCTACTAATAAAGTATCGAGTCGCTGCCTAACCAAGTCTTACCTTCTAATTGACACATAATAAAGATTAGTTTTTATTCAAACTATGCGCTACGAATACGTTTAACTTTCATCATAATTAAACATTAAAACAAATTTTTGTTTAGGTAATACCAACATAGGCAGATATATAGGATGATCATCCCATCCCTTATTTTTTTCTCCTTTTTGATAGCAAATAATTAATGTCGGTACATCAGGATATTTCTTTTGAGCCTCTTTTAACCATTCACCAGAACCAAATCCAAACCCTCCCCATTTAAAAGGATCTTTTCTTGGCATATCTAATCCTTGTCTCTTATTCCTAATGCCTCTACGAACGTTTAAACGTCCCTTATCCATACCTTTTGCTTGCAGATCCTTTAATCCTTTAATAATACGTTTATCTTCCCACTTTTCATAAGGTACATAATAATTTTTTGTGTAACTAATTACTTTTATAATAAAATCTATGCTTACTTCATAATATTTTTCATCATCATTATAATTAATTAAAAGGCTTTCTATTTTATGGAAACTATCCTCTATTTCTTGCTTTTTATAAGCTGGACTTTGAGGAAAAACTAATTTTCCCGGTGCTAATACACCAATAACGGATGGATCTAAAACATTAGCACGAGTGGGTTTTAAATCTCCTCCTATCCAAACAGGTTGAATCTGAATATTATGAATATCATCTCCTATTGCTTGACGCATTGCTTCATCCGCTTCATGAATAGAGCGAAAAGCTTCTAGAATATGTTCTGCTAAAAAGAGACGAGTAACATCTTTTAATTGTGGACGATAACCATACATTCGAGCGTGTTGATGAACTGTATCTACTGTCTTTTGTTTTGCATCACGTCCATAATAAGTTACCATTAAGCCTTTAATTGTAACGCCCCTACCTAATCTATTTCCACCAATTAATATATTCATTCCAGGATTATAATTAGGTTCTTTATCAGGATTATTTGCATTAATAATTGTAGGAATTGCGCGTCTAAGTTGAATTTTTAATCCATCTATCAATTGATTTAATTGCGGTAATTTATCAGTAGTATTTTGCAATTCTTTATATGCTTGCTCTAACCATTTTATTGCTTGTTTATAGTCTGCTTGTGAACTCTTTTCTCGAATTGCTTGATCTAAATTAATTACAAAATTACTAATTAATTTCTCTAAATTTGTATGAATATCCTGCTTATAACAAATATGAACTAGAAAAGAATATGTATCATCTTCATCATCAGATGATAACATTTTATAAATTGAACCTAAGAAGAAAAAACATAATGCTAATCTTAACCCTTCAGGAATTATCCATTTATTACCAGGATTAATTGCACCTTTTTGTTTTTTTATTTGGTTAATTTCCTCTGCATCAATAATGACAGAATGTTTACTGTTTTCCGAGAAAAATAATTCTCCTCCCATATAACTATCTCCTGGTTCTGGTAATGCTGCACAAAATTGTGGTTTACAAGGTTGAGATAGTTTTTGTAATAATAAACTTTGGGGAGTTGCAGTAATTTGAATGTAAATATGATTAGCAATTTCTTGACGAATATTGCTGTGTATTTGCTCGAAAGTTGAACTATCAGGAATTGCATTCTTTCCTTGTTTAGATTGTTTAGCTTCATTTGTATTTAAACTAGCATTATCAGCTTCATCATCAAAAATTAATGTAGGAAAATTTTTAACTTTAGCTGTTTTTAAAACTATTAATAATCTCTTTAAATGAGCAACATTTTTTGTAGTAACTAAAACAACACCTGTATCTTTGATATAGGGTATAACTTTACTTTCAGCAAAATCAACAGGGTCTTTTTTCCACGCTTCCCAATCAAAAATAACAGGGCCGTCTTGAATTTGATTATTGAAACGGCTGGCAGTTTGTTTGCCTAACCATGTATTATCAGACGTTAAGACAATAAAACAACGAAAATTGTTTTCATAAGCCAACGCTAAAGCTGCAATTGTTGTGTTCGTCTTTCCACTTTGAACTCTACCATAAATAAGCCCCGTTGTTTCATTAGGAATGGAATTTAAGCCTTGATAAGGCTTACTAACTAAACCTGTGCTATTTTCTCCTACATCACCAAAATCAAAATTTTCAGAATAAACTCTAACGCAGTTTTTAACTACTTCAATAGCAGTTTCTTTAAGTTTATTAGCTTCTTCTTTTCCGATTTGTTTTTCTAGTCTCTTAATTAATTTATTAATACAAGAACCGTTTGTTCTAATAACAGTATTTGTCATAACTCTTCTTATGCTGATAAAATTGCATCTGGCCAATTATTTTGTGGAATTGTACGTTCTAAAGGTACTCTCCCTGTACCTTTAACATAGTAACTACCTCTTGATTCTCTTTTTATGGAAATACGCTGTTTCGCTAGACCTTCGCTAGGATTAAGAATTGTCCATAATTGCTCTTCAGATAGGCAACAAATACCATCCCTATGACAAATCAATGCTATGAAAAGTTTGATATTAGGATAAGTTTTATGAAAATTTGTCACCGCATTTTCTTCTTGTGAACTAAAGCTAAATGACCAAGAAGAAGTAGGCTTTCTGGAAATTTTAAATAAGATAGCTGATTCTTGATGGGTGCTTTTTATGAGATAAAGAGATGAATGGATAGAAGATAAATAATTTATGGATATATAGGATGTTCCTTTGAGGAGTCTAAGAAAAGCTGCACCATGCAAAAATTCTAAATCATTAATACTCATGGAACTATGGTATAACACTATATATCTTGTTACCGATTATACGATAAAAAATTATATTTTGTATGGTACGCAAAAAAAATAAGCAAATTAAAATACATAAAATTCAGTATATTGACGCGGTTCAACTGAATGAAAACCCAAAACAATATCTTTCTTTGGGACACCTACTTCTATCAATGTGAAACGATCGCCTAGTCACAGACAATAGCTGTCAACACTCACTTGCTTAATTTGTCAAAAAAGCGATCGCCTCTTCACATAGCCAAGAAAGAAGCGATCGCTTTCAGTTAAGTTATGTAACTTACTATCTAAACATCACGCTCGCTCAACTCACGAGTAATGTGGTCAAATGGTTCCTCAACAAAAGTAGTATTGGTAATACCAGCACCTACCACTTGAGCCTTAACCAAATCCTTGAGAATCTGCACACCACGAACTGTGGGGCCGATGGGTACACCCAAAGAATTGTAAGTTTCCCGCAAGCCTTGCAACACCCGTTCATCTAAAACATTGGTATTACCAGCAACCAGCGCATAAGTAGCGTAGCGCAAGTAGTAGTCCATATCCCGTAAACAAGCCGCCAGACGGCGAGTAGTGTAGGCATTGCCACCAGGACGAATCAACTCTGGTAGTTCTTCAAACAACTTCGAGCCTGCTTGCTTGACCAATGCAGCCGCATTTGAGTTAATCGCTGCTGCCGCTTGTACACGGGCTGTACCACTATCAAAATAATCTTTCAGGGTATCGATCGCATTCCGGTCAAAATACCGACCAGCTACGTCATAATTCTTAATTAAGCTTGTTACTGCATCGCGCATTCCTTCTTCTCCCAATCGTTGCTATCTATGGTTTGATATTAATTTGGTTGTGCTACGCACCAGTAAAATTTTTGTGCTATTAAAAGTAGATTCGGCACAAAAACAATCTATCTGTTACTTAAGGATTCTATGCCAAAGTTGACCCCTATGAGATTAACTTTCTTCCTTTTGTGCAGATGTCGAAAGAAAGGTTAATATTACCTGTAATCCAGAGCTTCTGTAACAAAGACTACAAAACTGTCTAATGTTTAGAATCTACGATATTTCAGGTGTGTCATCAACTTTGTTTCGCTTAGTAGGGCTTAGATGCTTTGGCAGATTCTGGTTTGAATTTAAGAAATTGGCAGAGAAGGAGTAACAATGACAACCCCACAAGAAGTCTTGAAAAGAATTCAAGATGAAAAAATTGAGCTGATTGACCTCAAGTTCATCGATACAGTAGGTACATGGCAGCACCTCACCTTGTACCAGAACCAAATCGATGAAAGCTCATTCTCTGATGGCGTACCTTTTGATGGTTCCAGCATCCGGGGTTGGAAAGCAATCAACGAGTCAGACATGACAATGGTTCTCGATCCCAACACAGCTTGGATCGACCCATTCATGGAAGTGCCAACACTAAGTATTGTTTGTAGCATCAAAGAACCACGCACAGGAGAATGGTACAACCGTTGTCCACGGGTTATTGCTCAAAAAGCAATAGACTACTTAGTATCTACGGGTATTGGTGATACAGCCTTCTTTGGCCCTGAAGCTGAATTTTTCATCTTTGATAGCGCCCGCTTTGCCCAAAACGCTAACGAAGGTTACTACTTCCTCGACTCTGTAGAGGGTGCTTGGAATTCTGGTAAAGAAGGTACAGCAGATAAACCCAACTTGGCTTACAAACCACGTTTCAAAGAGGGTTATTTCCCAGTTTCACCTACGGATTCTTTCCAAGATATCCGCACAGAGATGCTGTTGACAATGGCGAAATTAGGCGTACCCATCGAAAAACATCACCACGAAGTTGCTACAGGTGGTCAGTGTGAACTCGGTTTCCGTTTCGGTAAGTTAATCGAAGCGGCTGACTGGTTGATGATTTACAAATATGTCATCAAGAACGTCGCCAAGAAATACGGCAAAACCGTCACCTTCATGCCAAAACCAATTTTTGGCGATAACGGTTCTGGTATGCACTGTCACCAATCTATCTGGAAGGATGGCAAACCCCTCTTTGCAGGCGATAAGTATGCTGACTTGAGTGATATGGCACTGCACTACATTGGTGGTCTTCTTAAACACGCCCCAGCACTGTTGGCAATCACCAACCCCAGCACCAACTCCTACAAGCGTCTAGTTCCTGGTTACGAAGCACCAGTTAACTTGGCTTACTCCCAAGGAAACCGTTCTGCTTCCATCCGGATTCCTCTGTCTGGTAGCAACCCCAAAGCCAAGCGCCTAGAGTTCCGTTGTCCAGATGCTACCTCTAACCCCTACTTGGCATTTGCTGCCATGCTATGCGCTGGTATCGATGGTATCAAGAACAAAATTGATCCTGGTGAACCATTAGATAAGAATATCTATGAACTTTCTCCAGAAGAACTGGCAAAAGTTCCTTCCACACCTGGTTCTTTAGAACTAGCACTAGAAGCACTAGAAAACGACCACGCTTTCTTGACAGACACAGGCGTATTCACCGAAGACTTTATCCAAAACTGGATTGACTACAAACTCGCTAACGAAGTTAAACAGTTGCAACTGCGTCCTCATCCTTATGAGTTCAATCTCTATTACGACGTTTAATTAACACCTGTTAGCAATCTATAGCCAAGACTCAATCTCGCCACCCTTAAGGGTGGTTTTTTTTGACAAAACTCCGTACTAATTCCAAAGTTTTGAATTTTGTTGGCGGAAGCTTCTTCTTTGCTACGCAACACTCGCGCGAACGGAACGCTACGCGTTGGCGTTAGCCTCTGTCTACGACACGCTACCGCGTACTCCTCCGGAGAAGCAAGCTACGCGTAGCGTTCCGCAGGAAACGTAGAGAAGCCGCAGGCTATTTTGAATTGATTCATATTTTTCGTAGCAAAGATTTAATTCGCTGCTTGAAAGCAATATATACTTTTTTGAAAACAGCCATCTTTTGCTGTCGCTGTTTTTTTGCGACTTGTTCTTCTCTCCAATTAGACCAAATTGTACTATCTAAATATTCAAAAAATAAATGTTTTTCTGGGTGATTACAATTATCATGCCACGGTTTATCACGCGAAGAAAAGTGAATAATAAAAGGATGATGAACTAGTTTATTATATTCTTCTTCACTAAATGGGCTATCTTGCCAAGATGGGTATTTAAATAGATATGGCATTTGATTCCATCGAGAATCAATAGTTTTCCATTGCCCTGCTAAAATTGCATTCATAGCATCTTGATCATGCCAACGTATATACTTTTTATATTTATCTAAATACTCAAATATTTTCTGACTTGTTGCTTCTTTTCGCCATTTTTTCAAATTCATGACGAGAACGCCAGAATTGAAGTATTTACAATCCGGGTTAATCCCCAATTCTTTATAATTAATTAATCCTCTGGGAGATGAGACATAGGGCGCTCCCATATCTGGAATTGCTAAAAGATAGTTATCATCAATTTCAATATTCCATAGCTCTTGCAAACTATTTCTGACAATTACATCACTATCAATATAAATAGCCTTCTCAATTGTTGCGGGCAAAAGCTCTGGAATTAAAATTCGATAATATGCTGTAACAGTAATAGAAGAAGATGTCTGCAAATTTTTGAGGTTTGATTTTCTTACCTTTAACCAAGTAATACTAACTTGCTCAGATTTAAGATTTTGGATAATTCTGTTTTTATTAACTCTACTAATACCACCATCAATAATATAGAGAGCTAAATGCTGCTTACCAGTAAGATGGGCAACCACTGAACGAGTAGTTGCTGCTAAAGGCATGGAGAAGTTATCATCCGCAGCACAAACTAAGCAAATAGACTTATCCATAAATTTTTAGTTTGGAACATACACTCTGCAAGTAGATAAAAACACAAATGGTATTTTTTCTTAAAATACCATTATTCTCAGAAATCAGAGTTAAGGCTATTGATCACTATCGCACAATACCCAATCAGTGACATCAGATATATTAACGAAGCTAAAAAAGAAACTGTATGGTTTGCACTCTAAGTCTGAGTCATTTTCATCTGCAATGAGCATAGTCAGATAACTCAGGGGAAATAACTTCTGGTCGAAATCACTTCCCCCAGTAGTAAAAATGACATAAACATTATCAAAACCTAACTCATAGCGGCATTACTGCGACCATAAATCATGCGAGTAGTAGGATCGATCTTTCCTTGCGTTGGATTCCAATAGTGCGAGAGTTCTTCAGCAGGAAGACCGAGTTCTTGTGCGGAACGCATCAGCATGGATTGTTGACGATTCTTCACTTGCTGATATTGGCGCATCATAATTGCACGAGATTTTTCTTGAATAGACATACCACAGTCCTCCTAGTGATATTAATTGAATTTGACCCTCTACATAACTAATATAGCTAAAATTCTGTATCTTAAGCTACGAAATTGAGTTTTTGTTATAAATGTTAATATTTATGTAATTGCACTTATTTGTCTTTGGCTGACAACTTTGGGCATTATTACTAGTATGACGATGCTGTCAGGCAAACCTTTCTCATGGTTGATAATTTATTTGTTACATTTGTTTACAATAATTTCATGCTGGTTAATCTTGGCTGATGCCGTGTGAGTACAGATATTGAGACAAACTCAATTGCTATCCAAGTCAATAAACTTAACAAACTAACTTAAACTCATGACAGTTGTTTATCCACGAAAATTTCAGAATACCTTGAGTGCGAGGGACATTCTCAAGCAGGTAGTGAGCGATCGCGAAATTCACCTAATCACACTCAACCGCTATCGTTATAGTGAGCAGCGTAGTTGTAAAGACCTGGCGGAGATCATTGAACAACTCAATGGCAAGCCACCGGAACTGATTAAAGATTTATCTCACCACATCTCAGATGAAGCACGTCATGCCATGTGGCTAACTGATTTGTTGGTAGACTTGGATGCAAATGTAGGAACGCCTCCTGGTACTTCCTACATTGATGAATTTGAAAGGTTACTCGATCAAGATGCCTACGGTTCTCAGGATAATCTAGAAGACTTTATAATTGCTGCCCTGGCAGCAATTAACGTCACTGAGAAACGTGGTTGTGAGTATTTTTCTGCCCACATTTACGCCCTAAAAAAAGCACCTCAAACAGCAGAAAATATCAAAATCCGTGAAACCATTGAAAAAATTCTGCCTGAAGAAGCCGGACACGTCCGTTGGGGTAATCGCTGGTTAGCACAAATAGCAGATAAAAGCCCAGAACATCGACAAAAAGTCGAGCGAGCCAAGCTTAAATATTCTGCCATTGAACAAGCAGCTTTTGAATCAGGAATGGATATTACTCTGGGTGCAGAACTGCGACGAGTTGCTAACCTCATTGAAGTAGCAAATACAATGCCAATGTGGCAACGTCCCCAATATCTGATGGAACGCTTGCCACAAACTTTGTTAGCACCCCAGTTACAATTTACAAGAATCGAGGCTGCACAAAGAGCTTGGCAACGTGACCCACAAGCATTTATGGAAAAATTTGTGCCAATGTTTATCAATGGAGTTAAAAAGATAGAAAATAACTCCAAAAAAGCAAAGGTATAAATAAGTCAGTTGCTCAATTGAGACACAACTACTATGGGGTAAGCGTCTTGTCTACCCCATATTTATTCAGTGAAAATATTGCAATGTAGATAGATGCCCTGTATCTTTATTCTTGACCTGAATGACACTCTGTGAGCAAACCAAGAATTACATCTTGGGTGTAGGAAGAGTAGTGATGCTGACAATTCAGGTGATGAATTAAATTGGATGTGCAGCGTCAGAATATAAACGTTCTACTCGTGCTAAAGAGGCTATTAAAAGTGTTGAAAATATTTTGAATGTGCTGGTTACAAGATAAATGTTTATGTCCCATGAGAAATAATACTGCGATGGGCTACACTCTGCCGTAGGTGATGACCTCTGGTCGGTCGGAGACCATCGCTAAACTGTAATATGGGCATTATTAGAGGATTCGATTAGACTTCTACGCCCAGTACCTCGATGAGGGATAGGTTTTTCTGGTTCGTTACGCTTGGGTTTAGATTTAAATGAAAGCATATTGTGTGAACTAGAAGGAGAAAGAGTTGAATTGCGATTGGCCATTCCTAGACAATCAGAAATTAGGGAAGCAAATACCAGACTCGAAATTAAAACTGGAACAGCAGCACGCATCATAAAAGTCTCTTTGTAAACTCTCTTATATATTGCTACTGAGTTTTATGGAACGAGTCCGGAAAAATTATGAAAAAAAGTAGTGCTTTTTACTGAAAATTATTCACATTGGAGTTATGTCTAGTTTTTCAACCAATAACCAATGACCGGAATAATTGAGACGACCCCAAACTGTAAGATGTTGCTGATCTGACAAGGTTTGTAGCTGCTCATCTAAGTGCGATCGCCCCGTTACAAGCTGCCAAATTTGTCCTAGATTAGCAGCCGGAGCAGTAATCGTGAATCTGTAATCCTGCTGATTTAAAAGCTGAAAAATGCCTGTGAAGCATTCAGTTCCCCGTGTTAATACTTGCTGGGGTTCTGAGTGATAGTACTTATCCACAGAAGCCGGGCAATTGCCGCTATCTGGATAGAGTTGAGGCTCATTTAGGTAATACAATTGCCATTGCAACCATTCCGGATGATTGGGTAATAAATTAAATAAAGGTATGATGGCACTAGGAGAGTGGTTATCTTGCAATAAAGCTTTCTGTAATGCTTGTACAGGTAAGTCTCGCGGCTGACAGTCCAATTCCACAGACATAGCCGCCGCCATCCCAGCCGCTTGACCAATACCCAACACCACAGGTTGTAATCTAGTTGCCCCATTGGCTATGTGAGACACAGAAATATTTTTTTCACAAACCAATAACCCATCTATTGAAGCTGGAACCAAACAACGGTAAGGAATTGTAAAAGGTGTCCCCGTCCAACGTCCTCCCCAACGGATGGATTTAGGTTGTAGTGGTAAGTCGAACCCTGGATAGTGATGGTCATTGGCATAATTACCAATAGCAATGGTATCTGGGAATAAAGCTGCTACCCTACCGCTTGGAACTGGTAAGATATCTTGCTCCCTCACAGTAATTAGCCCCACCAAACGGCGACTTTCTCTGTAGTATGGGTGCAAAGCAAACGCGGACGAAGTGTGGGGAAAAACTTGCTCTGCCAAACCATAACGTCTACCAAGCTGACTTTGGATAAAATGAGCAAAATTTTGGCTATGCCAACGAGATTCTAGGAAAAATTCACCTTTAGCTGTGTCTGATTCTATCAGTCGTCCTGTACCTTCACCGTAGTCATTACCACAAATAGGCCAGTTAATCATGAATAGATTCCCTGGTAATCGTCCATAATTCAAGAATTGCTCTGCACCATATTTTTCCCAAGCCCCAGCAAATAGTAAAGCATCATAATTAGGTGCAGGGGGAATTTCTGGCGCGACTGGTTCGCCAAAATCCTGCATGATCACAACCCAGGTAGGCGATTGTACAGGATATCTTTGTGTTAGCTGATCAAAGTTAGTTGGGGCGCTTGGTTCTCCCCATTCAGATTGCAACTCCCAACCCCAACGGTAAGGTATATCTGCTAAAGCTAGTAAATCTCCTAACTCTGTACCATCAAGAGTAATCTTGGCTTGAACGGTAAAGTCTGCAAACCTGACACCAGTAATGGAATTTTCTTGTTGTAAAACCTCCAAAGGTACTTGTCCGGAAATCCAGTGCAGATTTGGTAATTCTTTTACCCAATCGGCAAAAATTTCTGCACCAATACGGGGGTCATAACTAAAAAAGCTCACCCAACTGTTATCTAATCCTTCTGGCTGTCGCTGCTGTAATTCTTGTAAAAATGCACCCCATAACCCAGTATGGAATGCCATTAATTCATTACCGTCGGGTGCAGAAACCCCAGCCGCAGTTAACATTCCTCCTAGCCAGGGAAATTCACTGACCAAAATAGTTTTTGCACCCTTTCGTGCTGCTTGGATAGCCGCAGCTGTACCGCCAGCACCGCCACCAACGACTAAAACATCAGTCGTGTATGTTTGATGAGCCATCACTCAACCTCAGTAGATTTTTGACAAGTTGGTATGAGTCAAAAAAGAGACTATGAGAGCATATTATTGCTGATTTGAGGATGAATGAATTTTTTTAACGCAGAGGAACACGAAGGTAAGCGCAGAGGTACGCGGAGTTTTTTCAAGTTTTCGCTGGGAATATGTGATGAGGCAAAAAGAACTTCACAAGCAGGATGAAATTGTTATTGATGATTTTTTAGGAATTTTTGGGCTTTTTTAATAGCAAAACTAATACTGCTCCTGAAAGAATTCCGCCCATCCAACCCCACAAGGTATTTACCAAAATCCACCAACCAGCTTGCTTAACAAATGGCCGCAGTAACCACCACTGGATAATTCCCACGGAAGGGCCTATTAAAATTACAGACTGTCCGAGTGCAGAATCTAAATCCATGTCAATCCACATAATATAGGATAGGAGTACGGAAATACAAACACCTAATGTAGTTCCTAATACCCACCATTTTTCAGATATGGGAATGTGTCGCCGCAGAACTAATACTTGCATGAAACTGATTGTCAAACCCATCGTTGCAGCTACAGCTTGGCTACTAATGATTATTCCTAGTGGTTGTATAATTTCGTGAGCGATCGCTGCTAAAATTCCCCCACCAATTAAGCCCAAAAGATTGACTAATATCCACTGCAAATAAAAGCCAAGTCCTATTTTGGGAGATTTAGCTGTTACAGGAGGGGGAGATGATGGAGACTGTCGAGGAATTTCTTGACGATACTGATCTGGGACGCTCGGTGGTGGAGAATACAAAGGAGCTTCGGAAACTTGTGGGATATCACCAGGATTGTTTATCGGTAAGGTTGGTGTATTTCTTAGCGGTGTAGATGTTTGCGTTGGTGCGTAAGCATTCCCCAAATTCTGCACAACCGTTAAAGTCTCCACTGCTGACTTGTAGCGTTGGCGAAAGTCATAGCGTACCATCCTATCTAAGATATCTGCTAAATTTGGGCTTACCTGTACTAATTTACGCCAGAGAATTTCCGCAGTTTGTATATCTTCTTCCAACTCATGGGGCATTAATCCTGTTAAAGCTTGAATGCCAATCATCCCTACAGCATAGATATCACTGCTTAATCGAGGACTACCCCGACTCTGTTCACTTGGCATATAACCAGCAGTACCAATGCCAACCGTCATTTTAGTTACACCTTCACCAGTCACTACCTGAGTACTAATTTGTTTCACTGCCCCAAAATCAATTAGCACAACTCTACCGTCACTTTTACGGCGAATCAGATTAGGTGGTTTGATATCCCGATGAATGACTTGATTTTGATGAACAAAAGCTAATGGTTGCAGAATATTTTGTAATAAAGCAATAGTGTAACCTTCACTTAATCGCTTTCCTGGGGTGAGTTCATCACTGAGGGGATGTCCATCAATAAATTGTTGAACCAGAAAAAACTCTTGATTTTCTTCAAAGTGTGCCAGTAGTTGGGGAATTTGGTCGTGGGTTCCTAACTTATGTAATAGCTGTGCTTCTGATGCAAATAAACGCCTAGCCACCTGCAATGTTGTGGGATCAGTCGCCATTGGTTGGAGTTGCTTGACGACACAAAGATTGTTGTAAAGTTTGATGTCTTCGGCTATGTAGGTTTTACCGAAACCACCAGATCCCAAAACTTGAGTAATTTTATAGCGTCCGTCTAATAACTGACCCAACATACAGGCGATTACCTCCGGTAGTGCGTAGCCCATCGCACAGAAGAATGTCTGTATTTTAACTCCACTCCGACAACGGAGAAGCAATTGCTATTTCTGATTTGGTTTATCAAGTGTTGCGTCAAGTTCTCCACACTGATGGAAAAGTTAAATTTTACAAAACTTGGAGGTTAATACTAGACTGCTAAAGCAGAATGATAAATCTGAAACTTTGTAGCTGAACGTAGTCCACTAATGTTAAATCTAGTAACGTTGAGCAGTGGAAAATCAACGTGAAAGCACAGGTATTTCGAGGTGTCAATCAACTCTCTTACGAAGAGATCCCCGTACCGAATCTAGAACCGGATGAAGTGCTGGTACAGGTACGAGTAGTCGGTTTATGTCAGTCAGACATTAAAAAAATTCGTTATCCTCTCTATGAACCGCCGCGCATCTTTGGTCATGAAACAGCCGGGACGATCGCCGCAGTTGGTTCTCAAATACAAGGTTGGCAAGTAGGACAACGGGTAGCAGTCATGCACCACATCCCTTGTATGCGTTGTGCTTACTGCTTGAATGAAAATTTTTCCATGTGTGATGTTTATAAAAATATCTCCACCACCGCCGGATTTAACCCAAGTGGCGGTGGCTTTGCTGAGTATGTAAAGGTTCCGGGTCATATTGTCCAAAATGGGGGGTTAATCCCGATTCCTGATGAGATCAGTTTTGAGGAAGCTAGTTTTGTTGAACCAACCAATTGTTGTCTAAAAGCAGTCAAAAAAGCTCAAATAGCCCCAGGACAGACGGTTTTAGTCACTGGTGCCGGGCCGATTGGCTTAATGTTTGTCATGTTGGTGAAGTATTTCGGAGCAAAAGCGATCGCCACCGATTTGCTACCCTCAAGAATAGAAAAGGCGCTGAATGTCGGGGCAGAAGCAGCATTTGATGCCCGCGATCCCGATTTACCTGGCAAAATTCATGCCCTCACCAATGGACTAGGAGTTGATGTGACTTTGCTGGCTGTACCCAGTGAAAAAGCTTTCTTTCAAGCCCTCGACTGTACGAGAAAGGGCGGTAAAATTTTGTTTTTCGCCGAATTTCCCGACGAATTAGAAATTCCCATCAACCCCAATATTCTCTACCGTCGAGAAATCGACCTAATGGGCAGTTACAGTTCATCCTACCGCCTACAAAGTCTGTCGGCTGATATAGTATTTAATCGTCGCATAGACGTACAAGCATTAATTAGCGATCGCTATCCCCTAAAAGATTTATCAGCAGCAGTAGATCAAGCGATCTCACCCACACCGGAAACTTATAAAATTCTGATTTATCCCTAGATTGGGGAGTAGGGAGTGGGAACAAATCAATTGAAAATTCCCAATTAAAGAACTTCCTCTCATATTCCCCATCTCCCGCCACTCCTCATCTCCCTAACATGGAAATACCAATTACATTACCGATAGTTACATTCATAGCCTTTTACTTCGCTTGGAATTTAGGTGCTAACGATGTCGCTAATGCGATGGGAACTTCTGTTGGTTCCAAAGCGATTACTCTCAAGCAGGCAATAATTATTGCTGGGGTGTTGGAGTTTACTGGCGCTGTCTTGTTTGGACATGAGGTGACAGAAACCCTAGCAACAAAAGTTGCTAACCCTAAATTATTTGCAGCTACACCCCAAGTTTTAGTTACTGGCATGATGACAGTACTGATTTCTTGTGGTTTATGGTTGCAAATTGCTACATCCCGTGGTTTGCCAGTTTCTTCTTCTCATGCAGTTGTTGGTGCGATCGCCGGGTTTAGTTGGGTAGCTTTGGGAGTAGGGGCGATAGATTGGTCATCAATTGGACTAATTACTATCGGTTGGATTTTAACACCAGTTATCAGTGGAGCGATCGCCGCTTTATTTTATAGTCAAATCAAACACTGGATTTTGTCACAACCAAATCAAATTTCCCAACTCCAAGAATGGATTCCCTGGTTAAGTACAGTCCTCTTGGGAGTATTTGGCGTAA
This sequence comes from Anabaena subtropica FACHB-260, assembly GCF_014697105.1. Taxonomy (GTDB): domain Bacteria; phylum Cyanobacteriota; class Cyanobacteriia; order Cyanobacteriales; family Nostocaceae; genus Trichormus; species Trichormus subtropicus. The sequence continues at coordinate 817 of NZ_JACJRF010000055.1, read as the reverse complement.
TTGTCCTACCTTCCCTAACTCAAGCCCTAACAAATTTCTTCATTGACCAACTCGGTGTCAACATCCCCCCCCACGATATCCCCCTGATAGCAGGCGCAATCGCCGCCGTCGGACTAACTCTCATCAGTTGGCGACAATTGGGACAAGGGGAAAAATCTTCAGTCAACAGCCCAATTGAATCCCTATTTGCCCGCTTCCAAGTCCTGAGTGCTTGCTTTGTGGCGTTTGCACATGGTTCTAATGATGTGGGTAATGCGATCGCACCTTTGGCGGCGATCGTTTACATCAATCAAACTGGTCAAGTCCCTACCGATGGTATTACTGTTCCCTTATGGATTTTAATTCTGGGTGGTGCGGGGATTGTTGGTGGTTTAGCTGTTTGGGGTGAAAAAGTTATAGCCACAATTGGCGAAAACATTATTTCTTTACAACCAAGTAGCGGATTTTGTGCAGAACTTGCAACTGCTACCACCATCTTACTAGCATCCCGAATGGGTTTACCTGTCTCCACGTCTCACGCTCTTGTCGGTGGTGTCGTTGGCATAGGACTAGTACAAAGCCTCAATTCAGTCAAATTTACAACTCTCCAGGGTATCGCCACTGCATGGCTTGTCACGGTACCTGTCAGTGCTGTCCTGAGCGCCGCCATTTTTAGTATTGCTCGAATCTTATTTTTTTAAGCAATACCAATGGATGGGTTTTTGGGAATTACGTCTAATGTGAATTAAAGAGAATGAGACTGGAAGGTGAGAACATCAATACCAAAAAGGCGGCGAAGCAATTTGCGTAGTGTGTGAGAGGCGATTTTGGCAGCAAT
>NZ_JACJRF010000054.1 GCF_014697105.1 Anabaena subtropica FACHB-260 | reverse complement strand
GATTATGAAGTGTATTCAGAGGTAAGTGAAGCCATGATTTATGGTTCCTTACTTCGTCTCATGGTTAGGCGATTGTCTATTTAATATTTACTTTACGAATCAGCTCTTAGTTGTGAACAAATAGAATATTGGTGTCGTATTTTGCCTAATTTGCTTTTAGCTATTGGCTTACTTGGAACTTTTGTCGGTATCACCCTTAACTTGTCGCAGATTAGTAAAACAATAAATCAAATTAGTGCTAATAATGTAAATGATTTAGTATCTGCATTAAATCAACCATTAGAAGGCATGAGTATTGCCTTTTGTACTAGTTTAATTGGATTATTTTTTAGCACAAGTTTAACATTATTTAATTGGTTGAAAAATACTACCTTTGCCAGAAATAAACTTATTAGTAGCCTTGAAGATTACCTAGATAATGTTTATCAACCACAAGTACAAGGTGATACCCGTCTTGATAAAATAGTAAACCGGATGGTATCCCAACAAGATAGGTTTTTAACTCGATTTGGATCTACAGTCAGAGATGCAGTGGAACAATCACTTGGTAAGGTAGCTGAACAAATTGCTCAAGGAAATAAAGAAGCTTCTGACTTAGCCAAGGAAGTATATAAAAGATTTTATGAAGCGGCTGGTACTATCTCTAGTGCCGCTAGTAAATTTGATGATACGATCGATGAATTGAATGCAAAATCTCATATATTTAAAGAGTCTGCGGAAATTTTTGAAAGAAGCCAATTTCCCCAGAATTTGTCAGCAGCTACAGCAAATTTAAGTGGCACACAGTTAAAATTTTCAGAGTCGGCTGCAAGTTTGGCTACTACTGTTAAATCTTTTGAAACAGTGCTAATTGAAATTAAGAGTTGTAATCAGGAATTAATTAAACTCGGAACAGAGATTCAGCAGCTAAATCAAAGATCATTGCAAGTATTGGAGTTACATCAATCTAATCAAGATGTTTTGAAAGAGGTGATACCTCAGTTGAAGCAAGGGGCAAATAGCTTCTCTAGAGCGATTAATAAGCTTGATAAATTAGAAGAAAAAATTGCTAATAATGCAGATAGTTTTAACAATGTCGAAGTTGCTTTACAACAGTTATTGATTTCTGTAAACCAATATACGGAAAATGCTAATTCTGGTTTATTAAATGTATCTGATAAATTAGACGATAATAATCAATCAGTTAATAATTTAGTTGGTAGTATTGGGGATTTAACTAAGCAAATTAATTTCCAATTAAACACATTAACCAAAGAGCTAAAAGCTTTATATCATAGTAATGATATTTTGATTAAATCGCATGGGAATGTGGGCGATCTCCTGATAGAAAGCATTAATAAACTGAATAATACTAATGGTAATCTCAGAGATAACCACAGTGATTTTTAAAAAATGTTTAGTAAAATTAATTTATTCTGAAAATTAAAACTACTATGGCTCGGACATCAAGACATAGAGAATATAATGAAGAACTTAATGTCTGGCAGGCTTCTACAGATTTGATGTCTAGTGCCTTCCTGATGTTAATTCTATTTTTGCTCTTAACTATCATCACATCATCGTTATCACAAACAAATCAAAATACGGATACACCGCCAATTATTCTGATTCAAGATGAGGGTGCTTATAGATTTGCCTCTGGTAGTGCTGAAATTCCTCCAAAAATGTTAACTTACATTTTGAGGGAAATAATACCAAACATAGAATCTAACGCTAAAAAATATAATATTGATGTTGTTGAAGTCATTGGCCATACTGATGGACAACCCAACGGTAATGTGGTAAGCAACTTGGATCAAAATTTAGAAAAAGTAGTGAATGGCGAGTTACCGATAGTTAATCTTCGTGCTGGTTCTAACGCCGACTTGGGATTGATGAGAGCGTTGGCGGTAGTGAAAGTACTGCGTGATGTGCAGAGAAAGCAGGGGAAACTGGCTAAACTCTCATTTAGGGGTTATTCTGCGGCACAAATGATTCTACCAAGTGGAAAAATTGCAGCGATCGCTCGTCAGGACGACAAGACACGGCGACGTATTGAAATCCGGTTCACTCGCCTCGGTAAGGAGCAGGAAGTGAAATAACTATCAGCTTAGTAACTTGATGGATAAAACTTGTGCTGTTAAATAAAATTATTATTCAGCTTTAGTTCTTTACAGTATTGGAGTCGAAACATTATATTACATTCAACAAATTACAGATTGCTGAGGTAAACTTGCAAGAAAAATAATGCAAAATATTACTCAGCTGCTCTTCAGTCTGGGCATCACTCATAATGGAACACTGGCAATTTCTGATTCAGAAACAGGGCGATCGCTCTTGGCACGCCTTGGAATCGCCAAACACAGAAATATTAGAGGGTCGGTATAGAGTTTTAGCTCGTTCTAACCTGCCTAATCAAGATGTAGAAGTGCGCGTGACGCACTTTTCTACCCAGGAAGTACCGCCAAAGCGACGGATTCAAAAGCGATTGCGTCGCACTAACTCCGAAGGCTTAATGGCGGTAATTCCTTTCACATATCTCAAACCAGGTATTTGGGAATTACGCTGCTCTGGCGATTTGATATCAGATATTTTTGGTAAATCCTGGCAATATGGTGTCCATCTACAAGTCACTTCCCAGCCAGCAGATGAAGCAGACCAAAAATTAAATATAGAAAATAATTTAGAAATAAACTCATTCCATCAACCAGATTCTATATCTGATGACAGTTTGGGGTCAGATTCTGGCACAGAACTAGCTGTTACTAACCAGAGCGACTTTCTTACCACAGATTTTTCTTTAGACCAAGAAGACACAGCGATTGACGAGCCAGTAAATCCAGTTTGGGTCAAAGGTGAAACGGCAGAGCAAATTTTACAAAATTTAATTGATTTAGCGTTACCCACTTCTGAACTTTTGCCGGAAGAACCAAAAGTTGAAGATTCGCCAATCCAGGAAGAATCACTTCCCTTATTGCTGACGCTGGATCGAGAAACATATATTACTCAGTGGGGACATTTACTTACTATTCATGGGAGTGTAGATTTACAAAAAAATTTGGAGCTTGGAGATGAAACTCTAAATATTGAAAACCTCTACGCTGTGGAACTGCGAATTGAATTGCGATCGCCTCTAACCTCAGAAGTATTAACTCAACTGCGTCAATCTCTAGGAGATAAATCACTACCTCTGATTATTCATTCGGCAATTGATATCCCTGCTGACTGTGAATCTAAGCTAATTTTGGCAGATATTAATTTGTATGGAGCGATTGGCTACGCCTCACCGGATGGTAACGCTAATCCTGGGGAAGTGACGCTATTAGCTAGTCAGTCCTTCACCATTACGGCAGATGTAGCTGATTTATTGGCAGTTAAAAATGCGTTTCAAGCTAGCCAAGTAGAGAAGCAAAATGACACCACACTACTTGTATCCACTGCTGAAACTACTACTAGCCTGGATTTGGAACTTTTCAATCTAGTTAAAACCCCATTCCCAGGTCAATTACAGCCAATCTATCCATCAGCAAACACACCTCTACCACAGCAAATTGACTTACAGTCGCTCCAGAAATCAAGTGATTTCCGTTTACCACAATTACCAAAACTACCGGAAAATCCCACTGATGGAATTTCTACGGATGATCTAGTTGTAGAAACAAGCTTAGAAATTCCTCTCTTAGAACAGCATGATACAACCATTCCCTTAACCCCTGCTCCCATCAATTTGAGTCAGTTGGTAATCAAACAGAGTCGCTCACGGATTTTGGGAAGTACTTTACCTTACTTAAAACGCTTGCCAAACACCCCTCGTAGCAGCGAAGTAAAAACAAGCCAACTTGCCGATGAATTAACTACCCCAGTTGCGGAGGAATTGCCATCGGTGGATGTTTTGATCACTGAGTCTGAAACTAATTTAGAAGATGGGCTTAGTGATATAGAAATTCCAAATGAAGCTGCGGTTGAGCTAGAAGCTCAATCAACGGCAGAAATCATTGAAACCGGAGAAACAGAAGAAATAATTCCTCAGAATGAATTTATTGATGAGGATGTAGCAGAAATATCCATTGCTGCACCGCGACCTTATTCATCGCCTTTAATTCGCAAGTGGATGGAGCGCCAAGGATACTCTTTACCTGATTTTTTCACAGACACAAATGATGTTCCACCGGAGCAGATAACACCTGATGAAGCGTCTACCATTTCCCTGAGTTCGCAGGAAACTCCAAATTTTGAGGATAGCTTGTCATCAGTCCCAGATGTGGAAACAGAACCAGTAGAGACGGATGTAGTCACATCAGAGGAAATAGAAAATCAGATATCTGTAGAGATAGACAACATTTCTCTAGAATCATCGGCATTACAACCTGAATTATCATCTACGGAACCCATTCAGACATCATCAACTTGGTTAGCACAAGAAATTGTCATAGATGATAGCGATAATGAATTAGACACAAACAAGAGCCATTTACCAAACGTGGAGCAGCAGGCAATCGCCAACACAACCGAATCTCTCTCTAGGGAAATGTTGGAACCTTTACCGATTCCCTTACTGTATGTGCCTGACGGGGAACTGATTGCTGGTACTTTGGTGAGAGTGCGAGTAGAATTGCCACAAGTAACCCCACAAGTCGTAGTCAAATTGTGGATGGAAGATTGCCAAACTCGCTGGTTGCTTGATGGTCCCCACCTGCTAACGGAGTTGCTATCAAACTCTGCCGGTAATCTGGAAGGGATGACTCAACTCAATATTCCCTTTGGCTGTTTAGAGATTCGCATAGAGGCGATCGCTCTCAATACAGTGACACAGCAGGAAAGCCACAAAGTCACAATTATGAAAACTGTAGTTCCTCCTGATTTGCCCAACGTCACCCTAAATGATTTACTTGGTATGTAAATTTTGTCTGAATTCAAGCTGTGTTAAAAATCTTGAGAATTTACAAAAACTGACTGAATTTGCAGTAAGCTCATTTTGAATTGTAGTGTGATTTAAGAGGAAAATTTACTATGGCAACCGCATTTTTGCCTTCTATCTTGGCTGACACTTCTTTCTTGTCCTCTATTTTGGTTCCCGTAGTTGGTTGGGTTGTACCAATTGTCACCTTCGCATTTCTATTTTTATATATTGAACGCGAAGATGTTGCTTAATGCAACCAGAGGTAACGGGTAATATGTAATTTAATACTACATTTTTTACTTATTACCTATGATCAAATTTTCAGCCAATTGGTTTTCAAGTTAACAAATGAAAATACCGCCTATCTTTAAGAGATAGGCGGTATTTTCATGCTGTTTTCTAAACAAGAGCCTAGAAAATCCAGACTAAATTACATTGAAGAACCGATTCCAGCGTAGGCTCCATAGAAGAAGATACCTACAACAGTGATTACACCTAAACCTGCGATCGTAGCGACGACCCACAGGGGAATTCTCCCACTTCCAGCTGACACAGCTTTCTCCTCCCTTAACAACAAATCAACGCAGGTTCAATAAACCGAAATTGAAAACAAGAGTCCAGTTAGTTAAAGAAGTAACTGGAGAATAGAATGCCTAGAACAAATACTAATAGTAGTCCCAGGTAAAGTGAAGTCCGGTTAAGTTCTACCGGCTGATTATTAGGATTGGGCGTTCTTTCCATAATTTACTCCTAGTGTGTAACTAGCGTTGAATAAACTGCATTGAGGCGATCGCGCCCAAGAAAAATACGGTAGGAACAGCTAGTGTATGAACTGCAATCCATCTAACCGTAAAAATAGGATAGGTAACTGGTTGATTGATGTTATTGCCGCTAGTCATGATTTCAAACTACTTTTCGATAAGTTGTTCAACTTGTTTTTTCGCTTCAAAACGATTGTTCACAATTGGCAGTTCTTGACGTGCTTGTGTGTAATACTCATCAGGACGAGGAGTGCCAAACACGTCATAAGCCAGCCCGGTGCTGACAAATAACCAACCAGCAATAAATAATGCTGGAATGGTGATGCTGTGAATTACCCAGTAACGAATACTGGTAACGATATCGGAAAACGGACGTTCTCCAGTAGTCCCTGACATTTAGATCCCTACCTTCACAAAGATTGTTATTGAGTTTATTATCCTACAAAGTTAAGAAAGAGTTACAAGTTGCAACTTTCTTCTCATAAAAGTAGGAAAAATACCTAAGCAGCTGGTTCTGTTGGGACAGCTTTAGCTATCTCTGGTTGATATTTTAGTAAAACACCGCGATCGCCGATCACAAACCCCTGATCTGGTTTAAGAAAGACAACCTTGTAAAAATTAGCTGCTACTTCTTCCACATCTCGGTCTTTTTCCCAAGTTTTGCCGCCATCAGTACTAACCAGCAAGTTAGCACTACCTCCGCCTACCCAAACTTCATTTGGTGTGCGATAGGCCATATCCAATAAACCCCAACTGGTAGAAAGTTCAGGATTTTCAGCTTCTAGCCACTCATCTGGTTTGTTTGGATCGCTAAACTGTACCTGACCACCCCTGGCAAGTAACCACATCTGCCCATCCTGAGAAAAACCCATGTTTTCTACACGGCGGGAACTATTGCGGTTATGGGGAACCCAAGCATTCTGTCCAGGCTCCCAAGTAGAATAGAAGCTACCTTTAGCAGAAACGGCAACATATTTACCATCCGTAGAACGTTCCAAGTTACGCACTACACCTACAGCAGCTTCTACCTGGGCTTTCCAGTTTTTCCCGCCGTCTGTAGTTTTATATATAGCACCTACATCTGTAGCCATTTCAGCTATATCTGTAGCCAAAGCTTGGATGGCAATTGGATTACCAGGTAGTTTTTCACTCAAGGGAATACGTGACCAAGAACGACCCTCATCAGTAGTGTGTAGTAGTAAAGAAGGTTCACCGACAATCCAGCCTTCCTTGCCAGCGAAACTTACCGAGTCAAAACGGTATCTATCATCATCCAGCGCTAAATTCAAAGGCTGCCAAGTGTCGCCGCCATCATTGGTTTCTAGCAAAGTAGAGTTACTACCAACCAAGAAACCATGCTTGGGGTTATCAGTAAAACCGATATCTAGTAATTTAGCCTCTGTCGGCAAAGAAACGACTGCCCAAGGGTTGTAGCTGGTAGAGGGAACCTTACTACAACCAATACACAAGAGGACGACCATCAACAAAGCAAATATTTTTTGCCAGCTTTTCACAATAACCATTGATTTTTTAGTTGTTTCTAAATTTGTGTAAGGTTTCTCTAGAAGGTTTACCTCAAGCAGAATTAATGAGTGCTGAGTAATGAGTGCTGAGTAATGAGTAAAAAATACTAGCCTCTAACCTCTAGCATTATTGCAAGCCATAGAGACTTATAAAAAATAAGAATCCAAGAGCCAACGCACCAAAAATTAGGATATTTTTTTGCGCTGGGGTGAGCGTGTTAACACCTAAACCATAACCAAGATTTTCTTTGAAACCGGAGGCTGTACCAGCCGGCCCGATGTTGGTGAAAGCTGCCTTTTTCGCTGTACAAACTGGACAGCGCCAATTTATGGGCAGTTCTGCAAAGGGTGTCCCTGGCTCAATGTCATGCTTATCGTCACCTTTTTCAGGTTCGTAAACATAACCGCAAGCGCGACACTCAAAGCGGTCTAACACTGTATTTTCAACAGCTTGTTCGCTCATAACTAAAGTCTCGCAGAAAAGAAATATTAAATATACGTTAAAAATTATGACATATCTGTTAGACTTTTCTATCACTCATAAAAACGAATCAAATACCTGAAATGCGTTTGTTGCGCAGATTTCAGAAAAGCTAAGAAGATATAATGTAAAAGAAAGTAACAGCCTTATTTACACTATAAGCGGTAGATATTCATTGTGTTTGTCCTTAGCGGTTACGAGTACCTTCTAGGCTTTCTCATTATCTGTAGCCTAGTTCCTGCCTTAGCGCTTTCTGCGTCCAAGCTTCTACGACCAACTGGTAACAGCCTGGAACGCCGCACCACCTATGAATCTGGGATGGAACCAATTGGGGGAGCCTGGATTCAGTTCAATATCCGCTACTATATGTTTGCTCTGGTTTTTGTCGTCTTTGACGTGGAAACTGTGTTCTTATATCCTTGGGCAGTTGCTTTTCACCGTCTGGGGCTATTGGCCTTCATTGAGGCGCTGATTTTTATTGCAATTCTTGTAGTCGCCCTAGTTTACGCATGGCGTAAAGGAGCTTTGGAATGGTCTTGAATTCTGATTTAACCACCCAGGACAAAGAGCGAATCATCAACCCCATTGAGCGTCCTACAATCACTCAAGACCTGTCGGAAAATGTGATTTTAACTACGGTTGATGACCTCTATAACTGGGCTAGGCTTTCGAGTCTGTGGCCGTTGTTGTTTGGTACAGCTTGCTGCTTTATTGAGTTTGCGGCACTAATTGGTTCCCGCTTTGACTTTGATCGCTTCGGACTAATTCCCCGTTCTAGTCCCCGTCAAGCTGATTTGATTATCACAGCCGGCACAATCACCATGAAGATGGCTCCTCAATTGGTGCGTCTTTATGAACAAATGCCTGAACCTAAGTATGTAATTGCGATGGGTGCTTGCACAATCACAGGCGGGATGTTTAGCGTTGATTCGCCTACAGCTGTGCGGGGAGTTGATAAGTTAATTCCTGTGGATGTCTACTTACCCGGTTGTCCTCCCCGTCCTGAAGCGATTATCGATGCAATTATTAAGTTGCGGAAGAAGATTGCTGACGATTCTATGCAGGAACGGAGTCGGATTAGACAAACTCACCGTTTTTACAGCACAACTCATAACTTGAAACCAGTAGCAAACATCTTAACTGGTAAGTATATGCAGTCTGAGACTCGCTTCAACCCACCAAAAGAATTGGCAGAAGCGATCGGTCTTCCTGTTCCCCCAGCACTGCTGACATCACAAACCCAGAAGGAGGAACAAAAACGTGGCTGATGAAGAATTACAACCAGTACCAGCAGCAGAAGAGGCTATAGTTCCGTCTGGTGCTACTTCGCAGTGGCTAACGGAAAATGGCTTTGCTCATGAATCTTTGGCAGCCGACAAGAACGGTGTAGAGATAATTAAAGTGGAGGCAGATTTCTTGCTTCCCATCGCTACAGCCCTGTATGCTTACGGGTTTAATTATCTCCAGTTTCAAGGTGGTGTTGACCTTGGGCCAGGACAGGATTTGGTTAGCGTGTATCACTTGGTGAAAGTGAGTGACAATGCTGATAAGCCTGAAGAAATCAGGGTGAAGGTGTTTTTACCACGAGAAAATCCGGTAGTTCCTTCGGTGTACTGGATTTGGAAAACCGCAGACTGGCAAGAACGCGAATCTTACGATATGTTCGGCATTATCTACGAAGGACACCCCAATTTGAAGCGGATTTTGATGCCGGAAGATTGGGTGGGTTGGCCTTTGCGGAAGGATTACATTTCGCCTGATTTCTACGAGTTGCAGGACGCTTATTAAGCTGAGTGCTGAAGTGTCAGCTTGTGAGAATTTTCATGTCTCATCTTTAACCCCTTTCCGGCGGCGGAGAGGGGTAATGTTTTTTAAACGCAAAGTGGCGCGGAGGTTGGCGCAGAGTTTCGCAGAGAATAGTTCTATTTTTGCGAGGATGGGTGATGATATAAATAAGTATGAAAAATATTATGTTGCCATAGTTTATGTCTAAAGAATTATTAAAATCTTTTCAGGAAGCTTATAGCAATCTTGAATTGTTTCCATTGATGGGAGAGAAATTAATGGAGCAGTTTCGGGTAGATTATGGTGATGATTTAATAGCAGATTTGCGGCAATTAGTTGAAGATAGCCCTAATGGTGATGGCAAGTTTGTATTTACTGGACATCGAGGGTGTGGAAAGTCTTCTTTATTAGCTGAATTTAGTAGACAAGTTCAGGATAACTTTTTTGTAGTTTTATTTTCTATTGCTGACACTATTGAAATGTCGGCTGTTAATCATGTCAATATTCTCTTTGCGATCGCTCTTAATCTAATGTATGAGGCAGAGGCACGCAAAGTACAAATTCCTAAAACTACTAAAGATCAACTCTATGGGTGGTTTGCAACTCGCACTCGAACTACTGAGGTAGAGTTAGGGGCTGGGCTGGAGTTGGGTTTTGATTTGCTCAGTTTTCTGAAAGCTCAATTAAAGGCTGATGCAAAAGTTAGAGAGGAAATTACACAGGAATTTGAACGGAAAATATCAGATTTAGTTGCCCGAATTAATGAAATTGCTGCATTGATTCAGTTTGCTACTAAACAAGAAGTTATAGTCATCATTGATGATTTAGATAAACTAGATTTAGGAAGAGTTAATGATATTTATCGAGATAATATTAAAGCTCTGTTTCAACCTAATTTTCGGATTATTTATACTATCCCTATTTCGGTAATGTGTGACACTTTTCTCTGGCCGCTTATTGGTGCAGAAACTAATTACCAAACTGTGGTTATGCCTGTTATCAAGATTTTTGCTAAGGGTAACAATCGTTTGCCCGATGCCCAGCCTCGAAGTGAAGCAAAAAATATTTTATGTGAAATCTTACAAAAACGCATTTCTAGTGAATTAATAGACAAGTCAGCAGCAGAAAAGATTGTTGTTTACAGTGGTGGAGTTCTGCGTGAATTGATTCGTTTGGGTAATGTGTGTTGTCGCATTTGTTTGCGACTTATCAGGCAGAAACCAGGAGAAAAAATTGTTATTAATGACCAAATTATAGAAGAAGCCATTAAGCAAATTCGTAATGACCTTTCTCTGCGTTTGGGAAGGGACGATTTTGAAATTTTGAAAACTACTTATGAGCAATTCGAGCCTGAAGATGTACAGCAGCAGGAATTTTTAGAATTACTGCATGGGTTGTATATTTTGGAATATCGTAATGATGAAACTTGGTATGATATTCACCCCATTCTTGTAGAAACTCTGAGACGCAGGGGGTTAATTAATGGTGAATGAAGACTTGTTAGCAGATGCAGAAAATCGAGATGCTTATGATGATTTAATGGTTTCTATTGAAGCTAAAGCACATCGGTTAAATTTGCTAATTGCCGTTTGTGATGATGCTAGTTTTCGGGATGAGATTATTGGTCAGTATGAAGCAGAATTACAGCCAGAAATCCGTTGCTATCGCGTGAAATTGGCAAGGGGTGAACCGAGTTTGACGGCTGCTATTTCTCAATTGGTAAGAAATGAAGAGTATTTGCGTCAACATCATCCAGCAGTAATTACTGTGACTGGAGCAGAACAGCTTTATTTTCTCAAGCTGGAGAATGAGCGTTCAGAACAAGAGATTTTTTTCGGTTATTTACAGTGGACGAGGGAGGCGTTAAGGGAATTTCCTTTTGCTATAGTTCTCTGGGTGACTAATCAAATATTAGGTGATTTGCTGAAGAAAGCGCCTGATTTTTGGAGTTGGCGCAATGGTGTTTTTCGGTTTGTGTCTAGAAGGAAAAACACTATTTCTGGTAGAGAATTAGAACCGATTCGTTTTGTGTTCAGTGATAATGAGTTTTCAAGCTTTGATGATGATAATGATTATTTATTACCTATAGAAGATTTGCAAAGGTTTATTCAAGATATTGAACACAGAGGAATTAAAGATGCGACTTTAGCGACTTTGTACTTTACCTTAGGGGATATTTATAGAAAAAGACTCAATCGTGGTGAATGTCAGGATTATAAACAAGAGCAGGAATTAGGAATTGAGTATTTAAGTAAGGCTGTGGAACTACAACAACAGTTAGGTTTAGAGAAAGACTTAGCTACCAGCCTCAATAACTTGGCTGGACTCTACTATTCCCAAGGAAGCTATGACCAAGCCGAACCTTTGTTTCTCCAAGCTTTAGAACTGAGTAAACGCCTGCTGGGAGACAATCATCCCTCAGTCGCCACCAGCCTCAACAACTTGGCATCTCTCTACAATTCCCAAGGACGCTACGACCAAGCTGAACCTTTGTTTCTCCAAGCTTTAGAATTGAGTAAACGCCTACTGGGAGACAATCATCCCGATATCGCCACCAGCCTCAACAACTTGGCATCTCTCTACAAATCCCAAGGACGCTACGACCAAGCTGAACCTTTGTTTCTCCAAGCTTTAGAATTGAGTAAACGCCTGCTGGGAGATAATCATCCCGATATCGCCACCAGCCTCAACAACTTGGCATCTCTCTACGAATCCCAAGGACGTTACGACGAAGCTGAACCTTTGTTTCTCCAAGCCTTAGACCTGAGAAAACACCTGCTGGGAAACAATCACCCCTCAGTCGCCACCAGCATCAACAATTTGGCATATCTCTACAAATCCCAAGGAAGTTACAACAAAGCTGAAATTTTGTATCTCCAAGCTTTAGATATTTTGGAGCGACGGTTAGGAGAGAATCATCCTAATACTGTTACTTGTCGTAAAAATTTAGCAATTTTACGCGATTTTCTCAACTCACAACAGTAAAATTCACGTTCCCAACCTCATCAATTAACCTTTGAAATCAAAGTTTCATGTTCTGAACTCAAAGTTTCATGTTTCAAATAAGAACATTCCTATTTCAAATGAGAATGTTCTTGTTCTAAATGAGAACATTCTTGTTTTACGTGAGGATGTTTTTGTTATGAGGTGAAATCGTGGGGTTTTGGAGGCGATCGCTCACCCTTTTTACTCGAAGTTTCGTGTTCTGGGGTGGAATGATGGGGTTGTGAAGGCGATCGCTCACCCTTTTTACTCGAAGTTTTGTGTTCTGAGGTGGAATGGTGGGGTTGTGAAGGCGATCGCTCACCCTTTTTACTCGAAGTTTCGTGTTTTGAGGTGGAATGGTGGAGTTGTAAAGGCGATCGCTCCAGTTTAAAACTTGAAGTTTCGTGTTTAGAAATGGAATGATGGAGTTGTAAGAACGAAATTAGCAATTATATCCAGGTGCAAACAGATAAAATATTCTACAGCTTGTTTCAAGCGTTCCCCAGCATATTTTTTGCCATCATTGGGGAAACAGATATTAATCCCAGTACTTATGAGTTTGTCTCAGTGGAACTGAAGGAAACGGCTTTTCGCATTGATGGGGTATTTAAACCTGTTCATGAAACCGCAGAAGAACCCCTATATTTTGTTGAAGTTCAGTTTCAACTAGATCCTAAATTTTATAGACGCTTCTTTGCCGAAATCTTTCTTTATCTCCGTCAAAACCCATCTGTTAACTTTTGGCGTGCTGTTGTCCTTTATCCTCAACGCATTATCGAACCGGATGATCAACAGCCTTATCGTTTGATTTTGGATAGTTCCCAAATACAACGCATTTATTTAGAAGAATTAGGCGCAGCTAACGAAAACTCTCTGCAATTAGCGATCGTGCAACTAATTATTGCCAGTGAAGCAGTAGCTATTGACCAAGGTAGACAACTGATTATACAGGCAAGGCAAGAACTGACCGATGAAGCAAACAAGAAACAAATTGTAGAATTAATAGAAACTATCTTGTTGTACAAATTTACCAACTTAAGCCGAGAGGAGGTAGCAGCTATGTTGGGTATAGATGATGAATTCAAAAAAACTAGGATGTATCAGTCTATTAAAGAAGATGGACTAGAAGAAGGTAGACAAGAAGGTAGACAAGAAGGTAGACAAGAAGGTAAGTTACAAGCAAAGTTAGAGGTTATTCCCCGTTTGCTGGCCTTGGGGTTAAGTGTAGAACAGATAGCAGGTGCTTTGGATTTAACTATTGAGCAAGTTCAGGAAGTTGTACAAAATTAGTAGATTTTTGCTGAATATTTCTCATCAGCGCCTTATCAGAGATTCGTCACTTTCCAGTCACATTTGCTTGTAACCCTAACAATGTAGGCATTCCCAGACTATTATGAACGGGTTAAAAGGTAAAAACACTCTGATCACTGGTGCTAGTTCTGGTATTGGGCAGGCGATCGCTATTCGTCTTGCTCAAGAAGGTTGTAATATAGCTATTAATTACCGCAAAAGTCCCTCAGGTGCAGAGGAAACTGAGGAAATGGCTTTGCAAAAGGCCTGTAAAAATGTAGAAAACTGCGGTGTTAAGTCTTTACTAGTACAGGGTGATGTCTCTAAGGAATCAGATGTGATAGAGATGGTCAACACTGTAATTGAGAAGTTTGGTAGTCTCGATATTCTCATCAACAACGCCGGGATTCAAACTGAATGTCCATCCCACGAAATCACAGCAGAAGACTTTGATCGAGTAATTGGAGTTAACCTGCGGGGTTCTTACTTGTGCGCCCGTGAAACTATTAAACACCTGCTGAATCAAAATCGTACAGGGGTAATTATTAATATCTCCAGTGTCCACGAAATCATTCCCCGACCGAGTTATGTCAGCTATTCCATTAGCAAAGGTGGTATGGAAAATATGACCAAAACTTTGGCTTTGGAATATGCTCACCGGGGTATTCGTGTTAATGCTGTCGCTCCTGGTGCGACAATTACACCCATCAATGAAGCTTGGACTGATGACCCGGAAAAGAAAGCTGTTGTAGAAAGTCACATTCCTATGGGACGTGCTGGTACTTCCGAGGAAATGGCAGCAGCAGTAGCATTTTTAGCATCGGATGAAGCAGCATACATTACTGGACAAACTTTGTTTATAGACGGTGGACTCACTCTGTATGCTGACTTTAGAGAATCTTGGTCTGCTTAAGATGCAAGTATAAATTTGACATTACTACTATTGTCAAAACTAAATATAAAACTGGTTTTAAACCTCTGTGTCCCTTGGCGCTTAAAAATCAATTCATACACTGGGGATAGGTGAACTTATGAAAATAAAAACAAGGCACTACCAGTTAGTATGGCTGCGTCGTGCCTTAACATTAATAGTTACTGGCTGCATTTTACTTGTTAGCAACTCGGTCTTAGCTGCCCAAAGAGTGACACTAAAATACAACATCTTTCGTGAGACTATTGCTGTAGACGAGTTGTCAACCTTTACCCAAACGGGTGAACTCTCAAGTTCATTACGGATTAATTTAGCTCTGGCTCGACAAGATCCTAAAGTAGTTCGTCAATATTTAACAACACCAGTCAAAGTCAGCCCCATACTTTTAGATCGAGTTTTAAACAGTCCTGTTGGTAATATTATTCTTGATGAGCTAAGTCAAGTCATCCACACACCATCGCGCAGGGCTGATAGACAGGCGTTGCGTTCAGCTTTGGTACTTTCTGCTAGTGGCGATGAACAAGTAACCTTAATAGAAATACTTCAAAATTATCCTACCCCAGATGTAGAAGTTGACGGAGAGCGTTTGGGGAATGCTTACCGTCAACTTAGCAGCCTACAAGCTAGGTTAGAAAATTTATTAGGTTTTTAATAAGCCAAGGTTTCTAAAGTTTCCCGCAAATAACGCTGTACTTGCTGTTCTAAACGTAGTTCTTTAAGGTGTATATTACTTTCTAGTTGCCAACGCTGGAAACCAGAACTAGCAGCGATCGCATATTGGAGATTGCTCCAAATATCAGGATCACGAGAAAATTGATAATTACTGGTAGCTGGAATCTTAGCCATAGTTCCTTATTCCTCAGTTTTAACGTCAACAGGCAACTGGGGCAAGATTTTATTCACCCGCACCCCTAAAATTGTGAAATCCTGGTTAATCTTCTCTAAAGGTAATGGTTCTATCGCTGCAAATTCTGTGTCATTTGTCACTAAAACTCGCGCTACACTCACGGGAATTTGCAGAAACAAATTACTTGCCAAAAAGGTTAAAGCTGCCAGTATTAACCCCAGGATGCGCCATTGGGGCAAATGACTTGTGATATTGACAACTAAAGGAGCAGCTTGATATAGCTGCCACAATACGAATATAGATAGGATTGCTGACAACAGTGCCAGTACACGATTTAACTTAGTATTAATTAAACAGAGGATTTTTCTTTGCTGCTCAGTCAGATTTTCCGGCTTGAGTGCAATTCCCAAAATAGCAAATATATAAAAAGGGCGGCGTAACTGCATCCACAGAAGCGGTATTAAACCAGCTGCTGCGACTAACAAAAGTTCTATCCAGACTGGCAAAAGTGGCTCACCCACAGAAAGGAACAACAAACACAGTAGCAAGAAAATTGGTAGTGTTGCCAATCCAGCAATGTGAATCCACAATATCGGTTCAGAGCGAAATGAGCGCATATCAGAGTCCTGCGTTTTGAGTTTTGAGTGCTGAGTGTTGATTATCAAGTTGTGAGTTGTGAGTTGTCACAGTATAAGAACTGTGTTCAACTCTCTACTCGTAACTTTACTCACGACTCAGCACTCGTGACTCAGCACTATCTTGTTAATGCCAGGGTACGGCGTTTTGTCACCATTTGATAGGATTCGATGATGTCACCTTCAACCCAATCATGGAACTTATCTACACCAATACCACATTCATAACCGGCGTTGACCTCACGCGCGTCGTCTTTCATCCGTTTGAGGGAGTCAAGCACGCCTTCGTAGATCACTTTACCGCCACGACGTACCCGCACTTTGCAGTTGCGGACTAGTTTGCCAGATTGGACGTAACAACCAGCAACAGCACCACGACCAACTGGGAAGACAGCGCGGACTTCGGTTTGACCCAGGGGTTCTTCTACCAACTCTGGTTCTAACAGACCTTCCAAAGCGCCTTGGATATCTTCGATCAATTTGTAGATGATGTTGTATTCCCGCACATCTACACCTGCTTCATCAGCAGCTTGTCTGGCTCCACTGGCGTAGGTTGTGCTGAAGCCGATAATTACAGCTCCACTGGCTGCGGCTAGGTCAATATCTGTTTGGGTGATTTCGCCAGCCGTAGCTAACAACATCCGAATCTGAACTTCGTTTTGCGGGATTTGTTTGAGTGATCCCACAATGGCTTCTACAGAACCTTGTACATCGCCTTTCAAGATTAAGTTGAGTTCTTTCAACTCCCCTTCTTGAGCTTGAGCAGATAAGGTTGTCAGGGTGACGCGTCCTTGTAGTAGACGAGATAGACGTTGCTTGTCGGCGCGGTCTGAGGCCAGCGCTCTGGCTTCTTTTTCGTTATTAAAGACCTCGAATTCATCACCTGCTGCGGGTACATCACTTAAACCCAGTACCTCAACGGCAAATGAAGGACCGGCTATATCAACTCGTTTGCCGCGATCGTCAACCATTGCCCGGACTTTACCAAATGCTGAACCAGCAACTAGCATATCTCCTACGTGGAGTGTACCGTTTTGAATCAGCAAGGTAGCAACTGCGCCCTTGGCTTTATCCAGGTGGGCTTCAATGACAGTTCCTCTGGCACTCCGGTCTGGGTTGGCAGAAAGTTCGCCTACTTCTGCGACCAAGAGAATCATCTCTAGGAGAGTATCCAGGTTTTCACCCTTAATGGCACTCACGGGAACCATGATTGTTTCACCACCCCATTCTTCTGGGGTCAAGCCATACTGAGTGAGTTCTTGTTTCACTCTGTCTGGTTGTGCGCCTTCTTTATCAATCTTGTTGATGGCAACAACAATTGGCACTCCGGCGGCTTGAGCGTGGCTAATTGCTTCCACTGTCTGGGGACGAACACCGTCATCGGCAGCTACGACTAAGACAGCTATATCTGTCACCCTTGCGCCTCTTGCCCGCATTGCTGTAAAGGCTTCGTGACCAGGAGTATCCAAGAAGACGATTTGCTGTGGTTTACCCTCATGCTCGATATCGACGTGGTAAGCACCGATGTGTTGGGTAATACCACCAGCTTCACCTGCTGCGACTTTGGTTTTGCGAATCGAGTCGAGGAGGGTGGTTTTACCGTGGTCTACGTGACCCATAATTGTCACTACTGGCGGACGACGCAGGAGATGCTCCAAGTCGCCGATTTCAATCATTTCAGTAACTTTACGGGCTTCAGCTTCTGGTTCGGCGGTTTCGACTTCTACTTCTAGCTCTTTGCCTACCAAAGTGATTGTCGGAATATCCAGATTTTGGGTAATACTCACCGCCATGCCTTTCATGAACAGGATTTTCACAATCTCTGTATCGGCAACAACCAAAGCTTCAGCTAACTCTTGCACTGTCATGGGGCCAGTTATGACAACTTTTTCCGGGCGATCGCGTTTGACTTCTGTTTCTTGGCGGCGGTTCTGGTCACGGTTGTGGCTATTAGACGACCTCTTACCACGGGTAGTTGGTCCACTAATTGGAGCTGCGGTTGCTGTCTGAGCAGATCGAGCTGCTTTGGGCTTGGGAGGACGGGCGATGGAAAGACTGACTTGGACGGTTGCGGGTATTTCTAACCCCTCTTCATCTAGTAAATCTTCATCTTCAAAATCATCGTCCACCAATGGCTTGACGCGCTTGCCTTTAACGCCTGCTTTGCCAGCCTTTTCTTTGATTTCATCAATGATTTCTTCTTCCTGCCACTTTTTACCACCTTTGGCTAATCGAGGTGGTGTGGGGCGTTTCAAATCGAGGAGGTCTGGTGCGATCGCTGCCGTATCTCCTGCCTCTCCTCTACCACCACCTGGAACTCCTCTTGGTGGGGTAGCTACAGGTGTTGCAACATCTGCTGACGGGCGGACTGGTCTTTGGGGACGGATGCCGTCACCTGATGGTGCGCCTGGTCTATTGACCCGTTGCTCTGGTTTGACGGGCCCTTGAGCAGGACGTGCCTGTTTTTGTACAGGAGCTTGTGATGTTTCTCCCTGTGAAACTCTGGCGACTCTTGGTTTAGCCTGGTCGCGTTCTTCTTCTTGCCGTGGGCGATCGCGTTTGAGAATTGGTCTTTCTGATGTCCCACCTGTTGCTACTTCAGCTAGATCGGGCTTTTCTGACAAAGGTCTGCTGGGAGGTGCTACCAATTGGGGTTTTGGTTGTCTCTCCGGCTTGCCGGGTCTGGGTTGAGCAGTTTTTTCTGGCTTCTCTGCCGCGATTCTCTCTGGAGCTTCTGATTGAGCTTCTGGCTCTGTTTCTGGTGCAGCAGGTTTTTGCTGGGTCTCAGATAGATTCCGTGGTACAGGTCGAGATGGTGCCGTCGGCTTCATGGGCGAGACTGGTGTAGCGAAAGGCCGTGGAGGTGCAGCAGAATTAGCTTCAGAAGAAGCAATCTGGTTATTAGCAATTGACGCTTCTGGAGCGTTGGAGGTATTGTTTCTCAATATTTTGGGTTTACGAATTTCCAAAATTTGTTGTTGTTTTTGAGGTGGCGCAGGTCGGTTGCGCGAGCCAGCTGGTGCTGAATTTGGTCTATGACTGGTTGTGTTTAATTCTTTTTTAGATGTTCCATTTGTAGCTGCAAGTTTTTCCGCAGCTGCCCGGATACTTTCTGCCTCAGATTCTGAAATTGTACTGCTATGGCTTTTGACCGCAATGTTGAGCTGGTCGCAAATTGCTAATAGCTCTTTATTATCCAAATTCAATTCCTTTGATAATTCATAGATTCTAACTTTGCCGTTGTTCATCCACTCTTCCCCTTTAATTTACAGTTTTTTTGCGGATGGTTGCCTGGGAGTGCGACATCTCCATCCTTTGATTACTGTTTTAGGTTGCCCTTGGTGATTTTGCCGGTGCCTCCAATCAGGAAAGAGAGATGTTTCGGTTTAATGTTGGCATTTCCACCAAATATCGATGGTTAGCGAACGCCCATAAAAATTTCTTAATTAAATAAAACATTTTCATGATGTCCGTTGATGCCGAACTGCGCCTGAGCGCTACCAGGTTGCCATTTTGTCGGTTTTTGTTTTGCTGTTTCTGCGCCTTCCACAACACAATTGAGTGAAATTTTTTGGGAGTAATTCTTCGCTCCTCTTGATTTTGGCAGAGCCGCTTGCTAACTACACCCATTTTCTATTTTGACACTAACCCCAATAATTGTAGAGGGTATGGCTATAGCTCAAATATTTTCGCTGTTACCACTATTCCTCTAGGGATTACCACCATGAATGTTTTTAGCCTATTTTGGATTTTGGGGATCGTTTTGGGCTAGATTTTGCCACAATGTTTGGTACAGTGTGTCTGGCACCGATGCTTGTAGCGATCGCCCTAGTCGATTTTTTTTCTGAGCCGCTTGTAGGCAACTCATCTGTGGACAAATATAGGCTGAACGCCCCATGCCCTCATTTAATTGTACCTTCCCCGAAGGAAAGACACGGACAATCCGCCAAAAGTCTGGTTTTAGTCCTACTTTGCGGCAACTAATACAACGTCGATAATTAGGTTGCATCGGTCTTCTGTAACTTTAACAGAACTCTTGATGGTAATAATCAAGTTGGACTTACCAACTCAGATTCATCGTTAAGTTGCCTGATTTTTAGTAATAATTAAGACTAATACTGAAGTCTATCTTACCAGAAATTCTTAAGGCTACTAAATTACTCTTCATCGCTGGTGTCAAAAGATTCGTCTTCTAATTCCTCCTCTTGATTTTCTTCATAGTCTAGCTCCTCTGAGTCGATGTCATCTTCCTCTAGTTGATATTTTGCCCGAGCCGCTACAAATTTGGCATCTTCGGCGGCTTGGTCATACTTGGCTTTGTCTTTAATATCTATTTTCCAACCAGTCAACCGGGCTGCCAAGCGCACATTTTGTCCTTCTTTACCGATAGCCAAACTCAGCTGATCTTCCGCTACTAACACATGAGTTTGTCGAGTTTCCGGATCCATGAGCCGCACTTCATCTACTCGCGCCGGACTTAGGGCATTAGCTATGTATGTTGCTGGGTCTGGAGACCAACGAATCACGTCAATTTTTTCGCCACGTAATTCGTTGACTACTACTTGAATCCGTGAGCCTCTAGCACCAATACAAGCGCCTACAGGGTCTACATCACGATCAAGGGTGTCTACTGCTATTTTAGTCCTCGGCCCGACATAACGGGAAGGGGGGTTAGCCTCCCTCGCTACGGCGACAATCCGCACTACTTCATCTTCAATTTCTGGTACTTCGTTGGCAAATAGATAGACTACTAAACCTGCATCAGCACGTGACACTAATAACTGTGGCCCTCGTTGCTGACCTTGGGAAACTTTTTTTAGATAAACTTTAAATGTGGCATTTGCCCTGTAATTATCGTTGGGCAATTGTTCCCGCTTGGGTAATTCGGCTTCTACTTCTGGTTGTCCAAAGGTGCTGCTAACTGCCAAAATTACTGATTGGCGCTCAAACCGTAACACTCTGGCTTGCAAAACTGTTCCTTCTAAATCTTGGAACTCTTCTTGCACCATCTGGCGCTGTTGATCCCGCAGTTTTTGAGCTAGTACTTGTTTGGTTTGCATGGCAGCCATGCGCCCAAATTCTCCTTGGTCTGGGGTGACATCTAGTACTACTGAGTCCCCCAATTGGGCTTCTGGCGCTACTTGTTGTACTTCATCTAAGGAGATTTGATGGTCAGAATTATTAACTTCTTCGACAATAGATTTTGTGGAAAGAACGCGAAATCCTTCTTCATCAATATCTAGTTCGACTTCAAAATTATCAAAATAATCTTCATCAAACTGCTTGCGCTCTATATTTTGAGCGCGACGATAACGTTCATAACCTTTAAGTAGTGCTTCTCTAATAGCTGCTTGAACGGCTAATCGGGGCAAATTGCGCTCACGACTAATACTTTCTATTAAATCTTTTAATCCTGGTAAACTAACCATTGACATAAGCAATCTCCTTTATAAATGGGGTACTAGGAACTGGAAATTGGTATAGAACAATAGATATGGGGCATGAGGGACTGAGAATTAGGAATGTTTTTCCTTTGTCCCTTTGCCCCTGTCTCTGCCTCTTGCCCCTAGCCTTTAGCTTCTAATCCCTAGTCCCTAGTCCCTAGTCCCTCACTCCTCTTTTATCGGCACTCATTTAGCTGCACTTTAGTAATTTGGGAGCGAGGAATTTCAATGACGCGACCTTTTTGATTTATGTAAATTTTTGTCTCATCCCGGCGAATCAACTGACCAATCCACTCTTGTTGTCCTTCGTGGGGTGGGGAAGTGGAAACAATTACAGGAAACCCTTTAAAAGAAGTAAATTCCCTGTCAGTCACCAGTTGCCGCGAAATACCAGGACTTGAAACTTCCAAGACATAGGCATCTGGAATAATTTCCGTTGCATCTAAAGCAGCTTCTAAAGCACGGCTCATGCGCTCGCAATCGTCTAGACCAGTATCCTGTTGAGGATTGCGGATATCTACCCGCAGTACTGGTGGTCGTTGGTTGGTGTGAAAAACAATGTCAACGACTTCCAATCCCAGTTGTTCTGCCACTGGTATTGCCAAATCTGTAATTGGTGGGACTAGAGGATGAGTCATGTGCAAATACAATAAAAAAAGTGGGCAACAACCCACTTCCTGCGATAGGTATATCTTCCAAGAAGTTTTGTGACGAACCGATGATGGTTCGCCCTCTTTTGAGTGTAGCGCATTTCTTTACTAGTCAATAGTCATTGGTTATTGGTCTCCATCTGCTTCCCCTCGTCTCTATCTATTCCTTGACTTTTACAAGGGGGGAAAGTTTTTCTACCAATGGCTGGATGGATGTTTGTGTTTTAATTTGTCTAGTTTGCTCAAGAATTTGGTCGATGTCTTCTTGGGATAAGCGTTGGACATAGTTGAGTTTGACTTCTTCTAGGAAATCAACCAGTAAGCTCTGGATTTCGGAAAGTACGTGCTTTTGTTGTATTTCGGTGCCTAAGGCTTGGCTGAAGCTTTGAGCGAGTTGGCTGGAGAGTTGCGCTCCGACGGGATCTTTAATGGCGCTGACTAAGACATTGTAGAGATTTGTGGTGATTTGGCTTGCTAGTTGTTCGCTGATTTGGGTTTGGACTTGTCCAATTCCGGGTAAGGCTTGTAGATTTTTGTAGATGGGGACTTGTTGGAAGGCGCTGTCGATATTATGCCGCAACAAGGCAATGAGTTCTGGTTGGATTTTCGGCAGTACTTGATAAACAACAGTCTGGACTAGAAGACCTGCGATCGCTTCTATTTCATTAATATTATTAATATCTATGTAGGGACGCAATTTATCATTTTGTAGTAGCCAACTTGTAATTTCGCCTCTTTTAATTGATCCCTGCATTTGGTTAATTACTCGGATGACAACAATTTCTGTCAGTTCTTCGGCAAAATCGGCTAAAACTAGTTGATGGATTTGTTTATTAATTGGTTGTAAATTCAAGATATGGGCTTGGTCTAACCGGATCGTTACAGGTATTATCCGCAACCATCGCCAGAAGGGAATTAACAGGAATAAATCATACCAGCGCCACAAAATGGCATTTAACCAATTGAACCCCGAATGGCGGCTTTTGATGTAAATAACACGAGCTAGTAATTCTATGCCAAATAAGAGGACAAATGGTAAATCTATCCACCAGAAATTATCGATAAATTCACCATTTTCACCGATTTGACGGTAATAATTCGTAGCAATTAAAGGGGCGATGCTCCGGTTAAAAAAATTAATTTCTTGGAGCCAGCCTCTTTGAGATAAGTAAGGCTGACTCCAAAAGGTTGTAAAGGAATGTTTGGCTGAGTCATTACTGGTGCGATCGCGCATTCGATTTTTGATTCTTTCTAACGTCCCACTTTTACCAACGGCTGCAAATGGATTCCCTTCAATCATCTCGCTGCTAAGACGACTAAGCTCTTCCAGTTGAGTTTTCACTTCTGGTGACAATAAACCAGTCTGACTGATTTGTTCTTCTAACTTTTTGACTTGATTTAAATAGTTTTGTGTTTCTCTGTGCGGTTCAATACCTTTAATAGGGTCATAAGTCTGAGTAATTTGTGGTAGTCTCAGTAAGTAAAAATTTCGCCACGGCAAGTAACTCAAGTCAAATAAAACTAAGCAGAGGTTGAGTGTGGCAATAGTTGCCATCAATCTTTCAAAGTATAAATTCTGCTTTTTTATAGATTGTGGTTTAGCCATTTTTAGTTTTAAACTATACGAATTTTCAATACTGATTTTTACACGTCTAAATTATAATTTAGACAAATTATTTCTGGAGACAGAGGACAAAAATATTTTTTTATATGTTAGTTATATTTAACTAAAAAAGTACTACCATTCATCAAAAATTATGAAAAATTAAGTCAAAAACTGCAAAGTAACGTAGAATGTTGCACTTGTTCACCTTTATCATTTTGCTGTTTTAATTAAGGGAGTTTTACTTATGTGGTGTGGATTGAGAACATCGAGTGTGATCATTGCTACGACCTGCTTAATTAGTGCTAGTTTAGTAATTTCAAATACAACTTTTGCAGCTCGTCAACGTAATTATACGCCACAGGAATTCCGTTCTGTGTTACGTGGTTTAGGCTATAACGTAAAGGTAACTAACGAACCTCTCACTGATGCGGAAACGAAACAAGCCATAAGTGAATTTCAAAAGGGTTACAAAATTACTCCAGTTGATGGGATCGCAGGACCAAAGACCCAAGATTTCGCTGCTAACATTATTCAAATATTACAAGCAAACTTAAATGTAGTATTGAAGCCAAATCCGCCTTTGCCCCGTGATCAATTTTACGACTCCAAAACTGAAGCAGCTATTAGAGAATTTCAGAAAAAGCATCAGCTAGAAGAAACTGGAATTGCTAATTTAGCACTCCGTCAGAAGCTAAACGAAGAAGCAAAGAAAGCTATCAGCAAGCCGACAACATCACCAACACCGACAACATCACCAACACCGACAACATCGCCAACACCGACAACATCGCCGACACCGACAACATCACCAACACCCACCACATCACCGACACCCACCACATCGCCAACACCCACCACATCACCGACACCCACCACATCGCCGACACCCACCACATCACCTTAAATCACACAACAATGTGATAAAAATATCTCTTATCCAGCCTTTCGCCCTTAGCTTTTTACTTCAGGTTTGAGTCTGTGTGCTTCGTGTCTCTGTGGTAAAAGATAATTTATTTAACCACAGAGGCACAGAGACGCAGAGTCATAGGGATTTATGACTTTTATATAATTTTTTGATTTGGTTCTTCTAAGGGTCTGCCTTTTGGTATAGGTAAAATAGGACGACGGTCATCGTAAGGCATGGGAATATACTGAACGCTTGGTCTTCCTCCTTGGGGTTGGGGGTATAAATCCATTAGTTCGTAAATAGAACGGGGCAGTCCGACAGTTATGGGCAGCCCCATTTCTGTTGCTTCTTCAACGGTGATGGGATAATCATGGGTAACGCGTCCGGTAGTTAAGGCTTCGATAATAGATTCGATATTTTCAGGCTGAACTTTTTGTTTGGGGATATTATCTTTGAGCAAAGTTCGCACAAAGCGCTGTACTTGCTGAATAGCCTTACCTGCTAGGTCTGCCATGATTAAAGTCTGGTCATCAATGTCACCAATGGGCTTATCTTTGACTACTTTAAGAATGCTGGCGGCGGGGAAATTACCTAGTTGGGGATCAACGGGTCCTAAGACAGCGTTGGCATCCATGACAATTTCATCTGAGGCGAGGGCAAGCATTGTGCCGCCACTCATGGCATAGTGAGGTACAAATACAGTCACTTTGGCAGTGTGACGAATTAATGCTCTAGCAATTTGTTCGGTAGCTAATACTAAACCCCCCGGTGTGTGTAGAATCAAGTCGATGGGTACATCTGGGGGTGTGAGGCGAATTGCCCGGAGTATTTGTTCAGAGTCTTCAATGGTGATGTAGCGTGAGATGGGAATACCCAATAAACTGATAGACTCTTGACGATGTATCAATAAAATTACACGGCTTTTACGTTCCTGCTGGAATTCTTGTAAAGCCCGGATACGTCGATATTCTACTTGGCGTTTTTGCCAGAGGGGTTGCAGGGTAGAAAGTAGCAGAAAAATCCAGAATAAATCACCAATACCAAAGCCCATAGAATTAATTGTCCTAAATTCACGATCGCAGTCATTATTGTGACAATTTTTAGGCGATCGCAATTCTATCTACAGGTTTATCTGGTAAGCATAATTTACACTAGCTCATCAGGATTCACTCCTAGTTGTCGCAGACGTTCTGCTAACTGTGCTGCTTTTGCTTTTGCCTGTTCAGCTTCTTGTTTAGCATCAGTAGCTTCCTGTTCAGCAATCATTGCTCTTTCCGTAGCTGCAACAACTTCTTCTGTAGGCTCAGAAATTAATTCCCCTGCTAAGGTGAACCAACGTAGCCACAACCTGTTGATATCTCGAAACCCTCCTTGCCACACACCCAAACTTAAACCCAACTCTGGTATGAGTATGCGTCCCTCAGTTAAATTTATCGCTTCATAATGACCGCCTACTAACTGAAAGGCTCTTAGTTCATTGGTGTAGCGGCTAAACACAATATAGTAAGGGATTCGCAAAATTCGCTCGTAAACTTCCCATTTGCTTGGAGGTTTAGCTGTTGGTTTTTGAGTAATGCCTAAATCTTCCTCTTCTGTACCTGGAGATAATAATTCTACTACTACAAAAGGATTTGCTGGTTCTTGCCAAGTAACATAACTTAAACGCAAATCTTCGCCTTTGTAGAGTTTTTGTACTCCCACAACGCCAAACCAATCAGGGCGTTTGTACCATAGTGGATGATCAAGATCGTAATAAAGATTCAGGTCAGCCGCACTGTAAACTAATTCAGGATTCCAGTTAATGGGTTGAAAGGTTAAGTATAAAAGTAAGGGCTGTAAAAAGTGGAAATCGTCTGGCAAGCCTGGCTCCTCTGGGTTGTCGCTAGGTAAATCATACATTGTTGGTAGAGTTTCCCACGGAGGAAGCGGCGGATCTGATTGGGGAATGTATCTAGGGAAGGTAGTCATGTCAGCTAAACTTTGATGTTGCTGCTTTTATTATCTCCAAATGTTGAGTTTCCTATGCAATCTCACTACCGACGGACGCATTAAGCCTGCTTGCTGCCATTCGATAATTTCAACATCAAAAGCAGTTTGAGTAAAATGACTGAGCCAGATTGATAATTTTGCACTGCTTAAATCGTGTCGTAGATAGCATCATCTTCGCTGTAACCTTTCAATAATTGATCGGCTGCAAGACGATGCCAAACTGCTTCTTCTTGTTCTTCTTCTGTGGGTTCATTGACGAGAATAATTACTTTTACCTGCTGGTTAGTTGCTAACTTTTGTAAAACAGTATTCGGTAATTCTACTTTGCCTTCAGTGGTGACGTTTGCTGGAAATTCGTATGCTTTCATGTTGGTTTTAATGTTTGCAAGTCTTATTTGCTATTGTGACGCTGTGATTACCAAACTAGCTGCGTCGCCGCCATGCAGGGTAAGTCAGCATCATCAAAAACATTTTCTACTTCTACAATGTGGGGATGGCGACATAAGGCTAGGCGTAATGCTTCTTCTTTGAAATCTTGCTTGAGTCTACTTTGATGCGGTATCCAAGTAGGATTATTGAGTATTTCTTCACGCAAGGTTTTAATTACACGCGG
Organism: Anabaena subtropica FACHB-260; assembly: GCF_014697105.1. Taxonomy (GTDB): domain Bacteria; phylum Cyanobacteriota; class Cyanobacteriia; order Cyanobacteriales; family Nostocaceae; genus Trichormus; species Trichormus subtropicus. The sequence goes on along the minus strand of NZ_JACJRF010000054.1, from coordinate 5,125 downwards.
TTGACCCTGTTTATTTTTCGCTAGGTAAGTGATCCCAATGCCACCTTCACCCAATTTTCTCTCGATTCTGTAGCGATCGCCAAATAACTGCTTCCCTGGATTCCACACCATATGTCAAACCGTAGTTTTACTGGCATTCTATTCTGGCATAGGCAAAACTTACTCTTGTCGGCAGGAAGATTTAAGGTGCTAGGGATGAAGCTTACAATAGCAATATATTCAATCGCCATGAAATTATGACACCAGCAGAGGCGATCGCAATTTTTAAATTGTTGGCGAAATGTCTAATCTTGCGGCTCAATTCCGGCGGCGCGTAGTTGTGCTGCTAGTCGTTCAGCCCGTTGATGTTCCTGTTCGGCGCGTTGTCTTTCTTTTTCGGCTAACTCGAAACCCCAAAGTAGTAGGTTTCCTTGTTCATCCCACCACCGCAACCAGTTTCCTGTGTGATTTTCACACATACCTTCCCATACGCCAAGGTAAAGATTCATTTCCGATATCCAGTACAGCTGATTGTTGTTTGGCTCTTGTAATGTGTACCGTTCTGTGTTATCTAAGCGATACATCTCGAATCTACCGCTATCTGGTTCAAAGATAATATAGTTGGGAACTTTGAGGATGCGCTCGTAAAAAAACCATTTTCCTGGTGGATGGGTTGGTTTGACTGAGTATTCTGTACCCTCTGTATCGGAAATAAATTCCATGACAATCACGGGAATTTCACCCTGTCATTGGGGGGTGTAACTGCGTGTTACTTCTGCTCTATTAACGCTGATACTGGGAATATATGCCCAATCAGGTGCTTTAACAACCACTTTGCCGTTAAGGGTGGCACAAATGCCGTAATTTGTTGTTGTTAGGGTATTTTTTGGGATTTTTCCGGCTATTTGTAAACTTTCGGTTAATGCTGCGGCTAAGGTTGGTTGGTTGATGTTGTCTACTGGTTCGTCTGGTAGCTTGTAATCATCGGGGAGTTTTTCCCACGTGATTTGGTAGTTTGGGGTGGCGATCGCTGTCATGGGTGTAAGGTTTTAGGGATGTAGGGGGAGGAAAACTATTTCTTCCAGTGTCTGTAACCTGTTTCTATTCGTCGTCGTCTGGATCTAAATCTTCGTCTGTCAATTCCTGATGGGGGATGGCGGCAATAATTGCATCTATGACTTTGGCAACTGGTAAAATTTCAATGTCGAAGTCGGGAAATTTTTGACCTTTGGGAACGATCGCTCGCTTAAATCCCAGTTTGGCTGCTTCTTTTAACCGGAGTTCCATCTGGGAAACCGATCTCACTTGTCCACCCAAGCCGACTTCGCCAATCAAGACTGTACCGGGATCAACAATGCGATCGCGGAAACTGGCAACTATGGCAATGGCGATACCTAAATCTACGGCTGGTTCTTCTACGTTCAATCCTCCGGCCGAGGCGACGTAGGAATCTAATTTGGACATGGGAATCCCTACACGCTTTTCTAAGACGGCGAGAATCTGGACTAAGCGGTTATAATCTATACCCGTGCCAGCACGCCGGGGAGAAGGGTAGCTGGTGGGACTGACTAAGGCTTGTAATTCCACAACAATAGGACGTGTACCTTCGCAAGCAACAACAATTGCTGTACCTGGTGCGGGATCATCACGGTTGCCTAAAAATAACTCACTGGGGTTAGGTACTTCCCGGAGTCCATTTGCTACCATTTCAAAGATACCGATTTCGTGGGTTGCACCAAAGCGGTTTTTAACTGTGCGTAATAATCTATGGGAGGCAAAGCGATCGCCTTCAAAATAGAGTACTGTATCTACTAAGTGTTCTAAAACTTTCGGCCCGGCGATCGCGCCTTCTTTGGTGACGTGACCCACAATTAACATGGTTATATCTTCATGTTTTGCCACTTTCATCAAGGCGGCTGTACATTCTCTCACCTGTGCAACTGAACCAGGTGCAGAGGTAAGTGCTGGGAAAAACACGGTTTGAATACTGTCAATTACAGCTACATTAGGCTTGAGTGAATCAACTTCTCGTAATATCTCTTCTAAATCTGTTTCTGGCAAAACATATAAGTCTGCGCCTGCACCTTCAGCTATTGATACTTGATGTGTTGGTTCTAACTCTTCTCCCTGCTCTTCTCCCTGCTCTTCTCCCACAACACTTAGAGTTTTTGCTACACCTAAGCGAGAAGCTCTTAACTTTACCTGTTGTCCTGATTCTTCGCCAGTTACATAGAGAATTCGATATCTCTGCGCCAATTGATTGGAGACTTGTAGCAATAGAGTAGATTTACCAATACCGGGATCGCCACCAATCAAAACCATAGAACCTGGAACCACACCACCACCAAGCACCCGATCCAGTTCTCCATAGCCAGACTCCCAACGGGCGATTTGGCGATCGGTAATTTGGTCAAATGTTAAAGAAGCTCGTGGTTTTGCCGGCTTTGCTGCTTTGCCATTATTCTGAGATGCGTGCCAACCACTGACTCCTCCCTTAGGAACATCTACGGAGGACTGAATAGTAATCTGTTCTTCTAAAGAATTGTAAGTACCGCAAGCTGGACACTTACCAAACCATTGGGGAGATTCTGCCCCACATTCGTTACAAATATAAAAGGTTTTAGGCTTTGCCATTCTTAAATCTTAATTAATATTAAATATTTTAATTTTTCCTTAAGTGTTGCTCAAATTGAAAATTCAATTGATAGCAAGAGTTAGAGCATTTTCCAAATCATTTGTGGGAATGATATCTTAATATTATGGTATTAAAAATTAATCATGAGAAATTTTAGTTAAGGAGCGTTGAGCAACTTGGAAAGTCATAAAGAAAAAATCCTGGTAGTAGACGACGAAGCTAGCATTCGCCGGATTTTAGAAACGCGCCTTTCGATGATTGGCTACGATGTAGTGACAGCAGGGGATGGCGAAGAAGCTTTGGAAACATTTCGCAAAGCTGAACCCGATTTAGTGGTTTTGGATGTGATGATGCCAAAGCTAGATGGTTACGGTGTTTGCCAAGAATTACGTAAAGAATCAGACGTTCCCATTATTATGCTAACAGCCTTGGGGGACGTTGCCGATCGCATCACGGGTTTGGAGTTGGGTGCTGATGACTACGTAGTTAAACCATTCTCGCCCAAAGAACTAGAAGCGCGGATTCGCTCAGTCTTGCGACGGGTAGATAAAACCGGTGCTTCTGGTATCCCCAGTTCTGGGGTGATTCACGTTGGTAACATCAAAATTGATACCAACAAGCGCCAAGTCTACAAAGGTGATGAGCGTATCCGCTTGACAGGTATGGAATTTAGTTTACTAGAGTTGTTAGTCAGTCGCTCTGGAGAAGCTTTTTCCCGTTCAGAAATTTTACAAGAAGTCTGGGGTTATACTCCAGAACGCCATGTAGATACTCGCGTGGTAGATGTGCATATATCCCGCTTACGGGCAAAATTAGAAGATGACCCCAGTAACCCAGAACTAATCCTCACAGCAAGAGGTACTGGCTATTTGTTTCAACGCATAATTGAACCAGGAGAGGAATAGGGAGTAGGGAGATAATCACTGTTGACTAATGATTAATGACTAATGACCAAATCTGATCCCAATCGAGTTTTACGGCGCTTGCCCTTAGTAGTAGGTGGGTTAGGCGCTATACTTTTGCTGGTTAACCGTTTATTGACATCGGAACTGACCAACTCTCAAGCGCGTGGTGATGTGCTGGGAGTAATTTTGAGCGCTGTTCTCATTTTAACGGGTTTAATTTGGCAGCAGGTGCAGCCGCGATCGCCTGATTCTGTAGAACTCATTGGTGAAGAGGGTTTTGTCTTAGCAGCAGATTTACCAGAAGCCGTGAAAACAGAACTAGCCTGGGCATCCCATTTGTTATTGACTAATACAGTAACGCGATCGCTAGTGGTTTACTATCAAGGCAAAGTTTTGTTACGTCGCGGTATTCTGTCCCCCAAGGGAGAAGTCATACCAGGAGCAATTGTTAAACGAGTTTTGGAAAAACAACAGCCTGTTTATTTAGTAGCTTCAAATGTCTACCCAGGACGGATTGAATTTGATTATTTACCAGATAATACTCAAGGTGTAATTTGTCAACCAATTGGCAATCAAGGAGTGTTAATTTTAGGAGCAAATGCCCCTAGAAGTTACACTAAACAAGATGAAAATTGGATAGCAGGAATTGCTGATAAATTAGCAGTAACTCTCCAAGCTATATAAAATTGATGTACTAAAATTTCAAACCTCTCATCCTCTCTGCGCCACTCTGCAAAAATGCCTAAAGGTGAACTGCTCTTTGGTGTGAGATTTGTATCTTCCCCAAAGGTTAATTGCTATGTTGACAACAACACAACTCGCAGAAACAAGAACTTTGCTGAAAAACATTAGTTGGCAGACGTTCAAAGCAATGCTGGCAGATATGGGAAATGAACGAAACTCCCGACTTGCCTATGACAAGGGAGTAGTAGAAATCATGACTCCACTAATGCCGCATGAGAACTCCAATCGCCTGATTGAAGGCTTTATTCTCGTGCTGTGTGAAGAATTTGGCTTAGAAGTCAAAAGTATAGGCTCCCTTACCTTAACAAGAGACGATTTAGAAAAAGGCGGAGAGCCAGATAGTAGTTATTACATTCAAAATGAATTTTTAGTTAGGGATAGAGAAACTATTAATTTAGCTCAAGACCCACCACCAGACCTAGTACTAGAGGTAGATTATTCTCGACCTAAAATAGACAAGTTATCTCTTTATGCCTCAATGGGTATCCCTGAGTTTTGGAGATACAACGGGACTTTCTTAAAAATTTATAGTCTTTCAGGTAATGAGTACGTAGAAGTTGAGTTTAGTCCTACTTTTATGCCAGTTTTGATACAAGAGATTCCCCTATTCATACAAGAAAGCAAAAAAATAGGTCAACTTGCAGCAAAGAGTGCTTTTCGCGCTTGGGTCAAACAACAAATCTCTGCGGCTCAACCACCTATGGCTTAACATACCCTACCTTTAAATTATTACAAGTTTACGAATTACGAATTATACGTCTAATGTGAATTAAAGAGAATGAGACTGGAAGGTGAGAACATCAATACCAAAAAGGCGGCGAAGCAATTTGCGTAGTGTGTGAGAGGCGATTTTGGCAGCAAT
>NZ_JACJRF010000053.1 GCF_014697105.1 Anabaena subtropica FACHB-260 | reverse complement strand
ACAACAACTATTCGAGCAATTAACATTTGAGCAGGTAATGTCTATCTCCTCTTATAACTTTATTTTAGAAGCTCTTTTCTATGCAGCTTCATATTAAATTGGTATTATCGAGATCATAAAACTTACCTTGTGGCTTTTCTGCCACTACCTCAGCAATTAAATCAAGCTCTAATAAAATATTGCTGTATTCTTCTGTACTGGCAAAGGTTCTAATGATTCTTGTATTATTTTGATTCTTACCAAAAAGAGCAGATTCTACTAATGCTTGCAATACTTCATGTGGTGCATTTATAAAGCCCTCACTAATCATGATATGAGCTGCGCTAGCAGATATTTTACCATGATATAGTCCAGATAAGTTAGTTATTGCAATCATTAATTGCAGTGGTTGTTGACCACGCATACTTAGAATATGTTTAGCCGTTTCCAACAAATAGCAAGTATTTTTCAGGTGGAGGTGTAGATAATATTCATCTGTCAAAAATTTTATCCATGAATATATTTTACGAGATTGATGAGTCAGGTTTACTGGATTTGCTTGCTGTTTAGCACATATTTTTTCAATTACTGCTGTTTTTGTAATCAAAGTTTGATGTAGTGCTTTTATTTGAGTTAAATCATAATTAGGATGCGAGGCTAAATGAAAAATTTCTTGTAATATACTATTTTGTTGTACTTTGATGTTTTTAAGGCGAATATATTCAATCGTCATTTGATGTTTGTAACTATTATAAATCTAGAATTTTTCATAACTAAATATTACTATTTAAGTCAAAATAATGACTCCTTCTCAGAAAAATAATAGATCATAATTCATACCATAAGCCGTGAGCAGGAGAGTGATCACAACCAAAATCATCACCCCAGTAGGGGTGAGCTTTGAGTATTCCTCAAGAAGTGAGATACTGCCCAATAGAGGGTTGTTGACGACGCAGAGCAGTCATTGCCTGTTGTTGGATTTGACGCACTCGCTCTCGACTGACATTTAGCTTCTCTCCAATCTGAGCCAAACTTCGTTCTTGATTATCCAACAGTCCAAACCGCAAAATTAATACTTCGCGCTGCACGGGTTTGAGTAACGCTAACAAATCACTTAAGTCTTGGCGTAACATTTCTTGGGTGATCTGTTCATTTGGTGATATACCCTCATCCGCTAGAAGTTCACTCAGTTCTGTATCTTGGTTATCTCCTACTTTTAAATCTAGAGAGATTGTTCCACTAGCAACACTCAGATATTCTCGAATTTGGCTTGGCTCTAAGTCCAGTTTCTGAGCAATTTCTGTAACATTGGCACGACGACCTAGTGTTTGAAACAACTCTCGCTGTGCTTTTTTAATTTGATTCAGTTTCTCGTTAACATGAATCGGTAGCCTCACCGTGCGGGATTTCTCAGCGATCGCTCTGGTGATAGCCTGACTAATCCACCAGTATGCGTAGGTTGATAACTTATAGCCCCGGTTAGGGTCAAACTTTTCTACCCCCCTTTGTAAACCGATTGCCCCCTCTTGAATCAAATCCAGAAACTCCAGATTGCGATGCTGATATTTTTTGGCAACCGAAACCACCAATCGTAGGTTTGCTGTTACCATTTTTTGCTTGGCTCTTTGTCCACGCTGAAGTATTTGACTTACTTCAGTTTCACTCTTATTCACAAAATTTGCTAATTCTGCTAGTCTTGGTTCCCGATGTAATTGTTGACTAAGCTCCTGTTTATGCTCCTCAATGGCAATCATTTCTTGTACTTGCCTGCCATAAGTTATTTCTTGGTCTGATGTCAATAAAGGGAACTGACCAATCTCTTGCAAATAAATACGTACCATGTCAGAACTCAGGCTTGACATACAACTCTAACACTTCTCCATAATTAGACAGAATTAAAAGTATAAATCAAATAGCCTAATAAAAAATATCAATTTGAGATTTAATCTTGTATGGCGATCGCCTAAGTTTTGCAGTTTCTCAAATCTTTACTTTTAAGGGTAAAATCACGGTGAATGTGGAACCTACTCCTTGTTGAGAAACTAAGTTAATTTCGCCTTGCAATAGTTTGACTAACCGCGCAACTATTGCTAAACCTAACCCAGTACTATCAGGAAGGTAGGGACGGTCTTTAGAACTGACACGAAAATAAGGTTCAAATATTTTAGCTTGGTCTTTTTCGGCTATACCAATTCCTGTATCGGAAACTGCGATCGCCCATTTTTGATCATCCAATACTTCACACACTATATTAATAGTGCCTGACTCTGTGTAGCGAATTGCATTACTCACAAGATTTGTCACAATCTGTTGTACTTGAAAGCCATCTGTGATTATTTCTTGCGGAGCGCGTACCCAATCAACTAGGATGGGTAAATTTTTCTCAGCAGCCAGAGGTTCCAACATTTCACAGACATTGTTAACTAATTCTCGTAAATTAATCGGTGCTGGTTGCAGTTGAATTTTTCCGGCTTCATACCGCGACAGTTCTAATACATTATTAATTAAACGCAATAAATGTCTGCCATTACGCAATACACGTTCAATATGTTCTATGTTGAGCGTGTTATTTTTTTCTCCAATCTCGCGCTTTTGTTGTCGTAAAAATAAATCTGAGTAGCCAATAATCGCTGTTAAAGGATGTTTCAGTTCGTGTGCTAGTTGTGATAGTTTATCTTCATTGGCATTTATTAAGCGCGTTAGTTCTTCATTATGAAGCGTCAGAGAAGATTGCAAATGTTCTAATTCGCGTAAGCGTTCCCCTACATAACTATGAAAACATCTAGCGATCGCTTCATCAATCACCGCGTCAATCAAACGCATATAACGAACAATCTCGGCGGGTGTTCGCCGTAATAAATCTGTTTCTACGGTATCAAATATTACCTTTCTTAAAAGCCTATATTCACGGGCAATTTCTGACGGGTCAAAACCCTGTTCAGCTCGTAGTAAACCGTGCTGCCAACTAGCAGTGATAATTGACCTAATATCACTATCCTCAGACTTTGAAAGTACTGTCACCATTGCCTGAAAAACGTCGGGGATATGATTTTTAATACCTGTGTAAGATAAATCATCGGCACTTTCAATCTGCCTATCCTCACGAACTGCTACAACCCATTTAGCGATAATGGTGTTACTATTGTCAGCCAGTACTTGACTAAATTCCATTCTTTTAAATTCAGCTACGGGATAGAGAAATTAATTCTATATGAAATTAGTGTAACGAGCGTGGTGTACTCTATCGCTATTCATGAAAAAAATCACCTACCAAATGATATAGATTATCAAAGGCAAAGTAAAGTTCGTGATTAATTCTCTGGCTGGATTGATGATTAGCGATCGCTCAAAATCAAATTAATGAACTAAGTAACCGTCTTCGTGCTTGGGTAGGATGTGGGTTAATCACGCTTATTTATTGTTTTGACTTTTCAAGTTATGTGGAAAAGCTAACGTAAAACCTAACCCCCTAACCCCCTTCCCTGCGTTCGCGCAGCGTGTCGGAGACAGGGAAGGGGGAAAAATTAAAGCCTCTCTCCTTGTAGGGCAGAGGGTTGGAGAGGGGTTTTCCAGATCCCGTGAAAAGTCAGATTTATTGTTTTGTAACAAAATCAACAACATTTATCAACTGGAGATTGCTTTTTTTGAATGAAGGTGTTAAGTTTGTTAGCACTATTATCTATTAGAGTAAGTCAGCCTAATCCAACACATCACACTATTTAACGTTGGAACGGAGGAACCACTTTGTGGGGCGTATCTCACAGAGAGTGTCAGCTAAAGAGTCAAGAGTTAGGAATTACTCAATCTAAAAATATTAAACTCAGCACTCATTACTCAACACTCTCACGAGAGGGGCATCTCTCAGCCCTAGCCCGTCAGCTAACTTCGTAGGCATTGAGAGGAGACTGAAGAGACAGCATTTTATCAATGTTTAGTTCTCATCAGTGTCCGAGGCTGGTACTGCTCGTGTTTTCGTACCTGCACTGAATTCTGTTGAGGTGACAAATGATATTTCAGTTAAATATAGCAGCCATCGCAGCTGTTGCCAGTCAAGCTGCGTGGAAAAAAGCCAAACCGATTCTTGTCAGAGATGTAGTCATACTCCCCGCTTTAGGATTCTTAGGAATTATATTGCTGTGGTGGATTGTAGCCCTTGTCAACCATGAATTAATGCCCACCCCACCAGAGGCGTTGGTAGCTAACTTAGACTACATCTTGAACCCCTTTTATGAAAGAGGCCCTGGTAACTTAGGAATTGGTTGGTTATTGATAGCTAGTCTGCGACGAGTATTGATTGGTTTTGGGCTAGGTGCGCTAGTTGCAATTCCTTTAGGATTTTTGATTGGGATGTCTAGACCAGCAATGTTAGCACTCAATCCCATCATTCAGATATTCAAACCCGTATCACCCTTGGCTTGGCTACCAATTGCCTTAGCCATCTTCAACTTGGCAGACCCTTCAGCAATTTTCGTAATTTTCATCACCTCCCTCTGGCCGACTATCATCAATACCGCCTTAGGAGTAGCCAGCGTCCCCAAAGATTATCTAGATGTAGCGCGAGTATTAGAAATGCCCCGTTGGCGGCGAATTACCAAAATTATCTGGCCAGCTAGCTTACCTTATGTTTTTACAGGTTTGCGAATTAGTTTAGGTATTGCCTGGCTAGTCATCGTTGCAGTAGAGATGCTTACAGGGGGTATGGGGATCGGCTTTTTTGTTTGGGATGAATGGAGTCGTTTAAACCTCAGTTCAGTCTTCCTCGCCGTCTTCGTCATTGGCTTAACTGGACTCATCCTAGATTTTGCCGTTAGCAAACTGCAAGAATTTGTCACCCATCGTCCGACAGCCGCGAATTAGGGACTTCCAACTAAAAAAAATATCCTATCACTGGGTAGGTAGGGGAGCAGGGAGAAGACAACAAAATATTATCTGCGTAAATTGGATAATTTATTTTCTGGAAGTCCCTTAAACAAATCTAACTCACCTCAAGCAAGACGCATCTTTCTGTGCGCCTCTGCGCCTGTGTGCGAACAAATAAACCATCAAAGGCACAAGATGAGTAACTATAACTGGACGAGAAGAGACTTTATCAAAAGCATAGGAGCAACCACAGCCGGAATTACCCTTTCCTCCTGTGCCATATCGGGGGATAGATCCGCCACAGGCTTGACACAAGAAGCCTTAGCAATACAACCGGTAGTCAAACCCCAAGACTTAGAAAAACCAGATTTAATTGTCGGATACGTGCCTGTAAATGATTGTGCGCCATTTGCGATCGCCTGGAAAAAAGGCTTCTTTCGCAAGTATGGCTTAAACGTCAAACTCAACCGCGAAGCCAGTTGGGCAACCTCCCGCGACGGCTTAATTTTTGGTCGTCTCGACGCTTCCCCTGTAGTATCTGGTGCAGTCACCAACGCCCGCATAGGTGCAGAAGGCGCTCGCCAAGCCCCCTTATGTGCAGCCATGACCATACATCGTCACGGGAATGCCATGACCATGAACAAAGCCATGTGGGATTTTGGCTTGCGTCCTTGGTTTGAATACCAACAACAATATGGCGATGGCGCATTAGAAGCCTTTGGAAAAGATTTTCGTGGCTACTTTGCCAAGCAGTCATCAGAAAACAAAGTTTGGGCAGTAGTTCTCAGTTCAGCAATATACGAATACTTCGTCCGTTATGTATCAGCTGCGGCCGGAGTCGATCCCCTCAAAGAATTTCGCATCATTATTGTCCCACCACCCCAAATGGTGACAAACGTGCGGATAGGGGCAATGCAAGCATACATGGTAGCAGAACCCTGGAACACCAGAGCCATTACAGGTAATGAAGGCATTGGTTTTACCTTCGCCCAAGGTAAAGAAGTCTGGTTAGGACATCCAGATAGATTATTGGGTGTCATGGAATCCTTCATTAACAATTATCCCCAAACCTATCGTTCCTTGGTAAAAGCCATGATAGAAGCCTGCCAATATTGCAGCCAGCCAGAAAATCGCCAAGAAGTAGCCGAACTAATTACCGACCGTTCCTTTACAGGTGCAAGACCGAGAAATAAAGATGCGCCAATCACTAAGTTAACAGGGCCGGGAATTATGGGTGCTTACAACTACGGTGGATTTGATGGCAAAGACCGCACCATCCAAGCCGCAGACACCACAATTTTCTATGACATTCCTGACAACCTGTCCAAACAACCAGCCGAACACTCTACATTCCTGTGGCGATCGCGGAGTCTTTGGTTAATGACTCAAGCAGCCCGTTGGGGACAAATTCCAGAATTTCCCCAAAATGCTGAACAACTAGCAGCACGAGCCTGGAGAACAGATTTATATCGAGAGATAGCCGCCGAAATGGGCATAGAGTCTCCGAAAGATGATTACAAAGTGGAATCACCAGATGTCTTTATAGACAAGAAAGGTTTTGACCCCAGCGATCCAGTTGGTTATTTAAATAGTTTTGCCATTAGGGCGAATGCACCTACTCGTTTTTTCATGTCTTGAATTGGGTACTGGAGATTGGGATTTTACACATATATCGTGACCACTTTTTAGGAGCATTTGATATGAAATATACACCATCTGTAGTTGATACTCATGGTAAAGCTATGTCTAGCACTAATTTTTTAGAAATTAAAAATTTAGTCAAGGCTTATCCTACACCGGATAAAGGTAACTTCGTCGTTTTAGATGGCGTTAACTTAACTATTGGTGAAAACGAATTTATTTCCGTAATTGGACATTCTGGTTGTGGAAAATCAACATTGTTAAAAATTGTCGCCGGGTTAGAAAAAGCCTCCTCTGGTTCAGTCAGACTTGATGGTAAAGAAATTCACAAACCTGGTGCTGAGAGAATGATGGTATTTCAGAATTATTCTCTCCTACCTTGGTTAACAGTGAGAGAAAATATCCGTCTTGCAGTAGATGAAGTGTTAAAAAATGCTAAAAATGCTGAAAGAATTAGCATTGTGAACCAACATTTAGCAATGGTAAACTTAACCCCGGCAGCAGATAAATATCCTGATGAAATTTCTGGAGGTATGAAACAAAGAGTAGGCATTGCCAGAGCCTTAGCAATTCGTCCAAAAATGTTACTCATGGATGAACCTTTTGGTGCATTAGATGCCTTAACAAGAGGTAAATTGCAAAGACAAGTATTAGATATATGGGAAAATCATCGGCAAGCAGTAATGATGATTACTCACGATGTTGATGAGGCAATTTATATGAGCGATCGCATCGTCTTAATGACCAATGGGCCAGCAGCAAATATAAGAGAAATATTAGAAGTACCGTTTCCTCATCCCAGAGATAGGTCTGCTATGCGAAACTCAAAAGAATATTTTGAACTCCGTAACCACGCCTTAAATTTTCTTGACAAATATTTTACTCAAGAAGAGTAAATTAGTTTATTATCTCTTTAGTGGGTAGCCTAATTCAAATTAAGTTGGACAGAATTTGGAACGGAGGAACCATGTTATGGGGCGCATCTTAGGAGAGACACCTTCCAGTCTTAGCCCGTCAGCTAACTCCGTCGGCAATGGAAGGAACCCCCAAAACTTGGGCTTTTATACCAGTTGTTATTGGGGCTTCCTTACGGATATTAATTTCCGTTTTTACCCTGCTTCTCATTTATTTGTTCGTTAAGTTTGGGAGAAGTTAAAACTGTGAAAATTAAGCCAATGTTAGCACGCCTGCAAAGTGCTATGGGTCGTGATGATCTAATTGACCAAATGGTATTATTACCAGAACCTAAACAAGGTCAAACAAGACAATCAATCAATTTAATTGTTGGTTATGATGCTTCTCCTAACAGCCATACTGCACTGGATATTGCCTTTTGGATTGCCCATCAAACAAGGTTAGCAACTAATCAAGAAGTCACGGTGCAAGCTGTCTATGTAATAGAAGAACATCCTACAACGGATTATTATAATATTTTGAACTTTGCTAAACATTTACCGACAAGAGAATTTTCGGTAAGTGCAGAAACTAAATCTGCCACATCTGTAATCACTCAGCCCAAACTGACAGGAATAAAATCTTATCTGCAAACAGACACAGTAAAACCACTACAAGAAGCAGATAGAGTTCTCTGGCAAGCAAGAAGTTTGTCTGAAGAATGGCAAGGTTCTTTTAAATCTCATTTACGTTTTGGTTGTGTGAGTACAGAATTGAGAAAAGTTGCAGAATTTGCATCGGCTGATGTTTTATTTGTGGGTTGTCAATCTTTTTATCATCCTCTAATTGAAACATTGGGTGCTAATTTTCCCTGTGCTGTCTTGGGGATTCCTGAATGTATAGATGAATAATTGAGAAAATAATTTCTAAAATTATTTTTCTAAATGAAAATAGATAAAAAAGTCACCTACACTTTGGTGGCTTTTTTCGCTATTATGCAACAACATAAACTGCAAGGAGTACGACGTGGAAAACTGGCAATCGATCCTCAGTGTCATTGTATTTATCAGCGTCATCTTCTTAATTATGACGGAATGGGTGCATTTAACTATTGCTGCTTTATTAGGAGCATTGTTACTGGTATTTAGCAACGTTATGACCTTAGAAGAAGCTGTTGCTTACATTGGTAATAGTTACAGTACACTGGGTTTATTCTTTGGAGTGATGGTGTTAGTCAGAGCATTTGAGCCTACCAAAATATTTGATTACTTAGCAACTCAAATAGTGATATTAGCTAGAGGCGATGGTAAACGTCTATTACTCAGTATTGTTGGTATTGTTACTCCTATTTGTGCAGTTTTACCAAATGCGACAACAGTAATGTTGTTAGCGCCTTTAATTCCACCAATGGCGCAGGAAATAGGGATAAATTTTGTACCTTTACTGATATTGATGGTGTTAACTGCCAATAGTGCAGGTTTATTAACATTAGTTGGTGATCCTGCAACATTTATTGTTGGTGATGCTGTTAATATCAGCTTTATAGATTATTTAGGAAAATTGAGTTTAGGTGGTGTCATTGCTGTTGCTACTATAATTGCAACTCTGCCATTTTTATTCCGCAAAATTTGGCATACTAAATTAGAAAGTCTGGAAGAATTGCCACATCCACAAATTAATCATCCACGAGTTTTAACTGTTGGTGCAGTAATTGTTGGGTTGGTACTGCTGTTTTTTGTCATCGGAGACTCCCTACCAATACCTATTTCTCCGGCTGCGGTGGCTTTGTTAGGTGCAGCTTTGGCTTTACTACTGTCTCACCAGAGCAAGATTGATACAGTCAACAATATCTTGCGCGATGTAGACTGGAGTACATTGATATTTTTTATGAGTATATTTGTCTTGATTGGAGGTTTAGAAAAAACAGGTGTAATTGGTGGTTTATCAGGAATATTATCAGCTATTTTAGGGAAAAATATTATCTTAGGTTCTCTGTTTTTATTGTTTTTCGTAGGAATATTGTCCAGTTTAGTACCCAATATTCCCTTAGTAGTGGGAATGCTTCCCTTGCTCAAACAATATCTAGTGACAGTCGGGTTAGCACCCGCAGAAGTTTTGGCGCGAGACTTTCAAGGGCAATTTCCTCCAGAAGTTTTACCATTGTTTTATGCCATGATGTTTGGTGCAACTTTAGGTGGTAATGGTACACTCGTAGGCGCATCTTCTAATATCGTAGCGGCGGGAATTTCTGAACAGCACGGACGGCGCATTTCTTTTAAAACTTTCTTACGCTATGGTATTCCAGTAACCGTACTGCAATTGGTGGTTTCAGCTTTGTATGTGTTTCTTCGATTTTTGATTTAGATTACGAGTTATTTTTCAATTTATAAAGGGCTAAATTCCTTAATATAAACTAAATCATTCATTAACAATCAGATACCCGACTTTGTTTGAGAAGTCGGGTATCTGTAGCTTTTAATTATGAATTTCTTCAAGAGGATAGTCATCCCTCACGAAAAAGAAACTCAAGTTTAGTATCCAATGAGGTGCAATATATCACGTAGGACGCTATAGCCTGCTAAATCCCACAGTAAATAAGCGAGAAAACCAATCATTGCCAAGCGACCATTCCAGATTTCAGCTTGGGGTGTCCAGCCAAACAAAAAAGCATTGCGGTCTACGCCGTTGTATGCGGGTGCGACTGGTGGTAAATCAGTTGATGGACGATTTTCACGAGTTTGCATAGTTTTTCCTCCTAAATAGAGCTAAGGGAACACCAAAAAATAAATTATTCCAAATTGACGGTTAGTAGGGTGCGTCAGTATGAATAATTTCCTGGTACAGCTAGGTTTTCTTCCACTGACGCACCCAACCTACTTGGATATTTTTTTATCTGGAAGTCCCTAACATTCAACTATTGAATTTTCTAGTAACCGATGAGGTGTAATACATCACGCAGTACGCTGTAACCTGCTAAATCCCAAAGTAAGTAAGCTAGAAAACCAATCATTGCTAAACGTCCGTTCCAAATCTCAGCTTGGGGATTCCAACCAAACAGAAAAGCGTTACGGTCTACGCCATTGTATTCTGGTGCAACTGTTGGTAAATCGGTAGAAGGGCGAGTTTCCATTTTTTTATCCTGAATAATTGCGTTACTTAACTTTACTTTAGCTATTCATCAGTAAGTTGCTTTCTGTCGGTGGGTACAAAGTATAGCCACTTCTAGGGGACGATTACTGCTGATATTTTGATACTGTCAAATACACCTTCAGGAGGTGATAAAAATACTATTTGTAAATAAATGTAAATTTAATAGAGAATTTTATTGATAAACAGCTTATTTAAATAAATAAATGAAGTTGAAATCAGTAATTTAAAATAAACCTCGTATAAGCTTACTTAATAAGGATTCTCCGGTAATATTGAGATGAAATGAGAGGAGAATTACTATCCTCAAAAAGCTAAAGTTCTATCTACCGCAGGATATAGGTTTCAAACTTTGGGGGGATGTTTTGATGTAGTAAATTCTTGGATTCTGTAAGCAAGAAGATTTGGGTATTGCGATAGATACAGAAATTACAGTTGTAACTGACAAAATTCTAAATCCATCCAAATTTAAATTGCTTAGAACAAGGAAATACAATGTTTCAAAGTACAGAAATAACATTGGAACTGTTCAAGCCCCTATTGTGGGCGGCACAGATTCCAGTGGATAGAACGGGGATTACACCAGCACAGGCATCGGTTCTGACTTCCGGGCCACGCTTATTTGTAGCTATGCTTTCTGGTGTGATTTTAGCTTTTGCCTTCCAGTTAGTATTAACCAACCTCTCTGTAGCCGCAGGTATTTCCTACCTGGGGCATTCATCTGACTCAAGTTCAGATACAGGCGAAACGGGAAGTCTTGGTGGCACGATTCGCAAAATCGGCACAGCTGTGGGTCTGTGGACATTAATCACTGTAACGATCGCCTTATTAGTTGCTTCTTTCCTCGCCGTGAGACTCAGCCTGGTAATTTTTGATCCAGGACTAGGTGCAATTCTCGGTCTAGTGATTTGGGGCGCATACTTTTTGTTGCTGGTTTGGGTGAGTTCCACTACAGTTGGTTCCCTCATCGGTTCAGTAGTCAATACAGCTACCTCTGGCTTTCAGGCGATTATGGGGACAGCCACCGCCGCTTTGGGTGCAAAAGCTGTGAATCAGCAAGTAGTAGCCACAGCAGAAGCCGCCGCCTCCGCCGTGCGCCGGGAATTTGGCAGTGCAATGGATCCGATCAGTATCCGCGAAAACATAGAAGATTATATTGAAAAACTGCGCCCGCCAGAGTTAGATATATCTAATATTCGCAGTGAGTTTGAAAGGTTACTTCGTGACCCCCAATTACAAGCGATCGCCGGTAGCCCTGACTTAAGAAATATCGACCGCCAAAAGTTCATTGAATTAGTTAGTAGTCGGACTGACCTTTCCAAACGAGAGGTCAAGCGGATAGCTGACACCCTGTACAATGTTTGGCAGCAAGTGGTATCTCAGCAACAACCCACTCCAGACCGTTTGGGTGAGTTGGTTGATTATCTCAAATCATTGCCGCCGGGACAAACTAAGACTGATGAACTCAGCGCCAAATTAGACAGGTTAATCACTGAAAGCCGTTCCGCCAAGGAAACAGGACAAAAAGACACAGCCGGGCCAATTCAAAGCACAATCCAGCAAGGGATATCCGCACTGACTGGGATTGCTTTGGGGAGAGCAGATTTGTCTGATTTAGATGTGGAAAAAATTTGGCACACCTTAACTACAGCTAAAGATAAAGCCACAGAACAAGCAGATAAATTAGGTTTACCCACGCCATCACAACCATATAGCCCCATTCGGGCTGATGTGGAAAATTATCTGTCTAACACCTATGCTTGGCAACTAAGTGAGCAAAGAATTGCTCAAGAATTCCGCGATGTCATCCATGATCCAGCCGCCGACCCTGGTACAGTGCGCCGGGAACTAGAACGACTTTCCCGCAATGATTTTGTCAAGATTTTACAACAACGGGGACTACTCACCCAAGCACAAATCCAGCACATCGCCGACCAATTAGAAGCGGTGCGTCAGTCAGTGCTAGTGATAGTTACAGCCGAAGAAGAAAGAGAAATCACCCAAGATTTGCAACGGCGAATTGAAAGTTATCTGCTGGTGACAAGTAAAGCAGATTTGACTCCAGAAGGGATTGAGAAAGATTTCAAATCCATACTGGAAGACTCAGATGCAGATTATGAAACCCTGTCCCGGCGACTGGCGATAGTTGACCGCTACCAAATGCAGCAGATATTGCTAGAACGCAATGATATGCAGCCAGGTGAACCGGACAGAATTATCGATGATTTGGAAAGACAGCGCGATCGCGTTTTGTTGGAATCCAAGAACTTGGCAGACCAAGCAAAATATCAAGCAGAAACTCTGTGGTTGAATGTCGAGTCATATCTGCGGAATACTGGCAAAGAAGAATTAAACCCTGATGCCATCCGTGGCGATCTGAAAACCCTAGTGGCAGATCCCCAAGCAGGAATCTCTGCAATTCAAGCACGATTGTCTCGCTTTGACCGTGATACTTTGGTGCAGTTACTCAATCAACGTCAAGATTTGAGTGAAGACCAAATAAACGAAATTCTTCATACCGTAGAAGATACTTGGCATAGTGTCCGCCACTCACCGCAAATGGTAGCTGACAAAGCCAAAGAACAATACGACTCTGTAACTACAACCATTGCAGATTACCTACGGAAGACTGGCAAAGAAGAACTCAACCCTGAAGGAATTCAACGGGATTTAAATAGACTGTTTGAAAACCCCAAAGAAGGTGCAGTTGCACTGCGCCGTCGCTTGTCGCACATTGACCGAGATACTTTAGTGAAATTACTCAGTCAACGCCAAGACTTGAGTGAACAGCAAGTCAATGAAGTGATCGACTCAGTACAAGGTTCTATTCGTAACATTGTCCGTGCGCCGCGTCGCCTAGCTACCCGTACTCAGCAACAGGTACAAAACTTCCAAGCTTATTTGGAAGAATATTTGCGGCAAACTGGTAAGGAAGAATTGAATCCTGAAGCAATTAAACGTGACTTGCAATTATTGCTGCATGATCCACGAGTCGGGGTAGAAAGCTTTAGCGATCGCCTAGCCCATTTTGACCGTTCTACAATTATTGCCCTGCTGAAGATTCGGGAAGATATGAGCGATGAGGAAGCAGCCAGAATTGCCGATAATATCGTTTCCGTTAGGGATCAATTTGTGGAACAGGTGCGGGGTATCCAACGACGGATTCAAGATGTGATTGACGGCGTTTTCGCCCGCATCCGCCACTATCTCAACTCGTTGGAACGTCCTGAACTCAACTACGATGGCATTAAACACGATGTTCGCACCTTGTTTGACGATCCACAGGCTGGATTTGATGCTTTGCGCGATCGCCTGTCATCATTCAACCGCGAAACCTTAGTAGCCATTGTCAGTTCCCGCGAGGACATCTCTGAGGAAGATGCCAACCGGGTGATTGACCAAATCGAACGGGCGCGTAACACCGTATTACAACGCGCCGAACGCCTACAACACGAAGCGCAACGCCGCCTAGAAGAAGTCAAGCATCAAGCCCAACGGCAAGCCGAAGAAACCCGGAAAGCCGCAGCTTCAGCCTCTTGGTGGTTGTTTGCTACAGCAGTGGTTTCCGCCATTTTCGCTGCTTTAGGAGGAGCGATCGCTGTTGTTCTGGTGTAGGTAGACAAGTCGTCTCTGCTTAATTTTTCACCTCCCAATTTGGGAGGTTTTTTATTTCTGAATTTTGTGGCGATCGTGGCTCAAAAGCTGAATTTGTTACAGTCCTAATTTCTTTTCATCTAACAGAAAAAGCTATAGACTTTGCACAAGAATTTTTGAAACAGAGCAATCGGTGTAGTACAAATTCATCAGACAAAGGGACTAGAGACTAGGAAATAGAGTCTAGAATTATGTCTTTTCTACACCTAAAAAACGCTACCACACCAGAATTATAAAATGTGCAACTTAAAATTTTATTTGCTGATTTTTAATTAGATTAACATACCATTTTCTCATTTTTGGTAACACATACTAAAGGAAGATGATCAGCAAAAACAGTCAGATTAAATTAAATAGTACGTTGTTAAGCACAGCAATTATCGAGGTTTGGTTCCAGACCAAGCCTTTTTTATGATAACCAATTTAGTCTTTACCAGTTTTGAGAGAATTTGCATACAGCCTAAGGACAGATGAACTAAAGTCATAGAGGGTTTAAATTAAACTTGGTGTAGTAAATGCTTGGTATACATAAAGGCTTGGTCTGACCAAGCCTTTTTTGTGATTATTTTGTACCTTTGCGCCTACTTTACGAGTTCCTCTGGCGATATCTGCCTTGGCGTGAGATAAATTCATATTCTCAATCAGCAACACCAAAAATTATTCCTACCGACGCGCGCTACTAATAACCAATAGGGGATAATTTACTTTTTGGTGTTCTCTTAGACTTATTATGCCACTGCATACACTTAGATTTTTTTCAGAAATTAAATCGGATTGCCATACATGATTAAATAAAATTTATGTACGGACAAAGAATTATTACAGAAAAACGATGATATGAACTCATTACCAGCAACTACCCCAAAAACATTTAGCTTGTTAAGTATTGGTCAACGAGGAGTAGGCAAAACAGTTTTCCTAGCCGGTAGCTACACAGAATTACATCCAGATAGTCAATCAGATGATCCTCAGCAATTGTGGTTTGATTGTCAAGATAACGAAGTGCAAGGAAATTTAGCAAAGATTCAAAATCATGTTGCTCGTACTGGTCTATATCCACCACCAACAATTAAAATTACTAACTTTAACTTTAGTTTAAAACGTCGAATTCCTTCGGGTGTGGAAACAGTATGCGATTTTCGCTGGTGGGATATTCCGGGTGAGTCCTGTAATATTCATAATCCTGATTTTCAAGACATGATATTTACTTCCAATGGCTGCTGTGTATTTATTAATGCTTATGGTTTAATAAAAGATCAAGAATACCCACGAGTAATTGAGGACATTTACAACCAAGTAGCGGCGATCGCCTCCGTAGTCGTCAAATATAATATACAATATGCTTTTGCAATAATTTTGACTAAATGCGACCTACTGGAACTCAATCCAGATATTTTGCTACAAATTGACCAGAATCTACAACCCTTGACCACTTACCTTAATTCGGTGGAAGCCACTTATCAAAAGTTTTATTCTGCTATACCTATTGTTTCTTTAGATGGTGTTCCTCGTCTCAAGGCTCAAGGTGCGGCTAATCCACTACTTTGGCTGCTGACACAACTTAATCAAACAGACAATATTCCATCCCCAAAAGATTCGGTGAGTGAATTAACCCATAGGTCATCCATTGATCAGCTACTCCCACTAAAAAGCCGCAAGTATATTTTAGTTATGTATTTAGTCAGTATTATTGTCCTGGGAGCGATCGCTTCACTTTTATTTGCTACCAATATATTTACATCCAGCCCTACAACAAATCAATCACCAAACCCTACTCCACAAAATGAAGTTGCTAATTAATACTTATTAGGGTGTTACAGATTCGTATGTCCTCTTTTCTCTTAGACCAACTTGTACATACCAGCTTTCCAGTTGTAGGATTTAGAACCGTAGTCAGCACTGAAGTTCCTACGGAAATTCAGCAAGCCTTCATTCAACAGGTTGTTTATCAGCACTGGGATTCCTATAATCCGCCAAGTCCTGGCTACCGAGCTGCGTATCTATATCAGGTAACTTCTGAGCATAGTTTGTTTGGCTGGTTATACAACGATGGATTAGATGATTTCGGTCGCAGCAATGTTCCTTATTTTGTTTGTTATTATTTAGCTGGTAAACTACAGCCTATCCAACTCGAAGATATTTTTATCTGTCTACGCACCGGGCCAATAACCCTTATAGATAGGCAAAATTTCCCGGTTTCTTTGACAAGTTTAGTCGCTCCCGACTTGAAGAGTTACCAACCTGCTCGTACTGGGGTGGAGATACCCAAAGAGATGATTGAGCAAAGCCAGAAGGCGCTTCAACG
Organism: Anabaena subtropica FACHB-260; assembly: GCF_014697105.1. GTDB lineage: Bacteria > Cyanobacteriota > Cyanobacteriia > Cyanobacteriales > Nostocaceae > Trichormus > Trichormus subtropicus. Next base: position 16,547 of record NZ_JACJRF010000053.1, on the reverse strand, counting down.
TGGGGAAATATTGAATTTGTTTGTGTTTGAACAGGAAGAGAAAGTACCGCCTATTTCCATTGCAGAGCAAAATTTATTTTCTTCTACCAAAGATAAAGCATTACCTCCGGTCATGGTGGGTGCAAGCCGCCATCACGCCATCATCAAGTCACAAAAAAATAGGTCATCTGCACAGTCTATCCCTCTGTCAGCGCAGTCAGCAAAAGAATACCAACGCATACTCCTGACTCAAGCTCACTTAAGAAATCAGCAAAAAGCTGTTCCCTTGTCTGGGAAATTGACTTTGATGTTGACGATCATCGCCAGCATGACTTCACTACTGACTTTAGTCCTTGGTGTCTACTATTTCCTGAATTTCACGCCTTTTGCTGGTAGTGTTCCCCAAACTCCAGAACCTACCCCGACTAGCAATCCTGCTTTAGAGGAAAAAGATATTACACCGACTCAAACTTTAGCTGGTCATGCAGATTCCGTGTGGTCTGTTGTTCTCACTAGGGATGGGCAAAATTTGGTTAGTGCTAGTGCAGATAAAACTATTAAGGTTTGGCATTTAGAGACAGGAAAAGTTATATCTACACTCAAAGGACATACTAATATTGTCAGAGCGATCGCTCTCAGTCCAGATGGAAAGACTTTGATTAGTGGGAGTGGAGACAATAATATTAAGCTTTGGGATTTTCAGACCTTCAAGCTCAAAAGAACTCTCACTTCTTATTCTGGTGCAGTTTGGTCAGTGGCTATCAGCCGTGATGGACAGACCCTAGTCAGTGGTCATGAATGTGGTAGAGTCAAAATCTGGAACCCCCACACAGGTAAACTCCTCCGCATCATTAGGACTCATAGGGGTCGGGTTTTTTCTGTTGATCTCAACCCTGATGGCAAAACGATCGCCACTGGAGGTATTGACAAGACTATCAAAATTTGGGATGTACGTACAGGTAAACTTCTCAGGACGATCGCTCAACATCAAGACGCTGTGAGATCAGTTGTCTTCAGCCGCGACGGTAAGACACTTGCTAGTGCTAGTTGGGATAAAACTATCAAGATTTGGAATATGCAAACGGGTGCATTAGTCCATACCCTAGTGGGACATACCGCACAGTTGGCTACTCTGAGTTTGGGAATAGATGGACAAACTCTTGTCAGTGGTAGTGTTGATCGTGATGTGAAAATTTGGAATATGCAAACGGGTAAATTACTGGATACCCTTTCTGGTCATGCTGGTGGGATTTTAGCGATCGCTACCAACTCAGAAAAGCAAATCCTGGTCAGTAGCAGTAAAGATAAAACAATGCGGATTTGGCAACGATAGATTAGTTGTTGTAGTGTATTACTCAGCCCGACTTCTAGTTAATTCAATGCTAATTTTGCCGCCAAAATCGGGAATTGGTGCGGCGGGTTTAGTGAGGATAACTTGGACTTGTGTTACCTGATGACACTGCTGAATAATAGAATCAGCGATCGCCCCAGCTAACCGTTCGACTAGGGCAAACTTAGAAGTTTTCACCAAGTCTTGTATCAAGCTAATGACGCTGCGATAATCTAGGGTGTCGGAAATTTCGTCACTCTTGGCAGCTGCGGATAAATCTAACCATAATTTTACATCCACTTCAAACCATTGTCCTAACACCTGTTCCTCTGGCAAATAACCAGTGTAGCCATAGCAGCGAATTTCTGTTAAGTGAATGCAGTCCATCTAAATTTACGCCTCTGCAAATTAATTGCCTCACTATAGCAGGGGAGCAGGGGAGAATAATTATGGACTATGGACTATGGACTAATGAAAAATATTAATCAACTTTGGGCTTATATTTTCACCGAAACACTCAAGCGTTTGGGATTGGCTTGTGTAGTAATTTGTCCTGGTTCCCGTTCGACACCTTTAGCGATCGCTTTTGCCCAACAAGCACCCGATATTGAAGCAATTCCCATCCTTGATGAACGTTCCGCCGCTTTTTTTGCTTTGGGAGTAGCCAAAGCAACTGGTCGTCCCGTGGCGATTGTCTGCACTTCTGGAACTGCGGGAGCAAATTTTTATCCAGCAGTTATTGAAGCTAAAGAAAGTCGCGTACCATTGTTATTATTAACCACCGATAGACCTCCAGAATTGCGGGACTGTCACTCTGGACAAACTATTGATCAGGTAAAACTCTATGGTAGTTACCCTAACTGGCAAGCTGAGTTAGCTTTACCAGTACCAGACGTGGGAATGCTAGGATATCTGCGACAAATAGTAATTCATAGTTGGTACAAAACGCAAGCACCAACACCAGGTCCAGTACATTTAAATATTCCCTTTCGTGACCCCCTCGCACCCATTCCCGATGGTGCAGACTTAAGCTATTTGCTATCTAATTTCCATCCAGAAGAATTTTTTGCAGGAATCAATACTCCCTTCCCCTCTCCCCAGTGTCAATTTCTCATTCCCCAGGTATGGTTACAATCTCCACGAGGGATAATCATTGCTGGTGTCGCTCAACCACAGCAACCACGGGAATATTGTCAAGCGATCGCCAGTCTTTCTCAAACTCTACAATGGCCTGTATTAGCCGAGGGACTTTCCCCAGTCAGAAATTATGCTGACCTCAATCCCTATTTAATTTCCACCTACGACTTGATTTTACGCAATCCCCAATTAGCAAAACAGCTATCACCAGATATGGTAATTCAAGTAGGTGATATGCCAACTAGTAAGGAATTACGTACTTGGATAGATACCAACCAACCCCGACGCTGGGTAATTGACCCCAGTGACCAAAACCTCGACCCTCTGCATGGGAGAACGACACATTTGAGAATGAGGGTGGAAGATTTGGGAGTTGGGGGAGAGAAATCTGCTGCTTTTTCAGAATATCTGCAATTGTGGTGTATTGCTGAAGCTCAGGTTAGGGCAAATGTGGATGATACTTTGGACAAAATGCAGGAATTAGTGGAATGTAAAACCGCCTGGTTACTTTCTCAGATATTACCACCGCAAACACCTTTATTTATTGCAAATAGTATGCCTGTGCGGGATGTGGAATATTTTTGGAAACCAAATAATTTAGGAGTGCGATCGCATTTTAATCGGGGTGCAAACGGTATTGATGGTACATTGTCTACGGCGTTAGGAATTGCTCACCGTCACCAAAGTAGTGTCATGCTCACAGGAGATTTAGCATTATTGCATGACACCAACGGTTTTTTAATGAGAAATAAGTTTGTCGGTCATCTGACAATTATCTTGATCAACAATAATGGTGGGGGAATTTTTGAAATGTTACCCATTGCCAACTTTGACCCACCATTTGAAGAATTTTTTGCTACTCCTCAAGATATTGATTTCGCTCAGTTATGTACTACATATAGTGTCCAGCATGAATTAATTACTTCTTGGCAGCATTTACAGCAAAAATTAAACCCATTACCAACTACAGGGATTCGGGTTTTAGAGTTACAAACAAATCGTAAATTTGATGCTCAATGGCGAAAGGAGAATTTAGGGAAGTTGAGCTTACAGTAACGATATTGTCCCGAAATTTTGTGTCCTCACAAGTTCCTCAAATTTTCCTCTTATTTTGAAACATAGCGCGAATCTATCCGATAGCGTTAGAAAAGGAACTTGTGTGAGGGCTAACAATCATGAAAAAGACGGTAATGGTGATTGGATATGGTAATGATCTGCGGAGTGATGACGGTATTGGACAATGGATAGCTAATGAGATAGCTTCTTGGCACTTACCATCTGTCGAATCCGTTGCAGTTCATCAACTTACCCCTGATTTAGTGGACTCATTAGCAAGTGTTGATTTGGCTATTTTTGTTGATGCTTGCTTACCAGTGGAAAATTTTGATGTACAAGTACAATCACTCTTACCAGCTTGTGATATTGACAGCAACGTCCATACAGGCGATCCGCGATCGCTTTTAGCTTTGACTGAAGCCATTCATGGTAATTTTCCAGTTGCTTGGTGGGTGACAATCCCCGGAATGAATTTTGAAGTAGGCGATCGCTTCTCACGGACGATGGAAGCAGGGAAAGCGATCGCTTTAGTTAAAATCGTCCAAATACTTGACAAAGTTAACAACTTCTGGGTCGAATCTAGAGCAGTAGCATAATAATTCAAAATTCAAAATTCAAAATTTAAAATTTAAAAAGCCATATAAATTAGGAATTATGCCAAGCAGCGATCGCGCCTATGATATTTTGCAGGCAGAGAAGTTAAATCCTCTTGATGCCATCTTTGCGCCTCAAAGTGTAGCAGTCATTGGTGCTAGTGAAAAAGCTGGTAGTGTAGGACGCACCATCTTATGGAACTTAATTAGTAATCCCTTTGGGGGTACTGTTTTTCCTGTCAATCCCAAACGTCACAGTGTTCTGGGAATTAAAGCCTACCCTGCAATTGCGGCTATTCCCGAAACAGTCGATTTGGCAATTATTGCTACCCCAGCCTCTACAGTACCAGGAATTATTTCTGAGTGTGTGGATACTGGTGTACAAGGAGTAATTATTATTTCTGCTGGTTTTAAAGAAGCTGGTGCAGAGGGTATCGCTTTAGAACAGCAAATTCTCCAGCAAGCACATCGTGGTAACATTCGCATCATTGGGCCGAACTGTCTAGGTGTGATGAGTCCCCGCACTGGTTTAAATGCAACTTTCGCCAGTTCAATGGCGCGTTCTGGGAATGTAGGCTTTCTCAGTCAAAGTGGCGCATTGTGTACCGCCATTCTTGATTGGAGTATGGAGGAAAACGTGGGTTTTAGTGCCTTTGTTTCCATTGGTTCAATGTTAGATGTGGGTTGGGGCGACCTGATTTATTATTTGGGTGATGACCCACAAACCAAAAGTATTGTCATATACATGGAATCTATTGGTGATGCGCGATCGTTTATTTCCGCAGCGCGAGAAGTAGCACTCACCAAACCGATAATTGTCATTAAAGCAGGACGTACAGAAGCCGCAGCCAAAGCAGCCGCATCCCATACTGGTGCATTGGCGGGGAGTGATGCGGTCTTAGATGCAGCTTTTAGGCGTTGTGGGGTGTTACGGGTAAATAGTATCTCCGATTTGTTTGATATGGCGGAAGTACTAGCAAAACAACCACGCCCCAAAGGCCCACGACTGACGATTTTGACCAATGCTGGCGGGCCTGGAGTTCTGGCTACAGATGCTCTAATTGAGACTGGCGGCGAACTTGCCCCAATTTTACCAGAAACAATTACTGCCCTTGACCAAATCCTACCTACACACTGGAGTCATGGCAACCCAATTGATATTCTCGGTGACGCTGACCCCCAACGCTACACCCAAGCTTTAGAAATTGCAGCTAAAGACCCCAATAGTGATGGCTTATTGGTGATTCTGACACCCCAAGCCATGACCGACCCCACCCAAACAGCAGAACAGTTGAAACCCTACGCCCAAATTTCCGGTAAACCCATCCTAGCGAGTTGGATGGGGGGTGCAGATGTGGCTACTGGGGAAGTGATTCTCAATCGTCAACGTATCCCTACTTACGCTTATCCAGATACGGCGGCGCGGGTGTTCAGTTATATGTGGCAATCTAGCTACAACCTACGCGGTATCTACGAAACCCCTGTATTATCTCCTGTGGATGCTGCATCTGGTTTACCCGACCGCAATTTCGTAGAAAATATGATTTCTACAGCTCGTCAAGCAGGACGGACGATTTTAAGCGAATATGAGTCCAAGCAGATTTTAGCAGCCTACGGCATCCCAATTGTAGCAACTTGTGTCTCGAAAACTGAAGATGAAGCGGTGCGGTGTGCTGAGAGTATTGGTTATCCCGTTGTTGTGAAACTCTATTCCCAGACAATCACCCATAAAACTGATGTGGGTGGTGTGCAGTTAAATCTTCCAGATGCAGACGCAGTAAGTCGTGCTTATCGGATGATTGCTGAATCAGTAGAACAGAAAGTGGGTAGTGAGCATTTTTTAGGTGTAACAGTCCAGCCAATGGTAAAAATGGACGGTTACGAACTAATTGTTGGTAGTAGCCTTGACCCGCAGTTTGGGCCAGTGTTGTTGTTTGGTGCTGGGGGACAATTAGTCGAAGTATTTCAAGATCGAGCGATCGCCCTTCCTCCCCTTAATAGTACTTTGGCGCGGCGCATGATGGAACACACCAAGATTTACAAGGCACTCAAAGGTGTACGGGGACGACAAAGTATTGATATGGAAGGGCTTGAACAACTGATGGTTGCATTTAGTCAGTTGGTGGTGGAACAGCGTTGGATTAAAGAAATTGATATCAATCCCTTGCTGGCAATTCCACCCAACCCTTTAAATAACAATAGTGCAGGATTAATTGCACTAGATGCGCGGGTTGTATTGCATGAACCAGATGTCACAGCAGACCAACTACCAAAATTAGCAATTCGACCTTACCCTACACAATATGTAGAAAATTGGACAATGAAAGACGGTACTCTTGTAACTATCCGTCCGATTCGTCCTGAAGATGAACCTTTGTTGGTGCAATTCCACAAAACACTTTCCGAAGAAAGCGTTTATTTTCGTTACTTCCACCTGATAAAACTCAGTCATCGCATCACTCACGAACGACTCACACGCATCTGTTTTATTGATTACGACCGCGAAATGGCTTTAGTTGCAGAATCCCAAGGAGAAGTTTTAGCCGTTGGTCGATTAAGCAAATTACATGGTACCAATACAGCCGAGTTTGCTATTTTAGTAAGCGATCGCTATCAGTGTCAGGGTTTAGGTACAGAATTATTGCGGCGACTACTGCAAATTGGCCGCGATGAGCAAATCGAACTCATTACAGCTGACATCCTCGCTGATAATCATGGAATGCAACGAGTCTGCGAAAAGTTGGGTTTTCAACTAAAACGTACCACAGAAGCAAATGTGATGAAGGCAGAAATTTTCATTCCATAATTATTGTATTATTGTAGTATTACAACAGTCAGTGACAAATATGCTGCAATATCGATTTAAAAATTCATTTGCTGATTCTAACTTGAGCGATCGCCTGTTCGACTTGGTAGAAGTCACATTCCCTGGACTTAATGAGTTAGTGGAATGTGGTAGAAAACTAGGCGCATCTTGGGAATCAGCCTCAACTCCCTTTATTCGCTTTCAAGATGATGTAGCTATTACCCACGTAGGAGTGTTAGAAATTCCTATGGAAATTATGGGACAAAGGGTAACAGTGGGTGGAATCCACGGAGTAGCTACCCGTCCCGAATTTCGTAGAAAAGGGTATTACCGGGAAGTGATGGAGGAAGTAATGGAATATTGCGACCAAATTTATGAAACCCTAGTATTAACAACACCAGAACCAGAGTATTATTTACCTTTTGGTTTTCGGGTTGTGGAAGAATACATTTTTCAGGTGAAATGTAGTTCTACAGGTAATATAGATGGCTGGAGAATACTTGATTTTTCTACAAGCCAAGATTTAGCATTACTACACAGACTATTGGAAACACGCGCACCAGTTTCTCATGTAGTCGGGGTTGTAAATGAAAAGCCAGTCTTTTTTGTCAACGAAGGCAGTAGGACTATGTATTATATAGAAGATTTAAATTTAATTGCTTGTGTGGAAATAGAAGACGAAAAACTACATATTTTTGATTTAGTATCAACTAAAATACCTGTGTTAACAGAAATTCTAGCTAGAATATCTCAACCAATAGTAGAAGTAATTATTTACTTTCATCCCGACTTACTTGAAGTTGAAAATGTACAAATATTGCCTCATAAATTAGAAGAAACAGTGTTAATGGTTCGTGGTAAATTTGCTGCAACAGGTGAGAAATTTATGTTACCCCGTTCTGCAAGGTGTTAGAAAAATTGGCGACGGATAATTTACACTGTCTTGTAGGGATGGGCATAACCAAGAATGCGCGCATTGCTGAGTACTCTTTTTCTTATTCAACGCTAAGTAAGTGAAAAGAATTATTGGGATTGAGCGATCGCCCTGATTAATTTTGTGTTAAAAATCGTTTTCAGCAGTAGTAACAGCGTAATCAGTCATTGCTTGAGTACGACGACGGCTCATTTTTTGTTCGTAAGCATCATAGGCAATGCACATCCATATTAGAGTTATGAAGAGGATGTTTTTGTTAAAGCTTTCTGCACCATTGGGAAACAGACTCCCGGCAGGGATAATACCAAATGCCAGCACGATGCTAAATGTCATGAGAATTAATAATAATCCTGTCCAGCGTACCCAATAATTGAGGGCAAACAACACACCCACGATAATTTCTGCTAAGGGCAATAACCAAGCATAAGGAATAGCAATTAACCAAGGTAGTGGCCCCACACCTTCCCATCCGGGGGGAATTCCAGGGCCAATTATTTGTAGTTTTAGAGTTGTCACTGTTTGATAGAAACCGTTAGGAACGCTGAAATTTAAATAGTTGGCAATGCCAGAAACAAAGAAGAATAAGCCAAGGGTAATACGATTGACGATAAAGGCTGTGCGGAGGTTGAGTAGGTGTTTCATTTTGATTTATTTAGAGGAGGGTGTGAGGTGATCTAGTAATGTGGGAATGCCTGTCCATATAAGGTTTTGCTGAAATTGAGCAGGTTGGGCAGCGCGCCAAACAAGTGGAGTTGCGAAAATTAATGTAGCGGCGGCCGTAGCAACTCCAGATAACCAAGGTGTTTGTCCTAACTGCATGGGGGTGATGGAACGATGACGCTGAAATAATTCGTCTTTTAACCATTCAGTTGTGACTTTGCGGTTGTGGGCAGAGTTGGGTAGTAATTGTAAATATGTTCCTTCCCGAATCAGATGACCGGCTTGTCCTTTGATTTGCAATTTGTCGAATAGGTTGGCAACACCTTCGTTTAAGCCCAATTTCATCAAAGTACCCCGCATTTGGATATTTACGGGAATAGTTGATTTACTTTCCTTCATGCGTTTGAGATTTTGGGCGATCGCCATTCCTTGTTGATAGGCGACTTGCGCTGTGGGTGGTTGGGGATGATCGCTATTGATGGCACAATCTCCGGCGGCAAAGACTTCGGGAAAATCAGGCAGTTGCAATGTGGGTTCCACTACTAACCGTCCTCGACTTTGGGAAACTTCTAACTCCATCAATAAAGGATTAGGTACTGTCCCAGCAGTCCAAGCGATCGTTCCCGCCTGTAATATCTGCGTTTGGTTTTGTTGTTGGTACTCCACACCTTCAGGTGTAATTTTAGTGACAGCCGCATCAAATAGCAGATCCACCGGAATAACACGATTTTTCATGGCACGCTGGACGGTGCAGCGCAAATGACTATTAACATCGCCTTTGAGGATTTCTCGACTGCGGTTAATTAAAAAAATGCGAATTTCACTCCCATCACCACCTAACTCGTCATACCAGATGGGCAGTAAATCTGCTAGTGTACAGGCCAATTCAATACCAGCCGGGCCTGCGCCAATAATGGCTACAGTCAGCAGTAGGCGACGACGTTCTGAGTTTTGTGTTTGGATGGCTTGATGTAGCCGATGATGTAAGTGTTTGCGGAGAGCGATCGCCTGTTTCCCTGATGTAAAGGGCATTGCGTATTCTGCCGCACCTGGAGTATTAAAGTAAGTTGTTTTGCTACCCAGTGCTAGTACCAAGTTACTGTATTTGAAAAGCTGACCAGAAGCTGTACTAACTCTGGATTGAAATAAATTTATTGACTGCACAATGTCCTGTACAAATCTGACTTTGCTACCAGCTAATAACTCTTGATAGCGAGGATAAACTTGTTCACTATGCAGTTCGCCACTCAGTAGTTCATACAGCAATGGTTTGAAACTAAAGCGATCGCGCTGTTCTATTAAAATGATGGGATGGGAGTAATTTTGCTGGCTTAAGTGCAAAGCTGTAAACAGTCCAGCAAACCCACCACCCAGAATGACTGTAGGATGAGACACTTGCTGCATAGACATTGATACTTATTCTAGTGAACTCCTCTTAGTATCAACGTACCTATTAACCCTTAAGTGATGCAAACATAAAACTTAGCTGAGAAATTTACGGGAATTTACCAAATAGTTTTCATTATTTTCTCAGCAATAATTCACCAAAGGCGACGGGAAACCTACTCCTTCAAGGGGTAGGAGGGATAGTCGCCCCGCCGCGTCAGTGGTCAGTGGTCAGTGGTAAAGAAAAACAACTGACTACTGCCATAATTATTTGTTTAAAGGGCTATAGCCCTGACTACGAACCTCGATTTTATTAAGTCTTTCTACTTATTTTCACCCTCGCCAAATTTGATTAACAATACTTCCATCGGTAGCGACTAATTGAATGTGTAATGGCATTTGTCCGGCTGCGTGGGTGGAACAACTCAAACAGGGGTCAAAAGCCCGGATTCCTGCTTCTACACGATTGAGCATTCCTTCAGGAATTTCTGTACCTTGGATGAAATGTCTAGCGATTTGGGCGACTGTGCGATTCATGGCGAGATTATTTTGACCAGTCGCAATAACTAAATTGACTTTTTGCAACAAGCCGTTTTCATCGACTTGATAATCATGAAATAATGTACCCCTTGGTGCTTCACTCACACCAACACCTGTTAATTGATTAATCCCTGCATCAGAACGCAATCTATTTGAGAGGATATCTGGATCATCCAGTAAAATTTCAATTTGTTCTATACAAGCCAAAATTTCAATTAAACGAGCATGGTGATAGAAAAATGATGATTTTACAGTTCCTTGAGTGCGATCGCGGAACTCTCTTAATTCACGGTCTGCTAAAGTTGTCCCAATATGACTACAAATATTCAGTCGCGCTAACGGCCCTACTCGATACATCCCACTATCTATACGACATTGGTCGTGTTGGTTGGGATAACCCAAAGGTCGATAATAAGGTGATTTTAAATAAGAATCTGGTTGGACGGCTTCGCCAATAAATTCTTGATAACGTGTGGGGTCAAGCTGATCAGCAATAATATTACCTGCACTATCCACAAAACGGATCAGTCCGTCGTAGGTTTCCCACAAGCCATCAGGGGTTACCAAACCCATGAACAAACTAGGGAAGTTACCAAAAGTCTGCACCTCTTTTTCATAATCTTTGAGCAATTTCTTGAATTTCTCCAAAGCATCCAACACAATCACACGGGCTTCAGGAATGCGTTGTTGGATGTGGGTACGTCCTTCAGTAGAAAGGGGTTCACGCACACCACCAGGAACAGCCCAAGCTGGGTGAATCTTTGCTCCTCCCAGAGTTTCAATAATTTCTTGCCCAAATTGACGCAGACGAATACCACCACGAGCGAGTTCTGGTTGAGCTGCAATTAAACCGAAGATATTGCGCTTTTGGGGGTCGCTATCCATTCCCAGCAATAAATCCGGGGCGCTGAGGTGAAAGAAACTGAGTGCATGAGATTGGATGATTTGCCCCAAATTCATCAGGCGACGGAGTTTAGTAGCCGTTGGGGGTATGGTAACAGATAAAATGCGATCGCCTGCTTTAGCAGAAGCCAACAAGTGACTTACCGGACATATACCACAAATCCGCGCTGTAATTCCCGGCATTTCCCACAGAGGACGACCCTCACAAAATTTCTCAAACCCGCGAAATTCTGTGACGTGAAAACGAGCATCGCTCACTTGTCCTGTATCGTCCAAGTAGATACTGATTTTGGCATGACCTTCTATGCGGGTAACGGGGTCGATAATTATTCTTTTAGACATGGGACGTGGGGGATGAGGAAGAGGCAGGGGCAGGGAGAGAAGAGAATTTCTGACTTTTGACTATTGACTTCTATAATTCATAAATTCGGGCTTCTAAGGCTTCTGGGTATTCCTCACAGTAATCTTCAAAGGCTGTAGGGCTGACTTTTTCGGCTCTTTGGTGTGCTATTTCCGCTTGCATTTCTTCAACTGCATCCCAGGCGGCGGCGCATTCTTCAGAATTGATACCTTTTTGAGTACAGACAGCGCGAGCCTTTTTGATTTCGTCTTGTAATTGTTGTTCTAGAAGGATTGTGTGGGGCTGTTCGAGAAAATGACTTTGAGCCAAAATGTCAGTGAGGGAGATAATACCTAGCAAACCTCCTTGAATTACAGGCGCTCTGTGGAGGTGATAATCGGCGAATAGTCGGGCTACATATTCTAAACCAAGGTCGGGATTAATAGCTATACAAGGCTTAGTCATGACCTCGTAGACTCTGATTTTGTTAGGGTCTTTACCGTAGGCAATTACTTGATAAACAATATCGCTCTCGCTAATAATGCCATAAGCATCTTGTTCGTGACGACGGTCTACAATCAACGCCCGCCAATCTCTAGCACGCATTAATTTCACTGCTTCGGCTACTGTTGCAGAACTGCGAATGGTAGCCACATCTTTAGTCATAACGTCTGATGCTTTTAACATAATTTCCTTTGGAGTAAATGCAAGATTAGAAGCGGATAAGGAAGAAGAGAACCAATGACTATGGAATCATCAACCAAATTTAATAAATTCTCGTCCGGCTAGGTGGGGTGTTTCTCCCCGTAATAGAGGTTCTAAAGCTGCTCGAATCCGTGTTGCTGAAGGTGGACAACCAGGTAAGTAAATATCTACAGGAACTACTGAGTGTACTGGTGTCACCCGATCTAATAAAGGTGGGACAATCCCTGGCTCTTGGGGAATTTGGGGGTTGATATCGGCTGCTTGGATGTAACAATGCTGTAAGACTGATTCAGCACTACCCAAGGGATTGCGTAGGGCGGTGACATTGCCAGTTACAGCACAGTCACCAAAGGAAATTAAGATTTGGGAACGTTCTCTGACGATTTTGATAGTGGCTAGATGTTCTTCATTAGCGATCGCACCTTCAACTAATACCACATCTACTCCTTGGGGATATTCTTTAATATCTGCAAAGGGGCTAAAAACTACATCTGCCTGTGTAGCTAAATCAATCAGCCATTCGTCTAAGTCCAGAAAGGACATATGACAGCCAGAACATCCACCTAACCATACTGTTGCTAATTTTATGCGAGACATCATAATTTGTGATTAGTCAATCCCTGACTCTAATGTTTGCCATTCTTGGACGACACGTTGGGGAACTGAGATATTAATGGAATCGCCAGGTAAGGAAATGCTTAGAACTAGGGGTTCTGTGGGTAGTTGGGGGAGTATATCTTTAAAGTCATATTGACCGATGGTGGGTGCTGGTGCTTCATCTAAAAAAATATCAGCAGCAGTGAAGACTTTACCTGTGGCGGTGGTAATCTTTAAAGGTTGGGGATGTATTAATTCCGCAGAACCAGGAAAACCTACAAGTCGCAGATTTACGGTTTGGGCTTGATCAGGATAAATTTGCTTGAATAGGACAACCTGCCAAACCTGTCCTGATTGGTCATCTAATTTTGTCAGTGAGCGAGAAAGAACTTCTTTTGATGCTGTTTGTGACTGATTGACGGCAGCGATCGCGGTTGGCGGGGTTAGACTTCCTAAACCCAGGAATATATACAGTGTCATTATCCCCAACAATAGTAGCCACCAAAACAGAGTTTTGAAAGAAGTGGCAGATAAGCACATCGACAACGGGGATGGAGTCTTTTTGTCCCTTCTGTTACTTGCTTGTCTGGTAGTTTTAGGCATTGATTTCACCTCCTGGTTTTCTGATAAATGGGGAGAATGAGGAATGGGGGCAGGGAGCAGGGGGAAAGGAAGAGGTCAAGGACTTTAAGTAATACCAATTCACGAAAATCTTGATACAATTCACTTCCCCTGCCTCCCCTGCCTCCCCTGCCTCCCCTGCCTCTTCTCCTTACCCATATCTCCCTAAAGGTTCCATTGCTGTTTTTCCCGTGCGGTAACTAAAAAGTCGAGTTTGGCGCGATCGCGTTTCATTTCTCCCACGCTGGAACCTTGATAAAATATTGCCCCTGTGGGACAAGCATTGACGCATTTACCGCAGGAAGTACAAGTTTCGGAAGTTCCCCAAGGTTGGCTCAAATCGGTAATTACATGAGAGTTTGTCCCTCTACCTGCCATATCCCAGGTGTGTGCGCCTTCGATTTCATCACAAACACGGATGCAACGAGTACAAAGTACACAACGGTTATGGTCAACACCAAAGCGATCGTGCGAAACATCTACTTGGCGATCAGGGAAATGGTATTCTAGGCGCACATGATCCATGCCCATTTCAATAGCTAGGTCTTGCAGTTCGCAATTATTATTAGCCACACAAACTGAGCAAATGTGATTACCTTCTGCAAACAGCATTTCCACAATTGTCCGACGGTATTTTTGGAGGCGATCGCTATTTGTGTTAACTTCCAAGCCCTCGGCAACTTTAGTTACACAAGCAGGTTGCAATTTGTTACTACCAGCAATTTCCACCAAACACAGCCGACAAGCTCCTACATCCCCCACACCTTCCAAATGGCACAGTGTAGGAATATGAATTCCCGCCTCTTGTGCCGCTTGTAGTAAAGTATCTTCCTCTTGAGCGCTAATGAGTTGGTCGTTAATTGTTAAAGTTTTGACTGACATTGCTCCTAGCCTCTTGGAGAATTAACCTTTAGTAGTCGTCATGATTTACCACTCACATTTTGATTTATAGGCCAAGAGTTTGAGGAACTTGTGAAGATGAATAATGTCACGTCTGGCTAATTAGTTAGCAGTTCCCAATCTATGCAAAAATCTGTACAGCGACAAATTAAATGGGGTTGGCGAACGGAAGAAACCTCCGCTCAAACTTTTCACGGTGGCTCTGCGTGAGGTAAATTTATCCTTTCACTCAGCTATTAATGCCAAATATTCATTGCGGAAGTAGCGCAACGTGCTAAATACGGGATTAGGTGCAGACTGACCAAGACCACACAGGCTGGTGTGTTTCACCATATCGCATAGTTCTTCTAGTAGTTCTAAGTCAGCGAGTGAAGCCTTACCTTCCCGAATCTTGCTCAAAAGTCCATGTAGCTGTACAGTCCCTACTCGGCAGGGAATACACTTACCGCAGGATTCATCCATACAAAATTCCATAAAAAATCGGGCAACGTCTACCATGTTGGTGGTGTCATCCATAACAATCATCCCACCGGAACCCATCATGGAACCCAGACTTGTTAAAGATTCATAATCTACAGGAGTATCAAAAGCGGAAGCGGGAATACATCCCCCAGAGGGGCCGCCTGTTTGTACTGCTTTGGCAACACCACCATCAGGAATACCACCACCCATTTCTGCCACTATCTGCCGTAAGGAAGTACCCATCGGCACTTCGATTAAGCCTGTGTTGCGAATTTTGCCAGCCAGAGCAAATACTTTTGTCCCCTTACTTTTACCAGTGCCGATACTAGCAAACCAGTCTGCACCTTTACGAATGATGGGGGCAATATTGGCAAAGGTTTCGACGTTATTAATTAAGGTAGGATAACCCCATAAACCAGATTCAGCCGGGTAGGGAGGACGGGGATGAGGGACACCGCGTTTACCTTCAATGGAAGCCATCAAAGCTGTTTCTTCACCGCATACATAAGCCCCTGCACCGATGCGGATCTCAATTTTAAAATCAAAGGGAGACTCGAAGATTTGACTACCCAACAAACCGAGGTGTTGGGCTTGATGAATGGCAGTTTGCAGGCGTTTGATGGCAATAGGATATTCTGCCCGAACATAAATATAACCTTGATTAGCACCAACAGCATAGGCAGCGATCGCCATGCCTTCCAACACCCGATGGGGATCACTTTCCAAAACGCTTCTATCCATAAAAGCCCCTGGATCTCCCTCATCAGCGTTACAGATGACAAACTTACGCTCTCCCTTCGCCTTAGCCACTGTTGCCCATTTTAAACCTGTCGGATAACCCGCACCACCACGCCCCCGCAAACCACTACGGCTAATGCTGTCTACCACTTTAGCTGGTGTCATCTCCCGCAACACTTGGTAAAGAGCCTGATAACCCTGAGCCTCAATATAAGCTTGAATCCTTTCCGGGTCAATCTTGCCACTGTTCTCTAAAACAATTGGTGCTTGATAAGTAAAAAATGGCTGTTGTAAGTCAATAATCGGCAACTTTGCCTCTTTCTCCTTCAAAGCACCAATAATCTTCGGCACATCCTCAGGTGTAACCTTCTCGTAAAGGGTTTGTTTTCTACCTTCTTCCCCACCCTCAACTTTTTGTACTTCCACCAAAGGCCCCTGACAACACAAAAGCATACAGCCAACGCCTGAGACTTGTACTTCTCCCTCCAAACCTCTAGCTTTCACAGCCTCTTCCAATTTTTGTTTAACTGCTTGCGAATTAGCAGACAGACAACCAGCCGCCGTACAACAACGAATTTGTACTGGTTTCTGTTGAGAGCGTTCTTGTTGAGCAATGTCCAATAATTCAGTCAGTTCCATGTTCTTATATCAACTCTCCAAAACAAGGCAACAGATATAAATCCGAAAACCCAAACAAAATCCTGACTTTTCACGGGATCTGGAAAACCCCTCTCCAAACCTCTCCCCTACAAGGCTACGGTGTACACACAAGTTTGCCCAGAGCGAGTTTCCAGCCAAAAAAAGTGGATTCAAATTGCTCAAGACCGCGAACCAAAGTAGTAATACCAGGAGGTTTTTGA
>NZ_JACJRF010000052.1 GCF_014697105.1 Anabaena subtropica FACHB-260 | reverse complement strand
GATATCGGGCATGGGCTGATTGTGGTTTTTGAGTTGTCGTTGTGAGAGACAATAACTCTACTACATCGGCCCTCTCTCTTCATCCTCTTATTTTGGCTAAGGTATTGTTAACCGAACCGTATTGTCCCCTGCCCTGCCTCCTCTTTGACTAGTAGTCTGCCAAGTTAAGTTTGCAAGGTTAATAGCAGCAAAAAAATCTCTTTCTTCCCCTGCTCTCCCTGCTTGCCTTAGCCTAGCAATTTTGGGTTGGTGAAATACTAGGTATCCGCTAATTCTGGGCGTTTTGGTAGTTGACCTTGAGAACAACGGTCAAACCACTCTTGGTATTTTTTTCGATGTTCTTCATCTTCAACCACGATGGAGACTAGCACGTGCTGACAACCATGTTTGCGTTCTAGAGCGATCGCATTTAATAATAAACTAGCAATTTTAGGAGAACTAAAGTTACCACTCACACTTAAGCCACTATCCCAGCCCGATAATTCATGACTAACGCTTTGAGTTAATTCAATCCCAGTAATTTCTCCTTGGCTTAAATCAATCTCTGCAAGTTGTTTGTGTTCTTGGCCAATTTGTTCCACAATCAGCTTCTCTCGCCGCACTGGAACTTGCACCATCTGGGTTTCGATTACCTTGCGGACAACGACTTCACCAATTTTTTGTTTATTTCTGTCAACTATCAGCCTTTCTGCCAATAAACGAATATTCTTCTCTTCCTCAATTATATGGTTATTGTCTGGCTCAGTTGAATTATCAGTTATTTTCCGGTTAGTTGGTGTTTCTGCGGCTAAATAGTCAGACATATAATGTACTTTTAAAATTTATCTCTAGAATTATTACAAGTACAGGTAAAGCTGATATTGAGCATATAAAGTCTTACCTGTACCACATTAAATCGAGTTACTAGCTAATAACTAATAACTCAATTCATCAAAGATTAGCGTTCTTCAATGGGAAGACCCGCAGTATTCACGTCTAATTCTTCACGACGGATTTTTTCTTGAGCTTCAACAGTGTCATGCTCGACAACTTTTTGAACTCTAACTTCCTCACGCACAAAAGCTTCTTTGCGAACGTCAGCAGTTTCTTCATGCAGTTCTACGCGCGCAACTTCCCCTTCACGGAAGTTAGCTGTACCAGGAGCAACGGTAGTCCCAGCATCTGTTGGTGTAATACGTTCAATCACAACTCTTTCTCTTTCCACTGGTACTGCAACCCGTGCAGTTTCCGTTTCAATGTGCTTACCAACAGCTACTTCACCAGTTTTCTGACGGCGTTTATTAGCAATCAACCGTTCTTCATAAAGTCTCAGAGTTTGATGATCTTGCTCATTGAGTCCGAACAAAGAAGGCTCTTGTTCGTATTTGTAAGTATCACGGGAATAAGAAGGTGTGGTTGTTTTATAGCTTGTGTCTAATGGTGCAGAAGCTTCTAGAGGTGTTGATGTTTCTAAAGGTGCTGACGCTTCCAAAGACTCAGTTCTGTTAGTGTAACGGGGATTGCGATATACACCACGTACCTGTTCTTCGTAGTCGTAATCAGCAGCTAAACGGTCATTGAATTCAGGTAAATCTTCAGCTTGCTCTCTGGTCATACCAATTGCATAAACGCGGCCAGCGCCATAGTCAATGCGAGAACGACCAACTGGTAATAAAACTTTTTTACCAAAAATCCAAAAACCTAAGTCAACAAGCAAATAACGGAAATGACCTTCATCATCCACTAAAACATCGTTGACTGTACCAATTTTTTCATCACTTCTTTCTGTATAGACACCAAGTCCCTTAATATCATTACCTTGAAATGAGTCTTGATAATTGGGATCAAAATCGGCTAATTTGTAAAGTACCATTGTGGTTTTTCCTCAAATATATAAAACATTTCTTATTCACTAAGTTAGTGGTTTATTGATAAAATTACCTCTTTCTAGCGAATGAAGTGTGTTTATAAATAAAAATCAAAAGTAATAGATGTTTTTGAATTACTAAATCAATCCTTTTTTTTCAAAAAAGGTGCAAATAGAAACAAATATTTTCCTATCTACACCCTTCCTTATTTGTTTTTCAAGCTAGCTAATAGATGAAATCTTTAATCAACTCATCCAACATTTTCATGTTTTTCTAAATTAGTTTCATTCACAAGTAAATCACCTGCTGTATCAATATCTAACTCTTCTCGACGAATTACATCTTGAGCTTCAACTGTGTCACTCTCTACTACTTTTCTCACTCGTACTTCTTCACGGACAAAAGCTTCTTTCCGAATCTCTGGGGTTTCTTCGTACAGTTCTATGCGTGCTACTTCCCCTTGTTGAAACTTAACTTCTTTTGGATCTACTATTGTGTCTGCCGATGTTGGTGTGGCTCTTTCAATGACTACCCGTTCCCTTTGAATAGGTACTGTTAGCCGTGCAGTTTCTGTTTCAATGTGTTTACCAACTGCTACCTCTCCCGTTTTCACACGATGCTTGTTAGCAATTAATCTCTCTTCGTAAAGTCTGAAGGTTTGATGATATTGTTCATTCAAATTATATAAAGCTGGTTCTTGCTGGTAGTTGTATGTCTGACGGTCATAAATTAAATTGCTAGTTTGAGGACGAAATACACCGCGTACTCTTTCTTCGTATTCTTCATCAACTGCTATATTGTCGTGATATTCCGGTAAATTTTCTACTTGTTGTTTGCTCAGTCCGTCAATATAAACACGTTTTGCAGAGTAGTTTATGCGAGATAAACCTATTGGTAGTAAGATTTTTTTGCTAATGGAACTATCTATATTGGTGTCAATTACTAAATAACGAAAACGTCCTTCATTATCAACTAACACATCAGCAACTGCTCCAACTCTGACTCCACCTTGAGTATAGAGTTCTAAAGCCTTAACATCATCACCGCCAAAAGTTTCTCGATAGTTTGGATCAAATTCTTCCAGTTTATAAAGAGGCATAGACTGTTACCAATTGTGAAAAATAGAATAATCTATCTACCAACATAAAAAGGTTTTGTCTAGTTTCCCTCTGGCTGGCGACTGAAGTCAGATGAGAGATTTATTTACAGCCCTACAATTTTTTCTGCACTAATAGCTACTGATAAAATCTCCAACATCTTGTGGGTGAGGATTTTAAAAGTACCTTATATCCTTGTAGCAATAGGTTGTCTGACTTGAGATTTCACAGCTTCTACAATGGCATCAGCGTCAATGTTGGCTGCACGGAGTAGTTCTTCTGGTGTGCCAGAACCTGGCATATTATGTACTGCTAACTTAATTAGTTGTAGTTGGGGTCCATCGTAGCTAGGAATATCGCCAATACCTGCAAAGGCATCCAAAACAGCTGCACCTAATCCACCTTCATTCCAATGGTCTTCAACGACTACTAAATTGCCCTCTGTATCATTGGCTGCTTGATGTAAGGTTTGTATGTCAATGGGTTTAACAGAGTACGCATCGATGATGCGGACTGTAATGTCTTCATTTTTGAGGCGTTCGTAAGCTTTGAGGGCTTCATGCAAGGTTATACCTGCACCAATCACAGTGGCTTGGTCTTGATCGGAACTGCGGATAATTTTACTGCCACCGATGGAAAACTCTTCTTCAGCGCCGTAAATTACGGGTGTATTTTCTCTGGTGGTACGGAGGTAAACAATCCCCTGACGATCGCTCATTTGGGCTACTAGTTTGGCTGTCTGATTGGCATCACAAGGGTAAAGTACGGTACTATTCCACACTGCCCGAAAGGCTGCTAAGTCTTCCAATGCCATTTGTGAGGGGCCATCCTGACCAATAGATATACCAGCATGGGAACCAACTAATTTAATGTTGGCGCGAGAGACGGCTGCCATCCTCACAAAGTCGTAGGCACGAGTTAAGAAGGCGGCGAAGGTGGAAGCAAAGGGTTTGTACTGGCGGACTTGCAAGCCAACGGCAGCTGCAACCATCTGCTGTTCGGCAATGTACATTTCAAAGTAGCGTTCTGGATAGGCTTCGGCAAAATCTTCAGCATAAGTAGAATTACTCACCTCAGCATCCAGAACAACAACATCAGGTTGAGATGCTCCCAACGCTTTCAGGGCATCACCATAGGCGCGACGAGTGGCAACTGTTGCGCCTTTCTCGTAAGTGGGAAGTTGCAAGGGTTGGGGATTAGCTGATATGACTTGCTTTTGTGCCTCCGGTTTGCTGACTTGAATAGTGATGTGACGTTCACCGCCTAATTCGGCGATCGCTTGTTTTTCAGCATCAGGTTTTAATGCCTTACCATGCCAACCACCCAAATCTTCTAAAGATGCGACACCCTTACCTTTTTTGGTACGGGCAATAATGACTGTGGGGCGATCGTTAATAGTAACAGCAGCACTCAAGGCTTGGTCAATCTCGGTCAAATCGTGACCATCTATTTCTATTGCTTGCCAACCAAAAGCCCTGGCACGATTAGCATAGGCTTTGGTATTCCAGCCTAATTCTGTCTGACCCCGTTGACCAAGGCGATTGACATCGATAATGGCAATAAAATTGTCTAGAGTATAGTGTGCCGCATGATCGAAAGCTTCCCACACCGAACCTTCAGCTGTTTCGCTATCACCTAACAATACCCAAACGTTATAAGGTAACTGGTCTAAATATTTACCAGCTAAGGCTAACCCTACACCGATGGGTAAGCCTTGCCCTAAAGAACCAGTCGCTACATCCACCCAAGGTAATACTGGTGTGGGATGACCTTCAAGACGGCTTCCCATTTGCCGCAATGACATTAATTCTTCATCGGTGATTACCCCAGCCGCTTTATACATAGCGTAAAGCAAAGGTGCGGCGTGTCCTTTCGAAAGAATGAAGCGATCGTTATTTGGGCTATGTGGATTGTCAAAATCGTATTGAAGATAATTAGTTAATAAAACCGCCATTAAATCGGCAGGAGACATAGAAGAAGTTGGATGACCTGAACCAGCAACGGTTGTGGCGCGAATACTATCTATTCGCAATTGTTGTGCTAGTTCATGCCATTGGTGTAGTTGTTCTGGTGTAGTCATAGTTATTTTCCTAATTAAAAATACAAAGAAAATTATGTTAATCAAAAGCAGATGTCTTTTATTGATAAATACAATTGATTTTTGAGGTACTGATTGTTAAAAAAAAGCCTTATATAGCGATTCCTAACTTAGTTATTTAAAGCAAAAAAAAACATTAATCGCCGATAGAAGAAGATGGACAAATTGAAAAGTTGAGCCAGTGCATTGAAAGGGTTACTTGGTTTAAAACAAGTGACATTGTGCGTCCTGGTGTCCCGGCGCAAAACTTTTTAGAAAATGCTATAAATAGTGGCTATTGAATATGTAATTTTTCCAGACAAATACTTAGAAAACTTTCGTCCCAATGAATATATTTATGCTATTTAATTCACTCTATAGAGTTAGAAGAATATTTACTTCTTTCTAATGGGATAATCATTATTTCTCTCAAAAGTAGTAAAGTTTCTGGTAGTGAAGCTGAGATAGAAATTAGAACCACATATATATGAATTTACGCCAAGAAAAGTTGTCTGTACCCAGGCGATCGCTTCCGAACAACTGGAGATCATCTCTACGTTATCTGCGGGACACTCCGCGTACTCCTACGAATAAGCAAGCTACGCGCAGCTTGTCGGAGACAGAGGCTTCCTCAACGCCTCCGGTGGCTGAAACGCCATTTGATACAACACTACAAGATCCGCTAATTGCTAAGGGTTGGCAACGTGAACAGTATATTGGCATTACTATTCTATTTGTTGCCTTAATTGCTGTTGTCGGCTTTTTCAGTCGTCGTTTTGAATATGCACTCATATTCGCTTTTGCTTTAAGTCTTGTCCTAATTGTTTTCCTGCTAACTGTTTAAATAGGGAGTGAGAGAAAAGAACTTGTAAACTTATCTGGGGCGATCGCCATGTCATCAATCAGGGATGCAGCCAATATTATTTTCAATTTAGTGCCAAACTTGAATAGTCAACAAGACACAGAAGTTGTCGATTTGTGGACTGCAAATGGACGTATTCTCGCCACCCCTGTAAATAGTCCCCTAGATTTTCCCCATTGGGATAATTCGGCGATGGATGGCTACGCGGTACGTTACGAAGATGTGCAGAACTCTAGCGCCGAACAGCCAGTTAATTTAGAAATTATTGCCGAAATTCCCGCAGGTTATCAACCCAAATCTACGTTGCAACCTGGACAAGCCGCACGTATCTTTACAGGCGCAGTAATTCCTAGTGGTGCGGATACTGTAGTTATGCAAGAGAAGACACGCCAAGAGGATAACCGCGTGTTTGTTTTGACTACACCACAACCAGGGGAATTTGTCAGGCGTAAAGCATCTTATTACCAAGCTGGGACACAATTATTACCAGCAGGGATTAAATTAAATGGGGCGGAAATTGCTGTATTAGCAGCATCTCAATGTTCTCAAGTCAGAGTTTACCGTCGCGTTCGTGTAGCAATTTTTTCTACAGGTGATGAATTAGTAACACTAGATCAAGCCCTACAACCAGGACAAATTGTTGATTCTAATCAGTATGCTTTAGCCGCTTTGCTGCGTCAAATTGGGGTAGAACCGATATTATTAGGCATTGTCAATGATAACCCAGTAGCCCTTGAAGAAACCATCACCAAAGCGATCAGCTACGCTGGGCGGAACGCCATCGCCTACGGTGGGGCGCAGCCCATCGCCCACGCCGATATAGTCATTTCTTCTGGTGGCGTTTCCGTCGGTGATTATGACTACGTTGACAAAATTCTCGCTTCCTTAGGTGCGACAATTCACATCCGCTCTGTGGAAATGCGCCCAGGAAAACCCCTAACCGTCGCTACCTTCCCTACTCCCCACTCCCCCATATATTTCGGTTTACCAGGAAACCCGGCGGCGGTTTTGGTGACATTTTGGCGATTTGTGCAACCAGTAATTAAGAAACTAGGGGGGTTGGCGGCGGGTTGGGAACCAGTGTTTTTGAAAGTGCGATCGCATGATGAGCTGCGATCAGACGGTAAACGGGAAACTTATATTTGGGGAAGCTTACATTTAATTGATGGACTGTACGAATTTCACAAAGCTGGTGGAAGTCATAGTTCCGGTAATTTAATTAATCTAGCTCAAACCAATGCTTTGGCTGTGCTGCCAGTAGGTAAAACATTAATTTCCGCAGGGGAAGATGTATTGGTTTTACACCTATTAGTGTAGATAAGACAGAGGTTTGTATTATTGGCGTGTGTAACGATGTTTTACGCCGATGGGGAAATATTCGCGATCGCCCATTGGCGCTAAGGCTATCTGTGGTATTTGGTATTCTGGGGGTACATAGTTGGCAAATTCGCTATTTAGGCGCAAAAGTTGCGTGAGGATTGAGGTAGCAATGGCTTGACGTTTGTCTTCGCTGTTTTCTACTCCTGGTGCTAATTCTACAACTACAGATAAAAAGCGGTTTTTGTCCGCATCTTCTTTTACCTGCAAGACAAATTTACCCGTCACCCATTCTTGAATGACTGGTTGTTCTAATCCCACTGTGACGTTTTCGGGGTAAATATTGGCTCCAAAATAGGAGACTGTAAAGTTAGAGCGTCCGAAGACGTAGACGAATGGTAGTTGATTAATTCCTCTGGGAGAGTCAGGAGAAGCAAGAGTTTCTAGGGGGTTAAATCCCCAGTTTGCTAGGAATTGCAGCATAGCATCATAACTGATGATTCCCCCAGTGTCTAAGATGTTGTAGCGTATTAGGGGAATACCGTTGTTACCAGAAAACAACAGTTGCCCATCTTGCACTTCAAAAAAGCGATTAACTGGGTCATACTGTACTAGTGTAGGTAAGCGAGATTCGCCAAATAAAGCTTTGGCTACTTCGGGATTTTCTGCTAAAAAACGGCGAATGCAAATACTCAAGGGTGTTTCATTACCCAACACACCTGCATCGGCTGTACCGTAAAGTGATGCTGAGTCATAACAGGGATTTTGCGAACCCACTCTTTCCCCAACTAAACTACGCCATTCCTCACTAAATACTTCTCCCGCCATCACCAGTTTAATTTGATAGCGTTGCCACTCCACACCACGAGCAATACCTGTATCAATCACATCTTTCAGGAATGGTGGATATCCTAACAGCACTACTTGCTCAAAATTTCCGCCGAGTTCTTGTACTACTCGGAAAATTTCTTCTTTATTGTTACCGGGTGTAATGACTGTGATCAGGTAGCCTTTACTGGCAAGATAGCGACAGCAATTAGTAGTAAACATACCACCTACCCAAGTTCCCAGCGTGAAACAAATCACGGCTAGGGTACGTCGGGTATCAGCAGCAAAACTATCGTGAAAAATCTGCTCAAAGCGTGTGGCGATTTGCAGTTCATCGGTGAAGAAACGAGGCCAAAATGTGGGTTTACCTGTGGAACCAGAGGAAGCCGCTATCATATCGCAACCTGACAACTTGCCGAAGCGGCACAAATCGGTTAGAGGATAACGGGAAATATAATTATCTTTAGCGATCGCAGGCAATGTCCGAAAATCTTCTAAAGTTTGAATAGAACTCGCATCAATTTCTCTTTCTCCTAAAAAAGCCTGATACGCAGGTACATTAGCAGCCACATCATGAAATAAGCTCAAAACTATTGATTCATCAGACTTGTTGTGATGCCTTTCTATGAAAGATTCTAAGGGAGTAGAAACAAAATCCTCCCAAGCCTTAATTACTTCCGTCTCTCGTGATTTCTGATTCATAATGCACCTAGTACCGCAAAGCGGAATTCAAAATTCAATGATTCCTTCCCCTTCTTTAGAGAATATTCGTAAATGAAACTACATTTGTTGTAGTAATTTAGAAAAACCTCATCTATCCTTCAGCACCATGCAAGTTCATTGCAGTAAGCAACACACAAATCATAGCGATAATCGTTTTTGTATCCACTGCGGTGAGCCTTTACCGCTAGGTGTGAGGCAAATTGTAGATAATCGCTATCGAATCATACGTCAGTTAGGACAGGGTGGGTTTGGACGCACTTATTTAGTTGAGGATATCAAAAAGTCTGATCAAACTTGCGTGCTGAAGGAATTTGCACCCCAAGTAGAAGAAAAAGAGGATTTAAAAAAAGCTAAGGAGTTGTTTGAGCGAGAAGCGAATGTCCTCAAAAAACTCCAGCATTCCCAAATTCCCCGTTTTCATGGTTCCCTACAGGCAAAAATCGGTACTAAGGATTTCTTCTTTCTAGTCCAAGATTATGTAGAGGGTGACAATTGTTTTCAACTTTTAGAACAACGTCAAAGTCAGGGGAAAACTTTTACTGAAGAGGAAGTTATCACCCTACTGCAACAAATTTTACCTGTTTTATCTTATATTCACTCTCAAAATACCGTTCATCGTGATATTTCTCCTGATAATGTGATTTTGCGACGTTCTGATAATTTTCCCGTACTCATTGATTTTGGCGGTGTAAAACAATTACCAGCGTCTCAGGGTTTATGGTTTACTAAGTTAGCTGGTAATAACACTTTGTTAGGTAAAAAAGGTTACGCGCCAGAAGAACAATTACGGCAGGGAAAAGTTTTTATAAATAGTGATTTATATTCTTTGGCGGTAACGGCTCTAGTATTGCTCACAGGTAAGGAGCCGCAAAAATTATACGACAGTTATCAGGGAGTTTGGCGCTGGGGGAAGGAAATTAAGGTCAGTGTTCAATTAGAAACAGTGTTAAAAAAGATGCTGGCTTATAAACCAAGCGATCGCTACCAAAGTGCTGCTCAAATTCTCCAAGATTTACCCTCACCCTTAGCTATTACTAAGCCCCCATCTACCCATCTTACCAAGATTAAAACAATGGTAGTAGCTCCTGGGCGTAAGATGACGGTTCTTGCCAGTAAACTACACAGTAGAACTCAAGCGGTTAGCAAAAAGTTACCTTTACCTGTCTGGTTGCGTCCTTTTGCTGTCAGTTTCGGAGGAACAGCTTTAGTCGTCTTAATCGGTGCAGGTACTTGGGCTTTAGTAAATTCCGTTGTTCAAGGTGTATCTTCGATTACTCTGCCATCAATTGGTTTACCGGAATTACCATCATTACCTAATCCTCTGGCTCAACCAGTCGGCGACAACAACAAAGCGAGTATTAGTGAAATTCTGAGCCGTCGTCAACAGTTAGAAATTCCTGAAAGATTTTTTATCCAGATAGCAGATAGTTTATTTTATGCTCAAAAGCCAGAATTAAAAGGACGTAGCTTAACATCTAAACCAGAAGATGCGGCTTTAAGAGATGAATGGCAAGCTATTGCTGGAGAATTTTTGAATAAAATAGAACAAGCCAACCTCAGTACAGCAGCTCGTCGAAAACTGGGAAACTATACCCAAGGAGATTATGAAAATTGGAGACGACAAGCGCGTTCTGGACAACTGGGAAATTACACAATTAGCGAATTAAATAAAGACACAAATCAAAAATTTGATCAGTTGTTTCCTAGTCAACGGCGTGGGACACTGAATCAACAAACTTTCGGTCAAATTTGGTATGCGATCGCATCCGATCAAGTAAGTAAAGCCAAATCTGGTAAGTAGGGGAGTGCTGAGTGCTGAGAAGCGAAAAACTGACTATTGACAACTGACAACTGACCAATGACCAATTTATATTGTTCAAAAGGACACGAGAATTACCCAGGGACTCGGTTCTGTCTTAAGTGTGGTGAGAATTTAGTGGATAATTTTTTTACTCAGGGAATCCAACCAGGGTTAACTTTAAGCGATCGCTATCTAATCGTGCGTCAAGTCGGACAAGGGGGGTTCGGACGCACTTATTTAGCTGAAGATATTAACCGTTTCCGCGAACTTTGTGTTTTAAAAGAATTTTCTCCCCAAGTACAAACAGCCTACGTCTTACAAAAAGCAGAGGAACTGTTTCAACGAGAAGCCAATGTTCTCTATAAGCTGCAACATCCCCAAATACCCCGCTTTCGAGAAATATTTCGTGTCAATCTAACAGGTAAAGAATATTTATTTTTAGTCCAAGATTATGTAGAAGGGGAAACTTATAGTGATTTATTGAATAAGCGGATACAGCAAGGGTTGCGGTTCACAGAGGCAGAAATTCGCCAACTTTTGCAGCAAATTCTCCCAGTTTTAGATTATATCCATTCCTTGGGTGTAATTCACCGCGATATCTCGCCAGATAATCTCATCCTCCGCAATGTGGACAGACTACCAGTATTGATTGATTTTGGTGGTGTCAAACAAGTAGTGGCAGTTGTAGCATCTGAATATTATCAACCAGGTGTAGTAGCATCTCCTCCAGCCGCTACCCTGTTAGGTAAAGTGGGATTTGCACCGCCAGAACAGATGCAAACCGGATCTGTTTCTCCCCACAGTGATTTATATGCTTTGGCAGTCACAGCAGTAGTTTTACTGACTGGTAAACAACCACAAGAATTAGTTGATACATATAACTTATCTTGGCAATGGAGGCGTGAAATTAGCCTCAGTCCAATTTTGGGACAAGTCTTAGATAAAATGTTAGCCGCTAGACCAGGCGATCGCTATCAGTCTGCTCAAGAAGTATTACAAGCACTCAACCCAGCACCCGCAAATTATCATATCCCCACACCATCACCAGTCCCTACTGTTGCACCCACCGTCGCCGTTTCTCCATCTTTCCCCACTCCCCTAACTTCCCCCACTCCCCCACCTCCCCAATCAAAAAACTGGTGGATACCAATAGCCGCATTCTTATTAGTCGGTGCGGCTGGCTTAGTTTGGTGGGGACTCAGTAGGAGCCGCAATCCCATAACTGAGAACCCCACACCTACCCCAACTAGTACCCAACCCACCAACCCCTTAGATAAATACTCACCAGCAGAACGACAACGCAAACAAAGATTGAGCGATCGCCGTCAACAATTAGGTATAGATTTTAACTTTTATATTAATTTAGTGAATCAGGCTTTTTGGGACAAAAACCCCAGTTTACGCGGACGTACCCTCAGCGATGAACCAGAAGATGAAAATTTGCGGGCAGAATGGGATAAAGTCGCCGCCGAATTGCTGAATAAACTCTCACCCCTGAGTAATAGAGCCAGACGACAACTAGGTACTTATACTGCCGCAGAACGCGATCGCTGGAAAGTAGAAGTCAATCAAATCAATGTTGGTAGCCGTTCTTTATACGATTTGGGTGATGCGGCTTTTTTCAGGGCGTTCCCTGAACAAAAAGGCAAAAACTTTATAGACCAACCAATTGGACAGGTTTGGCAAGCTTTTGTCAGCGATAAACTCAGTGCAATCCTTGCTGGTAGCGCTTTTCAAAGGATTGTTTTTGATCAAGGTGCTACGAGTAAAACAGTTAGCGGCACTTTCCAGCCTGCTGGTGGTAAAGTTTTTATTGCTGACTTGGCTAAAGACCAATCTCTAGAACTACAACTACAAGCAAACCCCAACCTTTTATTGTCTGTCTATTCTCCATCAGGAAAAATAGTCTTGTTAGAAGATTCACAGAAACGCAGTTTATCCACTAAACTCCCAGAATCTGGATTTTATGAATTCGTTGTCGTATCTACTGCAACTACACCCGCAGATTATCGGCTCACCATCACAGTAGAAAATCCCACCCCACCGCCAGAACCTACACCAACACCAACAGAAACTTTCACACCTTCCCCAACTCCCACGGAAACACCAACAGAAATTCCCACACCTTCCCCAACTCCCACGGAAACGCCGACAGAAACTCCTACACCTACACCAATCACAACACCATAAATCCTATTGTCCCGTCTTTAGCATTGCGTAACATACCTGCAAGTAGAGGAAATCTATTTGTAACTGCATTATTTCATTAATTTGTCAATTCGTAAGTCTTATAATAATTAACGATAGAAGCCTCATTCCCCAATCCTTAAGAGTTCTTTAATTGTGAATGGATTTCTCCCCACTCCCCACTCCGCACTTTTATGACTATCGCACGCATCCCCGAAAAATATTACCCCAAAGCTGATCTTTGGCGACGCGGTTTCGCTTTGGGACTAGATT
Organism: Anabaena subtropica FACHB-260; assembly: GCF_014697105.1. GTDB lineage: Bacteria > Cyanobacteriota > Cyanobacteriia > Cyanobacteriales > Nostocaceae > Trichormus > Trichormus subtropicus. The sequence continues at coordinate 22,908 of NZ_JACJRF010000052.1, read as the reverse complement.
TCCTCGGTGTATGGTTAGTGAGTTCTTTATTGGGTAGCAGTGGTATTGGTATTCAATTTGTCCAAATTCTAGTTTTTATCTTTGGCTGGTTGATTTTGCGGGTGCTGGTTGTCTCCAACAATCAAGGACAAAGTTTAGGACGTTGGGCATTTGACTTGAAAGTACTAGAAGTGGAAAACGGCGAAGTTGTCCCCAGAATTCCTGAGTTGCTAGCACTGTTGAAACGAGAAGCTATAATTGGCTTTGGCGTTCTTTTAGTGTCCATTGCTTTGGGCAACATTAGACTCAATCCCACTGCTATACTGCTAGTGATTCCCCTAGCAATTGACTGTGGGGCTGCTTTCTCTGATACCCAGATGCGGCAGGCTTGGCATGACCGCTATGCTTCTACTTTCATTGTTTCGTCACGTCGGGGCTATTCGCTCGATTTAAAAGTTAAGCGATTAGTTGAAACTTTACGACGAAATGTGAGAAGATAGTCATTTGTGTTAATTCTCTTCAGGCTTTAGCGTTTGTAAGATTATGGCTAAAAGTAAAGGTGTCCGCATCATAGTGACACTAGAGTGTACTGAGTGTCGGACAAATCCAGATAAGCGATCTCCAGGGGTTTCACGGTATACATCAACCAAGAACCGTCGTAACACCACCAATCGCCTAGAACTGAAAAAGTTCTGCACCCACTGCAATAAACATACCGTTCACAAGGAAATCAAGTAAAGATGAGTTATTACCGTCGTCGCCTGTCTCCCATTAAGCCTGGAGAACCAATTGACTACAAGGATGTTGATTTGTTGCGTAAATTCATCACAGAGCGTGGTAAAATACTACCCCGTCGAATTACTGGGTTGACTGCTCAACAACAGCGAGACTTGACATTAGCGATTAAACGTTCCCGTTTGGTGGCTTTGTTGCCATTTATCAATGCGGAAGGCTAATTCCAGTCAGAGGCGAGAATTTTAGATTTTGGATGAACTCAAGAAGCTACATGATGGTGTTATGTAGCTTTCGATTGTCTGAGTCCATAATCTAAAATCTCAATTAGTGTAGGATATTGTTCTACAGTTAAAATCATGAAATTTGGGATTTAGTAGTCATTATTGAATTCCAAAATCTAAAATCTATTTGTCAACCAATTAATTGCGAGAGTTGTGGAGAAGGGGACGCTAGTTGAATTTAGGGTTCAAGGCGATCGCCGTTTGGGCGTAGTAGACCGCCCAGACGGAAAGACCCGTTGGTTTGTGGTAGATGAACGCGGTCAATCCCACAGCCTCGCGCCTAGACAATTTACATATACAGTTAACGGCAACACTTACAAGTCATCAGATATTGAGAACTTTCTGGAAGAGGTCAAGCCTTATCTAGATCCTTCAAGCTTAGAAGTGGCTTGGGAATTACTGGTAGAAGATGGAGAAACAGTCACGCCGTCCCAAATGGCTAATCTGTTGTTTTCCGAATCAAATTCAGCCCCTAGTTATGCTGCTCATTGCTTGTTATCAGATGACAAGTTATATTTTAAGCAAAAAGGTGATGCTTACGAACCGAGAACGGCGGCTCAAGTAGCAGAACGCAAGCACCAGATAGAAGTAGAAGCCCTCAAAGCTAGGGGACAGCAAGAATTTTTGACGCGTGTAGAGCAAGCACTCCAAGGTGAAGCAGTAGAATGGCAGCGTCATGACCGCCAGCGCCTAGAAGCGTTGGAAAAGTATGCAACGCTCTTGGCAGACATTGTCAAGGTAGGGCTAAACTATGATTCTCTGGCGCGAGCCTATCCTCCCTCAGCCCCAGTTTTAGAAACAATGAATATGCTGGGGCGATCGGCAACTCCCCAAGGAGCCTTTCAATTATTGGTAGATTTGGGGTGGTGGAGTGTCAACGAAAACTTGTTCTTGCGTCGTTCGTCAATTCCAATTCAGTTTCCTAGCAAGGTATTAGAAGTGGCGCAACAGCGTTTGGATTTCCCGCCGACAGATTTAGACACAAATCGCCTCGATTTGACTCACCTGAAGGTCTACACAGTTGACGATGAAAGCACCACTGAAATAGATGATGGTCTGAGTTGGGAATTAGTCCCAGATGGTCGGGAGCGGTTATGGGTGCATATCGCCGACCCTACACGCTACTTAGCACCAGAAGATGATTTAGACCTAGAAGCGAGAAAAAGAGGCAGTACAGTTTATTTGCCAACGGGGATGATACCCATGTTTCCCGAACTATTGGCAACAGGCCCCATGAGTCTGGTACAGGGTAAAGTTTGTTGTGCTTTAAGTTTTGGCATTGTCTTAGATGAAGCAGGGGCAGTAGCAGATTTTACTATTCATCCTAGTTTAATCAAACCAACCTATCGTCTTACATACGAAGATGTAGATGAGATGTTGGAATTGGGAGTGCAAGCAGAACCGGAAATTGCGGCGATCGCCACTTGGGCAACTAAACGTAAATCTTGGCGGTATAATCAAGGCGCGATCAGCATTAATATGCCAGAAGCGATGATCAAAGTTAAAAATGATGACATCAGCATCGACATTTTAGATGATTCTCGCTCACGGCACTTAGTAGCAGAAATGATGATTCTAGCTGGTGAAGTTGCTGCCCGTTACGGTCAAGTACACAACATACCCTTACCTTTCCGGGGTCAACCACAACCGGAATTGCCCCCAGAAGATGAATTACTCCTCCTACCAGCCGGATTTGTCCGTGCTTGTGCGATGCGGCGTTGTATGCCCAAGAGTGAAATGAGTATTACACCTGTGCGTCACGCTGGCTTAGGTTTGGATACTTACACTCAAGCCACATCTCCCATCCGTCGCTACAGTGACTTACTCACCCACTTTCAACTCAAAGCCCATCTACGGGGTGAAGTTCCTCCCTTTACAGCCGAAGAACTCAAAGAAGTGATGATGACTGTCACCAGCACCACTCAAGAGTTGACAATGGTAGAACGGCAAACCAATAGATACTGGGCGTTAGAATATTTGCGCCGTCATCCGGAGGAAATTTGGCAAGTGACAGTGTTGATGTGGTTGCGAGAAGATAGCAATTTAGCACTAATATTGTTAGAAGATTTAGGTTTACAGTTGCCAATGGTATTCAAGCGATCGGTGAGACTAGGCGAACAGATATTAGTAAAAGTTAGTATTTCCGACCCGCAAAAGGATGTCATCCAGTTCCAAGAGATTATTTATCAAGAAGCTCAAACAGCTGCAAATTAATAGGGAACAGGGAACAGGGAACAGGAGAGATGGAAGTATCTCCCCTACACTCCACACCCCAGACCCTGTTCACAAAGTGGCAACAAGTTCCTTTAAGCGATCGCGTCCATCCCGAAAAACTGACCAACCATCCCCGACTAACACAGCTTCCACCTTTTCTAATTCGGCTAATCGGCGAACAGAAGCCACCGCATCGGCTTTATTCAGCAACTTTTCCTCGGGTAAAATACCCAAGCTACCTGCTGTGTAGGCGCGGACTAAATCCCCGGTAATCAAAGTAGTTTCTTCTAGTAACAGCGCCAATTCACCTGGAGTTTTAGAACCTTGGAGTTCAATTACCTTTAGTCCTGGGACAAATTCATCACCATCAGATAACCAGCGATCGCAATATATAGGAAAATATTCTTTCTCGGCTACTGGCCCGGCTATTTTGGCATAAGTTTGATCGGCAATTTCCTTGGCTGACCTCACATGATCGGAGTTTGTCAGGATAATCCAAACCACACCACCGAGAGATTCCAGATGCTTCCAATCATGGTTTGATAGGGCTACTGGGTCAATTAGGATATTGCCACCAGGACGAATCCAAGCAAACCCATTGAAATCAATATTTCTTGCAGGGTTGAAAGTAGACCAGCCATATAGATCAGGACGGTGCAGGGATTTCATAATAATTCTGGTTCTATACCTTCAATAAGTTTTAATTTATCAGCCAGCACTCATTAATTTATCAATAATTCTGTCTTTAGTTCAAAGTCGGCGTTTTTCAGGAAAATAGAAGTGTAGGGGTGTAAGGGAGAAATTCCTACTCAGCACTCCCCGCTACCTATAGCAGTTTGCAGTTGAGTTTAATACAGACCTAACCCCCAACCCCTTCCCTACAAGAGAAGGGGGGTAAGCCTCAAAGCCTCTATCTTTGCAGGAGAGAGGTCAGAGTGTATTGCATACAAACGAGAAGCACTAGATTTTCTAGACACAGACAAAATTAAGCGTGTAAGGGTCTTCCAATGATTGCTGAGTACTGGCTTTAATCGCATCAAGATAGCGATGGAGTGCTTGCAATTGTTGGGAATTGGGACGGTAAGTAAGATTGCCCTGTTTTTCAAAAAGTGGTGTAGTGGCGATCGCCTGATAATCAAAATTACTGAGAGAACTGTGGGTCAGCCAGGTAGACTCAGGGGAAGCAGGGATTAAACCAGGGGGGAGTTCTCCTTCTAGGAAAGCTAAGAGCCTTTGCTGACAAATACTTGTATTAATACCGCGTCCTTCAAATAGCTGGAGAACTTCGCTAAAAGATAAAGTCTGGTCTGGTAATAGTCGCAGCAATTCGGTAAACAGGAAGTAGTCGGTGTATTGATGTCTGGATTTTTCTAATACTTGGGAATGTAGGGGTAGTAAAGCTAAACCACAAGCAACACGACTACAATTAGGTGCGCCATTTTCTCCCAGGTATGAGTCTTGAATAATTTTGGCATTGGGGAGTTTTTGCCGCAGCCACAGGTTGACAACACCCAAATTAGCCACCCCACCAGTGAGAATTGCTTGATTAATTGCTTCTGTGGGGATACCACGGGCTACTAATAATTTGTTGAGTTCTCGGTTCAGGCGACGGGCAAAGGGGACAAAGACCTGACTTTCTAATTCTCGACGCTGTAACACCCATCTTTGATCTGCTAATTCTAGGGTAAAAGATTCTTGGTGTTGCAGAATCAGCTTTAATGCCAAGGCTGCATCTAAGACTGCTTGTCCTAACAGAGAACTTTCCAAATGTTGCTGGAGACGAATCCGGGCGGGAATGTCTGGTTCTCCCAAACGGGGTAACTCTAATTCCTCCAATCCCAAACTTTGCCATTGCATCCGGTCTAGACCAGGAACAACAGGTTGCCATTGCCAAGGGTTGCTGGTAATTTTCTGGCTGTCTTCTGGGTTTTCCCAGCGAGATTTACGGTATTTTGGTGAGACAAGTAACTGACAGATAATATCTTGCTCAATTCCCTTGCTGGCGTAAGCAAAGCTGTGGAGCATGAAATTGTTATGTGTTAGTTGGGACAGAGCATCAGGAATATCCACCAGTGCCATCTCTGTGGAAGTTGCCCCAATATTCATAATCAAGGTGTTGCCCTGTAAGGAGTGATCGCTATTTTTAGCTGGAGATAAACCTTGGTGAGTGCTTAATTGTACTACTTCACCATTACTACCATCTATGAAGCTGAGGAGACTAGCGATCGCTTCTTCCACGAAAAATACTTGTTGGGGATGTTGAACTAATTTACTTGTAAGTAAAGCTTCCCGCACATTAAAGCGATATTGTTCTGACCAACTAGAGGGACAATTACAGATAATTCCCGCAATCGTACTGACAATACCATGAAACGTCCGTTGATTGAGACCTACCGCCGTAGCGATTAACCCTTGAGTTGTGCTGTAGCGGTCTGCTTTGAGAGTTAAGAGTAATTTAGAGAGCGATCGCACCACCCAAATCAAGGGCCCTGCCGATGATTCATTAAATTGCAGTAGAGGTTCCCATTTTTGCTGTTCGCTCTTGTAGGGTATAGCCACCTGTAAATAAGGCTTCAACTGGACTGAATAAAGATGATTCTTGAACTCAGAAACATCTTTATCTGCGGAAGTCTGGGGTACGGAAGCCGTTGGTAGATAAACTTCTGCTGGTAGTCGAAACGATTGTTGGAATGAATTTGCTCCTGGTTGAGCTTCTGTTGACCAGTAAATAGGATACACAACGCCAGTAGAGCGATTTAAAAGAGCTGCGGAAATTCCTGTAGTTCCTAAATCAATGCCTAAATACCAGATTGAATCAGAAATACGAGGCGCAATATCAGTATTATTGTTGGCGGTGTTAGTAATATCAACTACAGAGATGTCTTGAACAGGAATAGGAACCTCTGTTTTGCTCTCAGTCCGGGGAGTAAAGTTTAAGATGTTTTGTTGTTGGGATGTAGAGGTAGTGTTTGTCACCTCAGCTTCAGGGAAAGCAACAACGGTGCTATTGTCTGTGATTTCTGGTTCTGTTTGTGGTGGTTGATGAGTAACTACCGTATCAATAGTATCTGAGTTCGTGACTGGTTCTGGCTCAGACGACAACGAATCATCCAACTTAGCCAAATCCTGATGTAATTGTAGCCACTGCTCCTCATTCAGAGAAATATCAGGTGGGTTGACTAGCTGAGTTACTTCTGAAGAGAGTAAATTTTCCTGCGGTGAAGCGGCAATATAATGCTCTGACGACTGCTCAGGCTGCTCATGAGGCGTAATAACTTCTGGTTCTTGAGTAACTATTGTTACAATAGCTTCCGTCAATTCTGCTGAAAGTACAGGAATATCCGGTAATGATTCTGGAAACTCAATCTCAACTAAAGATGTAATTGTATCAGCACTGCCTGGTTGTATGGGGGCAATCTCTGTAATTGCAATTGCTGCTGGCGATACAATAATACTCGGCTGAGTATCTAATTCTGTTGGTAATTCGGTAGATTGTGATGGTGGAACTGGGGTTTCTAGCTCTGGAATTTCGGTGAAATCAAACAGACCTGTATCTGATTGATCGAAAAACAACGATACTGGTAGTGGCTCTGCTGGTAACTCGGTAGATGGTGGTGGTAAAATTGGGGTTTCTGGCTCTGGAATTTTAGTGAAATCAAACAGATCGGTATCTGATTGATCAAACCATACATCCGGCATAATTGCAGCAGAATCCTCCTCTGTCAGAGAATTACTCGCACTTACAGGAGGGTTTTCGTCAACATTCAACTCCAGTAAATCAGGAGTAATTAAATCTGGGTTGACTTCAAGAATTTCATTAGGAAAATTATCGTTACCAAACAAACTGGCGTAAATGAGATCAACCTCATCATTAGCCAATTCCCAACTATTAGGGAGCAATGTTGTGAGGTTAGTAGGGTTTTCTAAAGATAAAGGTGCATCAACACCGAGCTGCAAAAGTACTGCATCTAAGTCATCTGTAATTGTCTGTGTCTCTAATTCTTGGTTAACTTCGACTGTAGAAGCTAATTCTTCACTAGTTATAGTACTTGGTGTGGAGACTTCTATAACGGTATGTGGGGGGATTGGTGATGACGGTGCAGTTGTAGGCGGAGGATTTTCTTCTTGAGGAACAGACGGCGTAACAGTAGATAATGGTTGTAGATATTGTGTCCAAGTGTTGATTAAACTAGCCATCAACTGTTCACTTTGTAATCCCGTACTGTGCATTCTTGCCAGTGATTGAGACAGAGATTCGTGATAAGTATTAATATTGCGTTGTAGCGCTTCAAAAACAACGTTGACAGTACCATCCAATGATAATAGATGTTGATCTAACTCTTTGGTCAGTTGTGTTAACCTTTCTCCCTGTTCTGATGAGTCCCAAAAAGATTGAGTCGCTGTGGGGGGTAACTCCAAGCTGCTGCTGTTATTGCTGTTATAACTAGTGGGGTTAGCTCCTCCTTCAGTAATTTGGACTGCTAAAACTGGCAGTAAGCGACCCATGAGTACTTGTAAAAAGTCTGTGATAATCTGTTCTTGGTTAGCTAACTGCTGACTTAAGGAGTAATTTTGTAATCGCTTCTGTTCTAGTTGTCTAATTTCTTGTACTAAAACTGTTCGCTCTTGCAACAGCGCTGTAATTTCCCCTTGCAACGGCTGTATTAATTCGGACAATTCATTTTTTAATTGTTGAAATAGAAAATTATTATCTTCTTTGTGGGGTTGATTGGGTGGTGGTGAAGACTGATTTTGACCTTGCTCAATGAACTTTGTCAACAAATGCGAATTATGTTGTGATTCATTGGGCAGATTTTTGGGGCTATTCTCTAATTTTTCACTCTCTTCGAGACTGACTAAAAAATTGCGAACTCTTTCTAAGACCTCTTTTGGCTCTTGCGCCTGATTAGACAAAAGCCTAGATAGGCGATTTCCACTGCTGTTGAGCAAATTGTCAATATCTGCAATCAGTTTTTGAATTTCATCAGTGCGGGAAGTCACTTTAAATTACCTTAGCTAAGAACTGTTAGGTTAACTGAGTTAGAAAATTAATTTACAATCACTTAACTACTATTAGTCAGTGCATTTGTTTTATCTATGACTGATAATTGTGGCATTCCCTAAGGTTGCCGCAGGTATCGCCAATCAGCGACTATCATAAGTGAAAAAGGGTCTAGAGGCTGGGAATTAGTATTGTGACTCAGCAATCAACACGGGCTAACGCCCCGCTACGCTAACAGCACTCAACACTTTTTCCGGTTAGTTGCTCAGGCGATGTCACAGTCTTTGGGACTTCATAGTATGAAAACATAAAAAAAACCAAACCGCCAAGCAAATTGTCTACTGTATAACAATACTTTGCGACCAAAGCGAGGCAGATACATTTAAACCCATCATCAGCAAAGATTTATTGCGCTTCCCTACGGGACGCTACGTGAATGGTGAGTTATTAGCATAAATTAACTAGTTTGAGTATCATGAATGTTGTTTAGCTATCTTGAAAAAAGACAGCTTAATCAAAGCAGATAATCGCTGTGTGCAGAAGCGTGACGCAGCTTTAACCCATAGGATAAGATTTTGAAAAAACGTTTGTGTAATAACTAGTACTTAATCGCTTAGGCTAAATATATATCTCTAACTTTTTTACAAATAGCCGCTTAAATAAGCATAATGTCGTAATGGAAGACCGATATAGCTTGCAGTCACCCACCAATCCTTGGATGATCTCGTCGGCTCCCTTTTTTCAAGGGCTACCAGAAACTGCTGTAGAACTAGCACTCAATCACCTTGTTACCCGTACACACCCAGCTAATCAGGTCATTTTATTAGAAAACGACTGGGGTGGTTCTGTATATTTTATAGTAGAAGGCTGGGTAAAAATCCGTACCTATAATATTGAAGGAAAAGAGGTGACCCTGAATATTTTGGGTACGGGAGAATTGTTTGGTGAAATGGCAGCACTAGATGAAGTACCTCGCTCTACAGATGTGATTACTCTGACTACCACGATGATTGGCAGTATGCCATCCCAAGATTTTCTCAAGTTACTGCATACTGAACCTTTGGCGGGAGTACGCTTATCACAGTTGATGGCTCGACGCTTGCGGCAAGTAAATCGGCGATTGCGGTTGCGGGAATCTGATAGCCAATCGAGGGTAGCAGATACGTTGTTGTTTTTGGCGGAAGGTCAAGGAAAAACGGGGCAGACAGGAACGGAAATTCCTAATTTACCTCACCGAGAACTAAGTAGTTTGAGTGGGCTGGCAAGAGAAACTGTTACCAGGGTATTGACAAGGTTAGAAAAAAAAGGCTTGATTAAGCGAGATCAAGACACTATTTGTATTCCAGATTTGTCAGCCTTAGAACAAATGTTAATTTAACGAATTTTCAAGATGAGTATTTTAGATTCTCTACCAGATGAGCCAGAGGAAAAAACATCCCCTGAATCTCAAATTCCCCAAAATCCCAAATCAGATAAACAAGAGCAACAGAAAAACAACACTCAGACCAACGAGGGAAACCACACCACGTTGCTCTCTCCCCAGTTGAAAGTTGATGCTCCCTTAAGGATGGTAGAGACGGCCTTCTTAGCAAGTACCGCCAGCTTGATTTGGTTCATCAATGTTTACTTTCCTCTAGGCCCAGTATTGCGGATATTTTTCCCTGTACCAATCGCTTTAGTCTACCTGCGTTGGGGTAAACGTGCTGCATGGATGGCGGCTGTGACCTCTGGGTTACTTTTGTCAGTACTGATGGGGCCAGTTCGCAGTCTGTTGTTTGTCATGCCTTTTGCGTTCATGGGCGTGCTACTGGGTGCGACGTGGTATCGTCGCGCTCCCTGGATTGTTTCGATTACCTTGGGTACGCTGTTAGGTACTTTGGGTGTCTTTTTTCGATTGTGGTTATTATCTGTGTTGTCGGGAGAAGACTTGTGGATTTATTTGATTACCCAAGTAACAGAACTCATCGAGTGGATATTCTTGAGGTTAGGATTATTAAATAGTCCAAGTGTGTTTTTAATTCAGATTGGGGCAGTAGCATTGATTACTATCAATAACTTTATTTATCTGTTTGTTGTACATTTGGCAGCGTGGTTACTTTTAGATCGCTTAGGTAATCCCATTCCCCGTCCTCCCCATTGGGTACAAGTCCTAATGGATTATTAAAAATTAGTCCATAGTCAATAGTCAAGAGTCCATAGTTCAAAATCTTTATCTTTGGCTTTCAACTATTGACCGTTGACCTTTGACTCGTGACTTATGACTAATGACAATTCGCATTTATACACAAATAGAACAAGGTGAAGCTTGGAGGCGACGATATGGCGATCGCTTACCCTTATTTACTTGTATTCTAGGTTTTACAGAAACTGCTTTAATACCCGGTATTTCGGCGGCTGGTCGTACTCCAGAGGATCGAAAGTATACTGCTTGCGCTGATGCTGAGTTTTTATACTACGGTGCAGAACATCAGCCCCAATATCCTCTACCACCATTAACAGCAGGTGCATCGCCGGTTCTCATTTCCCGTGCTGTTGTGGAAGAACTCAAGATTCCAGTTTATTTATTTAATGCGGGTTTAAATCAAACCCCTGCTGTACCAGTGATTGATTTAGGTGGCTATCCTGCTAAATGTTTGAGTACAGGTGCTGCAATGGAATTAAAAATTGTACACAACCTATTCAAGCAAGGTCTGCTTTGGGGTGAACGCTTGGCGGCTAAAGTTCCACAAGGATATGTAATTCTTAGCGAATGCGTGGTTGGTGGTACTACAACTGCTCTGGCAATCTTAACTGGCTTGGGTATAGACGCAGCAGGCAAAGTCAACAGCAGTCACCCAATTTGTAACCATGAGCAGAAATGGCAAGTGGTGCAGGAGGGGTTGGAGAGAATAAAGGAGGAAGGAAACAGTCCCCATTACCCAATTGATCCCCTAAAGCTAGTCGCCGCAGTTGGTGATCCCATGCAGGTTGTGGTGGCGGGGATGGCGATCGCCGCTAGTCGCAGTTGTGGTGTAATGTTAGCTGGTGGAACGCAAATGTTGGCAGTTTATGCTTTGACGAGTGCGATCGCCCAGACTTACAATTTATCTTGGCAACCCGCAGCAGTGGTGGTGGGTACAACTCGTTGGGTGGCAGAAGATTCTACTGGTGATTCGGTGAAATTAGCCCTCAACATAGGCAAAAACAGTCAAGATCCTCAGACAAATACCCCTCCACTTTTAGCTACTAGACTGAGTTTTGCTGACTCTCAATACCCCCAACTCCAAGCCTATGAGCAAGGCTTTGTTAAAGAAGGTGTAGGGGCTGGCGCTGCTTGCATAGCCGCTCATCTATATAAAAATTGGCAACAAAATCAGCTTTTACAAGCAATTGAAGCCCAAATCCAACGATTAACTAGGAATTAGGGACTGGAGATTGTGGAGCAGGGGAGGTTAACAATTCAAAATTCAAGACAGTTGGAGTAGGAGATTTTAACCCCTACTCAACTCATACCAATTCAAAATTCGTCTTGAAAAGTTTCCTACGGCGGGAAACCCGCCTACAGAACTTTCCGCAAAATTCAAAATTAAGAAAGCCAGACATGACAAAGCTAGTGTAGACTTAGCGCAAAGTCTGTAACTTCCATCTCGCAGGTGCGCCGACTTTTGTCAATCAGAACTTTGTCAGAGATGGATCTTCAACCCTTGAATTTACGATAATTTTGACTATGGACTGTTGACCAATAACAAAAATACCGGACTCATCAATATCCCGGTAAAGTTTTGAAAGATTGACTTTTGACTAATTATTTTAGTGAATTCTTTCTCTGAGTAATTGTTCTTCTAAAGCAGCAATACGATTGTAAGCTGCGGTTAACTGCGCTGTCAGTCGTTGTATTTGAATTTCTGGTGACAATATTTTTTCTCCACTTTGACGACTCATGTCTAGATAAACGCCGTCTGTTAATACATCCTTGTGTTCTAATTCCTGATGGAACCCGATATGTCCTTTGACCTGGTAGTTACCAGTCTCGCTATTTTCCAGATGATGATCTTTTGCTTCAGTTCTTGCTAAAGAACATTCCGAAAAAGCTTGAGCAACTTTTACGTCAAGCTGCTCAATCACCTGGCAGAGGGCATCCAGCTTATGACTCAAAGTCAGGATCTGTTGTTGTAATGGCTCCATTTAATACCCTCGTCCGCACATTTTCTTTATGTTATTCAATTTACTCTCAATGTTAAATATACTTATGAATTATTTAATTATTCAAATCTTCCTTTGAAGTATGAAACATAGTTAGTCATTTATAAATAAAATTAAATGTTTTCTACAGATTTGGCTCATTTATAAATTAAGAAAAATTAAGCTTGGGTCTATTTTTTCCATAAAAGCTTTCTCTGTAAGGATTTAACTGTATCTGATCTCATCAAGCTGAAGGTTAGAGAATCAAATAAATCATGTCATTTACTATAAATTTGTAGAAATCATCGGCAAACTTGTATTAATAAATACCTTGTGTTACAAGTATTTAAATTGCTCTATCAGGAAACTATGACAATGCTCAGTCTGCTAGGGATTGGATTTGTAGAAAAAAATTTGAGGGATAAGAAAGAACCCGATAGATTATTGATACTTAGACTAACAACCAACAATGTTTAACAAAAAGCCCCTATGTGTCTATGCTAACTAACTGAAGTACAAGAAAATTATTTTTATAAAAATCAATATTTTGGCTTTATATTCCTATGATTTATCAAAATAATTACTGTTTCAGCAGTTGAGAGTTTCCTATTTTCCGTGAATTTATTTATAACACTTTCCATCTGGAGGAGTTACATTACCATAGTCTCTAGACTTTCTTCCCTATAAAAATGTACTGCAACTAACTGAGAAACGCTGTATTATGTATAAAATTAAAGCAATGAATCGCAGGTCTTTTTTGTTAAGTTTGGGTGGACTGACGCTATCACAAACAATTGTCGGATGTGCTGGTAATAACCAAACAAAACTCAATATTCAGTTATTAAAAGGTTCTATTCCTAGCCAAGTAGTTAATCAATTTCGCCAAAGTTTGCAAGAAAAGGTAGAGTTAAAGTTTGCGCCAGTAGAACAAATCCAAGATTTATATCAACGATTGCTAAGTTGGCAGCAGAACCCAAAAGCTACAGATGAGCCAGAATGGACTCGCTTTATTCCATTTAGAAATTCACAAACTTTTGCTGTTGCTGACTTAGTGACACTGGGAGATTATTGGTTGACAACAGCAATTGAGAAGAAACTAATTCAACCATTAGAAGCAGCGCAATTAAAACAGTGGTCTGGTTTAGATTTGAGATGGCGAGATTTAGTAACGCGTAACGACCAAGGTATTCTAGATCCACAAGGGAAAGTTTGGGCTGCGCCTTATCGTTGGGGTAGTACAGTAATTGTCTATAACCGGGATAAATTCAAGCAATTGGGATGGAAGCCGCAAGATTGGAGTGATTTGTGGCGTGATGAACTGCGATCGCGTATTTCTTTACTAGACCAACCAAGAGAAGTTATTGGTTTAGTCTTAAAGAAACTAGGAAAATCATACAACACAGAGAACCTAGAAACAGTCCCAGATTTAGAAAAAGAACTGCAAACATTAAACCAACAGGTAAAATTCTACAGTTCAAATACCTGTCTAGAACCTCTGATTATGGGAGCTACTTGGCTAGCTGTTGGTTGGTCAAGTGATGTTGTGTCAATATTAGCGCGTTATCCCCAACTGAGTGTAGTTATCCCCCGTTCAGGAACAGCGATCTGGGCTGACTTGTGGGTCAGCCCCAAAGCAAATGCTCAGGATGCTTTATCATCTCAATGGATTGATTTTTGCTTACAGCCAAACATTGCTAGGCAAATTTCTTTGGTAACTAGAACTAATTCACCAATTCCTACGAATATCGCCGCTTCTGACATTCAAGAATCATTCAGTAGTTTATTACTAAATAGTCAAGAAGTCTTTGCTAAAGGTGAATTTTTGCTTCCCTTACCGCCAGAATCTACAAAACAATACGAATCGTTGTTTGCCAAAATGAAAGCGTAAGTCCTGTTAATGGTCAACCTTCCCAATTTTGCTCCACATCTGCTGATGTTTCCAGTGACACCGCGATTACCGGATAATGAACTGAGGAAGATGTACGGGAAATCAACAGAGGGTGAAAATGTCAATTAGCCAAGAATTGTCCCTTCCCCGGATGGGTTGTGGAACTTGGGCGTGGGGGAATCAACTGCTTTGGGGATATGACGAAAGCATGGACGCGCAATTACAAGCCGTCTTTAACCTCTGTGTAAGCAATGGTGTCACTTTATTTGATACAGGTGATTCTTATGGGACGGGGAGGTTAAACGGGCGTAGTGAGTTGCTGTTGGGAAAATTTTCTAGGGAATATCAGGGTGTCAACCAAGAAAATATTTGCATTGCGACTAAATTGGCTGCTTACCCTTGGCGATGGACTCGCCAATCCATGATAAACGCCTGCAATTCTTCTGCTCAACGCCTGGGTAGAAATGTTGATTTAGTGCAGATGCACTGGTCAACTGCAAATTATGCACCTTGGCAAGAAGAAGGGTTGTTAGCTGGTTTAGCTGACTTGTATGAACAAGGTTTAGTTAAGGGTGTGGGATTATCGAATTACGGGACTAGAAGATTGCAACGTGTATATCAAAAGTTTTCTGAACGAGGAGTCCCAATTAAGACGTTACAAGTCCAATATTCATTGTTGTCCACATATCCCGTCACCCAACTGGGGTTGAAAGATGTTTGTGATGAACTAGGGATACAACTAATTGCTTACAGTCCTTTAGCTTTGGGGATATTGACAGGCAAATATTCAGAAAAAGGCCCTTTTCCGCGAGGTGTTCGCGGTTTATTGTTTAGACAGTTATTGCCAGGAGTGCGATCGCTTCTCCAATGTTTACGTAATGTGGCAGAATCCAGAAATAAAACCATGTCTCAGGTGGCGCTAAATTGGTGTATTGCCAAAGGAACTGTTCCCATCCCTGGTGCAAAGTCTGTAAAACAGGCGCAGGAAAATATCGGTGCTTTAGGTTGGGAATTAGACTCTGGCGAAATAGCCGAGTTAGATAAAGCGGCTGCTAGTTCAGATAAAAAAATGGTGCAAAATATTTTTCAAACAAAATAAGCTATCTAAACTTGTAAATCATTTGGGTGTGGACTGTTGACTATTCATAATATTGCCTACTTTAGCATCGGGCAAAATTGCTTCTATACCTTAACCCGTCTCAATTTCTACCCGGCGATCGCCTACTGAGACATTGAATTTTTTTCGCCCACTTACTTACATGACAATCGCCTCAGATAGCTAGTGTGTTGCTTCTATAATTTGCTAAACTCCAATTCTTGGGGTTCAAATAAAAATAGTTTGAACATGGCGAAGTTGGGGGGCTACGGAGTGGTGCATGATGAAACTTTAGAACAGATTAATCCGAAAGACTGGTCATGGTCTTACTGGTTTACTTTGCCACTGTATCCATACGGTAAGCGGCGGACTCTCCGAAAGGAGGTTATTAAAGATACAATCTGGACTTTTGACCAGATCCAGGGGATTTTCTACGTTGTTGTTCCCATTCGCATGACTGTAGTCAAGCTAGATGAGGGAGGACTTTTGGTATATGCACCTGTTGCACCTACTCCTGAATGTATCCGGTTGGTTAAGGAATTAGTAGCAGAATACGGTGATGTAAAATATATCATTCTGCCAACTATTTCTGGACTAGAACATAAAGTCTTTGTCGGCCCCTTCGCCAGATATTTTCCCCAAGCACAGGTGTTTGTCGCGCCCAATCAATGGAGTTTCCCGCTTAATCTTCCTCTTAGTTGGCTGGGTTTACCCAATAAACGCACTCATGTACTCCCGCAGGATAGTAGCCAAGCCCCCTTTGCTAAAGAGTTTGACTATGCAATATTAGATACTATTGACCTTGGCCCCGGTAAGTTTGCAGAGGTAGCATTTTTACACAAGCGATCGCATACTTTGCTTGTAACAGATTCAGTTGTTTCTGTACCCGCAGATCCCCCAGCGATTGTTCAATTAGATCCATATCCTTTGCTGTTTCACGCCAAAGATAAAGCCTCAGATATCGTTGCAGATAATCAAGCCAACCGCCGTAAGGGATGGGAACGCATCACCTTATTTGCTTTGTATTTCCGTCCCAGTGCAGTAGATGTTCCTACATGGGAGGAGGTATGGAAGGAGGCGTTAAAAACTCCAGAACGCTCATATAAGGCTTATTTCGGCTTGTATCCTTTTAAATGGCAAAATGATTGGCGGCGATCATTTGAGGCTTTGCGCGGGGAAGGGCGTTTATTTGTTGCGCCAGTTTTACAGACTTTGATTCTCAACCGCGCACCCAGAGATACTATTAAATGGGCTGATAAATTAGCAAACTGGGATTTTCAGTGGATTATTCCCTGTCATTTTGATGCCCCTATTAAAGCAGAACCCCATCAATTCCGCCAAGCTTTCTCTTTTTTAGAAAAACAGCCTGCTGTGAGCGCGGGTGTGTTCAGTAGTAGCAGTTATCCCTTACCAGAAAAAGATTTTCAAGTTTTGCAACAAATTGATAGTGGTTTATCTAAAATTCGGATTGTTCCACCGCCAAAAGAGCAGATATAGCTGAAAGTAACAGATGATTTGTCAAGTAAAGTTTAAACTTTAGGGTGCGTTAAAGCAACGGCGTAACGCACCGCGTCGTAGTATCCTTGTGATGGCGATCGCCTTTAATCTGTAGACTCAATTAACTTGAAACCCCAAGGTTTGAGAGCAGCGATCGCTATTTCTGGATCTATACCTTCATAAACTTCCCATTCATTGGGGTGTTCTTTGGGGTGTCCGTCGCCGACGTTACCTGCAACCTTGATTACTGGAAAATTCGCCACGCGATCGCGCTCTAATCCTTTGGGTAAAGCTAATTGGACTTTACGACCGACAAATTTCGATATACCGGAATTTGCTACAGATTCACGGATCAAACAGATATCACCAGCAGTACCCCAAGTAGTTTGGTATATGTAGAGAAATGATATGTAGGTTTCTGGTTTAATTGACCTTTTGAGAACTTTCATTGACTGTAATCCTTACACAAAGAGTGAAAAATCTTATGAGTGTTGTCTATCGTTACCTACAACTACTTTAATTTAGCAACACTAATCAAAATAACGTTTATAGTGTTTCCTAGTCTGCTAGGGTACTAATTTAGCTGCTTCCATCTGCGGTTAAGTCTTTCTTGTTCTGATTTACGTGGAAATCGCTATATGAGGTTTTCATAGTCATCTTATAGAAACTTTTGGTGAGACAAACTTTGTCTCAAAAAAACTCAATGAACCATGATTTACGTTCGATTGTAGGCGATCGCCAATACTCAGCATACGCAACTCTCGCAATTATGGAAAATAATATATGTAAGTGGAGTATCGTAAAACTCACTTGATTTCCTCATTTCCTCTAGGAAAATATGACTCATCCTTTCCTGAAACGCCTGCACAGTCCGGAACTTCCGGTTATCGTCTTCGACGGTGCAATGGGTACTAACCTACAAACCCAAAATCTCACTGCTGAAGATTTCGGTGGTGTGCAGTATGAAGGTTGTAATGAATATCTAGTCCACACCAAACCTGAAGCCGTCGCTAAGGTTCACCGCGACTTTCTCGCCGTGGGTGCAGATGTCATTGAAACTGATACTTTCGGCGCGACATCAATTGTCTTGGCTGAATACGATCTAGCAGACCAAACATACTATCTCAACAAGAAAGCCGCCGAATTAGCGAAAAATGTGGCTGCTGAGTTCTCCACGCCTGATAAACCCCGGTTTGTCGCCGGTTCCATCGGCCCTACAACCAAACTCCCCACCTTGGGACACATCGACTTTGATACCTTAAAAACTGGCTTTGCTGAACAAGCAGAAGCACTGTTTGATGGTGGTGTAGATTTATTTCTGGTGGAAACTTGCCAAGATGTGCTGCAAATTAAAGCGGCGTTAAATGGAATTGAAGAAGTTTTCGTCAAGAAGGGGGAACGCATACCCTTGATGGTGTCTGTGACAATGGAAAGTATGGGGACAATGTTGGTAGGTTCAGAAATCAACGCCGTCCTGACAATTTTGGAACCTTTCTCAATTGATATTCTCGGTCTGAACTGTGCTACAGGCCCAGACTTGATGAAACCACATATTAAATATTTGGCTGAACATTCGCCGTTTGTGGTTTCTTGTATTCCTAATGCGGGTTTACCTGAAAACGTTGGTGGTCAAGCACACTACCGCTTAACACCAATGGAATTACGCATGGCGTTAATGCACTTTGTTGAAGATTTGGGTGTCCAAGTGATTGGGGGTTGCTGTGGGACACGTCCAGAACACATTCAACAATTGGCAGAAATTGCTAAAAATTTAAAGCCAAAAGTCAGACAGCCAAGTTTAGAACCTGCGGCTGCATCAATATATAGTACTCAACCCTATGAGCAAGATAATTCTTTCTTGATTGTAGGTGAACGCCTCAACGCCAGTGGTTCCAAGAAATGCCGTGATTTGCTAAATGCGGAAGATTGGGACGGATTGGTATCAATGGCTAGGTCACAAGTCAAGGAAGGCGCACATATCCTTGATGTCAACGTTGATTATGTGGGACGGGACGGTGTGCGAGATATGCACGAACTAGTTTCCCGCATCGTGAATAATGTCACACTCCCCTTAATGCTCGACTCCACCGAATGGGAAAAAATGGAGGCGGGTTTAAAGGTGGCTGGTGGTAAGTGTTTGCTGAACTCCACCAACTACGAAGATGGGGAACCACGTTTCTTGAAAGTGCTGGAGTTGGCGCAAAAATACGGCGCTGGTGTTGTCATTGGTACAATTGACGAAGAAGGGATGGCGCGGACGGCAGAGAAAAAGTTTCAAATTGCCCAACGTGCCTATCGTCAAGCGGTAGAATATGGGATTCCCCCCACGGAAATATTCTTTGATACCTTAGCTTTACCAATTTCTACTGGGATTGAAGAAGACCGGGAAAATGGCAAGGCGACCATCGAATCAATTAGCCGTATTCGTCAAGAATTACCAGGGTGTCACGTTATTTTAGGCGTGTCAAATATATCCTTTGGTTTAAATCCAGCCTCACGGATGGTCTTAAACTCCGTGTTTCTCCATGAGGCAATGGCAGCTGGCATGGATGCGGCGATCGTTAGTGCTAATAAGATTCTACCACTATCTAAGATTGAAGCCAGCCATCAAGAAGTATGCCGTCAGTTAATTTATGATCAGCGTAAGTTTGAGGGTGATATCTGCACCTACGACCCCTTAACAGAACTAACCAAATTGTTTGAGGGAGTTACAACCAAACGGAACAAAGGCGTAGATGAAAGCTTACCTATTGAAGAACGGCTCAAACGCCACATTATCGACGGTGAACGTATTGGTTTAGAAAAACAACTGACAAAAGCTTTAGAAATATATCCACCCCTGGAAATTATCAACACTTTCCTGCTGGATGGGATGAAAGTAGTTGGTGAATTGTTCGGTTCAGGACAAATGCAGCTACCATTCGTTTTGCAGTCAGCCGAAACCATGAAAGCGGCGGTAGCCTACCTAGAACCTTTCATGGAAAAATCAGAAAATGGCAATAATGCCAAAGGTAAAGTAATTATTGCCACCGTTAAAGGCGATGTTCACGACATTGGTAAAAATTTAGTAGACATCATCTTGTCCAACAATGGCTATAAGGTGATTAACTTGGGAATCAAACAGCCAGTGGAAAATATCATCGAGGCTTACAACCAACACAAAGCTGATTGTATTGCCATGAGTGGTTTGCTGGTAAAATCCACTGCTTTCATGAAAGAAAATTTGGAGGTATTCAACGAAAAGGGAATTAATGTACCCGTAATTTTAGGTGGTGCGGCGTTGACACCTAAATTTGTCCATCAAGATTGTCAAAATACCTATAAAGGTAAAGTCATCTACGGCAAAGATGCTTTCTCTGACTTGCATTTCATGGATAAATTAATGCCAGCTAAAGCCATTGGTAAATGGGACAACTTCCAAGGATTCTTAGATGAAATTGTTGAAACGGCTGATACAGAAACCACTAACAATAAATCAGCAGACAACATCAAAAAATCCCCACTCCCTAAACCTGAATCTCCACTCCCCCCAGACACAAAACGTTCCGAAGCCGTAGCCATAGATATTCTTCGTCCCACACCACCATTCTGGGGAACCCGGTTATTACAGCCTAGTGATATTCCCTGGGAGGAAATATTCTGGTACATGGATTTACAAGCCTTGATTGCTGGACAATGGCAATTCCGCAAACCAAAGGAACAATCTAGGGAAGAATATCAGGCTTTCTTGAATGAGAAGGTTTATCCAATTCTAGAAAATTGGAAACAGCGCATCATTGCCGAAAATCTGTTACATCCCCAGGTAATTTACGGGTATTTTCCTTGCCAATCTGAAGGCAACACTTTGTATATTTATGAAACCAACAGCCTAGATGCTAAGGAAATAACTCACTTTGAATTCCCCAGACAAAGGTCGTCAAGACGATTGTGCATTGCCGATTTCTTTGCGCCTAAAGAGTCAGGAATCATTGATGTCTTCCCCATGCAAGCGGTGACTGTAGGCGAAATTGCTACAGAGTTCGCACAAAAACTGTTTGCAGATAATCAATACACTGATTATCTGTATTTCCACGGTTTAGCGGTGCAAGTAGCAGAAGCCTTGGCTGAGTGGACGCACGCGAGAATCCGCCGTGAGTTAGGGTTCGCCGCTGAAGAACCGGACAATATCCGGGATATTCTGGCACAACGCTATCAGGGTTCCCGATACAGTTTTGGCTACCCAGCTTGTCCCAATATTCAGGATCAGTTCAAGCAGTTGGATTTGTTGGATAGTAGCAGAATTAATCTATATATGGATGAAAGTGAGCAACTTTATCCAGAACAATCCACAACGGCGATTATTACTTATCATCCAGTAGCCAAGTACTTCACCGCGTAATCCCAGTTCTTTGTCTCCTCCTCCTTTGTGTAACTTGTAAGTGCGTGAGGAGGAGAATTTGCTCAAAAACATCTGTCATGGATATATGAAAAACTTACACTTGTCAACCCTCTCCTCTCTTTTTTGACCAGTCCGGGGAATAATAACTCATAATAAAAATAATCATTCATGGGGAGATTATCCATTCCCAATCTTGGGAAACCTTATGCTACAGCTAATAACTACCATCTTTGTTGTAATTCTAGGTTCAGCGTTGTGTTCTAGTATAGAAACGGCGCTGTTTTCTGTTTCTACCCTCAGAGTCAGACAATTAGCACAATCGAATAATCCTTCAGCCGTTGCACTTTTGGCAATTAGGGAAAATATGAATCGGCCAATTGCAACCATTGTTATTCTCAATAACATCTTTAATATTATTGGCAGTATCGTTACAGGTGGCGTTGCTACTCAAGCTTTGGGATCGCAGTGGTTGGGAGTGTTTTCGGCTGTATTGACATTTTTAATCATCATCTTTGGTGAAATCATTCCCAAAACTTTGGGAGAACGGTATTCTGAATCGATCGCCTTGCTAACAGCCATACCTATTACTGGACTTTCTATTGTCTTTACCCCTCTAGTCTGGATTTTAGAAAATGTCACTGCACCATTTTCTAAAGGAAAAAAAAGACCCACAACTAATGAGGCGGAAATTAAGCTGTTGGCAAATATCGGTCAACAAGAAGGGATCATTGAAAGTGGTGAAGCAGAAATGATTCAGAGGGTGTTTAAGCTCAATGATGTGGTAGCTGCTGATCTGATGACTCCCCGAATTATGGTGACACATATTAATGGTAACCTGACGATCGCTGAGGCAAAGTCTGAGATCATCGCTTCACAACATACCCGAATTATTGTGACGGATAACTCGATTGATCAAGTTATGGGCTTCAGTTTAAAGCAAGAATTACTCACGGCGATCGTTGAAGGTCATCAAAATCATCAAGTCGCTAAACTGGTTCGCAAAGTCCGCTTCGTTCCTGAAGTAATTCACGCAGATAGACTGCTGAAAAACTTCATAGAAGCTCGTGAACATTTAGCCGTAGTAGTAGATGAATATGGTAGCGTCGCCGGTGTAGTCACTTTGGAAGATGTGCTGGAACTGATAACTGGTGAGATTGTCGATGAGACTGATAGAAATGTGGACTTGCAAGAAATAGCCCGCAAAAAGCGAGAAAAAATGTTGCAATCTATGAGTGCTGGCGGCTCATATTTGAAATAAGGTCAAAAGTAGAAGTATGGGCAATACGGTTCGGATAAGATAATTTTCCGAAATAAGAACGCCTTTAGAGACGTTGCATGGCAACGTCTTCACCCACTTAAACGCCCTAAAGGAGTTTGTCCAAATAAGTAAAACTGACTATATGTATAATTTTTATTGATATTAATTAAGTGCGGAAATTTTGTAAAGTAGTGTAAAGTAATATCACAGGCAAAAACACAGTTGTCTGATTCATACAAAAATAACCGCAATCATAAAAACATGACCGCAACCTTACAACAGCGCAAAAGCGCCAACGTATGGGAACAGTTTTGCGAGTGGATTACCAGCACCAACAACCGCCTATACATCGGTTGGTTCGGAGTACTGATGATCCCCACCTTGCTAGCTGCAACCACCTGCTTCATCATCGCCTTCAT
>NZ_JACJRF010000051.1 GCF_014697105.1 Anabaena subtropica FACHB-260 | reverse complement strand
GTTATGTTCATTGGTTTGAGGAGATAATGTTATGTTGACTATTTTAGGACTTTTGGAGTTAGTCTAACTAAGAATGTAAAGTTTTGTATCAGCTTTCAACATTTCTGATTTAACACAAATATTACAGTAGCCTGTAAATATTGTTGATAATATTATGACAACACCGTATAAGCAAATATATTGATGAATTCTGGGTTGCCAGTTACCAAACTTAATAAACTAGTTTCTCTAGAAACTTTAGCATTAGCCGCGATCGCCATCGCCATACTGCTACGCATTGTCAATTTAGGTAGTCGGGAATTTTGGTATGACGAAGTATTATCATTACTCCTGGCTACAGGTGAGAAAAGTGCTTATCAAACCCCTGGTGATGTACCAATAGCTTTGGCGCAATACACACCTTTATTCAGCATACCGATAGAATCGGGTTTTGGAGCAGTGATTGCAACTGTGAAGAAATTATTACTGAATCTGCTGAGAGGAGAACCGCACCCACCCTTATTTTATTTGAGTCAACATTTTTGGTTGCGTCTTTTCGGTAATAGCGAAACAGCGATGCGGAGTTTAAATACATTATTCAGCATTGGAGCGATCGCTAGTGCTTACAGTTTAGGAAAAGTTGTCATCGGACATCGTGGAGGATTATTACTGGCGGCGTTTCTGGGAATCAACCCTTTTTATTTATTCCACTCTCTGAATGTGCGGATGTACGCGCCTTTAGTTTTGTGGACAACACTAAGTGCAACAGCGTTACTGCATTTAATTGACCAACCCACTAACTCAACAGCTAATCATAACCGTCGTTATCAGTTGCTGTGGAACATCCTTTTGATTGGTGCAATTGCTGCGGGTTTGTTGACCTTTTATTTCTATTTATATTGGGTAATAGCTCTAGGTGTTTTAATACTTTATCTTGACCGACAGCATTGGTGGCAACATGGTTTGCGTTTAGCTGCGGGAATCTTGCTAACCATTCCTTGGGTATTGTGGGGAGCTATTAAACAAATCCGTAGTGCAGATTTAAAAAGATTTGGCGCTCTCAAAGATGCTGGTTCAGCAATATTGGCTCACTTGCAGGATATATCTCAGACTTTAGCAAGTAATTTAGTATTGGGAGACTGGGTAACAAGTTTACCTACAATTACTATAGTTATAGTTGGTTGTTTAGCGATCGCCTTCATCATCGCCTCTAGTCTGCAACTTTGGCAACAGGGCGAGCAAAAAAAATTGGCTGTAGCTTTAATATTGGGACTTTTGCCTCTGTTAATAGCTTTGGGATTAGATATTGTCACCAAAAAAACTACTTTGAATTTTGGTGGCGGAAGAACCATGATTATCGTTATTCCTGGGTGTTTATTATTATTAACTTTGTGGTTGGAAAAAGCTATTTCTTCGCAATGGCGTACACTTGTAGCTTCTGTTTTTTTACTGTTGTATCTCACAATTGGCATTAGTGATTTTAGTTTACGACAACGCTCAATTTTTCATTCAGTTGCTGAATTAATAACACAACAGTCAGAACAACCAACCCTAATTGCAATGAATTCTAAAGCCTGGGGTCATGTTTTGCGTTTAGCATATTACACTCCCTCAAAAGCTCCAATAATGCTGTTAGCCGAACATCCTGCGGATTTAGCAAATTCACTAGAAAAAGTTTTAACAAATGAACCGCAAAAATACCCTCGTGTGCTTTGGTTAGAAAGTGAAAATCCTGTTTGGTCGAAATTGAAAACACCAGCAGATATAGAACGAGAAGAACAAAAAATACAACAAATCTTATCAAAGCAGTTTCAGTTAACACAAACTCAAAATCTCATGGGTACGATGAACCTCGACAATTTCACTGTTAAAATTTACAATCTTTCTGCAAATAGTTGAAATTTACTGATACACTTATTTTAGTTTTGGCTGAGTCATAACATTGGTTTCGTTACAAGCCAAAGTCTGTGAAGTTATTTCAATTGTGTGGTTAACATATTTCTCAATGGCATTGATGGAATTCTCATGAAATTCCTATAAAAATACATCAAAGCCATTGGGGATTTTTTTTATTATCAAAAATTTTCAGGGTATGTGATGCAGCTTAGAGGCTTGTTGAAAAGTGGTTAGCTGTGATTTTAATTGAATTATTACCCTCCCTTAATTCACAATACATAAGGGGAGGGTTAAGATGGGGTAAAAATATTTGATACGTCAATCATGACTTTTCAAACATCCTCTTAATACACCATAAATCTTACATTTTTTTTGGTTGAGCTTCTAATAACTGTAATTTAATCAAGACTTCAAAATTTACAGACTAGTCTAAAAAACTGATAAACTTTCCACCATTGTATTTCTTATATCTACTTAGTTATTGCATACTGAAATAGTCTGATTAAAAATATTTATGCAAAATAAAATAAAATCTGTCTTTCAATAAACCCTATTTTGTAATTGCTCATCATAATTTTATGAATATCAACACAACCAAGGAATTATTAGCAGTCCCCACAGGCCCATTACAAATTTCTGATGTGCCGCCTAAAAGTGTAGGTATAAGTCACAGAGATATCTATTTTTCCTTAATAATCCCTACTTATAAAGAGCGTGACAATATTGAAAATGTTGTGAAAATCTTGAGTCAGACCCTGGATGAATTCATTCCAGAAGATTATGAATTAATTGTTGTGGATGATGATAGTCCAGACATGACTTGGGAAGTTGCTCAATCTTTGACTGAAAAATATCCCCAGTTGCGGGTGATGCGACGACAACAGGAACGAGGACTGTCTTCAGCCGTAGTTCGAGGTTGGCAAGTAGCGAGGGGAAGTGTTCTAGGGGTAATTGATGGAGATTTACAACATCCACCAGAAGTATTGACCCAATTGTTGACGAAAATTACCCTGGGTGCAGATTTGGCATTAGCCAGTCGTCACGTAGATGGTGGCGGTGTTAGCAGTTGGAGTGTAGTGAGACGGTTCTTATCTCGGGGCGCGCAATTGTTAGGGTTGATGCTGCTACCAAGAGTCTTGGGAAGAGTTTCGGATCCCATGAGTGGTTATTTTATGGTGCGTCGTAGTAGCGTAGCTGGGGCAATACTTAATCCCGTAGGATACAAAATTTTGCTAGAAGTAATTGGACGAGGTAATGTTAAAAATATTGCCGAAGTCGGTTATGTATTTTGCGAACGCCAACAGGGTGAAAGTAAGGTCACGTGGAAGCAATATTTGGACTACATCCATCACTTAGTACGCTTACGTTTATCTACCGGGCGTTTAGGTCAAGTCAAGGAAAAAATTAATTTCCCCATAGATAAATTCCTCCGCTTTGCCTTGGTGGGACTGAGTGGAGTGTTTGTAGATATGGCATTGCTTTATCTATTTAGTGACCCGTCAACCTTAGCTTGGCCTCTGACTCGGAGCAAAATCATTGCAGGTGAGATCGCTATTTTCAATAATTTCCTGTGGAATGATGCTTGGACGTTTGCAGATGTAGCCATGAGACAGCAGGAATGGCATCAACGCCTGAAGCGATTTGTCAAGTTCAACATTATTTGTTTAGCGGGATTGATGCTGAATGTACTTATTTTGAATTTGGTGTTTAATTTTTTGATTCCTAACCGCTACATTGCTAACCTGATAGCGATCGCAGTTGCTACCATTTGGAATTTCTGGGTCAACCTCAAACTCAGCTGGCGAGTCACCGATGTGAAATAGTCAGCGAACTTAAGTTGCCATGTGAGGTCTAATATATACAAATTGACTTGTTATAGCCCTTGGCTTCTCGCAAGAAATAGATGCGTTTGTATAATTGGCCTTCTACCGTTTCTGCTCGCTGGTTTCATCCTTTAGTCTTACTGGTCTGGTTTATCATCGGTCTAGGCTTACGTTTTACCAACTTGACCGCCAAGCCTCCTTGGACTGATGAATTTGCAACTTTGGTTTTTAGTTTAGGGAATAGTTTTTTACCAGTACCGTTAGATCAGGCGATCGCACCTGATATTCTCTTACAATCCCTACAACCAAATCTAGCCTCTGGCGTTGGGGATGTGATTCATCACCTAATGACAGAAGATAACCATCCACCACTGTATTTTGTATTAGTACATCTATGGATGAAGTTGTTTCCCAATGAAGGAGAATTAGTTTCGCTGTTTGCGGCGCGTTCATTTCCAGCCTTACTAGGTGCTGTCTTAATTCCCCTCTCTTATATCTTAGGTAACTTAGCCTTTCGTTCCACCTTAGTCGCACAGCTAGCAGCTGCGATGATGGCAGCTTCACCCTACGCTGTGTATTTAGGACAAGAAGCACGCCATTACACATTAGCAATGATTTGGGTGATTGCGTCCCTCTCCTGCTTAGTTATTGCTACACGTCATATTCAAAACCGCACCCCATTATCACTTTGGGTAATCATTTCTTGGGTAGGAGTGAATGGTTTAGGGATTGCTACCCATTACTTTTTCGTTCTAACGCTTTGTGCGGAAGCCTTAGTTTTGATATTTTTAGCTTGGCAACAATCAACACAAGCCAAAACCCTAGTATTTTTCTCCTCTGTTTGGTGGCGCATTTATGCTGTCGCTATTGGTACAGCCATATCATGCTTAGTTTGGCTACCCGGCTTTTTACAAAATCGCTATCGCAGTAGTTTAACAGAATGGATTCGCAGCGATCGCGTCGGATTAGAATGGCTCAATCCGATTTTCCAAGCTTTCGCCGCATGGGTAACAATGATTATGTTGCTCCCAGTAGAATCACCACAGCTAGCAATTGTGATTGTTTCCGGCTTAGGAATGCTAATGTTTGCTATTTGGGCGACACCAATTTTACTTCGTGGTTGGAAATTTCAACTATACCAACCCCAAACCAATCTGGAGACTCAAGTATTTACCGGGGTAATTTTAGGAGCGATCGCTCTATTTTTTATATTGAGTTATATTTTTGGCATTGATATCACACGCGGCGCTCGTTACAATTTTGTATATTTTCCGGCTGTAATTATCCTCGTGGGTGCTAGCCTGGCCCCATGTTGGCAAACTAGCAAAAAAGCCGTGACGATAATTTGGCTAATGGGATTAGTCAGTGCTGTCACAGTGATTTGTAATTTGGGTTATCAAAAATACTACCGCCCTGATTTGTTACTCCCCATAATTCAACAAAATTCTCAGGTTCCGGTTCTCATCGCCACAACCCACAAAACCTTAGTCCAAACCGGGGAAATGATGGGAATAGCCAGGGAATTAAAATTTTCTGATTTACAAACTACTACCCAGTTTCTCTTAGCCCATCAAGAAAAAGACCCCAACACTTCCACTATTACCCTAGAAAACACATTAAAACAGCTACCACGTCCTTTAGACCTCTGGTTAGTAAATTTTTATGCACCAATACCAGTAGAAGTTAACAAATGCCTACCTGAATCCCAGTCATCAGCAGCCGTCAACGGCTATGAGTACAAAATTTATCATTGCCTATAGATAAAACTTAAATTTTCTTTATTGGCAGTAGTCAAATATACTTACATATAACGTTCTTCACCGGATGATTCAGGGGAGTGGGGAGAAATCAATCCAAAATTCCAAATTAAATAACTCTTAGGGGGCGGGGAGTGGGGAATGAGAAAAATTTCTTTTCCCTGTACCCCTAACCCCTTAAGAGTTATCTAAACTCCAGCTGCTGACAACGAATGATTGACTGCGTGCTTTAAGAAATCCGCCTTATCGGTACGTTCCCAAGGTAAATCTAGGTCGTTCCGTCCCAAGTGACCGTAAGCCGCGATGTCCTGATAAAAACGTCCGCCTCGTTCGCTTGGTAAGTTGCGTAAGTTAAAGCTATGAATAATCCCCGCCGGACGTAGTTCAAAGTTTTCTTTGACTAGTTCCAACAAGATTTCATCATCTACCGTGCCAGTACCAAAGGTATCCAGAAAAATGCTTACTGGTCTTGCTACACCAATTGCATAGCTCAACTGGACTTCACATTTTTGAGCCAACCCAGCCGCCACAATATTTTTGGCTACATAACGAGCCGCATAAGCAGCAGAACGGTCTACCTTAGTGGGGTCTTTACCAGAGAAAGCGCCGCCACCATGTCGGGAATAACCGCCGTAGGTATCAACAATAATTTTCCGTCCTGTTAAACCAGAGTCGCCTTGAGGGCCACCAATGACGAATTTGCCAGTGGGGTTAACTAAAAAGCGTGTATCTTGGTCTGGTTTGATGTCCAAATCGCCAAACACTGGTTCAACTACAGCTGTCCACAGGTCTTGTTTAATTTTGGCTTGGACTGCCGCTTCATCAGTAATATCGCCGATAGTAGCTGTATGCTGTGTAGAAATCAGCACGGTATCAATACCAACAGGGCGGCCATCTTCGTAAATGACAGTAACTTGGGTTTTACCATCAGGACGCAGATAGGGCAATTCCCCTGTCTTGCGGACTGCTGCTAGTCGGCGAGCAATGCGGTGAGCCAAGCATATAGGCAAAGGCATCAATTCTGGGGTTTCGTTACAAGCAAAACCGAACATGATACCTTGATCACCAGCACCGATGCTATCGAATAGTTCTTCACTATCCTGTTCGCGGGTTTCTTGAGCAGTGTTTACACCTTGGGCGATGTCTGGTGATTGTTCATCTAAAGCCACAATCACGCTAGTACTATCGGCGGAAAAGCCGTTATCAGCATTGGTGTAACCAATTTCTGCTATTTTTTTGCGGGCAATATTGGCATAATTGACATTGGCTTTGCTGCTGATTTCACCAGTAATTAGCACCAAGCCAGTATTCACTACAACCTCAGCTGCAACACGGCTACTAGGGTCTTGTGTCAATAAAGTGTCTAAAATCGTATCAGAAATTTGATCGCAGATTTTATCTGGATGACCTTCGGTGACAGACTCGGAGGTAAATAAATAACGTCGAGACAAAGAGTATTCCTCCTAAAATAGTATTTTCACTGAATTAATATAGAACTTACGCAACGAGACTCTTCGCTTTGAGGGGTATGAGGGTATGGGGGTGTTAGCATTTTGAACACCTACCCTCCCATACCCTTTTATTCCTTTTCTAAAGCTTGAGTCTTCGTTTTCATCCGTAAGTTCCAGGATATTTATTTCAGCTACTAATTACTGAAATCATAACAATCTTGACACATCCAGCAGTGAGTATCTTATTTTGTTAGGCAAAATTACTATTAAATTATCAATAGGTTAAATATGTTTTTACTGATACAAAAAAAGGGGTACTCGGAAGCACCCCAGAAGTTTTGACACAAACACTGCTGTATTAAACCTGAACTGCCAGCTTGGCTTCCTTTGCTGTCAACTGCTCGTAGGTAGCCCGCATTTTCAAACCTGTTAATACTTGGAAGAAACCAGTTCCGTTGTTAGAACCAGGGTACTCGCGGTGTTGGAGTAACAACTGAGTCAATTCACCTTGGTACTTGGTGGATGTATTGCTGAGGTGAGTTTCGATGTAAATGACTTCTTCGAGGTTGTCAAATTGACCATCTACCTCTAAAACTGAGACATAACGACCGTAGTAAACATCGGAACCGTAATATAATTGCATTCCTGGGTAAGAACAGGTAAGCTTACGTCCACAAGGAGTCCAGTTGATTGTGGAACCTTCATCAAACAAGTAAGCGGGTGTAAAACCTTCTTTATCTTCCCGTTGTAGCATCCGCACTCGGAGAACTTTACGCTCTGTATCGTTCTTAATCAAGTTGGTGGGCAATACTTGCAGCACCACATCGGCGAATTCTCTTTGAGGTTCGATATACTTTTGGAAATCGGGTTTACGAGAATTGATAGCAGCTAGAACATCTTCGTAGCGATGACCCCGTTCTGCCATGTCACGCTGGATTTTCCACGCAATTTTGACTTCATCACTGATGTCAAAGTAGACACTGAAATCAAGGAGCGATCGCACCCGTTCATCATATAAAGGATGCAGACCCTCAACCACTACAATGTGATTTGGTTGTACTATTTCAGGTGGATCAATCATGCCGGTTTCGTGATTATAAATCGGCTTATTAATCGTTTGACCTTCTTTGAGCGCTTTGATTTGCTCATACATCAGGTCAAAATTGTTGGCTCTGGGGTCAAGTGCAGTGATTCCAGTTTCTTTACGTTGTTTACGATCCAAGGAATGATAGTCATCTAAACAGATGACTGTCATAAACTCTTCACCAAATAAATCCATCAAACGACGCAAAAACGTAGATTTACCGCACCCGGAGTCTCCGGCTACTCCAATCAGTACCACGCGTTCTGGCTTAGTTGTCATAAATCTCCTCAAATACTAAATGTGTCAATCAATAATTTTTCACACAGCAGAATGTGAAGCCAGGAGTTTACCCCATAGGTTTGTCCTGCGTTCTTGCTACTCAGCAGCATTAAAGATTTACCAGACAGCAATACAACCAAAATAAAAGGCTGTAATCCTCTGAATATTCTTGATTTATAGCTGGTAAGTATTTAATCCTAGTGGTATAGTCGATTTTAACAGAATGGGGTATCCCATACAAGATTGATTGTCAAGAGAATTAAGTAGCTCACCAAACATACCGATGATGTAATTGTGATTTCTAAAATTTCACTAATCACTATCCGTAATTTGTGTAGCGAATTCGTCTATTGGTTTGTAAGTTTATATCATTCAGTCTATAAGGTATAAGTTTTTTTGGCAGCGAATTTGGGAAATTTTCGCTAATTTTTTATTTATACCCACGTCCTAGCGGCAAATATTATCGACTGAATCTATCCTCGGAGTGAAGCTGCAAGGAGTATAAAAAAGTTTTGGCAATAATCTTCTACAGATACTTAAACCCCAATTTAGCCATGATCCCAAGGTGTTAATGGCGGTTGACAGATGTTTCACATCAAGTAAAAATTATTTTATGTATCTACTTTTAACAAGTCTCTCCAAAAGCCTTAATCTTCGTTACTGCACTCGCATCCTGGTTATGAAATTAACCAAGCTTAGGAGGCAAGTTAATGAGCAGAAACTGGCTAAGAGATGATGTACTCATTAGGTATTACCTAATACAAGTTCTAGAAAGAGTAGTGCGGCGATAGCTTTTGAAAGCAAAATCAAGGCTTGGCTACTGCCAGTCAAATTTATCTTCTGGTGTTACATAATTGTACATTTGGTGCTTGCTAGAAAACCTGGCAGTCCATTTAAACTTTGTACACCAAGAACCGATAAAAAGGTTACAGGGGAATAGGGACTAGTGTTTTTACTCAGCACGCTGCTCAACACCCAGTTAACGTTAACAGCACTGATAACTCTTTCAAAGCTAGAGTATAAGTTCACGAAAAAAAGATTAAATTGACTCATTATTAACATTCTCCAAAAGACTTATCCTCTAACTTAGAAGGTGAACAGGTGTGTTTATTACTATGCCTGCACGTCTTGAGGAGAGTGTACCCAGCAACGCATTAATTGATAATGCTACTTTCTCAGAGCGCTAGTTTTAGTAACGAAAAATCCGATAAACTAAAGCTGGCTTGTGATGAGAAAAGCTTTTTTTGAGAAACGGTTAAGTTAAAGATCGGAGTGGTAGAAGGAATGTCTAATCAAGGTGCTTTTGAGGGTGCTGCCAACATAGAATCAGGTAGCCGCGTCTTCGTTTACGAAGTGGTAGGTCTGCGTCAGAACGAAGAAACTGATCAAACTAACTACCCAATTCGTAAAAGTGGCAGTGTGTTCATTAGAGTGCCTTACAACCGCATGAATCAAGAAATGCAGCGTATCACTCGACTAGGCGGCAAAATTGTTAGCATTCAAACGGTAAGCGCACTACAACAACTCAATGGTAAAGCGACCACTGCAAGTACAACAGATGCGTCTAGTGAAGCTGCTAACACTGAGGGGAATGGTAAAGCCACACCTGTAAAAACTCATAGTGAAGTCAAAGGCTTCGCTAAACCACCAGCTGAAGAACAGCTTAAGAAAAAGGACAACAAAGGCAACACCATGACTCAAGCGAAAGCCAAACACGCTGATGTTCCTGTTAATATTTACCGTCCCAATGCTCCATTTATGGGCAAGGTAATCTCCAATGAACCCTTGGTAAAAGAAGGCGGGATTGGTATTGTTCAACACATCAAATTTGATCTAACTGGTGGTAACTTAAAGTACATCGAAGGTCAAAGTATTGGCATTATTCCACCAGGTGTGGACAAGAACGGCAAGCCTGAAAAACTCAGACTGTACTCCATCGCCTCAACCAGACATGGCGATGATGTAGATGATAAAACTATATCGTTGTGCGTCCGTCAGTTGGAGTACAAGCATCCAGAAAGCGGCGAAACAGTATACGGTGTTTGCTCTACTTACCTAACTCACATCGAACCAGGTTCAGAAGTAAAAATTACTGGGCCTGTGGGTAAAGAAATGCTGTTACCCGATGACCCTGAAGCCAATGTCATCATGTTGGCAACAGGAACCGGTATTGCGCCCATGCGGACTTACCTGTGGCGGATGTTCAAGGATGCAGAAAGAGCTGCTAACCCCGAATACCAATTCAAAGGATTTTCTTGGTTAGTCTTTGGCGTTCCTACAACTCCCAACATTCTTTATAAAGAAGAACTGGAAGAAATCCAACAGAAGTATCCCGATAACTTCCGCCTCACCTATGCTATCAGCCGGGAACAAAAGAATCCCCAAGGTGGCAGAATGTACATCCAAGACCGTGTAGCAGAACACGCTGATGAACTGTGGGCATTGATCAAGAATGAAAAAACCCACACCTATATCTGTGGTTTGCGCGGTATGGAAGAAGGTATTGATGCCGCTTTAACAACTGCTGCTGCTAAGGAAGGTGTTACCTGGAGTAATTACCAAAAAGACCTGAAGAAAGCTGGTCGTTGGCACGTAGAAACATACTAGGTTGGTCAGTTGTCAGTAGTCAGTTGTCAGTGGCAAAATACCAACAACTGACCACTGGTAACGAACAACTAACAAAATTGATTAATTTGTAGGGTGGGCAGTGCCGACCCTACAATTGTTTTGTATATAAATGGCTGGGAAATGATGTCTCAGGACTCAGCAGTTAAAACTAAATTTGGTACAAAGTTTGTGGGTGTAAAGCTGGGAATCTTAGGATTAGGAACGGTAGGAATGGGGACAGTACAACTGCTACAAGATGCGGTTGGTCGTCATCCATTGCTGCAAGAAATAGAAATATATCGGGTGGGAGTACGATCGCTTGATAAACCCCGCGATGTACAATTACCATCGGCAGTTATAACAACAGATTTAAAGTCAATTGTCAATGATCCAGCAGTAGATATAGTTGTTGAGGTCATGGGTGGATTGGAACCGGCGCGATCGCTCATTCTCCAAGCCATAAATAATGGTAAGCACGTAGTTACAGCTAATAAAGCAGCGATCGCTCGTTTTGGGGCAGAAATTTTTACAGCTGCTAATCAAGCCGGAGTCTACGTGATGTTAGAAGCTGCCGTAGGTGGTGGGATTCCGATTATTCAGCCATTAAAACAGGCTTTAAGTGTTAACCGTATTCATACTGTTACTGGTATTGTTAACGGTACAACTAACTACATCCTCACTAGGATGCAAACCGAAGGTAGTGACTTCGGTGATGTGTTGGCTGATGCCCAACGTTTGGGTTACGCTGAGGCTGATCCCACAGCCGATGTAGAGGGTTTAGATGCAGCAGATAAAATCGCTATCCTCGCATCATTGGCTTTTGATGGGCGAATTAACCTAGAAGATGTCTATTGTGAGGGGATTCGCCAAGTCAGCAAGACAGATATTGCCTATGCCGAAAAATTGGGATTTGTGATTAAATTATTGGCGATCGCTAAAAATCAGTCTAACGATACCACCAAGCTATCACTCAGGGTTCACCCGACACTAGTACCAAAAGCCCATCCCCTAGCCAGCATTAACGGTGTGTATAACGCCATTCTCGTAGAAGGGGAACCCATTGGTCAGGTGATGTTTTTTGGCCCCGGTGCAGGTGCAGGTGCAACCGCCAGCGCCGTCACTTCAGATATTTTGAGTCTGGTTGCAGCACTAAAAAGCAATACAACAGCACCCAATCCACTCTTAACTTGTAGACACGAAGACTACAGCCAAATAGCCTCCATCTCCGACCTTGTGACCCGATTTTATGCGCGATTCCTCACCAAAGACCAAGCTGGTGTAATTGGGCAATTGGGTACTTGCTTCGGTAATCATGGCGTAAGTATCGAGTCAATAGTCCAAACTGGCTTTCAGGGAGAACTAGCCGAGATTGTAGTAGTGACTCACGATGTCAGAGAAGGTGAATTTCGCCAAGCTCTAGCAGAAATTCAGAGTTTGTCAGCTATTGACAGCATTCCTAGTATATTGCGGGTGTTGTAGGGATTGGAACTGATATGCGTAGCGCAGCGCCATAAAAAAATGACCAAGCAAAACTATGCTTGGTCATTTATCTTATCAAAATAATATTGGACGCTGGGTTAGTCAGTATTAGATTTCGGAACCATCTTGACCAACTACTTGGGATTTGAGAGTGGTAATTTCATTTGTTAACTCTTCTCTGGTTGAAGCTTTTAGTAAGTAGCGATAAACAAACCAAGCAGAGTAACCGATACCAATCAATTCAAAAGTTGGTGCTACTAAGGGAATATCATTCAAAGCATCTAAAACTGCCAACAGTACTTTAACTGCGACAATTGCTGCCACAATTAAACCCACGCTGACTAAGGGTTGTTTGTATTGATTAAAAAAGTTTCCTACATAATCGGGAAGAGTTGCTAAAAAATCAGAAACTTGTTCTCCGTATTTGCGCCATTCTTCTTGAGACTGCACAGGAGGCTGGAGTTTAGTAATAGTCCCTGTTTGGCTGTTGATTTCTGGCACTGTTGTCTCTTTGGACTGGGTTTGAGCGAATTCCGGTTCTTGCATTTTCACTTCCATAAATTTGACAGTTGAGGTTCTCTATCAGGACAATGACAACCGAAAGGCTGTTGATTAGGTAATGCACGAGTGCATCAAACTGAGTTTGGGAACAGGGTTTAGTGTCCTATAACCATACTTGTCCCATAACATCTACTGCATCAACTACAAGGTAGACAGTCAGTAGGAGGATAGAAGTCAGAAACTGGCAGAATGTAGTACATTTTGCACCTTTCTAAATTCTATTTTCGTGAATCAACTGCAATCTTCAGGTTGTTATTATCCCAAGCTGTGTCAGTTGCTCGTAATCGTACTCATTTAAGTACAAATTATGCAAAAATCACTCTACCTCTCATTTATATAAGCACAAACGCCAATTTTATCTGAATATTAAAGCTATCTTAAGCCGTGATGACCTGCGATCGCAGGTCATCGCCAATTAGCCTATTAGTTCTCAATATTAATATTGAACAGAAATTCTTATATATGGGCATGAACTAGACATTTAGTTTTTTTTATGGTATACACACTAAATATTAAATATTGTCTGGGAAGTTGCGGGCAATTACCTCAAGAATCGGCATACTGAAATAAGGAGAGTAAATTAAATCAGTGAACAGCAAGCAGTTATTAACATTCCCTTATTCTTGATAACTGATAATTGGTTACTGTTAAAACTACTCCTGGCTTTTTCTGGCGTGAAGGTTATAAAGCAACAATGAGACGTAAATCTACTGGTAGGTCAGCTACTACACCTAAATCTCCTGGTTTCCAATCCTCCATGTTTAACTTCACCACCATTGCCATTTTGGGGGGAGTTCTTGTACTGGGAATTGGAATTGGCATTGCTTTTAGCTCTACAACCACGTTATCTTCATCGAATGTGGCTTCCCGTGAATTTATCGACACAAAAGCACCAAATCCAGAGATTTGCGTCCAGTATGGAGCAAGTGCAATGGTGATGGACGCTAGATTATTTGTGACGCTCAACCCATTCAATGTCTATGTTTCTCAACCCAGTATGCGGCCTGGATGCGTTCTTCGGCAAAATAACTGGGCGCTCTTAGAACAACGTAAACTTGTCACATCCGATCAAGTTAGAGAATGTAAGAATCGCCTCAACACCTTTGGCTTTACAGGTAACTTAGATAGTGAAAAACCTGATATTAGGTGTATTTACCAAAATGAGTCTGCACAAAACTTTTTTATGTCTCAACCAGGCGCAGTTGCACCATCTCAAGAAACAGAAAGATTTTAGGCATTACTGAATCAAGGGATGATTCTTGTGGGTGGTATCCTGTCCGCTCGAAAATATAGGCACATCCAAGTAAAAAATATCCTTGCGGGACAGCATCCCGCAGGGTATGTAGAGAACTCTTTGATGGAAGGGGGAGCAGGATTTACAGCAGTTTGTTACGAATGACTGAACAGCAATATGTAAAAGCTAAGATGAAATCAATATTTATACTTTACCGAAGTAGGCAGAGATAAGTCATACAATCATAAGCACAAGTAATATAAAACTATCAAAATAACCGGTTTAAAAATTAACCAACTATCCATCAATTATCTAGCAACAACTATGTCAAATCGTCGTTATCCCCCTCCATACTGGCGCTATCTCAAGGCTAGGTTACTAAATTTGGGCAAACCGAGTTTTTGGGGAACAGCAATTTTCTTATGTGCTGTAGGGCTAGTTATTCAGCAATATTTGACTAATCCAGAAGTCTCGATTAACAGCAATAGAAACACGGAGGATACTCTTGCAGATACCGAGGAATCCTCTATCTCAGATGAGGATAAAGCGATCGCGGCAGATATTGATAATTTGCAGTCTTTGTTTGCTGACACTGAACCAATAATTTCGCCAGAAAGAACAACTAACTCTCAAGATAATCAAAATAAAACTCCCTTACCCAATACAACTAGCAAACCACAGTCTGTTAATAGTCCCAAACCTAATGTAAATTCGGGTGTAGTTAATGCACAATCACCTATACCTGTCGAGAAAAATATTTTTGTATCAGAAGCAGAAAATTTGTTGCGGTTTGGTGCGACAGATAATAATCAGTTGTTGGGTTACAAGCTAGGGAATGGATCATCTCAACCCACAGGGGAAACGGCAAATTCCTCACTACTAAGGCCAGGATTCGTTAATCAAAATAACAGCAGCCAAAATCTTAACTCAAATGGTCTGTTACCTACAGGACTTAATCAATCGACTAATCAAACCCAGCCTAGTATATACAATAACCCTTCAACTATCATCAACTCTACAGGAGTTACTTCCTATGGCGGAGTGACATATTCTCTACCAACTAGCACTCAACCTAGTCAGACGTTTTCACCTAGTAGGGGGTTAAATTCTGGGTTGGATTATACACAGCCAAGTTCTTTCAATAACTTAAATAATGGTCAGGCTGTTCCACTGAATACGAGGTTGAATTCGGGAACTGGTTACATTCAGCCAAGTCCCTATAATAACTTGAATAACAATCAGCCTATTGCACCCAATACAGGAATCAATTCGGGAACTGGTTACATTCAGCCAACGACACAGAATATCCCACCGAATCCTGTCAATAATTTGAATTATCTTCAAAACTTACCGAACCAAAATCAATCGACATCAAACTTTATTACGGGGACATCGCCAATTATTGGCCCCTATACTGTGCGAAATCCCCGTGTTAACCCTAACACAACCACAAATCCCATGATTCCTAGTAATTATGGTAATTCTCAAATTCCTCAATCGAATTTCCCCAACAATAACCTGCCGCAGGGACAGAATATAAATGGAATTCAAAATAATGGTTACTCTTATCCCTAAAACAAGGTAAATTCTAGGTTTATATTTAGCTAAACCTGCTGAGAGTGATTAATTACCAGATAAGACCTTATCACCAGATACCTATCTGGGAATGTGGTGAACCGTTAGTAGAGATTCCCTTAGAACTATTTGCTGTGGAATCTCCCCATCCTTATGAAAAGCTGGGGGCTATTTACGGAGAATATTCACCTTATTATTTGCGTCAAAGTGTAGTTAGCCGTTTAATCACAGCTCAAAACTATTTAGAGTTGCTGCGTCCTCGCTGGCGCATCCAAATTTTTGATGGCTATCGCCCAGTAGCTGTACAGCAGTTTATGGTAGATTACAGCTTTTCTATGGCGATGCGAGAACGAGGGTTAATTGAGGCTGAGTTAACCCCACTCCAACGCCAAGAAATTTGGCAGGCGGTTTATGAAATTTGGGCTGTACCAAGTTTGGATGAAAAAACTCCTCCTCCCCACAGTACAGGTGCAGCAGTGGATGTGACGTTGATAGATGATAGTGGACACATTGTCAATATGGGTTCACCGATTGATGAATTGTCAGAGCGATCGCATCCAGATTACTATATCCATAATGAACAACCAGAAGGACAAGAATATCACACACATCGTCAATTGTTATACGACGTGATGTTAAAAGCTGGCTTTCAACGCAATCCTAAAGAATGGTGGCATTTTTGTTACGGTGATCAAATGTGGGCTTGGCTGAAAAGTCAACCTACAGCCATTTATGGGCGTGTTTGATCTTGCCAAATTTTGAATGGTTTAAGCGTCTTCAGGATTTAGTTGTCTTATTTCGTCCGTGGTGTATGTACCGATGGGACTCCAAAGTAAATAGGGAATCAGTAATACAGATGCTAGTCCAGAAATCGGTAGTACTGCGATCGCTAACACAACTGCTACAATCAAACCGCTTAAGCCAATAATTTCTCCTGTTTTCAGACTGCGAAATCTCAACATCAAAGGTATATAAGTTACGGTGATGATTTCCACTAGGAGATATAAAGCCATGAGTAGCCAAGTGATGATACCACCTGGATTATGTTCCCAAACAACGTAGGCGGAAGCCGCACCGCAAATAAAAATTACAGTCCAAATCAAGGGGATAAATTGCTCAAAAACTAGCCATCGAGGGCGACTTAATTGAGCAAACCATTTAACATCACGGGGCGTAATGAAGAAACTACCAACTGCGACGAAGAACGTTACAGCCCCAATTACCATCCAAGAAGGAATCATACTTTTTCCGGTTCCTGATCTTTTGTCAAGTCATATAGTGCCAGTTTGACAATCGCAGATAAGTAGTTAATCAGTCGCTAGTGCTAATTACTCATCGATCCTAAGTTTGAGATATGCAGCTTTATGTCTCTAGGCTTGAAGGGTATTCTGCCTATGGGTGGGGGTCTTTGTACAAGAGGGAGATATATGTTGGGGGCTGGAGGATAAGCTAAGGAAATCGATATGATGGAAGCGGAATCAGAAATGCGATCGCCTACGACAGCGCATAGTTCATCGGTAACATCAACGCTCTATGGCATCGCTAATACAATTCGTCTCACAGGCTGGATTACCTTTTGGGTGCAATTGGGACTGGCTGTAGTCAGTGGTTTAGCTTTACTTTTTGCTTCCACTGGTCGTGACTTTGCAGATCAAACCAACGCAGGTGTAGGAATCGGGATATTTTGGGCTGTGTGTGGTGTTATAGCCTTATTGTTTAGTGTGTATTGGAATTTTCGTTACACTGGCATTGGTAAGCGTTTAGCAAATCCTAATCCGGCTTTGCATCCTAGCAAGGCAGATACAACTAGAGCAATTCGAATAGGAATAATTGTCAGTTTCGTGGGGATATTATTAACCTTAGTGGGTTCTGGTGCAACCTTAAGTGTACTTATAGCAAAAGCCGTCTCTCAACCACCGGGAGTAGCAATAACTGACCCTAACAAAATTATCCGGGCGCTGGATGTGTTTGTGATTAGAGATTGATTATTTTGAAAAGCCTGCATACTAACAAAATTATCCGGGCGCTGGATGTGTTTGTGATGGTAGCTAATATCAATGGTATTGCTGCTCATTTTGTCGGTGCGATCGCTTCAATTTGGTTACTTGAGCGAGTGCATCAGCATTAAGTAAGGAGTAATGAGTAATGAGTGAGCATTTCCTGAATTTTGTACTCCGTTAGGAGAACCCACAGGGTATTTTGAATTGATTAGTCCCCAGTCCCTATTTCTACTAATTCCAGACACAACTGCCGAAAATGGTCGCCTCGTGCTTCAAAATTGGGGTATTGGTCGAAGCTGGCACAGGCTGGAGATAGCAAGACTACGGGTGCTTGATGGTGTTTGGCTAATTCTAGCGATCGCCCTACGGCTTTCTCCATCGTTTCCACGATTTCATAATTGCTATACCCGATTTCTTGTAGGCGTTGGGCAAATGCTGGTGCAGCGTTGCCAATTAACAACACGGCGGCGGTTTGCGCTTGGATTTTTGCCATCCAGCCTGTATCATCCCCTGGTTTGGCTTCACCGCCAGCAATCAAAATCACTGGACTTTTCACCGATGCTAGTCCCACTTCTGCCGCATCGTAGTTGGTGGCTTTGCTGTCGTTGATAAAGTCGATGCCTTCCCTAGTGCAGATGTGTTCTAAGCGATGAGCAACTCCTGGAAATTCCCGCACCGCTTTCTCAATGGCTTCAGGGGGAATATCAGCTAAACGGGCTGCGGCTACTGCCATGAGGAGATTTTGCAGGTTATGCGCCCCTACCATGCGTAAGGCTGAGGCTTCGACAATTCTTTGGGGTGTAGAGTTTGGCTGTAATTTTTCTACAACCCAGCCATCTTCAATGTAGAAGCCTTTTGCACCAAGTAGATAATCTTTACCTTTCACACTTGTCCAATAGGCATCCGGCCAATGACTTGCACCTATCTTATATAAATAAGCATCATCACCATTGAATACTTGTAACTGGGATTGACGTAATAATTTGGCTTTAATGTCGTAATAGTTTTCTAATGTCTTGTGACGGGGTAGGTGATCTGGGGTGAAGGTCGTCCAAATACCGATGTGAGGGGCTAGGGTGACGGAAGATTCTATTTGATAGCTGCTCATTTCCCCAATTACCCAGTCGGGGGAGGTTTCTGCTAAGGCAACTTCACAAGCCGCGTAGCCAATGTTACCGCAGGCGGGGGCATCAAATCCGGCTGCTTGAAAGATAGCGGCGATTAAAGCTGTGGTTGTGGTTTTGCCGTTAGTCCCGGTAATTCCCACCCAAGGCAGAGACTTTAAATGTTGCCAAGCTAATTCCATTTCACCAATAGTCTCTATACCCAATTCTCGCGCTTTGACTAAGGCGGGAATGTCCCAAGGTACGCCCGGACTAACAACTATTAAATCGGGTAGAGTACCATCCAACTCTAGTGAATACCCTAATTTAACTGTGATTTGTTCTTGAGCGAGTTCTTGTTGTTGCTTGAGGAGGGTATCGGAGGTGTTGCGATCGCTCAGAACTACCTCCCAACCTTCCCGTTTCAACAATCTCGCCGCAGCAACACCGGACTTTCCTAATCCAACTACATGGGCTTTGGACATAGACTGTAGCAGAGTTCCCTGGTTAAGCACTCATTATGTTAGCGCTTATTGGCAAAAATTACACCACTTTTTGTTGCTTTACACTACAGATTTTTGACGATCGCCCCAAAGTCAGCTAACACACGGGCATGATTCCGCAGTAATCCCAAGATATTTAGGCGATTGCGTTTGATATCTGGGTCGGGGTCAATGACTAAGACGCTATCCTCTCCATCAAAGAAGTTACTCACGGTAGGTGCAATCTTTGCTAATCCCTCAACTAACAGTTGATAGTTGCGTGACTGTTGTGCTGCTTGAGTTTGGGGTACTAACTGAACTAAAGCATCGTAAAAAGCTGATTCTGAAGGCTTTTGGAACAGTTCGGGACGAACTACAGATGTGGGGTCTAGCTGTTGGGTATCTAAATCACCTTGGGCGGCTAGTCGTGTAGAACGGTTCACGGTTTCGTAGATTTTATCTAGTGTACCGTCGCGGCGGATTTGTTGCAGATAGAGAGCGCGATCGCGCACATCTAGTAAATCCTGTAATGCCCTTGCTTGATACTCTTCGTCATTCTCTCCCAACACCGCATTTACTAAGTCGTAGTCAATTTGTTTTTCTTCTTGTAATAAGGTGCGGATGCGTTGTATAAAAAATTCATCTCGAAATACTGCATTAATTGTCACTTGGTCTTGATCTACGTTATGGTCTGTTGCAAAATCTTTTGATATTTGATCTAATAAATTTTGCAAATTTATTTGCAAATTAGCAGCCCATGTAATGTTCACAACAGCATTAGCTGAACGTCTTAATGCAAATGGATCAGAGGAACCAGTGGGTTTTGTTACTAATCCCATCATGCCTAATTCCAATATATTGACTATAGTATCAAGCCTATCTGCCAAACCGACGACTTGACCTGTGAGGGTTTGGGGTAAGATATCATCGGCTCCCCGTGGTAAATAGTGTTCAAAAATTGCCGTAGCGACTTCTGGGCTTTCTCCACTAGCTACAGCATACTTTTGTCCCATAATTCCTTGTAATTCTGGAAATTCAAACACCATTTGGGTTACTAAGTCAGCTTTACATAATAAAGTAGCTCTTTGGATATGTTGGCGATCACTTTCCCCTAATTGCAGTTGAGCGCTGAACCGTTCAGCAAGTTTAACCATTCTGTCTACTTTGGCACGTAGAGAACCAAGGTCTTCTTGAAAGGTAACTGTTTCTAATTGGGGTAAATAACTTTCTAAAGGTTTAGCTAAATCGGTTTTGTAGAAAAATTGACCATCTGCCAATCTTGCCCGAATCACTCGTTCATTACCAACAGCGATTACTTCTGATTTGGTGGGGTTGCCGTTAGAAATAGTGACAAAATATGGTAGTAGTTCTTTATTATCTCCAGTTTTGAACACAGGAAAATAACGCTGGTGACTAACCATGACTGTTGTTGTTACTTCCGTCGGTAAATTTAAAAATTCTTCCTCAAATTTACCAACCACTGGAGAAGGCCACTCTACTAAGTTAGTAACTTCCTCTAACAAATCTGGATAAATTTCCGTATATCCACCTAAATTATGCACTGCGGCTTCTACTTGCTCTTGAATT
Source organism: Anabaena subtropica FACHB-260 (assembly GCF_014697105.1). Classification (GTDB taxonomy): domain Bacteria; phylum Cyanobacteriota; class Cyanobacteriia; order Cyanobacteriales; family Nostocaceae; genus Trichormus; species Trichormus subtropicus. The sequence continues at coordinate 15,618 of NZ_JACJRF010000051.1, read as the reverse complement.
ATCGCCGCGCGTTCATTAGCATCTACAGCCACATAACCATAACGCAGTGTGTTGACGTAATCACTGGCTTGGTGAATTGTAATTGGTTCTGGATGCAAAACCCGATGACCGTGAGAAATGCGATCGCTCTTCACTGTGAGAGAACCATTCACCAATTCAATCGGTAAAATCGCCTCATCTAACAACGCTACTAACCAGCGAATAGGACGGGAAAACCTCACATCCCCATCACCCCAACGCATGAGGCGTTTACCTTCTAAGTTATAAATCCATTGGGGTACAAGTTCGGTTAATATATCTGCCACAGGACGGCCAGGGGTTCTTTTCTGGACAAAGACAAATTCCCCCTTATCAGTAGGGCGCACCTCTAACGCCTCTAATTCTACGCCTTGCTTCTTAGCAAAACCTACGGCTGCTGGAGTTGGTTGACCATCCTTAAAAGCTGCTTGGGCGGGTGGGCCTTTGATTTCCTCTTCCCGATCTGGCTGTTGGGATGGTAAACCTGTGATCAGTACCGCCAAACGCCGGGGAGTCCCGTAAACTGCTACAGATTCACTCGTGAGGCTATTAGCTGCTAAACTCTGGGGAATGCGCGATCGCCACTGTGCCATAGCACCACTCAGAAAGCTTGCAGGTAACTCTTCTGTTCCAACTTCCAATAAAAACCCAGGCATAGGACTCTATTTTTAACTTTGCGTAGCTTAACTTTATCAATTCCAACAGTTTACCTTGCCACAGGCTGACGATGAAGGAACTGGGAGCTAGGGGTGTAGGGGAGAAATTATTACTCAGCACTTAGCACTTTCTCCCACATTGTTAATTTCCGACTTCTTATCGAAAATTAAGAGTGTTTGAACTTGGATGAATAAGTATCGGGTAACACTTCATGATTAGAAAACTTCGTCGTCTTGCCAAGGTAGTTGCTAAACCATCATATGTAAAAGATGAGTTTTATCATTACCCAGGAACCATCCCCGGAACCATCATTATTGATGCAGATGCACCACCACCAGAAATTGACTTAATTGACTATAGCCCAACTAATTTTATTTACCAGCGAGTTGCAACGCCGGAAGAATGTGTTCCTTATTTGGATAGAGACTCTGTGACTTGGGTAGATGTCCAGGGTTTGGGTAATCAGGACATATTAGAAAGAGTAGGGCAAGTTTTTGAGTTACCGCCTCTAGTTTTAGAAGATGTGGTGAATGTATCAGAACGTCCGAAAACAGAAGATTTTGAAGATCAATTATTATTTATTGCTCGTATGGTCGTACCCAAAGAAACAGGTTGCGGGTTTTATAGTGAGCAAGTAAGTCTGATTTTGGGAAAACACTACTTGTTGACCATACAGGAAGAACCAGAGCATGATTGCTTTGAAGGTGTGAGGATGCGAATTGAAAAAGCAAAGGGGATTATTCGCCGACAAGGAGCCGATTATCTAGCTTATGCTTTGTTGGATGCCATTGTTGATGGTTTTTTCCCAGTTTTAGAACGTTATGGAGAAGAACTAGAGGAAATAGAGGAGGAAGTAATTGTTCAGCCTACTCGCCAAACACTGCAAAAAATTTATCAAGTCAGGCGAGAATTACTGCAACTGCGTCGTGCTATTTGGCCTCTCCGAGATGCAATTAATGCTTTAATCCGCGATCGCAGTGAATTGATTAGCAAAGATGTGCAAATCTATCTCCGCGATTGTTATGACCATGCAGTGCAAGTCATGGATATGGTGGAGACTTACCGAGAATTGGCATCTGGATTAATGGATGTATACTTATCAGCAGTTAGTAACAAAATGAATGAAGTTATGAAACTACTGACCGTGGTTTCATCAATATTTATCCCTCTGACTTTTATAGCTGGTATATATGGGATGAACTTCAATACCGAAAAATCGCCATACAATATGCCTGAGTTGAATTGGTATTGGGGTTATCCAATTTGCTTGGGAGTGATGGGAGCGATCGCCTTTACATTACTATTTTTATTTTGGAAACGAGGGTGGCTAGAAAATTCTTCGATGATTAAGCGTGATTAAATATTGAACATCGCCAATGAACCGCGTAAGAAAAATTATTATAAGGAGTTTATATATTAAATATGACTAGGAGTACTGACCAAAATTTACTTGTCTTAACAATTTATATTATTGGAGTTTCTTACGTCTTTAATCTCATGAGAGCCTCCATCGATGATCGCATCAAATATGAGTTTAAAAAATCCGACGTTGATGACCAGCTAAAAGCGCAAGAACTGGACGAAAAAATCAGCATATCTTTTAAACTCAATTCTTCTTATCCCTTAGAAGAAAAAAAAGAAGATCCTAAAGATCAACCATTGAAGGAATTGTCCATGAGTATTGAAAATAAATCAGACAATATTGCTATATACGTAGATTGGGATAATAGCTCTTTGATAATTGAAAACAGCAAGCAATCTTACAGAGTTATTCGCAGATCCCCAGACTTAATTCGTGACTTGGGTGTACCCCAAAGTCCTAGCTTAATAGTTCCTAAAAAAACCCTTTCACAAACGTTATCAGGAGAAAATCTTTACGAGCGAGATCAAGGAACTGGAACCTATACAGCGAAAAAACCCATAGTTGACATCAGTGAATTGAAAAAAAACAAATCACAAGCAAAGTTATACAACGACTTTATTAATGGTAGAGAAGAATTAAAATTCTCACTACAGCTAGTTTTGCGTTTATCTGAAGTACGTGCAGGTTTAGCCCCAGGGGTGAATGTACCTCCCATCTCCATCATTAATTGTCCCTTCACCATCAGAAAATTGCCTTGGACTTACGCCCTACCTTGGAATAAAAAGAAATAAGCAAAACAAACACAATACACCATCCAAGATTACACTGGAGCTAGGGAGAGAGTAGGCGTTGGCGGTTGCAGGCCAGTTAGACTAACTGGCTTGAGGAAAGTCCGGACTCCCGAAAGACCAGACTTGCTGGATAACGTCCAGTGCGAGCGATCGTGAGGATAGTGCCACAGAAAAATACCGCCAAAACAATTCAAAATTCGTCTTGGAAAGTTTGCTCAACGGGGGGAACCCCCGCACGCAACTTTCCGCGAAATTCAAAATTCAAAATGAACAATTTTGGATTGTGCGTTTTAAGTGATGAATTCAATTTTGGTAAGGGTGCAAAGGTGCGGTAAGAGCGCACCAGCAGTATCGAGAGGTACTGGCTCGGTAAACCCCGGTTGGGAGCAAGGCCGAAGGAACTATGGTTGGTCTTTTACCAGTTCCGTGATCACAGAGCCGCTAGAGGCGTTTGGTAACAAACGTCCCAGATAGATAACCGCCCTCGTGTAAAGCAATTTACACAGAGAACAGAACCCGGCTTACTACCAACTCTCTCCTCTTTTAGTCCATAGTCCATAGTCAAAAGAAACGACCAATGACAACTGATCCTTTAGGTGACGCTCGTTCCTCTCTACGGGACGCTGCACGAACACTAATGCCAGTTGCTCATAGGGGAAACCCCCTTGGCGTAGCCTTTCCCAAAGGGAGAAGACCGCACTGGCCCACAACTGACAACTGACAATTAACAAATGACTCTTGTTTATCCCCGCCGTCAGAGGCAACTTGAAAGTTTAGTAAGAAAATTAGGTCTGCCAACAACAGCACCAATTAAGTGGGAATTGCTGGATTTAGCACTGACTCATTCTACTGTGTCTGAATCAGCCAATTATGAACAGTTGGAGTTTGTTGGCGATGCGGTGGTGCGATTAGCTGCGGCTGTGGTGCTATGGGAAACATATCCAGATTGCCCAGTGGGTGATTTTGCGGCAATTCGTTCGGTATTGGTGAGCGATCGCATCCTCGCCCAATTAGCTAGAGAATATGGTCTAGAGTTACATCTATTGGTTGCCGGCAGTGCCACCAGTGATAAAGTTGGTCAAGAGTCCCGATTAGCAGATGCTTTTGAAGCAGTTTTAGGTGCGCTTTATCTCAGCACTTCTAATTTAGAACTCATACGCCCTTGGTTAGACCATCATTTTCGCCAATTAGCAACTGAAATTCGCCTCGACCCCGCCAGACTCAATTACAAAGCAGCTCTACAAGAATGGACGCAAGCACAATTTAAAGTTTTACCTGAATATCGAGTTGTCGAAATCAATCAGGCAAACCGCACTCAAGAACGTTTCGCGGCTGAAGTCTGGTTACACGGCAACAAACTCGGTGAAGGCAAAGGACGCTCTATCAAAGCCGCCGAACAAGCTGCCGCCAAAGTAGCTTTCCTGGCAATAACTCCTCCAGAGGAAATGGGTGGTCAATAGTCCACACTCATTGCTCATTGCATATTTATTCTTAAATTAAGTGATTACACTGTTAATTTACATTGCGTGGTTTCACCCTGGTTAATGATCAAAGAATTACCTTAATCTAAAAAGGTAATTTAAGTATACTAATGCCATGAAAAAAGCATCAGTGAGAACTCTGATTTTATTTAGCACCTTAGCATTCTTAATATTGAGGGCAACCAGCGATCCTGAAGCATTAAAAATCCTATACACTTTTGCTCCAGCTTTTCTTACTGCCTTTGTAGCCTGGCTATTCAAGTAAAAATCTAGCCTGATTGCTACTCAAGCTAGATTGCCATAATTAAGTTCTTTGGTTCTAGGATACTGCTAAATTACGGGATAGACAATCTAGAATCTACGGTTGTCTACTCCCATGAAGCAGCAGTCTACGAATTACGAATTACGTAGGCGCAAGCCTTGCCTTAGGCCATTACGAATTATATTGAATTATGACTAAAATCGCTGTTATTGGGGTAGGACGCTGGGGAGTGCATTTATTGCGGAATTTTTTAGCTTATCCGCAAGCTGATGTTATGGCTGTAGTTGATCCCCATCCAGAAAGGTTGGCAGCAGTCAAACAGCAGTTTAATTTGACTGACAAAGTCTTATTAACAACTCAGTGGTCTGATTTGCAGAAAATACCAGGATTGACAGCAGTGGCGATCGCTACTCCTGCAACTACTCACTACGCTTTAATTAAGGATGCTCTGTGCCAAGGCTATCATGTCATGGCAGAAAAGCCCCTAACCTTAGACCCAACAGAGTGTCAAGAACTTTGCCAATTAGCAGAGCAACGGCAATTGGTACTCATGGTTGATCATACTTATTTATTTCATCCAGCCGTTGAGCAAGGGCAAACTGTAGTCCAGGCGGGTAAATTAGGTGAGTTGCGTTATGGCTATGCTACACGTACCCATTTAGGCCCTGTCCGCCAAGATGTTGATGCCCTATGGGACTTAGCCATTCATGATATCGCTATCTTTAACAATTGGTTAGGTCAAGTACCCGTAAGTGTGCAGGCGACGGGTACGGTTTGGCTGCAAGGGGAGGGGAAAGAGGCGGGGGGCAGGGGGCAGGGGTCAGGGGGAGAAATTTTGAACCAGGATTCCCCAGGATTAGCGGATTTAGTCTGGGTAACACTGATATACCCAGATGGTTTTAAAGCGTATATTCACCTGTGTTGGTTGAATCCTGATAAACAGCGTCGGCTGGCGGTGGTGGGTAGTCTTGGGACGTTGATTTTCGATGAAATGTCACCATCATCACAGTTAACTTTGTTACATGGTGAATTTGAACGCCAAGGAAATCTGTTCTTACCTGTGAATCAAAGCACAGAGGTGTTGGAACTAAAAACAGGCGAACCGTTGCAACGAGTGTGCGATCGCTTTATTACTTCCATCCTCCAGAATACACCCCCAGCGATTTCTTCTGGCCGGGTAGGCACAGAGTTAGTCAAAATTCTCTCTGCTCTAACAACATCCCTCAATCAAGGCGGTCAACCAGCTTTTCTTAAATAAGGAACTTCCAGAAAATAAATTATCCAATTTTCGAGAGAAGACATCGTTATTTTTCCCACTGCCCCCTGCCCCTCTGCGTACACAGTGATAGTATATTTTTTAAGTTGGAAGTCCCTAAATTCACGGGGTGCATAACTTATACCAATTCAAAATTCAAAATTTTCGCGTAGCGTCCCGTAGAGAAGAAAACCAGACATAACCAGACTATGTCCTTGGGTATCTGTCACATTCTTTTTTCAAATTAGAATGATTTTCAGAACCCCTTGTCATAGTTTGCTTCCGTAACTTTTTGGGATTTTGTTAGCAGAAGCCTAGCCGTAGGCTATGAGAGAATTTTGAATTTTGAATTATCTTTCCCCAATCCTATTAATACAAGCCTCTCCTAGTGAAAGGCTAGGTAGAATAATAGACTGAGAACAAAGACTAACCTCATAATTTTTTTCTATCAGGTTCAGTTCAGAATACTCTTCTTCTAACTCTGCTTTTTTAGAGCCATAGTTTCCGTTAGATTCTAAAAGAACTTTTTCTGAATGGCTAGAAGATAAAGAATTTGTTCCATTAATTTTTTCATTCCCAGCTACAAGATTCTGGGTTTTAGAATTATTTTCTTTGACTGGTGTAGTCAATAAAGAAATATCAATTATCGGCAAGGTAATCTTAACTGTCGTACCTTGATTTATTCCGGCACTTTCTAAAGTGATAGTACCACCCATCAGTTCAATTAAGTTACGCGATATAGCTAACCCCAATCCTGTACCTTCAAATTTACGGGTCGTACTACCATTGACCATCACAAAGGGACGAAATAGTTTGTGTTGTTGTGCAGGTTCAATACCTAAACCTGTATCTGTAATATTAACTATTACTTGTGATGTACCATCAATTAAATTTTTAATTTTTGTAGCGATAGTAATACTACCTTCATCAGTGAACTTAGTTGCATTGCCAATAATATTAATTAATACTTGTTTTAGTTTGGCTGCATCGGCTTTAACTGGGAGGGGTTCTGTACCTAATTCTGTTTTCAGTTTTAAGCCTTTTTGTTGAACATTGACTGACTGTAAATTGATTACTTCTAAAAGTGTTTGTCGGAAATCCAAAGGTTGCATAACTACCGAAAGTTTTCCTGCTTCAATTTTAGAAATATCAAGTAGATCGTTAATAATTCCTAGCAGGTGTATAGCTGTTTCATCAGCACGTTGGAGAAATTCTATTTCTTCTTCTCGGTCATCACACAAGCCGTCTTTAACTAAACGTACACAGTTGATAATAATATTTAATGGGTTGCGTAGTTCGTGGGAAGTTGTCGCTAAAAACTGACTTTTAACTTGATTTGCGGTTTTTGCTTCTTTCCATGATGTTTCAATTTCTTCTGACCAAGCTTTGAGCCTATCAACCATTTGGTCTAGTGCTTGTGCTAGTTGATTAAACTCCCGAATTTTAAAGTTATCGGGTACTGGTCTGGCGGCGTGGTGACTATGAATGTTTAAAGCATAGTCACGCAATTCTTCGACAGGCTTGGCTAGGTAAGGGGCTAGATACAGCGATGCTAATAAACTTGCACCAATCAAACCAACTGTTAAAACAATGAGGATGAGTTTGATTTCTTCTAAACCAAATAGGGCGTTGTCTACAGTTGTCACAGACATGACTATCCATTTTTGTTGCTGCTGAGATGTAATTGGATTGTCAATTACTGTATAACCTGCTACCAATTCTTTATTTTTTTGAAAGATAAAATTTACTGGCTCATTACGTCCAGCAATTGCATTGTTGATAATGTTTTGGACTTGATCTGCATCGGGGTGTTGTTTGATATTAGTTCCCATTAAATCAGGCAATGGGTGTGCCAATATCGTCCCATCTTCGGCAATTACTATTATGGAACCAGTCAGTGAACCTGGTTTATTGCGAGTTTGTTTATGCAGTGCTGACTGAAGACTTAAAGTATACTGCAATTGCCCAGAGTTATTATATACAGGGGCAGTTAGTACCAATTGCAGTTGGTCTTGTGGATTGCGAGGGCCAGTAATTCCGGGTTTTGGAGGTGCTATGGTTCTAATTTCTAAACCATCACTAGGAAATGGTTGTCTACTTGGTGCAATTTCTTTTTTGCCACAACTACTGGCGATGATGTCACCATTTTGTAAATCGTTTAGTTGCAAGCACTCGATATATCGGGGTAGTGCTTGTGCTAGCTGCGTCAAAAATTCTTCGACTTCCTCTGGTGAACCAGATTGTACTACCGTTGTCTGACTAGCAGTTAGTAAGTTAGTTTTAAGAGTGGCGATCGCATTGATAATTTTCTCCCCTCTAATGACGGCACTTTCTGTCAGATTTTGTCGAGCAGTTTTTAATAAACTAGACCGTGCTTTATTCAAAGCTGCTATTTGTCCAATAAATAACACTGGCACAAACAGAAGCAGAATTCTGGTTACTAAAATACGTCTAAAGGATGATTGACCGTTACTAGGCATCTAGTGTCTCACTTCGCAACTGCAAATCACAACAGAAAACACAGGCAATTAGACTAGCTAAAGGAGACATTTTATGAAGTTATCATAAATTTGTTATCAGGAAATAAAAGTATCAAATATTTAATAGACAAAAAGCAGTGTAATATACAAAAACTTATGCACGTTAGATGTAGTTGTGATTGGTGTTGCATACGGATATAGTACCGTGTGGCGGATTGCAAAATTAAAAATTCGCGCATACCCTGCGAGTAGGCTTGCGCCGACCAAGAAAAGTAAGTTACAAGGTGGGAGAAACTTACAGTTTATTTTGGATTTTACGTAGAGTTATGATATTCTCGCTTCTGCCATCATTTATTAGTAAATAGAATAGCAAAACTATTAAACCAACCTCATGGTGCAATATCGTCCTCACACCACAGTAGTTTTGGCAATGAGTGCAGATGGCAAGATATCAGATGTTAGGCGATCGCCTGCTCGATTTGGCACAGGTGTTGATAAATCACACTTAGAACAACAAATCGCTGCCTCTGATGCCGTTTTGATAGGTGCTGGTACTCTCCGAGCCTATGGTACAACACTGACCGTATCAGATACAGTTCTGCTGCAACGTCGCCAACAAGAAAGCAAGCCTGCACAACCAATTCATATAGTAATTACACATTCTGCTAACCTCAATCCGGAAATTAGGTTTTTTCAACAGCCAATCAGGCGTTGGTTAGTCACTACAACATCAGGTCATAACTTTTGGCAAGGACGCTCAGAATTTGAGCAAATTTTGGTTTTTGAAACCCCAACAGGAGAGATAGATACTATCGCTGTTTTACAGCAACTAACATCACTACAAATAACACACTTGGTGGTCTTGGGCGGGGGAGAATTAGTTGCTTCTATGCTGGAATTAGATTTAATAGATGAATTTTGGCTTACTGTCTGTCCATTGATTTTAGGTGGTGCAACTGCACCCACACCAGTAGATGGTAAAGGATTCTTATCACAATTAGCCCCCCGTCTTCAACTACTGGAAGTAGAAAAAGTTGAACACGAAGTTTTCCTACACTATCGACTACAACGGTAGATGGATTAAATTAGTCATTGGTCATTGGTCATTAGTTTTTCTCTCCCCTACTCCCTACGCCCCAAATATGGTTGAACAAATCAAGCCTCGCTATTCCAGCGTTTGGATTAATAAAATCACTGAAGTACCCCAAGATGCTTGGGATGCTTTGGCGCTACCTTTAAAAACTCCTTTTTTGGAGTGGGATTGGCTGAATAATTTGGAAACTTCCCAGAGTGCTACAGCTAAAACTGGCTGGCTACCAAATCACTTGACACTTTGGCGAGACAGAACACTGATTGCTGCGGCTCCACTGTATATTAAAGGACATAGTTATGGTGAGTTTGTTTTTGATCATCAGTGGGCAGAGTTAGCAGAACGTATTGGTGTGCAGTATTATCCCAAACTCTTGGGTATGACACCATTCACCCCGGCTGAAGGTTATCGGTTTTTAATTGCCAGTGGGGAAGATGAAGATGAAATCACTGCAATGATGGTGCATGAAATTGACTCTTTCTGTGTAAAAAATCAGATTTCTAGTTGCCATTTTCTCTATGTTGATCCCGAATGGCGACCAGTACTAGAAAGACAAGGTTTTACGGCTTGGTTACACCATAGTTTTATTTGGGAAAATTCAGGCTTTCAGACTTTTGATGATTACTTGATGGTGTTTAATGCTAATCAGCGTCGCAATATTAAGCGCGAGCGTAAAACTGTGGAAAAAGCGGGTTTACAACTGCAAGCAGTGACTGGCGATGCAATTCCTAAGTCTTTATTTACTTTGATGTATCAGTTTTATGCTGATACTTGTGACAAGTTTGGTTGGTGGGGTAGCAAGTACCTAACAAAGCGATTTTTTGAGCAGTTACACCATGATTATCGCCATCGGGTTGTATTTTTTGCTGCTTATCATCAGCAAGATGCTCGCCAGCCTCTAGGTATGTCTTTTTGTTTGTTTAAAGACGATCGCCTCTACGGTCGCTATTGGGGTAGTTTTCAAGACATTGATTGCTTACATTTTGATGCTTGTTATTATGCACCAATTGAGTGGGCGATCGCTAACGGTATTCAAACTTTTGACCCTGGCGCTGGTGGACGACATAAAAAACGTCGTGGTTTCCCGGCTGCACCTAATTACAGTCTCCATCGCTTTTATAATGGTCGTCTAGGTCAGATTTTACGTCCTTACATTAGTGAGGTGAATCAATTAGAAGAGCAGGAAATTGCGGCAATGAATGCAGAGTTACCTTTTAGTCAACAGTCGATAGTCAATGGTGAATCTTCAATCATTCGTGAGCTATAAGATTCCCGACTTTTGTGAGAAGTCGGGGTTTATCGGTTAGTTGCACTATATTTTATAGGTGAGAGAGAGTAGAAGCGAGGATAATGTACTTTATCTCAATGGAAAGTTTTGTAACGTTTCGATTCTCACAAATTTAGATAGAATTGCTATGTTAAGAACTTGCTTTCGTTGCCTTTTCAACTTGTTCAGTAAAATAGGCTTCCTGATGTTTTAATTGTTGTGCCAGTTCTAAACCTTTTTGAAATGCTGTGACTGCTTGCGGGTATTCTTTGCGCTCTAAATATAATTGCCCTATTTGGTCATAAGCTTGCATCATTCCATAAAAGTTAGCGGCTCGTGCTTGTATCTGTATAAGGATTTCGCTGGTTTGCAAGGCTTCATCTAGTTGTCCTTGAGAACGGTACAAGGGGATTAATTTCTGGATAGCTTCAGCTGCACCCGCATACTGTTGTAATTGCCACGCAGTGGTGTAAGCTTCTTGATAGTTTTGAAAAGCTTCTTGTAGTAAAGCCGGATTTTCCCTGGCTAGGGTTTCATAATTAGTAGCGATCGCTAGCTGTAAGGTAGGCAATTGAGTAAGATTATTATTCTGGGAATAAATAGCCTTTAGCTTACTCAATACATCAATTGATTGCTGTGCTTGCTTAGACTGCTGATAAATATAAGCTAGCTGTTGCAAGTATGTTAACTCATTCTGGCTCTCACCCCTAGAAGAAGCTAATTTTAACAGTTCCTCGTAGGCGGTAGCGGCTTGGGGATAATCAAACCAAATCAGATTTAATTCTCCAATTGTTTTTAAGGTATCTACTTCTGCTACTAAATTTTGTTGCTGTCGGACTGTGGCTAAAACTTCGTTGTATACTGCGATCGCACTTTTTGGCGATCGCACTTTTTGATAAGCTACACCTAATGCTTGCAGCAATGGTAAATCTACGCTGTTCTGCACATTTTTGTTTTGAGGTTGTGCCTGTTTTTGAATTGCTTGTAAGCGTTGAGTAATATATTGTAATTGTTGGCGATTGTTTTGATTCCAAGCAATATCACCAACTCTTGACAATGCTGTTACTTCAGCCACAGCTCCTAAATAGCGTCGCAAACGTAGTTCACGATTCCAAATGTCAAAAGCCGCTACACTATCCCCACCTTGCAGTTGTGCTGCTGCTTGTTGATTTAACTCGTCTAGCGCCGCTTCTAATTTTTGCTGTTCTGCGGAAGTTAGCTGTTGTTGATCACGCAAAGGTGGTAAAAGTGGATCAGGCGTGGTGATTTCCAATGGACTAGGGGGAAATCTATCTGCTTGTTGGGGATCGTTACTTCTAGCTAGCGTCAAAGAACTGCTAATTTGCCAGATAATAGCGGTTGTAATAATGACACTTAAGCGCCGTAGCATAGGAATTTTACAATTGTATAGGTATTAGACAGTGCTGAGTTCTGAGTAAGAGTTTCAACTCGGAACCCATTTTTCAGTCATCTCTTAGGCATAAGTACTTCTATGCCTAATAACTTTAACTGCAAATTCACCTGACGCATCAACTCTCAATAAATATCCCCAATCTCTAAGGGAACACCAAAAAATAGATTATGGCAAATTGACGCTTAGTAGGGTGCGTCAGTATGAATAATTTCTTGGTACAGCTAAGTTTTCTCGCAAGTAGCGCACCCAACCTAGTTGGATATTTTTTTATCTGGAAGTCCTTAAATACTATTTTGGATTTTAATTCCATCGATCGCACTCATTTTTCAAATTAGTATAATCTTGAATTTTGAATTGATTTGTCCCCAATCCCCAGTCCCCATTACGTTTTAGAATATTCTCAGATATGTTTTAATAAACCTAATGTCATGACTCACTCTACAGACATTGCCACCTTAGCACGGTGGATGGCAGCAGATTTTAGTAATCAAGCACAAGCTTTTGAAAATCCGCCCTTTTATGCTCATATTCGCGTGTGTATGCGTCCCTTACCGTGGGAAGTATTATCTGGAGTAGGCTTTTTTGTTGAACAAGCGTATGACTATATGCTGAATGACCCCTATCGTTTGCGGGTACTAAAGCTGATAACTGTAGGCGATCGCATCCACATTGAAAATTATACTCTTAAGCAAGAAGAAAACTTTGGGGGTGCATCTCGTGATCTCAATCGCTTGAAAGCTTTAACTAGTGAATCACTGGAAAAACTACCAGGCTGTAACATGATTGTAGAGTGGACTGGTAACTCCTTTAAAGGCATGGTAGAACCAGGAAAAGGTTGTATCGTTTTTCGCAAGGGACAAAAGACTTACTTGGATAGCGAATTTGAAATTAATCAAGAGAAATTTATCAGTCTTGACCGAGGACGAGATTTAGACACCGATGAACATATCTGGGGTTCTGTCGCTGGGCCATTCTATTTTGTGCGTTACCAGAGTTTTGCTGATGAAGTAAAAATAAATACTGATGCGTGAATAATAATACCGACCAAGAATTGAGTACTTATTGCTGAGTACAACATTTAATTAATTGTAGCGAATTCACCTTGGTAATACTCTGCGTTTAAAGAAGTTACAAGAATTAAGCAAAGCGATACTTAGTAAGATACAGTTACCACTGAATCTATAGGGACAGAATAAGGAACTCGCTCAATTTCAGTTTCCCATGTGCCATCAGGGTATAGTTTCAACAAACGAAAACCGGGTGATTCTGGGTTAATCGCAAAAGTGGGACTTTTCGACTGGAACTGATAGCAAGTTGAGGGAGAACCTAAGTAGTTAACAATGTGGCGCTGGTGTTGAAATTCCTGGTGAATGTGACCGAATAAGACTAGCTTGACTTGTGGATGACGATCAACAATCGCCAAAAATTCTTCAGAATTTTGCAGACAGCTAGTATCTATCCATGCAGAATTTACTAGTAAAGGAGCATGATGTAGTGCTAGTAAGGTGGGTCTGTCACTCGATATTTTTAACTCAGCGTCTAGCCACTCTAGGATTGTAGCTGATAAATAACCATGCACAGACTCAGGTACACAAGAGTTAAGGAGAATGAAATTCCAATTCCCACGTTGAAAAGATTTACGTCGGGAAACCATGCCTTGATTTAATATTGTATCCATTGCGATCGCACAGTCATGATTTCCGGGTAGCCAATAAGTCGGTATTTGGACTGAATTCAAGTGGTGTTGTAGATTTTCATATGATTCTGGCGTACTGTCCCCAGATAAATCTCCCGTCATCAGCAGTAAGTCTAATTCTGGTCTTAGTTCCTCTAAGCGCTTCATCACAGCTAAGAAGGACTCTGTAGTAGATATTCCTTGTAATCGTTGACTTTCTGAAGCTAACAGATGTGTATCTGTTACTTGAGCAATCGAGATGGGAGACTTTTCATCCATTTTTAGGTTCAGAAACTTGTGCGTATTGATATCTGATTCTCCTTTTGGGAAATGAGCAACAATATCAACTGAGTAGTAAATTCATTTTTTAACTCATCAACGAGGCAATAGGCAATCTCATATCAGGTATATAATTTAGCTTTTATTTACTATATGTTAAGTAAATTAATGTATACAAATTTTTGTTTCTTTTTATACTTTTTCACTCATTTTCATATTTTCATCTATCTTAAGGAGTAAATTATAATTTTTTTGTATTTTACGACACTCATCAATAGAAGTGTAAATGCTATTTTTAAACTGGTATCCCTATATTTTTGAACCAGCACAGAAATAACAGAATTTTTGCAGCCTGAAGATGCAAAATTGCATAAAAAGATGCTATGATTATAAGCTGTAGAGTACGGCGGCATAGCCAAGTGGTAAGGCAGAGGTCTGCAAAACCTCCATCCCCCGGTTCAAATCCGGGTGCCGCCTTTAAATGTACATTAACTAATTATTTGTCACTGTTAACAGATTGATGTCATGTTTAACAAATTGATGTCACTGTTAACAGATTATGTGTCACAACCACAAAAACATACTAATCACAAAGGCAGACCTCTGCCTTACCTTTCAACCCACCATAAATCTAGCAAAGTTTTAGCACAACTACTAAAACCTCAAATATGTAAAAGCTTACTCAACCCGAACTTGATAGAGGTTGGTTGAAAGAGCGATGCCTACGCTTACTTGAAAAAGTGTCAGTAATCAATCTTCAATAAGCTTTTATATAGAAAGCTCTTTAACTCGCTCCCTGTCGTTTCTTTAAACCCATCCAGCTTGAAAAGGTTTTTAAAGTACCCAAGGATGCGCTAAACTTTTCCTCTAAGAATCTTTCAACCCTCCTAAATTTAAGAACGGGAGTTGAAACTGCTCGAATCTTTGACCCCTTTCAAAAATAATTAAGGTGGGTTCCTCCTTGGTCGGAGGTGATTCGGTAGCCACCACTGCGGTATACCCGCACCTCTATTACTGGGGACGCACCTGATTCCTGTCTACAAGAGACAGCAGCTTCAAGGTGGGCAGCTACTAGGGTCAGAAAGCAGGACTGTGTTCACACAGTCAAACTAACCCAAACTTTTCACAGTTCAGGGGTTGATTACAACATGAACTGCGGCGCTATTAGTTTATTTTATTTTCAAGGTTCAAATTTTTGTCAATCTGCCATTTGGCGTGATTTATAGGCAGCGATGCCTGCGGCAACCCCTTCGGGGAACGCCAACTCTTTTGCTTTCTGGTGTGGGCTTCCTCTGATAGGCTGTTTCCCCTCTTCTATAACAATTCCAGCTTTAGCCGCTTGAGTTTGAACACACTCAATCAATCTGCCATAACTCCACTGATGGACACTATGCCGATACTGTTTGGCATAATTTTTCTGTGCTTCCAGGCAATCTGGACATTTTTGTTCAGCTCTTGCTTGAATTTCACTGTTTTTTCGGCGTTGCATAATGAGAATATGAATTAGGGTGAATCTTCATGGAATGTCCGCGTTGTAATTCCCATCATATCCGGAAGAATGGCAAGCAAAGAGGTAAACAAAACTA
>NZ_JACJRF010000050.1 GCF_014697105.1 Anabaena subtropica FACHB-260 | reverse complement strand
ACAACAACTATTCGAGCAATTAACATTTGAGCAGGTAATGTCTATCTCCTCTTATAACTTTATTTTAGAAGCTCTTTTCTATGCAGCTTCATATTAAATTGGTATTAGATAGATTCAGTAAATCGCAAAGTTTTTTCCAAGAGAGAGAATGCAAGCTGTTTTGGTAAAGTCGTCAATGGTCATTATTCGGGTGGACGTACATTCTTGATAATTTCAGTTTTTGAACCTCTTTTATTAGACCTATCTTTAAAATAAATTTTATAAGAAAATAAACAGAGGAGATAAAAAAGCGAGTATTAATAATGACAAGTCCCTTAAAAAGAATAGAATCATACCCAGAGGAATCAAAGCGATTAATTGGGATTAAATATGAAGATTTTATTACATTAGTAGCATTAGCAGAAAAAAGGCATAAAGAAAAACAAGCAGAAATTGAAAAAAGAAAAGTTAGGTTAATAGCATCTGGAGGAGGACGTAAAGCAGAAATGACACCAAAAGAAGGGGTATGTTTATGTTTAGTATACCTCAGACAGAAGCCAACATTTGAAATTTTGGGATTATTGTTTGATGTGTCGAGAACAAAAGCAAATAATACATTTAATTATTGGGTGGAAATTCTCAGAGAAATTTTACCTGCATCTCAAATAGAAGAAGTAAAAAATGATGATAAAAGATATCAAGAGCTATGTGAAAAATTATGTGAATATGAATTAATAGTAGATAGCGCAGAGCAAGCTATAGAAAGACCTGGAGACTATGAAGAGCAGAAAAAATATTATTCTGGCAAGAAGAAAATGCACACAATAAAAAATCAATTTATCGTATTACCAGAAGGTCGAGATATAGTTGATATTTGTATTGGACAATTTGGCAAGACAAGCGATATTACCTTATTTAGAAATAATCGAAAAACTCTGGATACCAAACAAAGATTTCTAGGAGATAAGGCTTATATGGGAGAAGAACTTATTACCACACCTTACAAGAAGCCCAAAAAAGCCGAACTTTCAGAAACTCAAAAATCAGAGAATAAGGAATTATCTTCTAGAAGGATTTTTTTTGAACATCTGATATGTAGGGTGAAAATTTTTCGAGTAGCCAGTGACAGATTTCGTCTAGCTCGACATCGTTATAATCAGGTGATAAAGACGGTATGTGGATTAGTTCGGTTACATCTCAATGCTTCATTTATACTAAGTCATAATATTTGAATTATCCGCTTGAACATTTACTTTTTTAGAAAGCTCTGTTTTGAGAAACTTTTGATAATTTTCCGATTTTCATCCCCAAACCCTGATTTTTACGTTCAGCAATGATAACTATTTTATCTCAGTCATATCTCCTGTAATCCCTTCACAGTAAGCTTTTTACCTTTTATGGACAGGTCTATTGTATTCATTCCACATTGCTTGACCGCACTGTCACTTAAAGGATAATGTGGCCGTTTTTAAAGCATAAAGTGGCCACAGCGCAGAACTTAACTCTGGAGAGTATTTGAGAATTTGCAATGCCTTAGCGTTCGCGTAGCGTGTCGCAAGTGCAACTGGGCTTAACGAAACGATCTCCCGGTAAAGTAGGGTAACGAAAAACCAAACATTTCAGTTTCTCACTCTTCGCGTAAGTCCTGGTTGACAGCGATGGTTACGTCTTGTAAGCTGCGATCGCCAAACTTTTCGGTCTACTGAACTTTTTATAGCGCCCTACAGCTGTGGGCTTCTACTGATGTATATATCAGGTATGGTGTGAAATATTATCAATTACTGCTTTGATAAATTAATAGTTTATAGACAAACAAACATCCTTAAATTGTTCCTCAATTTGTCATAAATAGTATGGTATGCAAGTTTAATCTACCATCTATTTATGCAATATATACTTGCCAAATATAACAACATCAGCTATGGTATTTGCCATATAACTTAGAGCATAGACATTTATAAAAGCATTACAGGAAGATGCTTACAAGCGAATTTTTTATCGCTTTCTCTTGCCTTACCAATACCTTGCATCTTCTACAAAAAGATATTTGGGATCAAATTAATTTAAAAATATGTCTCAAGGTAGATATATTTTGTCGCTGATACTCAATGGAACTTACAAAGTTTTAAACTCTATGATGCACTACATTTTTATTAGAAATATAAATTTTATTAATATCAAAATATCTAGCTTAAATTACTAAATAATATTAAGATAATATAAAAGTAAGCTGCTAATTGCTGCTTGTAACAATTGTACGTCATTAGCTCAGGTAAATTGAAAAGTTACCGCTTTTCCCTTACCTTTTCGGTTTACCCTGTCAAACAAACTTGGCAAACTATCAGGTATCAAATAATAATGTTAAAACGTCGCACAATACTAGCCAGTCTAGCTGCGCTTGGCTTTATTTTGGCTGTGAGTACACAGGTTTATGGTACAACGGCTACCGGGCCGAACGCTTGGGAGACTGTATACAATAATGCAGTTGCCCACGCAACGACGACAATTCCACAAAGCTCACTTCTTGGTATTATTACTGGTCTGATAGATGACTTGGTAACATTTCTCAACGTTTATAACTTGTTGAGCGGATTTTGGGCTGGTTAATTCTCTATCTTATAAGCAAGTAAGAAAGAGTTGAAAAGGGGAATTATGGCAATATGATTTTTTGCTAATTCCTCAGATTGGCCTAGAGTTTCGCTGACTATAGGCGACGCTGAATTGTATCTTTTCCTCGTTAACACAAATTATTCCGCAAATAAATACTCCATAGCTCGTGAGGAGCCTTCTTTTAATGTTCAAACCTCGCACAATTTTTAGTGCCTTTACTGCAATTATCCTTGCGTTTGTCCTAGTTATACAGGTAGATGCACAACCAGCCCTTGCAAGCCTTGCTTCGTGTAGTCCAACGGCAGTTAACCGACCTATATGTCCCAGTACAGCAGCCCCAGCATCAGCTAATTTTATTGACCCAGCTGCGATAATTACCAATCCCGCAAATATTACCTTGGGGGGAAAAGTCTACGTTGCACCATTTGCTCGGTTAAATGCTACTAATGGCCCCATCATTATCAGTGAAGGATCCAACGTCCAAGACCAAGTGAGCATTACACCTTCAGTAGCGGGGGCAACTATTGGTGAGCGAGTCATCCTGGCACACTTGGTCACTGTCAAAGGTACAGCCAAAATCGGTCTTACTGGCTCAACTGGGCCTTTTACTGACCCCGTGAGCGGTGTTCAGTTTAGCAACACTCAGCCAGAGACATTCATCGCCTTCAACGCTGAAGTAGACGGTGCAACTATAGAGTTCAACACCGTAGTCAATTTTCTCTCGCGGGTCGGCCCTGGTGTTACCTTACCCTCTGGTAAAGTTGTCCTCCCAGGTAAAAATGTTACTAGTAACATAGAAGCTACTAGTGGCAGTTTGGGGAAGGTGTCTAACCTGACACAAGCCGATGTTGCATTGATGCAGGGTGTAATTGCAGTTAATCAGTCATTGGCCCAAGGTTATACACAATTAGCCGTAGCCAATCCGTCAAATGTCACAGGGATAAATTTCAGTCCATCCACCCCTAATAACCCAACACCAAGTTTGCCAACCATAGGTGGGGTTACTACTCAAGATCCCAACTACCCTAACCGCATCATCGGCAATGTGATTCTGCAAGATTCTCTCGCAGCCTTAAACCAGAAATTAGGTAATAGAATTTCCATCCGTGCTGATGAGGGTCAACCTTTTAACATTGGGATACTTGCCGGTGTAGCAAACGATGTTGTCTTTCATGGTTTAGCGACAACTAATCTGACTATTGGTAATGGAAATGGTTATGGGCCTCGTGTTCTAGTTCATGGTGGTAGGCAGGTTGTCAATGGTGTTGATAGTGGCCCGGAAACTAAGCTAGGTGATGACGTAGGGTTAGCACCTGACGTTGTTATATTCCGTGCAGAAATTGGTAACAAATCAGCCGTGGGAAGAAAAAGCGGTGTCTTCAATTCCACACTACCTTCTAGAACGCATATCCGTTCAAGAACTATCTATGCCGATAACGGCAACCTAATTTCAAAGGTAGAGTGGTAATCATACCAATTCGTAATTTACGCCTGATGTGAATTAGCAACGCCTCTTATCCCACAAGAGTTTCAAGACTCACTCAAAATCACAGTTTTGTGAATACGTACAGAATTACAAGGGTTTCAAGACTAATTCACATTAAACGTAATTTGTAATTTAATGAGGCTTAGATGTAGCAGGATTGTCTTTTGCTGCATCTGATGCCTAATTTTGAAGAATCGGGTTAAGCATTTAAGTTTTGCATGACTATGAATTTTAAAATCCTCCCCCTAGTGCCTTCACGATGCCTACGATTGGTTGTGCTACTCACTTTGATATTCGGACTGATGCTAGGTCTTGATGTCGGTTCATCTATAGCTGCACAACAGGTTGAGCAACCTGGATATATAGAATCTGTTAATTCCCAGTCGCCGCAAGTCGTACAACCTCCAGTTACCGGACTCGTTTCTACCTTGTCGGATGAGGTTAAGGAATCAACAACAAATTTGATTAACTGGTCAACCTACTGGAATCTTTGCTGGGAAGCTTATCCAGGGGCTAAAGAGTACGAACTGCAAAAGGTGCTGGTGGATGGTGAGTCTCCAGATTTACAACGTCAAAGCGATCGATGTTTTCATCTCCAAGCTGCATCAAACGAAAACCTCAAATCACAAGGCTTACTCAACCGAGATTTAATCTTATTAGTACATAAAACTCAGCTTGCTTATCGAGTCCGAGCCGTTCTAGATGATAACCGCGTCAGTGAATGGTCTACAGTCATGGCAGTTGGTGCAACTACTGAACCTGAATCGAATGCTACTTCCATCAGTGTAAATCCTTCATAGTCAGGACTTAGGCACAGGTTTGGGAGTAAGGGTATAGGAGAAATGGTGTTCTAAATCCTTACACTTCTATACTCCTATACCCTTGTCCAATCTCTTGATTTTTAGTTTTCATGAAGGCGTTGTTGCGTGAATAGGCAAAATGGTAAATTTTACTTATTGCCTATGTTCGCTCGCCACCTAGCTCAAAGATGAAGACGAAAGCCCAATACAAAGTAAAAAATTGGAACGCTTATGATGCGGCACTCAAGCAACGAGGCAGTATAACCTTCTGGGTGAACGAAGAAGTAATCGAGCAGTGGCGCAACCATCAAAAAACGGGGAAAAAAGGAGCATCGAATTATTACTCAGATACGGCAATCGCTACGATGGGTACAATTCAAGCAGTGTTTCATCTAGCAGGGCGGCAAGCAGAGGGGTTTTTGGAGTCGCTGTTCATGCTCATGGGGATTGAGCTAGCAGTGCCGGATCACTCTACCCTATCGAGGCGTTTAAGCAAATTATCGGTGAAATTGCCTGTTGTGCCAAAAGATCAGGCTGTTCATGTAGTGGTGGATTCGACCGGATTAAAAGTGTATGGAGAAGGTGAATGGAAAGTCCGCACACATGGGGTAGGTAAACGACGTACATGGCGTAAGTTGCATTTAGGCGTTGACTCAGAAAGTGGAGAAATTCTGGGTGCGGTGGTGACTACTAATGATCTGGCTGATTGCGAGGTATTGCCTGACATATTGGAGCAGATTGATCAGCCCATAGAGCAAGTGTCTGGAGATGGTGGCTATGACACAAAAGGTTGTTACGACACCATTTCACAACGCGGGGCAAAAGCGATAATTCCTAGTGTGGCAAAACTTACTAGAGAGGAGCAGAAATCCTGTAATCTTGAGCTTGTAGCGAAATAATGGTGCAAAAACTTGGTAAGAAAAAGTTTAAAACCAGAGGCAACATCGTTTGAAGTACTCGATTGTGTTCAAAAAAAATGCCTTTCGTGTGGTCAAGCAATGTGGAATGAATACAATAATCCTCGACATATAAGAACGTTAAATGGGGTAGTAGAACTACAGCTAAAAATTCGGCGATGTCAAAATAAGTCATGTCTGCGGTATAAAAAAGCATACCGACCAGAGCAAGAAGGATCACTCGCTCTACCACAGAACGAATTTGGTTTGGATGTGATTGCTTATATAGGCGCATTACGTTACCAGGAACATAGAAGTGTTCCTCAAATACACACTCACCTTGAATTAAAGGGTATATGTATAAGTCAACGAACGGTCACGCACCTAATTGACAGATATGACGAGTTACTTTCTTTATGGCTAAAAGATCATAAAAGGTTAAAAGCCATAATGGCTAATCAAGGACGGATAATACTAGCGATCGATGGGATGCAGCCAGAAATTGGACATGAGGTATTATGGGTAATTCGAGATTGTTTATCAGGAGAAATCTTACTTGCTAAAACCTTATTATCATCAAGAAATGGTGACTATTATTGAAGATTATTGCTCGGCAGTGCGTAGTTCTATAACCAATGATGGTCATCCACCGCGCTTAGCCATCTGGATTAAAGCTACAAGAAAATTTGACTTTGATAGAACAAAGCTTAGAACGGATGGAAAAAAGAAGTGCTTTACCACCACCTTTAGTCAACCTAAAACACCTGATAGCTAAGGGATTATCTGCGACTGCATCTTTATTTTTACCTGTGAGGGTTGCATATCAGTGGGTTGATAAAGCTAGTAATATTCTCAATAATAAAATAGGTCTTGATGCTGCTAGGGTCAAACAAAGTTATCAGCAACTGTTGACAGAAATGTCCCAACAAAAGCACAAAGCTGGTACACTGAACACTGCAATCGATAACTTCATAAAAACTACCCACAACTACTGGTCTGGACTTTTTCATTGTTATGAAATTGAAGATTTTCCTAGAACTAATAATGACTTAGAACATGCTTTTGGTATGTTACGTCATCATCAACGTCGTTGTACTGGTCGTAAGGTTGCCCCCTCATCCCTCGTTATTCGTGGCTCTGTCAAACTTGCCTGTGCCATCGCTACTAAACTTCATTCTTTTACCGCATCTGATTTAGCACAAGTTGATATCGTTACTTGGCTCGAATTACGCTCTCAATTGCAAAAACACCACAAGGCCAGAATTGAACAGTATCGATTTCGCCGAGACCCCAAGGCTTACTTAGCTAATCTAGAGAGTCGTCTTCTCTAGTAAGTTTTGCCACACTAGGATAGATATACAACCCGCAGTAGCGGTTGGAGGGACTTGTAATCCAACTTCGGGAAACCTACCTATATGCCCAAGTACTGCACCTTCTGAGTCAGCTAGTTTCGTTGACCCAACTGCAATAATCACCAATCCCACAAATATAACCTTGGGCGAAAAAGTCTATGTTGCCCCATTTGCTGAGTTAAATGCTACTAATGCCCCTATTAGCATCGCAGCAGATTCTAATGCCCAAGACCAGGTAAAAATCATAGCTTCGGGAACCGGAGTACAAATTGGCGAGCGTGTGATTATGGCACACATGGCCGTTGTTAAGGGTGGAGCTAGAATCGGGACTCAAGGCTCTACTGGTCCTTTCACCGATCCAGTTACCAATGCTCAGTTCAGCAACACTGTTCCAGAGACATTTCTCGCCTTCAACTGTGAAATAGATGGCGCAACTATAGAAAGAAACACAGTAGTAAACTTTCTCGCGCGAGTTGGCCCTGGTGTTACCTTACCTGCTGGTAAAGTTGTTCTACCTGGTAAAAACGTCACGAATAACCTACAAGCTAATAGCGGCCTCTTAGGGAAAGTTGCAAACTTGACACAAGCAGACGTTGCATTGATGGTGTTGCTAATGGCCCGGAAACCAGCATAGGTGATGCCGTCGGTCTAGGGCCAAACTCTGTTATATTCCGTGCCAGCATTGGTAACAGATCAGCAATTGGGCGAAGAAGCGCAGTCTTCAACTCTACATTAGCCCCCAGAACTCATGTCCTTTCTGAAACAATCTATGCCGACAACGGCAGCCTGATTGCACCTGTGGAGTGGTAATACTAATTTTGGATTTTGGATTTGAAATTTTGGATTCAAAATCCTACCATCAAACAGTTCTAGAACTCTGAAAAAATTGTGCTTATCCCAGGTGTAAGCAACTGACTTTTGCATAATTTATGAATCAGAAAATCTTGTCGGTGCAACTACAATGCTTACGATTGATTGTGTTGTTCACTTTGATATTCGGACTGGTATTAATTGATGGCGGTTCAACTTTAGCTGCTGATATATCCTCTAATCAGCTTCAAGTTGTACAACCTCCAGTTACCGGACTTGTCTCTACATTGTCGGATGAAGTCGAGGAATTACCATCAGACTTAATTCGCTGGTCAACTTACTGGCAACTTTGTTGGGAACCATATCCCGAAGCTAAAGAATACGAACTACAAACCGTGCTTGTGGAAGGGAAATCTCCAAAGTTGAAACGTCAAAGCGATCGCTGTTTTCATCTCCAAGCTGCATCAAACGAAAACCTCAAATCACAAGGCTTACTCAACCGAGATTTAATCTTATTAGTACATAAAACTCAGCTTGCTTATCGAGTGCGAGCCGTCTTAGATGACAACCGCGTCAGTGAAGGGTCTCCAGTCATGGCGGTTGGTGCAACTACTGACTCCCAATCAAATGATACTAATAAAATTAGTTTGACCGATAATTAATGCGGCGCAAGCCCCATGCGTTCACGCATGGGCTTGCGCCGCTAGGCGTAAAAGAGATCAAACAGTTGGGCGGGGAAGCGATCGCAGTCGTTGCAGATGTCAGCGAATTTGATGTCCCCCGATTACACACCAAGTACCAGAAAACCAAGGTTTTGGTCGAAACAGTACGGTAGGGCATACCGGATCTGGCTTCTGTAATGGAGCAAAAAGCTTGCGGACAGACCCACCTCTGGCATAATTGGGCGACTAATTATGGTAAGTGGACTGAATGAAACAAGAATCCCATCGGCTTTTAGCCGTGGGAGTGTCAATACGTCTCTCCCCCAACTACCACATCTCGAATCCGTAAACTAGGCCCACCACAGCCTACAGGTAAACCATTTTGCCCACCTTTACCACAACCACCAGACTCATCCCAATAAAAATCATCACCGATCGCTTCAATATCTGCCAAAGTTTGAAAAACATTACCTGAAAGCGTCACATCTTTGACAGGTTCAGCAATTTCACCATTTCTAATCATCCAAGCTTCCCCGGCGCTGAAGGTGAACATTTCGCCATTGGTCATCCCACCTAACCAATTACGAGCATAAACCCCTTCTTTAATCCCAGTAAATAAATCTGCAACTGGTGTTTTACCCCGTTCAATCCAAGTATTAGTCATCCGCACAATAGGATTAAAGTGGTAATTAAGACAACGGGCGTTACCTGTAGGCGTTTCTTCTAACTTACCTGCGGTTTCCCGTGAATGCAACCGTCCCACTAAAACACCATCTTGAATTAATTGGGTAGTAGTAGCGGGTGTCCCTTCATCATCATAAAAGTAACTACCACGATGTCCTTCTGGGGCTGCACCATCAAAAATTTGCAGTTCCTCAGGCCCAAACCGTCTTCCAATAGTCATGACTTCTAGTAAATCTGGGTTTTCGTAAGCCATATCAGCCTCGGAAAGATGACCGAAAGCCTCATGAACAAATAAACCAGTCAGAATTGGGTCAATAACAACAGTGTAAGTGTTACCTTTAACTGATGGTAGAGACAACGCTGCAACAGCTCTTTGAGCCGCTTTTTCCACTTGGGCATCTAAATTAGTTAAATCTTCGTAGGCTTTGCGAGAACCTGTAGTTTCCCTACCAGTTTGCACAGTTTCACCATTTCTCGCAGTCGCAGCAAAGCGCATTTCCATATCCACCCAAGACTGTTGAATCAGAGTCCCTTCTGAAGTGGCGAGGATGATTTTTTGGGCGCTGTCACCATAACGAACTGAAGTTGTAGTCACCCGATGGTCAACATTTTTGAGTAATTCAGTGTAGCGATCGCACAATTGTTTTTTCTGCGCTAAGGAAACTTGGCGCGGATCTGTACCAGTTAAGGGTAGTCTGCATATTGCTTGCACTGGGTCAATAGGTGCGAGTATAGTTTCTTCATCTCCCACCATCCGGGCTGCGGCGATCGCTTCTTCAATCCGGTCTTGAATCGTCGCTAGTTGGTTAAAGCAACTCAAACCCCAGCCACCCTTATAACAGGCACGGACTTGTCCACCAATTGAAATTCCTTCGCTTAGGGTTTCCACCTTGTCGCCACGCAACAAGATATCAGTCCCTTCTGCTTCCTCTAAGCGAATCATTAAATAATCTACACGCGATGAGTAGCGAGTAATGAGGTCAGAAAGTAAATTTTGTGCGTCAGCTATTATAGTCGGCATTTCTTAGGTAGTCACCACGACGGACTGTATCTATTCTGCAATTTTTCTGGTAATCTTTGCTACTGGTTTTAAGAATTAGGGGGATAAGGGAATAGGGGCGTAGGAGAAAGAAATAATGACTATGGACTGTTGACTATTGACTATTTTTATAAATCATCAGGGTTAATATTCAGTTCTCGCAACTTAGCGGCTAGGCGTTCAGCACGTTGCTTTTCCTGTTCTGCGCGCAGTGTTTCCTGTTCAGCACGTTGCTTTTCTTGTTGTGCCAGTTCTTCAGGAGTTGGTACTAACTGTCCTTCTGCTGTGAAATAGCGTAACTGATTTTCTTGTACACCCAAGTATAAATCTAACTGCCGACTCCATAACCAACCTTGGGGGTTTGGTTCTATTGGTTGGTAATTCGCATCTACTAAATGAAACCCAGCAAATTCTAAAGTATTGGGGTCAAACCAAAAATATTCAGGTGTGCGAAAGATATCTTGATAAATTTGCTTTTTCAAGCCTTTGTCCGTGGCTTTGGTGGAAGGCGAAAGCAACTCGACAATTATATTGGGATATTTACCGTCTTCTTGCCAGACTACCCAACTTTTGCGCGGTTGGCGATCGCATCCTATCACCACAAAAAAGTCTGGCCCGCGAAATTCTTCTGATTTCAGTTGACGTTGGCTGTAGTAAATCGTCAAATTACCCGCAGCATAAAAATCATTGCGGTTTTGCCACCACAATTCTAGACATTGCCATAACAGAATAATCTGGCGTAGATGTAAATCGCTTTCCAAGGGTGGTTCGTCACTTTCGATATCTCCTGGCGGAAATATTATATCTTTTACTGGTTCCAAGTCCTGAGCAACTGACATGGCTTGATTGGGGCGAGGGGAGAGATGATTTTAATTTTAGATTACCCGTTTTTAATTTACGTACTATTTAGTAACCAACTAACTCCACGGCATCTCTGCCATCCCAATCTTGTAAGTAAACTTTGACTACTTCTTCTTTAGCTGTGGGCAACTGCTTGCCAACAAAGTCTGGATGAATGGGGACTTCCCGATGACCCCTGTCCACCAACACAGCCAGACGAATTAATTCTGGTCTACCATACTCGTTTACCGCATTCAACGCTGCACGAATCGTTCGCCCTTTAAAAATGACATCATCTACCAACACGACAGTTTTTCCTGTCAAGTCAAAGGCAATATTGGTTTTAGCCGGAGTTCGTAAACTTATTTGGTCGAGGTCATCCCGATAGAAGGTAATATCTAAGGCTCCTACCGCTACATTAATACCTTCAAGAGTCTCGATCTGACGTGCTAACAGTTCAGCTAGTGGAACTCCTCTAGTATAAATACCTAAAAGTACTAATTGAGACAAATCACGTGTTCTTTCAACAATTTGAGATGCCAATCGTGTTAAGGTACGACGGAGGTCTTCTGCGGAGAGGATTTCCACCACTTTAGCAGGCGTAGCCATAGGACGATACCCGTGAGTAATAAACAACACTGAATCTTAGAGTATCAGGAGTATAGCGATCGCTACACCTAGCCAGAGCAAAAAGCAATATCTAGTAAGTTGCAAGGCTGTTTGAATGTGCCTTGGAGTGATGGGAGAAATGGGATCTCCTAAGAGTGGTTTTTGCTTGGCTATTCCACGATACCAATTTGTCCCCCCCATCTGCACACCCAAAATCGCAGCATAGGCGCACTCACTCCAACCAGAGTTGGGACTGGGGTCAGTAATGGCATCGCGGCGACAAATTCGCCACACATCTAACGGTTTACCTGATAATAATCCTAAAGTTACCACTGTCAGGCGACAAGGGAACCAAGTCAAATAATCTTCTAGCCGCGCACTAAACCATCCCAAATATTTATAGGGTGCTTCTTTGTAACCCACCATCGAATCGAGGGTACTGCTGGCCTTATATGCTAAAGCTAGAGGAACTGGCCCCACAATAGGAATGCAGATACCCACAACAGCATAAAATAATGGAGCCATTACCCCATCTGTGGCATTCTCTGTCACTGTTTCTAACACGGCTCGCAGGATTTCTGATTCTGGTAGGTTGTCTGTATCTCTACCAACATAATTACTCAAAGTTTGCCTAGATGCTGCTAAATCTCCTATTATTAAAGGCTGTAAAACATCAATAGCCGCTTTGCGTAAACTTCTTAAAGCAAAACAGCTAGCTAGCATAATACTTTCTACAGCAATAGCCAACACCGGATTTAGCCATCTCGCCATTTGAATTATTAGCCAACCAACCCCGCCGCTACCAATAATCAAAATCATCGCTAGAACAATTCCAGCTATGCGTTGTGTTAGAGATTTTTGACACAGTTGCAGAAAAATTTTGCTCAATCGAGAAATCACCAACCCCATAATTTGTACTGGATGAGGCCACCCCCAAGGATCACCTATTAAATAATCTAAAATTGCCGCAATGATAAAAACGTGGATGTCATTGGTCATTGGTCATTGGTCATTGGTCATTGGTCAATAGTCTAAAGGAATCAACTTGGATTATTGACTATGGATTATGGACTATCGACTAAACTACAAAATTTGCTTCTTCTCCGAGGGAGGCTTGCCAGCTACGAGCATCGTAATACAAATCTGCCAGAGTAATACTGTATAAAGCCTCTTTTAGTTTCTGGTTGAGTCTTTGCCAGAGGCTAAATGTTACCCAATCTTCTGTTTGTGCTGGGGTTGGGGTATGGTGGGGTAAATTCGTGATGGTTTCACCAACTGCCTCTAAAATTTGTCCTATGGATATTTTTACTGGTTCTCGTGCTAGTTGATAGCCACCAACACTACCCCGAATTGATTTTACTAATCCAGCACGACGCATTTCTATTAGTAATTTTTCCAAGTATGGCGCTGGGATATCTTGGCGTTTAGCGATCGCTTTCACAGATGCTGGCCCATAACTTGGTTGTAAACTCAAGTCCAGCAATGCCTTCACACTATAATGTCCTCTAGTTGTTAGTTTCATTTTGTTAGTTGTCAGTTGTCAGTTGTCAGTTGTTTTCTCTTCACCAATGACTAATGACTAATGACTAAGGATCAGCCTTACTTATCATTTTTCTCCTCAACAATCAAGCCAACTAAGGAGGCAAATTTTTACTCTAGTTTAGAAAACTTAAATAAATATAGTTTAGCAGTGATTCATTAACTATATATAGTTATCACGATTATCAAAATTAAATTGTCTAGCAAATATTGCTAATTGTGCAACAATTTTGCAGATCAATGTAATATACTTGGCTAGGCTGAGATAAAAACTAAAGGATATTGTTCCTATTAGCTCAACGTCAGCTAAAATAAAATCGATTCAACTACTTAAACCATTGATTTCTGACCTAAGTTGATGCCTAAACAGAAAAAAATAGAACCCCTAGTCGGTGAAGAACTGCTCAAAAAAGTCAAAGAGCTAGAGAACCTTAGCAAAGAAGAAAAAGCTAAACAGTGTGGCTACTATACCGTTACCAAAAATGGTATAGAACGTGTCAATATGATGAAATTCTTAAACGCTCTAATTGATGCAGAAGGCATTCAATTAGACAGCGCTCCCAATGCCAACGGCCGTGGTGGACGGAGTGCTAGCTATAGAATTAGCGTGCAATCGAATGGTAACTTGTTGATTGGTTCGGCTTATACAAAACAGATGAACCTCAAACCAGGAGATGAGTTTGTCATCACTTTAGGGAAAAAGCACATTCGTCTCAGACAAGTAGATGGCGAAGAAAGAGAAATTCTCGAAATCGCAGAAGCTACAGCATAATTAATAGTCGATAGTCAATAGTCAACAGTCGATAGTCAAGAGTTCAAATCCATAATTCTTGACTAAATGACTAATGACTAATGACCAATGACTAACTGGTAAATTGTCTGACGTGTGACAGCCAAGTTGCACGTTAATGCAATTTGTTCCCTATCTAGTAAACCGAGAATATGATCATAGTTGTCTCGTGCGACCACTGGTAACTGATGCAAGCCTCTAACGTCCATGCGGTCTAAAGCCTCAGACAAAGGTTCATCCCGCCAAGCATAGAGGATTTCTTTTGTACAGATATCGATGATCGTTTGATTGGTTAAATTACGCTGGATTTCATTTGAGGAATTCGGGTAATTTTGCCATAGAGAAAGAGTACGATTGAGGTCTTCTAGGGAAATAATACCAACTAATTGTTCTGCTTCATCAATAACTAAGGCGCTGCGTGTGCGATCGCGGATCATTTCCCTAGCAGCTTCCAAAATATCCATAGTAGCAGGTAACTTTTTTGGGCAGTCAAGCATCGCATCTTCTACTAAAACTTGTCGTAAAATTTCTATCTTTTGGTCTTTCGGAATAGAAAGACCAATTTGTTGTAGGTTGGCATTAGAGTTAGTGCTGGGTTTAATCATTTCTACTACCCACACACTTAAACCCACAGCTGCCATCAGAGGTAAAACAATTCGGTAGTCGCGGGTGAGTTCAAACAACATTAAAATTGAGGTTAAAGGCGCTCGCACACTCCCAGCTAATACGGCAGCCATACCCACCATTGCGTAAGCTGGAGGTGCTGCTATATATTCGCTCATTCCTGGGACTATGAGGGGGAGGATTTTCCCATAAGCCGAACCTAAAGAAGCACCCAAAAACATGGCTGGGGCAAACAAACCGCCGACAAAACCGCTACCTGCACTAATTGCCGTTATCAACAGTTTTAGTACTAGCAATATCGCCAACAAATCCAGAGAAAATTTGACATCTTGCAGCATCGCTTGCACTGTGCCATAACCGATACCTAAAATTTGTGGGAAATTTACAGCCGCTATGCCCACAATCACACCACCAATAATGGGGTGAATTGGCTGAGGAATTTTACCTAAAAATTTAAACCCAGGAATTGAGCCGGCAAAACAAGCTTTTGCCCAATTAATTGATTGTTTATAAGCCACAGAAACCAAACTAGCCCCCAAACCCAACCCCAGGTAAAGAGGTAATTCTAAAGGACTACGGACTTGATATACAGGTAAAGCAAAAGCAGGCTGCGCCCCTAAACCAATTTGAGCAATTAAAGCCGCTACCACTGCTGCTAATAGCACCACACTCACAGCCGAAGTCGCAAAAGAAGTTGCCCCCATTACTACTTCTAAAGCAAAAAATACGCCAGCGATGGGTGCATTAAATCCAGCCGCCAAGCCCGCCGCCGCGCCCGCACCCAAAAGTAAGCGCTGTCGTTCTTGTGAAACTTGTAGTATTAAAGACAAAAGCATCCCAAAATTAGCGCCAATTTCCACGCTTGGCCCCTCTGGCCCCAAAGAAGCACCACTGCCCAAAGAAACAGAAGCCGCTAACATTTTAGTTACAGGTCGCAATTGCCCCTTAATTTCTCCACCTTCAGAAGCAGCAATGAGAGAGGATAGTCCAGGGCCAAAGTCCTGGGTGCGCCAACGCATTAATCCAACTATTAATCCGCCTAAAATGGGGACAAAAGCTAACGTCCAGGCACCCCAACCACCAATCGCACCCATCAAATTTTCTAGCATTAGATGGTGAATCAGCTCAATCAAATAGTGAAAAGTCACTACCCCCATACCAGTGCCACCGCCAATGAGTACGGCTAAAAACAACACAATAGTTTCTGGGGAAAGTTGAAAACGGTTAATGAGATGTGTTATTCGAGCGGAAGATGTAGGAAAAGCAGATGGTTCTTTCACCTTCCTCATCTCAGTGGGAGGCAGTAGAGTCATTGAAAGGCGGGGTAAATGTCAGAAAAAATGTAAATTTTTATTTGTTACTTCTCATTGTGAGCCATTATTTATCCACCAGACAAGTAAATTTGGTAAACCAAATTTACAATCTGTAGTAAAAAAATTTTGCCATAGCAAATTTTTCTAGAGATAATGGTTAAATGAGAGAAAGTTGATAATCAATGGACAATACTCTATAGCAAAGTGTAAATAGTATTCTCTTCTCTAAAAAGCAAGAGTTTAGTAGCTACGCACTGAGTGGATATGCCACAAATCAGCTCAAAACAAGAGACATCTTTGCTTAAATCTAGCTATACTCGTGTTGCAACCATTAAGTCATCCTTAGTAGAAATACAACTGTGTGTGTGATTAAAGGCTACTTTTATACTACAGTGGAGTGTCTACTAAGTATTAATGGGTAATTTAATATGGGTATTCTTAAATAGAGCGAGTAAATGGACTAGCGGACGAGGTAGATGAATATACACACTTTTGATAATCATTATGTTACTTGCCCCATTTGCCAAAGATATGCTAGGGCAA
Source organism: Anabaena subtropica FACHB-260 (assembly GCF_014697105.1). GTDB lineage: Bacteria > Cyanobacteriota > Cyanobacteriia > Cyanobacteriales > Nostocaceae > Trichormus > Trichormus subtropicus. Next base: position 22,552 of record NZ_JACJRF010000050.1, on the reverse strand, counting down.
AACCTATTAAAAGTTATATAGGTTTATTTACTTGTCCGTATTGTCAAGAACGAGTAGTGGTCTGTCAAAGCGGGCATTACGTCCGTGACCCTTTTACGCTCAACCAGATCATGATCTGTTCAGCGCTACGTCGTCAAAGCAGTCCCATAGCCAGAATTATCAGAGATTTTATCCTTTTTAAGCGTCCTTTAGTAGCTTTAGCTGTAGGAAGTGCCATTTTTTTGGGAATGATGACTGTTACTCAACAAGGAACAAGTTTGAACCAGCAATTACCACCAGGGACTGAGGAAGTTAAGTAGGGAGTGGAGAGTCGAAAGAGTTAGGGGGTAAGGGACAGGGGGGGAGAAGAGAAAATTCTTACTCACCACTCCCGAATCCCTTTACAATCGATTAGTTTCTTTGGTGACTAATTGCCAGCCTTCGACTTTATCGAGTAGCTTGATGGAGTCTAAGTGTAGGCGTTTAGAGTCGGATATGTTTATGAGTAAATATGGTTGTGTTTCGTAGTGCCAACGATGTTCCAACTCTTCAACAGAAGCTGGGATAATATGACGATCGCTATAAAAATCCAATGAGGGACGATGATAGGGAAAAGATGTATAAATCTTCTTTGCTGCTGGATTTGCTTTCTCTATCATGGCTGCTACAGGTTTTACAGGATAAGCTTGCCATAATTCCCAAACCCAGTAGTTAGATTTCATCAACAATAGTAGGGAAATATAACTACCCCAAAACAAAATCTTGAGAAATTGTCCGTCACCTCGTTCTGCTAAAATTGCCCCCAAAATCATTGTTAAAGCTACGGCGGCAAAAATCAACTGTAAGTCAGTTTTTGCTGTTATACCCCAGCTAAAATGAATGCTCCCGGCTGAAGCCACCACGGCTAATATTGATAAACCAGCCACCCAAGCACGGGGATAAGATGACATTAAAGGCAGGTTTTCTATTTCTGCTAACTGAGCGCCGAAAGCTAAAGCTAAGCTGGGGTAAATTGGCAATATGTACCAAGCGAGTTTGGCACTCATGAGAGACATGAGTAGTAAATAAACTATGCTCCATACAAGTATGAGTCTTGCCCAGCTAAGATTGCGATTTTCCCATAGTAACTGTGCAGTTTGTGGTAAAAAAATTAACCAAGGCCAAGTCCATTTGAGGAGTTCGATAATGTAAAACCAAGGTGGTTGAGTGTTTTTGCTACTAATTGCACCAATTTGTTTGAGGAATGGAATGATTAAGCCGTTGTGGGCAAAATCATTACCATATTTGAGAAGTTGAGCGCCATACCAACCCGCTACAGGCAAAAGTCCAAGAGCGATCGCTATCCATAGATAATAACTATTAAGTAGTCTTGGTGTATCCCAAAACAAAAAGACGAGGACAACTGCACCTAACAACAAACCTGATAGTCCTTGAGTTAGGCAAATCAAGCCTAAACTTAGACCAATACCCAGACAGTAGCGTAAATCTCGACGCGATCGCAATACACACAGCATCATCACCAACAAGAAACTTACCACTACCCCATCTGACATTGCCAATCGTCCGTAACGGACAACAGGTAGCATTGTCAAGTATACTAAGGCACTATAAATTGCTGCCCAACGTTGACGAAATATCTCTCTCCCAAGACAATACAGTAATGGTACAGAAAGGGCTGTTAAAATTGCTCCTGGTAAACGTGTTGTCCATTCATTTACGCCTCCTACAGAGTAAACCCCTGCAATCAGGATGTGTATCAGAGGCGGTTTGTCATGGTATGCTTGCCCACTTAGGGTGGGATAAAGCCAACGCAGGGAATCACCAGATTCTCGCACTATTTCCCTGGCAACTTGGGCTAAAACTCCTTCATCCCAATCTTGTAGGGGTAATCCTCCGAGGTTAACGCTGAACAGTAGTAATGCGGCAATTAACAATACTACTAGCCATAGGCGATCAATCCACCTGTCAACCGTGCGGTGTTGTCTTTCTAGATGACCCCAAATAAAGCTTCCTTCTTGCATATTCTATGCTAATCATTTTACTTGCTGGTTTGATTACATAGAGATCAAAGTGAATCTCTAATGTTGCCACCCAGTAACAACCTGTTTACTGAATAAATACTAAATTCCAAGGTTAGCTCAATTTTCTCTGAGCAGCGATATTATTTTTGAGAAATTTGCCGAAAATTTGCCTCAATTTTTTTAATACTTGTAGCTATGTAAAAATGATACAAACTTTTGGTAAAAGTAGAAACTAGAGATTGGAGAGAGAAGAAAATTAATGTCTAAAAAATAAAAATCACTTGTAAATCCCAGGTTTGATTTTGACGAATAATTTCAATTTGCCGGATAAATTCTCGAAAGTAAAACCTCCGTTCGGATTCTGATAAATCTAACCAAAATTGGGGAATAGAAACTGCTTGAGCAACAGAGAGTAAATTTACTGGAGGAAGAGTTGCTAATTTTGCTTGTAGAGTAGAAATTTCTGTCCGGAGTTTGTAAGTTCTTAACTTAGATGTTTCCGCATCTAAAATACCAGTTGCGACTAAATTAGGTAACTGTTGAAGTATTTCTTCTTGATGGGCGATCGCTGCTTTTAAGCTATTTTTAACTGTATCTAATTGAGGAAAATTTATCCCTGCTACCGCCAAAGGTAATTCGCTACAAACCTTGGTAATTGTATGTTCTAAAATTTCTTGGTAAGGAATAGCTCGACACTTAGGACTTTGGGGGCAGTTAATCGGACGTAAATAAAGATACTCCTTATCTTGATGCCGTTGAGTAACACGGGTAACTGTCATGTGCGACTGACACTGATGACAAACAACCAACCCAGCCAGAGAACGGGGGGCGCTGGCGCTACGAGAAGGTAAACGGCTATTACGGCGTAAAAGTCGATCAACTTGGGCAGCTTCTTCTCTGGAAATAATGGGAATATGGGTATCAGAGATAATTTCCTGATTTTGATATGCAGTATCACCACGATAAACAGGATTAGCTAACCAACGCTTACCAGTGGTGACAGAGATTTTCTTACCATATTTTTTGGCTAAGTAACGGACTGCACCACGCAGAGAACCATAGAGTAAAAAATTGTCAAAAAAATCCTTAACTACTGGAGCCGTACTGCGATCTAGGATATATTTATCTTTACCTCTGCGATAGCCATAAGGGGCTTTACCAGGAGGAGGCGCAGCTTCAAGACGATTACGAGCGTGTCCTTGACGAATACGGCGACTACGTTGTTGGAGTTGAATTTGTTGTAATAATTTTAGCAAATCAGCCCGGAGATGAGAAGTTGCTGAGTTGTAGGCTTGTTCCGTAGCGATGATTCCTATACTCATGGCTTCCAACTGATTGAGGCGATCGCTTACCTGTTGTAAATTATCCCCTAATTCTTCCAAACGCCGAACAATGAGATAATCACAAGATTCAGCTTGACAGTCAGTAAATAATTGTTGTAATTGTGAACGCTGTCCCAAATCTGCATACACCCGTTCCACCTCCCACCCCCAGTCAATCTGCACAGGAGAAGTTTCTAGTAATGGATCAGTGTAAGTGTAGGCAATAATTTTCATTCGTCAGTTGTCAGTTGTCAGTTGTTAGTTGTCAGTTGCTCCCCCTACTCCCCCTGCTTCCCCTGCTTCCCCTACTTCCCCTGCTTCCCTCACATCTGACTCAACTCGATAATATTCCCATCAGGGTCTTGAGTGAAGAGGGCGGGACGACCGGAGGCGCTTGGTTGAATGGGATAATTTTGATTGAGTAACTCTTGCTTGGCTACTTCTAAGTCAGCGACAGAAAAAGCAATATGGGGATTGCGTCCCCATTTTTCGTTTTGATTCTGGGTAGGGACATCTGACGCAACTATTAGATGAATTTGATAATTACCGACTTGATACCATGCACCAGGATATTTTAAAGTACGGTCAATTTTGGATAATCCCAACACTTGACTGTAAAAGTGTTCTGACCGTTCTAGATTAGAGACGATAATGGCTGTATGGAGACTCTGGGTAATTTGCATTGTTGGTAAGGGGCGATCGCTTTTCCTTATTCAGTTTACCTACTTACCAGTTTTTTCTCGATGGAACTCTAGTAGGTCATCAAATTTGAATTGAGGGATAAACAAGCTTGTAGTAAGGACTAAAGTCCTTACTACGAACAGTCAAAACTAACTTGATAGACCACCATCCCCAGAAAAACTTATACAGCCGCTAAAATTCCTGATTAAGCCGGACAGATATCAAATATTAATACTGTTAGGAATGCGGGAAGGTAAAAGGTAAGGATAGTCAACGCCAGTGTTTACTAAACGTTTCTGGTTACGAATTTTGATTTTGGTTTCGATTTCTACTAACTCGCTTTGGAATTGAGAGAGGATTTGCCGATCGCCTCGATTAGCAAACTGAATCAACTCAGAACTACCAAGTTTTCCCCAAGAAATTCCACTCAAAGCAAAAGTTAACTCCATTTGTTTGAGTTCTTTCTCGGCAGGTGGTAGTAATTCTGGCAGACTGACTGGTGTATCGGGACGACTGTAGAGTGCAAACGGTGCATTGGGTACGTAACCGAAATAATCAAACTGACTAAAATTAACGGCTGCGTGTTGGGGGCCACAGGTGAAAATAATGATTGTGGCAATATCGATGAGTTGTTGCAGACTAGTAATTTTAGTGAATCCAGGTATGCGGGGATGGGGTGGTAATTCTTGGGGTTGTAGTCCAGAAGTGATCGCCCATTCTGGTGGACACCAAGTTGGTAATTGGGGAAACTCTGATTTGGGACGAGTGTTTAAAGGTGTGCTGAGTTCATTCGCCCAAGCTTGCAAATAGGGGTCTTTCAATACTGCCTTATCATCTAGATAATGGCGTTGTAAATAACTGCTAGTATATTTGGCGATCGCTTCCCACAAAAGTAACGCATCATCTCGATAAGGATATTCAGGAAGAAACTTAGTTTCGATTCCTCGCCGTTCAATGTCGTTGGGTAAGGCGTAATCCCAAAAAATCCTTTCCCGATAAGCTTTGTTCATCAATCCCAAAGATACCTCCCGCACAGGAGCCATTAATGAACTAATAGCGGAACCTTCTTGTAGTAGGATTTGATTACCGCGTTGATTAATTGCCAGTAAAAATTGCAAATGAGGGCTGAGTAATTGATAGAAAGGATGATTACTGGGTAACTGTCTAGGAGTAGCGATCGCCAATACTTCCATTGCTAAATGGGTATAGCTGAGGTGAGAAAACAACTCATGATGGGTTGCATCCGCCGATTGTACATAGAGTTTTGCCCTTGTCCAATCATCTGCACCACCTCCAATCTGTGTAGGAGTGACTACTCGACCTTTCTCTAATTCAATCAGTATCGGTTCTAACCCGCCTTCAGAACGATGAAATACTGCGACGGGATTACCTAAGTATTTACCAGATTGTAATTCTGTAACTTTTAAATCTTTGAATAAAGGGTAATCAGCGACAAATAAGCGATTTTCGCCTGCTGATTGGATTAAATTTACAGTACTAGAGTGAATTGTCCAAGATTGTAGTAATGCTTGGTCTGTTGGCTGCACTCGCCGTAATACCATTGGGTTTTGTCCCGCCAATCTTTGCCGGACAAACTCGCGATCGCTTAAACCTCCATCCCGTTTATGAATTACACTAGCTACTGGACGGGTGGGAATATAAGGAAATTGATATTTATTGGCTTTAGCACTGCTTTCCAGGGATTGATAAAATAACGCCCTTTGCTGTTCAATTCCTGTTGTTGATTCTGCTGCTTTCTTTGCGGCTGAAAGCCTCTGTCCCATTTCCCGGCGTTCCCGCACATAACTAGGATTGAATTGTTCGTTTGGCGGTAAATAGAGATTAAACCAACCCGATTGAAAGACTTCCCAATCTACTAAAAGTGTAGATAAGTCTAGCCAAGTTTTATCTATAGAGGCGATCGCCTGATCGAACTGCTTCAGCAACAAACTCCAAGGCTCAGATAATTTTCCCTGTTTTAGCGCATCTTCCCGTAATTTTGTCAAAACATAAAGCAACGCCCCATCTTCCCCTGTATAAGGAAATATCCGAGCCGCTCCCTTTTGATTTAACCCAATAGGATTGTAGCGATAATGACCTTGTTGCTCAGTGTTAATTATTTGAGACACAATAGTTTGTTCCTGTTTGCAAGAGTGGGGATAGAAGTTGGAAAATAAAGTAAGTTGCTTTTAAGGATTGACAATAGATAACTGGTAATTGACCAAAAATTCTTATCCCTTACCAGTCCTAAATTTGATAACGAGTAACTTACGTTGATAGTATTAGCTATTTAACTCGTTAGCTATATATAGTGTCAGCTGTACTTAATTTATATTTAATTTGCTTATGTTAAATGAATTTGCTAGTCGAGAAGAATTAATAGCTTACCTGCGAGAACAATTTCCCCAAGCAGCCCAAAGAAGCGATCGCAGCGCCACTAATATAGTCGGGGGAAGGAAAGCAGCCCAAAAAGCTCTACAAAAAGTTAACCCTGCATCCTACACCAAAACACGTAACTTTCTCACAGGCGACGTAACCAGACTTTCACCATACATCCGCCACGGAGTCTTAAGCCTACGAGAAATACGGGATTACGTACTTGATAACGTCAAGCATCCAGATGAAGCCACAAAATTAATTAATGAATTAGGCTGGCGGGATTATTGGCAGAGATTATATCTCAAACTTGGTGATGGTATTTGGCAAGACCAAGAAGAATATAAAACAGGTTACACCCCCACAGAATACGCACCAGATTTAGCCGCAGATATCAAAGAAGGTAGCACAGGATTAGTTTGTATCGACAGCTTTAGCCGGGAATTACAGGAAACTGGCTACCTACACAACCATATAAGAATGTGGTTAGCTGCATACATTGTGCATTGGCGGCGCATTCGCTGGCAAGCGGGAGCCAAATGGTTTTTAGAACACCTCTTAGATGGTGATCCTGCCAGTAATAATATGTCATGGCAATGGGTAGCCAGCACCTTTAGCCATAAACCATATTTTTTCAACCGCGAAAATCTAGAACGCTACACCAAAAGCGTATATTGTCAAAAATGCCCACTCTACGGTCATTGCGATTTTGAGGGTAGTTATGAAGAATTAGAACCGCGCCTTTTTCCCAAAGGTGAATTTACCAAAAAACCCAACAGCCAAAGTTGGCAACGCGGAAAGAAAAAATAAGCGCATAGGTTCGTAGTCAGGACTTTAGTCCTAATTTTTCTCAGGACTAAAGTCCTGAATACAAACTCTCAAAACCAACTTCTAATAACTAGTAAAATCTCATGAATAAACCAATTGTGTGGGTGCATGGCGATTGTCTCAGTCCCCACAACCCAGCCTTACAAGAATACCCGAATACTCCTGCTATTTGGGTTTGGGACGACGCTTTAATAGAAGAGTGGCAATTAAGCCTTAAACGCATCACCTTTATTTATGAATGTTTGCTAGAGTTACCAGTAGAAATTCGCCGTGGTAATGTAGCACAAGAAATTATCATTTTTGCAAAAGAAAACAACGCTGATTTAGTAGTGACAGCAGATAGTCCCAGTCCCAGATTTGATGATATATGTGATGAAATTGAACGTTCTTTAAAAGTAGAAGTGTTGGAAGTAGAACCGTTTTTTGATTACGACGGTTACATTGACCTAAAGCGCTTCTCTCGTTATTGGAAAGTGGCAGAAAAGTACGTATTTGAATAGTTGGCTTTGTTGATGAATTTCACACAGAGGCGTAGAAACGAAATTAAGATTGATTTAACCAAGCTTCTAAATCCGTAGGGAGACGTCATCGAACTCACGTTAAGATAAGAAACGCTATACAGATAACAGAATATCTGATGGATATGTGCAACAAATGCCAATGATTTTCCTGACCGCACCAAAAATAGAGGAAGATATTGATCATATCTATCGATTGGGGTGTAGATTTCTTCATCCTAGCCAGTAACTTTTGGCTTCTTGGTTGAAGCCATGAAGATAATGGGAAAATAAATGTGGGTTGAAGTTGTGTAACTGCCACTAGAAGCCGCAGGAGGCCGCAATGGACCAAAGTCCAGTCAGGGTGCTTTTAGTTGATGATAGCGAAAGCGACTATATTTTAATTCTTAACTGGTTCACTCAATTTCGGGTAGCTAGCTGCGAATTGGAATGGGTAGATAATTATGAGGCGGCAAAAGCAGCGATCGCTCAAGATCAGCATAATGTATATCTAGTAGACTATCGTTTAGTCCCCCACAGTGGACTAGAACTGTTACGTGAAGCAATTGCTCATGGCTGTACATCACCCATAATTTTGCTCACAGGTCAAGGCGATTGGGAAATAGACCTAGAAGCCATGAAAGCCGGAGCAGCAGATTATTTAGAAAAAAACCAACTGAATGCACCCCTGCTAGAACGTTCTATCCGTTATGCTATTGAGCGTAAACAAACAGAGAAAAAAATCCGCGAACAAGCGGCTCTCCTTGATATTGCTAACGATGCCATTTTTGTACAGGATTTAGACGGGCAAATTTTATTTTGGAACGAATCCGCAGAAAGGCTGTACGGTTGGAAAAAAGCAGAAGCTATTGGCAAAAAGACACAAAAACTCTGGGAAGAAAAAAACTTACCATTGTTACAAAAAGCACTCACAACTTTACAGCAACATGGCTCTTGGAAAGGAGAATTATATCAAACAACAAAATCTGGCAAAGAAATTATCCTCGAAAGTCGCTGGACATTAGTACCTGAGTTTGGTAATAATACCCAATGTATCCTCATCGTCAACACTGAAATCACCCAAAAAAAGCACCTGGAAGCTCAATTTCTCCGCGCTCAAAGATTAGAGAGTATTGGCACGCTAGCGAGTGGTATTGCCCATGACCTCAACAATGTTCTGGCACCTATTTTGATGACAGCACAACTGCTAGAGTCGCAAATCAAAGATGAACGTTCTCGGCGACTGCTACCCATATTGATTACCAACGCTAAACGTGGGGCAAACTTAGTCAAGCAAGTCTTGTCCTTTACTCGTGGTCTTGAGGGTGAACGTACTATATTGCAATTGAAGCATTTGATTAGAGAAATTCAGGAAGTTATTAAAGAAACATTTCCTAAATCAATCGAAATTGTCGCGCAAATTTCCCAGAATCTTTGGACTGTTTCTGGCGATGCTACCCAATTGCATCAAGTCCTCATGAATTTGTGTGTCAATGCTCGTGATGCCATGCCTAAAGGCGGCATTTTGAACATATCTGCCGAAAATCTTTTGATTGACGAAAACTATACCAAAATGAATCTGGATGCCAAAGTCGGTTCTTATGTAGTAGTTAAAGTCACTGACACAGGAATTGGTATTCGCTCCGACATATTAGATCGAATATTTGAGCCATTTTTTACTACTAAAGAACTAAGTAAAGGCACAGGACTAGGGCTTTCAACCGTACTGGGCATTATTAAAAGTCACGGAGGTTTTATTAACGTATACACTGAGGAAGGCAAAGGCAGTCAGTTTAAAGTATATTTACCTGCTCAAGATACCAAAGAATCTTTAGAAGAAGCAGAATTAGAATTAGCTCCGGGCAATGGAGAGTTGATTTTAGTTGTGGATGATGAAGTTGCAATTAGAGACATTACCAAAACATCTCTAGAGACTCATAATTATCAAGCAATTACAGCCAGTGATGGAATTGAAGCGATCGCTATATACGCAGAACACAGAGATAAAATATCTCTAGTGTTGACAGATATGGTAATGCCATGTATGGATGGATTAACTACTATCCGGACATTGCAAAAAATTAATCCCAATGTCAAAATTATTGCTACCAGTGGATTGGCGGCACACGATAAAGTGAACGCAGCTTATAATATGGGTATCCAAGCATTTTTACCCAAGCCATACACAGCCAACCAATTATTAAAAACAATTAGTACAGTTAAATATACAATTTAATACTTAAAATAACCATTTAAATACTGTTTAATTTTTGAACATATCAAAAATTAAATCAGAATGTGTATAAATATTAATACCGAGTAATTATGAAATCAGTGCTGCCATCTACTCCTATTGCTGTGATTAAACCAAGAAGCGAAGATAGTTTTGCTATCACTTTTGCACCCTTATCGCTTGCAGAAATTTATGCTAAAGCCGATGACTCGGCTAATGGTGCAGTAGTAGTGATGAGTGGCATGGTTCGGAATCAAACTGACGGAAAACCCGTAGTTGCCTTAGAATATCAAGCTTATGAACCGATGGCATTGCGTGTATTTTATCAAATTGCTGATGATATTCGCTCTTTGTGGCCTGGGGTTAATCGAGTAGTAATTCATCATCGCATTGGACGTTTGTCGGTTGGAGACATCAGTGTTTTAGTAGCAATTGGTTGTCCCCATCGAGGCGAAGCTTTTGAAGCTTGTCGCTACGCAATTGATACCCTGAAACATAACGCCCCCGTTTGGAAAAAGGAACATTGGCAAGATGGTTCTAGCACCTGGGTAAGTATTGGTGCTTGTGAACAGTCAGGGGAAAGTTGTTAAAATTCCAGAGGCGATCGCCATGAATCCGTTCTTTCCTACCGTAATAGGATATGATGAACAATGAGTGATGGCTGTCGTACTAACAGATATGCTTGACGATGGCAGGTCATACTTACTTCACCAACCGCCTCACTTCAAATCCTCGTAAACCTTCTGGTTCTTCATATTCAACTGCAACATCTTGAACCACAGCAGCCGGCGGGCCTACATGACACCAGCGCACCATTTCTTCCACAATTTCCCGTACTCCTTCAAATACTGCTTCTACACGACCATCAGGAAGGTTGCCTACCCAACCAGTTAACCCCAATTGACTAGCTGTATCGACAGTAGAGTAACGGAACCCTACCCCCTGTACTCTACCAGCAATGAAGACATGGGCGCGAAGTAGCTGTGACTGTGGTGTAGAATTTGGCATTGACCCATCTATTCTTTACGATTACCAGTCTACATTGTTTATGAATCCAGAACGGATTTTTATATCGAAACCTGCTAACTTAAAATTCTGAATTCTGCATTACTTATGTCTGAACTGCCACCATTGAATACAGATACTATCTGGGGTATTCTCAACGATCAAATTGATGATGCTACAGTCATGCAATTAGTTTGGTATTACTTAGGCTATCGCTATGACTCAACAACAGAGAAATGGGACAATAACGCCGTTGCATCAGAATGGCGTGACGAGTATCCAGAACCGCCAAATTTTTTAGAAAGTCGCCCCGTAACGATGAAATTGACCCGTTCTATTCCTACACAATACAAACAAATCACAAAAGAAAAATTGGGTTTTAAAGGTTACAAAATTGGGACTTTTACACCACGGGAAACTCGGAGAGCTACTGCTGCTAACTGGTTACTAAGTTATTTACAGCAGAAAATTGCTCAAGGCGAATAATTTATTTTGGCAAATATTCAGTTAATAATATTAATTTTATTCTGAATATTTGCTTTTAAACAAAAAATAAACTTAATTTTAAAATCTATATCTTATGGCAGTAGACAAAGTATTTTTGTCTAAATACCAACGCTTATATATTTTTATTATAAATAAATAATCTATTCGTATAGCATACCATCCATCTACTGATAGAGGAAAGATAAAACTAATTACTTCCTCCGACCGATTTGCAAATTGATTAATAATTTAGAGAATGCTTAATATCAGCATTTTATATTTTACTAGTTTTTATGGCAAAGCCCATTGAATTTAATTTATTTGCACCCTATAACAAAGGCGCGGCGTTAATTGCTTCTTTTTCTGATTGGGAAGAAATTCCCATGAAAAAAGGTGATGATGGTTATTTCCGCGCAACTGTTGAATTAGAAGATGGTACTTATCAATATAAATTTCGTGTGCAGACAAAATCATGGTTTTTTGAAGAAGACCAATGGGTAGATGTGACAGATCCTTATGCCACAGATATTGACGAATTAAGTGGTAAAGATAATGGTATAGTCAGAATCAAAGATGGTGAAAGAATTGTTGATACTTACGTTTGGCAGCATGATGATAAACCTCTACCTTCTGACCATGAATTAGTTATTTATGAATTACACGTTGGTGATTTTTCCGGCGGAGAAGATGATCCTTATGCACGCGGTAAATATAAACACGTCATTGAAAAGTTAGATTATCTGTGTGAATTGGGTATCAATGCAATTGAGTTGTTACCTGTAAAAGAATATCCTGGTGATTATAGTTGGGGTTATAATCCTCGCTATTTCTTCGCCACTGAATCTAGCTATGGTTCTACTGCTGATTTGAAAAAGTTGGTTGATGAATGTCATCAACGGGGTATTCGTATCATTATGGATGGTATTTATAACCACTCAGAATCATCCAGTCCATTGACGCAAATTGACCATGATTATTGGTATCATCATGAACCCCGTGACCCTGATAATAACTGGGGTCCTGAATTTAATTACGAACTCTATGATGAAAATTTAGAGACTTACCCAGCAAGAAAATTTATTGGTGATACAGTCAGATTTTGGGTTGAGGAATATCATCTAGATGGTATTCGCTATGATGCTGCACGGCAAATAGCAAACTATGATTTCATGCACTGGATTACTCAAGAAGCGAAAAAAGCTGCTGGTGCAAAACCATTTTATAATATTGCTGAACATATCCCAGAAACGGCTAGTATTACTAATGTCGATGGGCCGATGGATGGATGCTGGCATGATAGTTTTTATCATACTATTAAAGCTCATATCTGCGGTGATACCTTTGATTTAGAAAATCTTAAAGATGTGATTGATTCTAAACGTCAAGGTTTTTTGGGTGCAACTAATGTTGTGAATTACCTCACGAACCATGACCATGATCATATTATCGTTGAGCTTGGTAATCGAGAAATTTTTGACGAAGAAGCTTTTAGAAGGGCAAAATTAGGGGCTGCTATATTAATGACATCTGTAGGTGTGCCTTTAGTTTGGATGGGAGAAGAATTTGGTGAATATAAACCCAAACAACAAGACCAATCTAAAATTGATTGGACACTTTTAGGCAATGACCTCAATCGTGGTTTATTTGATTACTACAAAGGGTTAATTAATTTACGGAAAAATACTCACGCTTTGTACACAGCAAATATTGATTTTATCCATGAAAATTCAGAAGCTAAAGTTCTAGCCTACAGTCGTTGGAATGATGAAGGTTCCCGTGTAGTGGTGGTGGCGAATTTTTCCGCAGACTTCTTAGCTGGTTATCATGTCCCCAATTTCCCCTCTGGTGGTACATGGCATGAGTGGACTGGAGACTATGATGTTGAAGCTGGTGATGATGGCATTATCACTGATATGGGGCCTTATGAAGCTAAGGTATTTGTTTGGCACTAATAAATTATCTACCTTCTTCCAACTTGCATTGACACAACATCCGAATATTTAATCCCAGGGGAAAGAAGTCTTTCCCCATTTTTAATTTCTTGGTTTGGAGGCAATTTCATCTAGCGATAACCTTGATATGATCATGGAGATATGCCTTGAGTTTTATGACACAGAAATGGTTATCTATTATTGGTATTGGTGAAGATGGGTTGCAAGGATTAAGCACGATCGCTCGTTCTTTACTCGATCATGCACAAATCATTGTGGGAGGCGATCGCCATTTAGCTATGTTACCTCCAGATGACCACCGAGAAAAAATCCTCTGGACTTCTCCTATTAGTAATTCTGTAGAAGAAATTATCAATCGTCGTGGTAAATCTATCTGTGTGTTGGCTAGTGGTGATCCTTTATGTTACGGCATTGGTGTCACCTTGACGCGACGCATTCCCATATCGGAAATGACAATTATCCCTGCACCTTCATCTTTCAGCCTTGCCTGCGCCAGATTAGGATGGTCTTTAACTGAAGTAGAAACCCTAAGTTTATGCGGTCGTCCCCCGGCTTTGCTGCAATCTTATATATATCCTGGTGCGCGGTTATTAATTTTGAGTGAGGGGAAAAATACACCCAATATAGTTGCGGAAATTCTCACACAGCGAGGTTTTGGGAATAGCCAGATAACAGTCTTGGAACGGATGGGTGGTATTCATGAAAGGAGATTAACTAGCACAGCCGCAGAATGGAATACGACAGAAGTAGCAGATTTAAATGCGATCGCCGTATATTGTGTTGCTGATGCTGGCATTGTTACCTTACCTAGATTACCAGGATTGCCAGATAATGCTTATCACCACGATGGACAACTTACTAAACGAGAAGTCAGAGCCGTCACTTTGTCAACTTTAGCACCCACACCAGGACAGTTACTTTGGGATATAGGCGCGGGTTGTGGTTCCATATCTATAGAATGGATGCGGACTCATCCAAGATGTGGGGCGATCGCTATTGAACAAAACTCTTCTAGGCTGCAATATATTGCAGATAATGCCGCAGCTTTGGGTACTCCCAACCTGAAAATTATTGCGGGTAAAGCACCGTCAGTTCTCCGAGACTTACCCACACCCGATGCCATTTTCATAGGTGGCGGAGTCACAGCAGATGGGTTGTTTGATATTTGTTGGCAAGCACTACCGCCAGGCGGACGGTTAGTTGCTAATGTCGTCACAATGGAAGGTGAGCAAACTTTATTTCAATGGTATGAAAAAGTAGGTGGCAATTTTACCCGTATTGCTATTCAACGAGCCGAACCGATTGGTAAATTTTTAGGCTGGCGAGCAATGGCGCCCGTAACACAATGGATAGCAGTAAAAGCGTGATCTACTTCCCTGAAAAAGCTGGACAAAATTATGGCAGCCGAGCAGAGCTTGATTCTTGATCTGACAACCGTTTTAGGAGCTTCAGCACTGGGAGGATATCTCGCCAACCGATTACGACAACCTGTTCTGCTTGGCTATTTAGCCACTGGATTGCTAGTAGGGCCTTATGGCTTCAAGCTGTTAAGTGATGTGCCGCGCATTCAATCTTTAGCATCTATTGGCGTTGCTTTTCTGTTGTTTGCTCTTGGTGTTGAGTTTTCTTTGACAGAATTGAAACGAGTCAAGGATATCGCTATTAAGGGAAGTTTACTGCAAATTGGGTTGACTACAGCTTTTGTCGCCGCCTTAACTATGTGGCTGGGTTGGGTTGAGGGATGGACTCAAGGTATCTTTTTAGGAGCAGTTCTTTCCCTTTCTTCCACGGCTGTGGTGCTGAAAACATTAGCAGAAAGAGGCGAAACGAATACAATCCACGGTCAAGTGATGCTGGCAATTTTAATTGCCCAGGATTTGGTATTAGGCTTAATGTTAGCGATTTTACCAGCCCTCAACCAACCGGAAAGTATTGGTTTAACTTTAGGTAGTGCTTTATTAAAGGTGTTGGTATTTTTAGCTGTAGCATTTGCAACTGGACGATGGATCATACCGACTTTAATTAGCAAGGTTGCAGCTACTGAGAGTACAGAATTATTTATTCTGACTGTGATTGCTTTGTGTTTAGGAGTAGCTTTAGTTACAGCTAAACTTGGTCTTTCCATTGAAATGGGCGCTTTTGTGGCTGGTTTAATGGTTTCCGAGATTGACTATGCAGATCATGCCCTAGCAAAAGTCCTACCTTTAAGAGATACCTTTGCTTGTCTGTTCTTCGCTTCAATTGGGATGCTAATTGATCCTGGTGTTTTAATCCAAAACTTAGGGATAATTTTAGAATTAGTAACTCTAGTTATGCTGGGGAAAGCAGCTATTATTTTACCCATCATTTTGAGATTTGGTTACTCTCTCAAAACCGCTATTATTACCAGTTTTGGGATTAATCAAATTGGAGAGTTTTCTTTTGTCTTAGCTTTAGCAGGTTTGCAACTTCAGTTAATTACAGAACAAAAATATCTCTTACTATTAGGCACAACGGCAATTACACTCATTCTCACACCTGTATGGCTGAAAATCTCTCCTAGTGTGGCATCTCACTTAGTTCAAATGCCTTTTCTTGCCAATTATTTCCGGCAATTTGCCGAACCAAAAATGCTATCTATTCCTGAAACCATTAGCGATCATGTAGTGGTTGCAGGTTATGGCAGAGTCGGGCAAGTTATTGTCAAAATTTTACAAAATCAAGGCTATGCAGTCATAGTAATAGAGAATAGCGAAGCCGCCATTCAAAGATTGAGAATGCAGCACATTCCCTATATTTTTGGTGATGCTGATTCCGAACTAGTGTTAGAGAAAACCCATTTAGAAACAGCCAAAGCCCTAGCGATCGCTCTCCCCGATCCTGCTAGTTCTAGATTACTCCTGCAACGAGCTTTAGCGATCGCCCCAGCATTAGATGTCATTGCTCGCTCCCACCTCAACAGTGAAATTGACCTCCTGACTCAAATGGGTGCCAAGGAAGTAGTACAACCAGAATTTGAAGCAGCTCTAGAATTAAGCGCTCATCTACTAGCCACCTTGGGAGAACCACAAGATCAGATTCACTCAGTCATCTCCAATATCCGCACCAATAGATACCGCAGTATCAGAGACAAGATGAGTCAATAGTTTTTCTCCCTGCTCCCTTGCTTCTACTCACACTTCCCGATTACAAACCGTTAAACTTCATTGCAAAGTAAGAAGCAAAGTGAAACAACATGATAAGTTTTGATGATGTGAAGCAATCGCACAAGAGGATAAGGAGAATACGGTGGCAATTGAATCAAACTTATTAAACGGCACAGTTCTACCAAAAGAAGACATTAGTGAATATGTTGCCCACCTCCAGCTACACATGACCTTGCAAGCGCGCAATCTGGTTCCACCATTGAGACAGACTATAGAAGATAGTAGACAACAATTGCTACATCAGACCCAGGCTAATGTTGAGAAGCTGGTTTCTCGACAGGGATTATAATATAAAAAGAAATAATTAACAAAAAAGCACATAAAATAAAAGCAGATATTGTAGGTTTCACGCCGAAAGTGTTACCTTCAAGTCTGCTTTTTTAATTTTTTTCAGTCTTCCGTTACCAAAATCACCCTTTGGGAGCAATAGCAAAGAGTGGAAAGCCGTTAAAATTATTGCAGCAGTTCTTCTGATCCAATCCGTTAAGGCTAAATGGCAGCTCACATCAAAATGACTTCATTACTTCCTCGCAATCTTAGCGTTGTCATCCGGCCAGTCTATTACCGGGATCTGGACGGAATTGAGCAGATGTCTCAAGAATCATTCGCAGCCCTTACCCCCGAAGGCGCTAGTTCTATTGCTAACAAGATGCAATGGCTGCGTCGCTGGTATGGGTTACTCAAGTTTTTGAGTTGGTTCCCTAACCCCCTACAGTATCGTTTTTGTGCCTACGTAGCTGAACAGGGGCGGATGCTGTTAGGAATGATTCAAGTTTCCCCATTTAACCGGACACGCAGTACTTGGCGAGTTGATCGGGTAGTGTTGGATCGGGCTGTGGATAAGCAAGGAATTGGCTCACAGCTGCTACGCCATTGTTTTGAATCGATTTTAGAAGCGCGTACTTGGTTATTAGAAGTTAATATTAATGATATAGAGGCGCTGGCACTTTATCGACAAAATGGATTTCAGCGTCTGGCAGAAATTACCTATTGGGAAATTGATCCCGAATTATTAAGCGAATTAGCCCAAGCCGAGCCAGACTTACCCAATCTCCTACCAGTAAGTAACGCCGATGCCCAGTTGTTGTATCAATTAGATACAGCATCAATGCCGCCGTTGGTGCGTCAAGTGTTTGATCGCAATACCCGCGATTTTAAAACTAGTTTGTTTGGTGCTTTGAGAGATGCTGTCAAACAATGGGTAACAAAAATTGAAGTAGTAAGCGGTTATGTATTTGAACCGCAACGCAAAGCGGCGATCGGTTATTTCCAATTACAACTTGATCGCAAAGGTGAAACTCCCCACGTTGCCACGTTGACAGTCCACCCCGCCTATACTTGGCTATACCCAGAATTACTTTCCCAATTAGCCAGAATTGCTCAGGATTTTCCTCAACAAGGCTTACAACTAGCCTCATCTGACTATCAACCAGAGCGAGAAGAATATTTAGAGCGCATTGGCGCAAAACGCATAGAACACACACTGATCATGTCTCGCTCAGTCTGGCACAAACTCAGGGAGTCAAAATTTGTCTCCTTAGAAGGAATCCAATGGACTGATGTCCTCCAAGGATTACAGCCAGCACGTAAACCCATACCTGGGGGTATGTCATGGGTACACACCAGACAGCAATCATCCCCAGATATTCCCGTACCTAGTAAATCAGAACCTCTAGCTTTCGGAAGCAAAGAAGCATCTGTTCACCAAGAGTCAACAGATGTAGAAGTTGAGGAGTAGGGAACAGAAGAAGCAGGGGAGCAGGGGGAGCAGGGGAAGCAGGGGAAGCAAAGAATAACTATGGACTAATGACAACTGACAACTGACAACTGACAACTGACAACTGACAACTGACAACTGACAACTGACTAATGAGTAAATATATTTCCGCGTTGGGATTAGATGTAGGGCGTAAGCGAGTTGGTGTAGCTGGATGCGATCGCACTGGATTGATCGCTACAGGGATTACCACTGTTGAGCGCACATCTTTTGAACGCGATGTCCAGCAAATACAAAATATAGTTCATGAAAGGCAAGTGCAAGTCTTGGTTGTCGGTTTACCTTATTCAATGGATGGTTCTGTAGGGTTTCAGGCTCGTCAAGTACAGAAATTTTCCACAAGACTGGCTAAGGCTTTGCAATTACCAGTGGAATACGTTGATGAGCGACTGACTTCTTTTCAAGCAGAGCAGATGCTAATTGCCGAAAATGTTTCCCCATCACGGAATAAAGGTTTAATTGATCGTAAGGCAGCAGCTTTGATTTTGCAGCAGTGGCTGGATATTAGGCGTACTAATGCTCAGAGTTCGGTTGTAGCAGTAGAGTATTGATACCTTTGAACATGATATTCTGAAAGCTGTTACATAGCAGTTGTATCTAAGACTAAAGCTATCTGTTTGACATTGTTTGTCATTCACCACCTGAAGCTCTTTCCACACCTGCTAGTACTTATAAAGTCTCATACCTTGGCTATGTTTTCCTCTCCATTTTCTGAAGATAACGACAATGCTCCTACCGGTTCCATCACCTTAACCGATGAAAGAGGGCGATCGCTTGAATGTTATGTAGAACATTCGCTTTCGGTGGATGAACAAGAATATGTTTTGCTACTTCCTGTAGATTCACCCATAGAAATTTTTGCTTGGGAAGGTGAAGACGAAGACGAAGAAGCAATCCTCGTAGAATTTGATGATGCCATTATCGACGAAATTTTTGGTACTGCTCAGGCTGTCTTGGCAGAGCAGAACTTGGTACTCAAACAAACTGCGTATGCTTTGACAGTGGCTGGTGATTTACCGCCAGTGGAAGAATCAGAGTTATTTACTCTAGAAATTGAAGACGAAGAAGCAGATTTAGAGCCTGAGCAACTCCAGCTACTTGCCAACTTCTATCACGATGAACAGGAGTACGCAATTTATACGCCTCTTGATCCCCTGCTATTTTTCGCCAAAATCACAAAAACTGGACAACCTGTATTACTTTCTCCAGAAGAGTTCCGCAAAGTGCAACCCCTGTTAGAAGAACAACTTTTCAATGAAGTTGAATAACACCAAAAGTTTTCAGTTAAAAATTAAAAAATTACATTTTTAATTTTTAATTTGAGAATTCCGAATTATAGTTAGTTGCACCATAGGAAAATTTGATGCCAAGGGTCAAGCAGTTTTACTAACTATTGGTTGGCTAACTTTGCTATGCGGTAATCAATATACATCTACCAGAATGTCAAAATCTCAAGATATGTGGGTTTTGGCATTTTAAATTTTGTAGGTGTGGTATTGCTTTTGGCAATTTGGAATTTTGAATAAGCACGTGAATTGAGTATGACTTGGAACAAGTTTTTACAGCCTGATTTGATTTTGGCAGGTTCAGTATTGAACCTCACACCAGATATTATTCAACATTACAAGCTCAAGGGATTGGTGTTGGATGTAGATGAAACCTTAGTACCAATTACAGTAGGAGCAGCTTCGCCAGAACTTAGAGATTGGGTAGAGCAGATCCGCAACGATACAGTGCTGTGGTTGGTAAGTAATAACATGAGTGAAGCACGCATTGGTGGTATTGCCCGTTCTTTGAACTTACCTTACTACTTGGGTGCAGCCAAGCCCTCGCGCCGCAAAATTAGAACTGCACTCCAAGAAATGAATTTACCAGTGGAGCAGGTGGGGATGGTAGGCGATCGCTTATTCACCGATGTCTTAGCAGGTAATCGCTTGGGTATGTTTACTATTTTGGTAGAGCCAATTGTCCATCCTGATGCTGCTCTGCGCTCTCATCCCATCCGCAATTTTGAAGTTTGGTTCTCAGAGATTTTAGGAGCCTCAATTAATCCTGAGCATACAAAAAGTTACAAAGATTGACAAAAAGTAAAAAAACAAAATCTAAAGAAATAATTAAAAAAATCCATGAACACCAAAAAATCGGGGATCATAGTTATCAATAACATGGGGTCAGCAATAAAAGACCCTAGAGCATAACAAATAAATATAAACTGTTAAAGCGTCAGCCTTCACCTATAGAAGGACTGGCGCTTTACAATTTAGTGATTAGTCCAGAGTTCAGAGTAAAAACTATTGACTATTGATTGTTGACTGTTGACCATTGACTACTGACCAATGACCAAAACAATTGTTGTTAAAATTGGCACTTCTAGCCTCACCCAACCGGAAACCGGACAACTTGCACTTTCAACTATTGCCACCTTAGCAGAAACACTTTCTCATTTAAGACAGCAAGGCAATCGAGTAATTTTAGTTTCTTCTGGTGCGGTGGGAGTGGGTTGTGCGCGTTTGGGTTTAACCGAACGTCCGAAAGCGATCGCTCTCAAACAAGCAGTAGCCGCAGTTGGTCAAGGTCGATTAATGCGCGTATATGATGATTTATTTACTACCTTGCAACAACCAATCGCCCAAGTTTTGTTAACTCGTAGTGATTTGGTACAGCGCAGCCGTTATCTGAATGTGTACAACACCTTTCGGGAATTACTAGCACTAGGGGTAATTCCTGTAGTCAATGAAAATGATACAGTTGCAGTCGATGAATTGAAATTTGGAGATAATGATACCCTTTCGGCTTTGGTTGCTAGCCTTGTAGAGGCAGACTGGCTATTTTTACTCACCGATGTAGACAGATTATACTCAGCCGATCCCCGTTCTGTCCCCGATGCTCGACCGATATCTTTGGTGACAAGCATCAAAGAATTGGCAGACTTGCAAGTGCAAACAGGAACTCAAGGTTCCCAATGGGGTACTGGGGGGATGGTGACAAAAATCTCGGCGGCCAGAATTGCGATCGCGGCGGGAGTGCGGACTGTGATTACTCAAGGACGATTTCCCAGCAATATTACAAAAATTATCCAAGGTGAACTGATTGGCACTCATTTCCAACCCCAACCAGAGCCTACTTCTGCGCGTAAACGTTGGATTGCCTATGGTTTAGTCCCATCGGGTAAATTATATCTCGATTCGGGAGCGATCGCCGCAATTGTCCAAGCAGGTAAATCTTTATTAGCCGCAGGAATCAAAACAGTTGGAGGTGAATTTGAGCCTCAAGATGCTGTGCAGTTATTGGATACTCAAGGTAACGAAATTGCCAGAGGACTGGTCAACTATAGCAGCAATGACTTAGAAAAAATTTGCGGCTGTCATTCTAAAGAGATTCCCACAATTTTGGGTTACATAGGTGCAGAAACTGTGATCCACCGAGATAACTTAGTGCTGACTTAAAAAATAAAAACCCCGATACCTAACGGGGTTGACAACACTTTAGCTACATTATTTACCACAAGAAAGCATTAACTAGCACCTTTATAGATAGGTAAAAGGTAGGAAACCCCACCTTTATACAGAGCTTATCTTTTAGCCTGGGTCTAATATTACACGGGCATTTGGCGGACATATTACAATCCCATGAAATTTGTGTGTAAATAAAGAAAGCGATCGCTTGAGGAAATGCTTGAGTTTTCACAATTCTATTTGAGCGATCGCATCACTTAACGGGATGCTATCATGGCTAAAGGAAACTATGTCTTAGAAGTTTCCTAAATAAATTATATGGAGAGGTGTCCGAGTGGTTGATGGTGACGCACTCGAAATGCGTTTTGGGGCAACCCAACGGGGGTTCGAATCCCCCCCTCTCCGTTCGTTAATCAAACCCTAAAAGGTGTCAGTCCCTAAAGTGTAATTTTTTGAGTAATGCACTTATGTACTTAAATTGTCTATTGCTTTAACTCTGCGTTTTAATCTAGAAGTAACACCCCAAGCTCCCAGAGTGACTAAGCTCATCGCAGTGGTCGGTTCAGGTACTGGGTTTGGGGTGGTTTTTAGGGTGTATGCTAAATCGCCAAATCCCACACTAGAAGAACCAAAATCGTAAGCAAAGTAATACCAATTCAAAAAATGTTTGCGACAGATAGGGCATTAAGGATGAAGTCATAACCAGTCAAAGAAGCAGCAATTTCAGGAGTCAGTTTAGCCAGAAGTTGAGCAAC
>NZ_JACJRF010000005.1 GCF_014697105.1 Anabaena subtropica FACHB-260 | reverse complement strand
TCTTAGGTAGACTACTCATATTTTCTACAACTACTCAACCTGATCTAGATTAAAATCTAGTCCAGATTACTCAAAAGCTCTTTAGATTTTCTTTACGAATCACCTCTAAGTAAAGACAGTCATCTCTCATAAAACGACAGCTTCTTTTAGCACTTTTTCTTTAATACACTCATGTAGAGTTTCTGGTTCAGTTATATCTACTTTACGTCCCAGCAAATCTTCCAATGATTGCATCAAAGCAATTTGATCTAATAAAGTTCTTTGTGGTTCAAGTTCTACCAAAAAATCTACATCACTATCTGGTCTTGCTTCACCTCTAGCAACTGAGCCAAATACTCGCAAATTATATGCTCCGTACTGAGCAGCAATTCTCAAAATTTCTTCACGGTAAGCTTTAAGTATTTCATCAATCCCCATGACTAACCTCTAAAGAATGTGGCAATTTTTACCTTTGGTATTGAATTTTCAGCAAATAGCTGGGAAGTTAACAACAAATAAGGTGGGCAACGCCCACCCTACATAATTACTATATTTTCAATCCAAAATCCAAAATTGAAATCATTCCCACTCGATGGTTCCGGGTGGCTTAGAGGTAATATCAAACACCACGCGGTTAACACCTTTCACCTCATTCACAATGCGGTTAGAAATTGCTTCTAACACATCGTAAGGTACACGCGCCCAATCTGCGGTCATGCCATCTTCGCTCTTGACAATCCGCAAAACAATGGGGTAAGCATAGGTGCGTTGATCACCCATTACACCTACACTACGAATAGGAAGTAACACAGCGAATGCTTGCCAGTATTCATTGTACAAACCACGTTGGTTAATTTCTTGGCGGACAATCAAATCAGCATCGCGGAGAATGTTCAACCTGTCGGCGGTGACTTCACCCAAAATCCGAATCGCTAAACCAGGGCCGGGGAATGGTTGACGTTGGACAATCTCTTCTGGTAAACCAACAGACCGCCCTACTTTACGGACTTCATCTTTAAAAAGTTTCCGCAGGGGTTCGACTAGTTTAAATCTCAGGTCTTTGGGTAATCCACCTACGTTGTGATGGCTTTTGATTTTCACTGCTACCCGTTCCCCAGTTTGGGGGTCAACATTGGTATCAGCCGATTCAATGACATCTGGGTAAAGAGTCCCTTGAGCTAGATAATCAAAGGGGCCAAGATTTTTGGATGTTTCTTCAAATACTTGGATAAATTCGTGTCCGATGCGACGGCGTTTTTCTTCTGGGTCAGTCACACCGGACATGATTGCTAAGAAGCGATCGCGGGCGTTAACATATTCCACAGGGATATGAAACTGCTCCTGAAATAGTTTCACCAACCTTTCCGGCTCATACTTCCGCATAAAGCCTTGGTCGATAAATACACAGGTCAATTGGTCACCAATGGCTTTGTGCATTAAAAAAGCCAGGGTAGAAGAATCTACTCCTCCCGAAAGCGCCAAAAGTACGCGTTTTTCACCAACTTTAGCGCGAACCTCCCGAATGGCTTCTTCCACAAAAGCTGCTGTCGTCCAAGTGGGTTCACACTCGCAGATGTGGTAAACAAAGTTGCGGATTAATGCCAAACCACCAATGGAATGGACTACTTCTGGGTGGAACTGCACACCATAAAGTTTTTTGTCATGGTCAGCAACCGCCGCGCAAGGTGTATTATCCGTGTGAGCCAGGACTTCAAACCCTGGGGGCATTTTTGTGACTGAATCGCCATGACTCATCCACATCGTAGTGCCATCTTCGACGTTGGTCAGTAGGTCTGTGGGATCATCAATATGTAGTGATGCTTTGCCATACTCACCCCGGTCAGCCTTGGCTACTTCCCCGCCGAGTTGGTTTACCATCAACTGCATTCCGTAGCAGACACCCAAAATTGGGACTCCCAAATTCCAGATTTCTGGGTCACAATGGGGAGCGCGATCGCTATAAACTGAATTGGGGCCACCAGAAAGAATAATTCCCTTGGGATTTAATTGGCGCAACTGTTCAGCAGGGGTGCGATAAGACAAGACTTCAGAGTATACTTGAGTCTCGCGGATGCGCCTAGCAATCAGTTCTGAATACTGAGAGCCGAAGTCTAATATGATAATGATTTGACGCTCAAGCCGCCCAAACTCTTCCACTGGTTGAGGGGCTTGTTCGGTTAGTAGAGTCACCGCTGTATTCATAAATAGAGAAAGTGTAAGTCTGGTAGTAGATGGTTGTTTTGGGTTCTGAACATAAACACCATTTCCAGCTTGCTTGGGCTGATAAATGGTGAATTGATTTATGACAAACGCTAGGTAGAATGCGTTTGTTTTGCCACTACGGCATTGTATTAAGAGGTATAAATTACACTATGGTTGCTACTGAAAAAGTTATTTATTGGAATTATTTATGATTATTCATAATAAATTAACATAAATTTCCCAGTAAGTTACAAGCAGTTTTGCTCTTTACGATAATTTTGCGATCGCGGTCAAACAAAATAGAGCCGCAGACTGTGACTGGTGCGCCTCTACTACTCTGGCTTTGAATATATTCATGACAACGAGCATCGATAGTTTCGGCGATCGCACTATAAACTTGATTCACCCAATCACTACCAGTAGCAGCATCTAACGCTTTTAAGTG
Source organism: Anabaena subtropica FACHB-260 (assembly GCF_014697105.1). GTDB lineage: Bacteria > Cyanobacteriota > Cyanobacteriia > Cyanobacteriales > Nostocaceae > Trichormus > Trichormus subtropicus. The sequence continues at coordinate 210,470 of NZ_JACJRF010000005.1, read as the reverse complement.
TTTCAGAGCAGCTTCTGCCGTCGGGCTATGAAATACTACTTCTATATCTTGTTTACTTAAACCAGCTAAAGCACACTGTGCTGCTAAAACTTCTCGCCGTCCATCAGCTAAATGGTGGTGGGTGTGAAAAATTCCCCCGGCTAGTTTCATTAACTTACCGTGATAGCCAAACAATAAGATTTCCTTAACACCCAAAGCATCAGCTTCCACCAACATCGGCCCTAACCAATTAGCAGTTTTTACTAATTTCTCAGGATTAATACCGATTTTTGGCGCTAAATCTAAGCCATTCTCCCCAATGCAAAATACCAGACTCTCAAACAAACTAGCTTTGTGTTGTAATTCGCTGCGAAAAGCATCTAGTTGATCTGGTGAACTCAAAGGTTGAGAAATACCTGTTGTGCCTAATAGAGAGAGTCCTTCCACAACCCCAAAAGCAGAATTAGAAGTACGAACAGCGAGCGATCGCCCCTCTGGTAAAATTATGGTGACAATAATTCTTTCGTCTGCGGCTAATAATCGAGATAAGTTCTCTTTTAACAACCTTTGAGCATAACTATAAATAGCAGCTTGATTATCAGCCTTGGTTTGCTTACCAATCCCTTCTCCACCTTTGATAGTTACCGGCTCATCCCCAACACCGCCCCATTCCACCAAAGCCCAAATCGGGGTATTTTTAGTCAAATCAAGATTATCACCAGGAGCACTGCGAGTAATTGCTAAAGCCATATTTGCCGATAATCCTGCCACCTGTTCAACAGGTACTTCCGCAATTTGTGCAGGCTCAATCAAATCTACCAATGCAACTTGTAGCGATTGACGTTGACGCAACCAATGCAAAGCCGCAATAGCAGCAGCACAAGCAAAAACAGGTAAAGTATATCCGCTACGCATTAGTTAATAGTCAATAGTCCACAGTTCATAGTAATTCGCCCTCATTTCCCCACTCAAACACCCACTTCCGCGAGAATAATTTCCATAGCTTCCCAGGAAATTTCACGTTGGATGTAACGGGGGGATTCAGGATTATAAGGACTGGCTATGCGATCAATACTAATAACTCTTGCCCCGTCTGGAATCACTGGGACATCGGGATCAAATGCAGTCGGACGCATCAATGAACTAGAAAAACCTTTGAAGATGGCTACTTTGTCTTGTTCATCGGCGATTTCCACTGTTACTAATAAAACTTCTTGCAGACGTTTGGTAGTGTATTGTTCTAGCCGCTTGCCAATTGGGTTCATTTTAAAAGCTGGAAATTGAGAATTGAAGCGTAGTGATAGTTTACTGTGGTGTAGCCGAACGTCCCTGCTTGCCCAACTTCACTAAGACAAAGTAGCTTAGATACAGCACATATATGATTAAACCAACTATTCCTAAAAATCCTAAAAAGCCAGGCTTACTATTGTAGTGGAAATAATCTTTAAACAGTAAGGGAGCTTCAAACCAGACATTACACGTAGGATTCTGGCTCACATTCCCGGCAAAAGCACAACCCAAAAAAGGTACAAAGGCTATAGTCCCCAAGATAGAATAAATGGTGACTGCCCAACGCCAAGAAGTAAAGCTGAGTTTTAACAACCCACTTGGTTGATACTCAATTTCATCGTTGAGATCAACCCAAAACCATAGAGAAATCGGAATGATGATTTGTCCTATTAACCCAGAGATAAAACTAACTGGGTACTGGGCAATCATGAGGTAAATGGTGATGGCTAGTAGGCTAGAAGCTCGCCAGTAAATCATTAATAGCCTTTGTATTCCTTCAGCTTGTTGAGCATAAGCCCAAATCAGCAGAATAATTGGAATAATCATCAGAAATAATACGGCTAGTCGGTAATCAATCCAGACTAACTGGCGAAACCAAACGTTATTTTGCATAGCTAAGGGTGCTTAAAAACAAGGGCTAGAGATTAGGGACAAGGAGCTAGTACTGCCGTAAATTCAGAATTCAAAAGTCAAACAGCTATACAAAGCATTTCGTTGGTTGGGAATGGTTGACTTATTTACGACGCGTTGTACTAGGTTAAGAAATATTTTTATGCTTTTTTTGTCACCGGATGGGGTGTAAAAAAACAAGCAACTCGCAGAACCTAATCGTCAATATTTTGCACCTACTGTAGCAAATTGTCTAAGAATTGCCTCATCTCCACTAGCTTAATTTTGTATAAGTCTGAGGAGAAGTGCAGCAGGAGCCGCATTAACAAAGGTGAAATACTAAGTCAATAGATTCTGGTTGCTTGTCTGTCAAAAAAGTTCACAAACTTAATTTTTATTCATCGTAAACACGGCACTCAGCAGCTTCTGGGTTGTCATCACAGTACTGTTCTAGAGAATTTTTCTTTTTGTCTTGGCGCTGGTGGGAGGCTTCAGCTTGCAGTTCTTCAACTGCATCCCAAGCCGCAGCACACTCGGCTGAGTTGCTACCTGATACGTCACAGACGGCACGAGCTTGTTCTACTTCGTCTTGGATTTGGTCTTGAATACCTTTTGCTTGTGTGTCAGTCATTGCTTTAGTCTCGTTGTGTGTTGATAATAACAGTATAGAAAAGTTGCAAAAATTGCTATTTTTTCGTTCTATCAATCACCATTCTACATAATGAGCTGCATCAGCTAATTGGGTAGCTTGATGTATCGATTAAAATTACAGCAAACTGTAGCATCTATCTTATATACTTGTTTATCTTTTAAGATTTTAGAAAATGAAGAGTGCTGAGTAATCAGCAAACGACCAACCACAAAAGAAAAAGAAGCCTAAAACTCATGGCAGACCGAATGCAGTGGGCAAATGCCCTATCAACTCGCCCTTCTTTAGAAGCAGCTGTTACAGATGTAGTACAACGGGCTGTCTCGTCGTTAACAGCGCCTGCGGATTTGGGGCTGGTATTTATTTCGTCTGCTTTTGCTAGTGAGTATTCGAGGGTTTTACCTCTGCTGGCTGAAAAACTTTCTGTACCTGTACTAATTGGGTGTAGCGGTGGTGGTGTGGTTGGTACGGGTACTAGTGGAGAAACCCAAGAATTAGAGTCAGAAGCAGCCATCAGTTTAACTTTGGCACACCTACCAGGGGTAAATTTACAGGTTTTTCATGTTGTTGCAGAGGAGTTACCTGATTTAGATAGCCCCCCGGATACTTGGATTAATTTGATTGGTGTACCATCATCACCAACGCCTCATTTTATTTTGCTGTCCAGCGCTTTTTCTTCAGGAATTAACGATTTATTACAAGGACTGGATTTTGCTTATCCAGGGTCAGTAATTTTAGGTGGACAAGCTAGCGCTGGGGGTATGGGTGGTCGTCTGGCTTTGTTTTGTAATGGTAGCCTACATCGTGAGGGTACGGTGGGCTTGGCGTTGAGTGGCAACATTGTTGTAGAAACTATTGTGGCGCAAGGATGCAGACCAATTGGTCAACCAATGCAAGTCACCAAATCTGAACGTAATATTATTTTAGAATTGGATGAGAAAGTACCTTTAGTGGTGTTGCGAGATTTAATAGCTAGCTTGAGTGAACAAGAACGAGCTTTGGCACAGCATTCTTTGTTTGTCGGCGTGGCGATGGATGAATTTAAGCTATCTTTGCAGCCAGGAGACTTTTTAATTCGGAGTATTTTGGGGGTAGATCCATCTGGTGGGGCGATCGCTATTGGTGATCTCGTCCGTCCTGGTCAACGTCTGCAATTCCACCTGCGAGATGCTCAAGCCTCTGCCGAAGACTTAGAATTTCTGTTAGAAAAGTATCAAAGCCAACCAGAATTTGATCACTCTGCGGTTGGGGCTTTGATGTTCGCCTGTGTAGGACGTGGTGAAGGACTCTACGGTAAACCCAACTTTGATTCTGAGCTATTTAGAAGTTACATCCAAGATATCCCCGTAGGTGGTTTTTTCTGCGGTGGTGAAATTGGCCCAGTGGGCGGTAGAACTTTTTTACATGGTTACACTTCCGTATTTGGGATTTGCCGAGAGACGTAGCATTGCTACGTCTCTGGGTGTCTCACCTTCCAATCTTTTCTAACAACAGGGTGCTATTGTTATCGATGAGGGTGGGAGTACCACTACGGGCGATCGCACTGTATGTTTGAATGTAGCGGCGCACTTTTTGGGGAAACTGGGGATAGTCTAATACTGCATCACCATCGGCGATTGTTGCCCAAAAGTCGCGCAAACTGGGAGCTAGTTCTTCGGCTTGGGCTAATGATAAGTTTAAGGGCGACAGAGTTAGTAATTTTACTAAGAAAGGAAAAGAGCGATCGCCCATCCAATCCCGTGATAATTGTTGTAAGTTCGGGAAATCAGGTACTGATTCCACTCGATGAGACAAAATTTGCAACCATTCTTGACCCTGTCGATCACGATGAAACTCTAAAACCCGATAAGGGTGAGGATAACTAACTAAAGAACCTGTCGTAATGTCATATACGCCATCAGCATAAGCAACATCTTGGACGTGTAAGTGACCAGTAAATACTAGCTTGACTCCATAGCGTTGCAATAGCCGCATTAGTTCTGGCGCATTTTCCAACATATAGCGGGATGCCATCGGGTGACGAGATTGATGGGGTAAATGTTCCACTACATTGTGATGCACCATGACTAACACTAGTTCATCAACTGCTGCTGCTAGTACTTCTTCTAACCATTGGAGTTGTTCGGCATCTAAACGCCCTACTTGCTGATTTTGTTCATTAAAAAAGTTAGAATTTAAACCAATTAACCGCACTCCGGGTAATAATTGCTGAGTGTAGTAAAGTTTGTCAGTATTGTCATAACCAAATTTGCGGTAATATTGGGGAAAATCAGCACAAGCGATTGATTGTTGATTTGCCATCACCACAGGAACATCATGATTACCAGGTACAACATAAGCTGGAAAAGGCAATTTAGATAAGCACTCTTGCAACCAAAGATGGTTTTCTGGTTCACCGTGCTGGGTTAAATCTCCAGGGAGCAAAAGAAAATCTAAATCAAGTTGTGTTAAATGTTTGATGGCGCTTTCAAAAGCTGGAATACCCACTTCTACCAGATGAAACCGACTAGGATGATCCCAGATTGTGTGAGGAAGCGCGATGTGTAAGTCGCTGACTACAGCAAAGCGAAAATTTAGCACCATTGATTTCCAAAAGTTATTAAAAACAGTAATTTAAGCACGCCTTTTCCACAAAGTATAACCTTTGCTTCTCTAAGCTGCTTAAGAGTCGCTTGTCTTAATATTTGTACATAGTTACAAGATTATCGACTTTTCAGGCATTCTTGTTGTTAAATGCCTATTTTGATTTTGATCCCTTATGGTATGTATCAATTTATAATTTGTAATTTGTAATTCTTAATTGAAATTCTGTTATTAGTAATAAACGAGACTTTATACTTACTCAAAATCAGGAACGTAGAATTTCGCTGGTGGTGAGCGTCAACCTAGAGGTGTTTTTCTCAAGAGACACGATTTTATAGCTGAACAGCTTATCATGTATGGATTTGAAGCAGCTTGATGTCAAGATGAGGTTGACGCGATCGCTTGAATTTCTTTCTGGAGTCAGTTTTCAGGTCTTTTTTGAGATCCTGCTCTTGACAACCCAATGCCTAAAAGGCTACTTTAGTTTCACATTGACGCAACTGTACCTTGAAAACCAAATACCATAAGCCTTCTAAACTCCGGCAGTTTTAATTAACAAAAATCCCTATCAGGGATTGAAACATCAATACACGGCTTTACAGCTATCAATACTTGATAAGTTTTAATTAACAAAAATCCCTATCAGGGATTGAAACATAGCGTGTTGGGCATAATCACCATACTGAAAAGGTTTTAATTAACAAAAATCCCTATCAGGGATTGAAACAAGAGTGATCAACTCTTTCTTAGAATCTAATTGAAGTTTTAATTAACAAAAATCCCTATCAGGGATTGAAACGCTGAAGAGAATTGTTGAGGCTGGACTGCGATCGCGTTTTAATTAACAAAAATCCCTATCAGGGATTGAAACTAAGCTTTTCTAACACCTTAATAGCTTGATAATGTTTTAATTAACAAAAATCCCTATCAGGGATTGAAACGTATAACTCCATCAGACAATCTAAGAATTGAAGCTGAAGTTTTAATTAACAAAAATCCCTATCAGGGATTGAAACTTCTGTAGTTTCTACAACATTAGTAGAATCTACAGTTTTAATTAACAAAAATCCCTATCAGGGATTGAAACGTAACAGTTGACCGTTTCTTTGATCAGGAGATAAAGAGTTTTAATTAACAAAAATCCCTATCAGGGATTGAAACAAACGGCTACTTGGTAAAAACTCTAATTGGTAAGTTTTAATTAACAAAAATCCCTATCAGGGATTGAAACCTGAGCTTGTTCGATTAACGATGTAACTGCTTGTTTTAATTAACAAAAATCCCTATCAGGGATTGAAACCCAGTAGTTCCAGGTATAACTTAGAATCCGCAGGTTTTAATTAACAAAAATCCCTATCAGGGATTGAAACATCTGTGACAGCACAAATAATAACACCAATCAACGTTTTAATTAACAAAAATCCCTATCAGGGATTGAAACAAATCATACCCCGAGTTTACCCGTGAACTGAATCCTCCAGTTTTAATTAACAAAAATCCCTATCAGGGATTGAAACGAAGTTACACTAGAGACTAGCTCGGATGACCCTGAGTTTTAATTAACAAAAATCCCTATCAGGGATTGAAACAAGTTGCTTGGCAGACTTACGAAGATTACCGCCACGTTTTAATTAACAAAAATCCCTATCAGGGATTGAAACCACCCTGTAGACCCCTAGCGCCCGGAACACCCTGGTTTTAATTAACAAAAATCCCTATCAGGGATTGAAACGTGACGTAGATGACTTAATTCAGATAATGAATAATGTTTTAATTAACAAAAATCCCTATCAGGGATTGAAACGTGGATTTTTGGCATAACAACTGCGCTTTTGAACGTTTTAATTAACAAAAATCCCTATCAGGGATTGAAACATATATGAAAGAAACTCAAGAAAACACCTAAACCAGGTTTTAATTAACAAAAATCCCTATCAGGGATTGAAACTAGCTGTAACGCTGGGACTGCTGTTTTTAGGGGCAAGGTTTTAATTAACAAAAATCCCTATCAGGGATTGAAACAACTGTCTCTAATTAACACATATAGATTTTTCTGATTACCACGCATTAAACGCAGAGTTTCATCAAGGTAAGTAATATCTGACCAACCATTAAATGAGAGTGTGGATTTTAAAGGATACTCATAATCTATGTTTAGAGCCTCACGAAAATCGGAATCACTCAAATAACTAATGGCACTTTTTACAGATGTTTCTAAAAAATCAATATTAAGACGCTGAGAATTTTCAATTGTGTAGTGTCCTGCAACTAGAGTAATACCTTGAATATCAGCATCTGCTGTAAATTCAATTAGGTTATTGTACTGTTGAGTATCTGTATAAACCTCTTGAAAGATACCAGTGACAGTGACAGTTACATTAGGTAATTTACCAAAAGAAAGACGTTGTAGGGTAGTTTCTTTTTCTAAACCAAAGGTACTATATAGTAAGCGCCAGCGCCCTTGAATCAACTCAAGATGGTGGGTGGGTTCAGGGTGGGGATTTAGTACCTCCAAAGATGATACTAATTTTTCAACTTGCTCTTTGGCTTTGGGGGTATAGTTGAAACCCATGTCACTAGCTTCAGAAATTGCAATTAGTTCTTGTTTGAGAGTGGCTAATTCATCGATCATAATTTGTATTTGTTAATATTTTAATTTCCCACACCCTATTTGAATATAGATGGCAGAATGCTAGGAGCCAACCATAACCCATAACCAATAAATGCAAAAATCGCTGTAATTAAAGCAGTGATAAAGTAGCTGAGGCAAATCAGCAAACCATCTGATTCAATAGTGGCGATCGCGAGTAATAAAATACCTACAGTAGGAATGGGGTTAGTTAAGGGAATTGGTGACATAAGTAATATAGTCAGCCAAGAAATACAAAGCCCGTTAACGCGCCAAGTTAAAGGATGATGAGCAATTTTCGCTAACCGGGGACGGGCGATTTTCTCTACAACTTTGGTGACACGCCGCAGATTCTGGAGAAGAAACTGGGCAAAGGGGCGGGGAAATTTATAACGGGCAATTCTTTTGGGTAGCCAAGGCGATCGCCTACCTAAAAGCATCTGTACTGATAATATCAAACAAGCTGCACCAAAAGGCCCTGCTGCTCCTGGTGGCATAGGAAACAAAAACGGCAAAACTAATAATGCAATAACCAAGCTAAAACCCCGTTCTGAGGTTTCCGCCAAAATATCACCAAGCGTCAAATGCTGTTCAGCTAAACGTTGCAGCAAGGACTTAATTTCTTGAGAAAAACTCAAGCGTATTTGGTGTGAGTTGATGTGAATTGCCACAATACCCCACTTAACCTAAGTAAAATAAATATGAAATATCAATACAAATGCACCCACCATTATTTCTTACAATATCAAGTCATTAGTCATTAGTCATCAGTTATTCTTCCCCCACTCCCTTCTCACACTGGCGGAACTAAGACAGCTACAGCTGACGGGATGACGCGGAATGTGGCAGGGGTGTAGGTTGTGATTTCGCCATCGGTATTAATGGCACGGGGTTTGCGTGTATAAATCTCAAATTCCTGTCCATTCAGGGCGCGGACATTTTGCCGATGAATATGTCGCCCATTTCGCATTGCAGGTAATAAGGGAATAATTTCCCACCAATGGCTAATTTCTAAACTATAAAGGTCTAGTCTCTGATCATCAATGCTGGCATCGGGAACTATAGCCATACCTCCGCCATAATAGCGACCATTTCCAACAGCAATTTGTACAGTTCTAACACGGTAAACTCTATCTTTACATCGAATTTCCGCGCTAAAGGGACGAGACTCCCAAATGACTTGTAGTGCTGTAATAGCATAAGCGAATATTCCCCAGCGACGTTTGAATTCTTTGGTTAGTCGGCGGGTAATTTTTACACTCAGCCCCAAACTAGCAACATTGAAAAAGTGTTTACCATTCACACAGCCTAAATCAATACGTCTTAATTCTCCTTGGGCAATTGTTTGACAAGCTTCGGGCAAATAGTTAGAAATTCCTAAAGTTCTGGCTAGGTCATTAGCTGTTCCTAGAGGTAAAATTCCTAAAGGTAATTGAGTTTCTACTAAAGCATCAACGACGGCATTTAGAGTACCATCACCACCACCAACTATTACTAAGTCAACTTGATTTTTATATTTATGTATAATTTGACCAAGATTTTTCGGATGTTCTGTTGATTCTTCGATTAACTCAAAATTGAGTGTTTTTAGATAATGAATTGCTTCCAATAGACGTGCTTGTCCTTGGCGAGCATGACGATTTACTAATAGTAGTGCGCGGAGAGTCATAATAATTCGTAATTCGTAATTCGTAGTTAGGATATGTAGAGATAAATTTTAATTGTAGAAATAATGATTACACTTGAATTTTAAGTGTAGAGTGGGTATAGACCACCAACATCTGTAGATTTTGCCTAATTTTATTTCCAGTATCTAGTATCTAGCCTCTTTCCTAGTCCATGTATCATGCTCACTCTTGATTATTATGCTTTAAGATTTACGTTAGATAAACTACCAATAACTATATTTCCGTTAGGAATTTTTACTGCTGTATGCAACCTATAGGAATCCGATTTGATTTCTGTTGGCATAGCCTGCGCTTGCGCATAAAAATCTCAGTATGTGTAGGGTGTGTTAGGCGTAAGCCGTAACGCACCATAAGCTTTGGAGAAGATGCGTTACGCTGACGCTAACACACTACGTGTATTTCAAAAATCAAATATGAATCCTATAGTTTAACTTCTTTTTGCTATTAGTGTATTTATTCTATCGTAATGAGCTGGTGATAGATGCTTAAGAATATAGCAATGATATTTTCTTAAAAGTATCTAGATTTATCATATTTAAAAATTAAGATAGTTATTAATTACGAATTACGCATTAGTCGGCTCGGTGCTAAATATCACAAATCCCCAACTTTTCAAAAAAGCTGGGGATATAGTACATCACAGATTATTGATGATTGCTGTTTAAAAAAGGTAGAAGATAAGCGGCAAACTCAGATGATTTTACCTTTTATCTTTTACTAGTGCTAACAGTCGTGATCTGAGGAACGCTGTTAACCGACATCATCGTGGGCGAAACGGTTGAAGAGGAAATATAAGGCGTAGTTACGCAGCTTGTAATATTGTGGATCTTCCATGATGAGGGCGCGATCGCGTGGGCGAGAAAAAGGAATTTCCATGACTTCACCAATTTTGGCGTGTGGGCCGTTGGTCATCATCACTAGTTTATCTGCCAAAAATAAGGCTTCATCTATGTCGTGAGTAATCATCAACACAGTACAGCGATTTTCGTTCCAAATTTTCAGCAGTTCTTCCTGTAATTCTTCTTTGGTAATCGCGTCTAATGCGCCGAAAGGTTCGTCTAAAATTAAAACTTTGGGACGAATCGCCAAAGCACGCGCTATGGAAACCCGTTGTCTCATACCCCCGGACATTTGGGTAGGTTTCTTGTCCATTGCATCACCTAAACCCACCATTGCTAGGTGTTCCCAGACAATTGACCGTTTTTCGGCTTCTATTTTGTTGGGGTAAACGGCGTTAACTGCTAGGTAGATGTTTTCAGTACTCTAAATCGGTGCTAACGTAATCTCTACTTGCTAAAATTTGTCTAATTTCTTCCGCATTTTCGGAGTTAGCACAATACTGGCAGGCTTCTAGTAAGGCTTTGGTTAAGGCAATATAGGTATTAGGATATTTTTCTAGCTTGGGTGTTCTACTACTTCCATACGTTTACGGGGGCGGGGGATATCAACTTCTAAGATGTCACCAATTTTGGATTCTGGCCCGTTGGTGAGCATGACAATTCTGTCAGATAACAGCACTGCTTCATCTACGTCATGAGTTACCATCACGGCGGTAACTTGATTTTCTTCGCAGATTTGCATTAACTGTTCTTGTAAGTTACCCCGTGTCAGGGCATCTAATGCGCCGAAGGGTTCATCTAATAGTAGTAGTTTAGGACGAATTGCTAAAGCGCGAGCGATCGCCACTCGCTGCTTTTGTCCACCCGATAACATCCCCGGCTGTTTATCTGCATGGGGACGCAAACCCACCATATCTATATGTTTTTCTACAATGGCCTTGCGTTCAGCTTCTGGCATTCCCCGCATGACTGAATCTACAGCGAGAGTAATATTTTCTCGTACCGTCCGCCAAGGCAACAAGGAATAATTTTGGAATACTACCATCCTATCTGGCCCTGGCTTAGTAATTCTTTGTCCTTCCAGAGTCACAATACCTTCACTTGGTAAATCCAAGCCAGCAATCATATTTAATAAAGTCGATTTACCGCAACCGGAGTGACCAATTAAAGAAACAAATTCTCCTTTTTTAATTTGCAGATCAATTCCTTTGAGGGCGATATATTGACCACCGCCAGTGAGGTTAAATACTTTGTCAATTTGATCAACAGCAACAAATGTAGGCATAGTAATTTGGGGAGGAGTTTTTAACGCGGAGGAACGCTGTAGACGCTTCGGCTACTCTACGAGAACGCTAAGAGCGAACCCGCAGGGTGGTAGGCGCAGAGGGACGCGGAGTTTTATTAAAAATAGCTGCCTGATTTACGGTATTCGAGGGCGGTTAATCCTTCGTTTTCAAGGACTTCGCCGTTATCTATTACTGCGTAAATTAACCATCTGTCACCGCATTTAATTTGATTTTGAACTGTGCATTCTAAATAGGACAATGCTTCGGTGAGAATGAGACAACCATTAACAGCAACTTTTGTAGAAAGATTGATAAATGGGTTATCTCCTAAAGTGCTTTGGCGGGAAAAATAGCGGCGGACATTTCTACCTTCTTTGAGAATATTCAGCACAAATTTATCGCCGGAATGACACATTAAATCTGCGTTCTGTTCATCAGCGATCGCAATCATGATTCCTGGAGGGTTAAAGGTGGCTTGAGATACCCAAGAAGTTAAAACGCCTTTGTGGGTGTCTTCATCATGAGTTGTGACTACACATAAAGAACCAATAATTCGCCCTACTGCTTGTTCGGTACGATCTACATGGGTTTCTGTAACAACTTGGCGGGTAGTCCGCAATTTTTTAGTTTTCTTCAAGTTTTGGGCAAAGGTTACACCGGCTTGTTGACATTGTTGAAGAACTTCGGCTGTAGGAGTGAAGCGGACGCGAATTGATTCAAACCCTAAACGATAATTGGCATCTTTGAGTTTGTTTTCTAGTAAGTCAATGGCTTCTCCACTCCAGCCGTAAGAACCAAATACTGCGGCTAATTTGGTTTTCGCTGCTGTGGCTAGAATTATTCCTAAAGCAGTTTGAATTTGAGTCGGTGCATGGCCGCCTAAAGTGGGTGAACCAATAATAAATCCATCACTAGCTTCGACAATGCGGGTAATTTCGGCGGTATCAGCTAGTTCACAGTTAATAGATTCGACATTAACTCCATTTTCAATTAAACCTTGAGCGATCGCATTTGCCAAAACTGCTGTGTTTCCATAAGCAGAAGCGTAAAGCAACGCCACACTTAATTCTTGAGATTTCTGCCCTTGACACCATTGGCGGTAATCATAAGTAAAGCGGCTGAGGCTGTAACACACAACTGGCCCATGAGCAGGGGCGTAAGATTTGGCGGGGAAAACCGAGAATTTTTCTAAAGCAACTTCAACTTGTTTGGCTTGGGGTGCATGGAGACAGTCAAAATAGTAACGCCGTTCCGCGTCTAAAGTTTTCCAGTCTTCATCAAATAAAGTATCTTCGCAAATATGCGCACCAAAAAATTTGTCTGTATAGAGAATCTTGGTAGCTGAATCATAAGTGCAGAGTCCATCAGCCCAACGGGGAGTTGGTACGCGCACAAATGTGAGATGATGTCCCTGTCCTAAATCTAGAGTATCTTCAGAGCGCACAGCTTGAATGCGTGACTCCCACTCAGGAAAAGCCGCTTTGAGTGCATTAGCCCCAGGGCGAGAACAAATTAATGTGACTTGTGGAACTTGAGAGAGCAATACTTGTAAAGTAGCTCTGCGGTTCGGGTTGACATGACCGAGAACAATGTAATCTAGGGTGGTGAAATCTAGATGTTGCCCTAGTTCCTGGAGGTAAATTTCCGTAAAAGATTCACCAGGGGGATCAATTAAAGCTTTTTTATCGGCTTGGATGAGATAAGAATTAGCTGTAGTTCCCTTTTGGCGGGAATACTCAACCTCAAATTTTAGTCGCTCCCAAGTCCGCGATCGCAAAATTAATGTATTCTTACCAATTTCAGCAACCTGAACATCTCTTTGACGATTGGTCGTTACAGTATTAGCAGACATCGTAACCTCTCTTGATATGGGCTGCGAATTGCGAATTGATTTAATGGCTGTTAGTTTCTATTAATTTCGATTTGACTCGATTATTATGGCGTTTAGATATTGCTTGTTCAGGATCAATACCTTCAAAGGTGGGGGGTAGCCAAACTCGCAGAATTAATAAGACTCCTAGAACTAATAAGAAGGCACAAGTCGCTAAAATCTGAGTCCAATTTGTTTCTAAAACACCTTTAACAATCACTTCTCTTAATGCCGAAACAATAGCAACTTCCACAGCTACCCCAATAGATACTCGATGTTCCTGGAGGTAAATAATCAGCAGTCGAAATAACTCAACTAAGATTAGTAAAAAGAGAATATCGGCAGTGACAGCATTAAAATTTAGGGGTGGAAGTAAGGAGAGAAACATATCTCTCACCTGAATTACCATGAAGCTAAATAAACCAATACACAGACAAATCACTATCACATCTTGGATAAATTCCAAGCTTCGCACGATACGTCCCCGATTGATTTCGTACATGGGGATTGAGTTATGTTCAGCAGGATTGTACATAGCTGTTTGTGAGGAGAGGAGATTGGACAACTGACAACTGACAAACTTAGTAATGATTGCCGACTTTGCGGTGATGAACGGCGGTGAGTGCATTTACCTCGGCAACTCGTCCAGTTTGAACAGTGCTATAAATCACCCAATGATCTCCACAATCCATGCGGCTGGTGATTTCACATTCCATGTAAGCTAAAGCTTCAGCTAGAATAGGCGATTCATTGGTAGCAGCCGGATATGTTTTGACTCCAGCAAAGCGATCTGCACCGGGAGCAAAACGCTTGAGGAAATGTTTCATTAATCCTTGATATCTGCCTTCTTCCAAGACGTTTAATACAAAGCGATCGCCTACTTGCATTAAGGATGCAATGGCTCTGTCTTTGGCAACTGCGATCGCTACTCCCAAGGGGTTAAGACTTGCTTGTGTCACCCAAGAAGCCAGCATTGCACTTTGAACGTCTCCTTTTTTGGCGGTGATAATATACAATCCTGTGCTAATCCGCCCTAAAGATTTTTCGATTTCGCTATTGAGAGATTTGATTTGTTTGATTGTGCGATCGCGGTTCAACCATTGCCCTAGATCCGTTCCTGCTTCATCACACAGTTGCTCTATGACTTTGGTGGGAGTTTCCTTAACTAAAATAGGGGGAAAGGCTGCAATTAATCCTAATTCTTGAAACTTATTACGTAAGGGATAAACGGGTTCATCTTCTCCTCCTCCCGACTCTAATAAACCAATTGCTTGCTTATTGTGAGCAGCAGCCAAAATAGTATTTAAAGCTGCTTGAACTACAACGCAAGATTGGGGAGGCATTGCAATCACTAAACCAGCCGCTTGTGCAACTAATTCTCTGATTTCTTGGGGTTCGGCATCATTCAGAGCTACTAATTCTATTGCCACACCTGTTTTTGCAATACCGGAGGCGATCGCTCTCACTAAGCTCTCACTATAACCGTAATCTTCCACATAAAATAAAGCGACGAATGCCTCTGTTGTAGCTTGACTTAAACTCCAATTTTGATAACGCCCAATCCATTCCGAAATATAGTTTTTTAGTAAAGGCCCATGCCCTGTTGCAATTGTTTCTATTTCTAACTTTTCAATCCGCTTTAAAGCTGCCAATACAGACCGCGCATTTGGCCCCATGAGGCAGTCATAATAATATGCAAAATCTTCTTCTATTACAGTGAAATTCTCATCGTAAGTGTGATCATCGCAGTAGTGCATTCCAAACACATCGCAGGTGTAAAGAATGCTAGTTTTATGGTCATAAGTGAAGATTGTATCAGGCCAATGTAAGTTAGGCGCAGAAATAAATTCTAATTCGTGACCGTTGCCCAAATCTAGCCGTTCTCCACTTTTCACCAGCATTGATTTAAAGGGCTGGTGAACCATATCTTCTAAAAATTTTATAGCTACTTTAGCCCCAACAACAGTAATATTAGGAGCTAATTGCAAAATATCTTTAACTAATCCACTATGGTCTGGTTCAGTGTGACTAACAATCAAATAATCGATCTGATTTACGTCGATTAATCCTGTAATTATTTCCAGATATAACTGCTCAAACTTGCGGTGAGAAGTATCAATCAAGGCAATTTTTTCACCTTTAATTAAGAAAGAATTATAAGTTGTGCCATTCCTTAAACCAAACTCAACATCAAACCTTTCTCTATCCCAATCTAGGCAACGAATAGCAGTTGTTTGAGGGGCAATTTCCACGGTTTCAACTGTTAATCGTCCAGGGTTGGTAATAATTTGATTAAGCTGTGTGAGTGCGACCATTAGTTTTATCCTAAAATATATTGTGTGGAGCGAGTTTTCTTATCTCTTATGTTTACTTGAAAAAATAAATTAGTAAAATGCTAATTCCTGAAGCGATTGATTAGTAATTTTTATTCTTTATGGAAATGAATAATCATTGTAATAAATCAATGTTTATCATTAGTTTCCTCCCATGAAAAAGTTAAATTGTGGGAATAAGTTTTATAAACATAACTAATAAGGGATAATTTGATATTCAGCATCAACGGTTAACTGTTGACTGTTAACCGTTAATCATCAACCATCAATTAGGTATATTCAGATCAAAAATATCTAAACTGTGGGGTGCGTCAGTGCGACAGAACCTAACTATACTTAGAAATTATTCATACTGACACACCCTACCCAACCATCAATTGCGGATAATTTATTTTTTGGTGTTCTCTTACTTCTGTTCTGTCGGTAAAATTAGGTTTTGAATCCAAGCCATGAGTTTGTCGAGTAATAAACCCACTACACCGATGTAGACTAGTGCCAAAATAATTTCGCTGATGTAGTTGTTCTGATAGGCATCCCAGATAAAGAAACCAATACCGACAATACCTGACATGACAATTTCGGCAGCGATAATTGCTAACCAAGCTAAACCGATGGCAATTCTCAAACCTGTAAAAATGTAGGGTAAAGCAGCAGGAATGAGGATGTTAAAGAAATAGTCTTTTTTGGAAAGTTGCAGCACTTTAGCAACGTTGTTATAGTCTTGGGGAATTTCTTTTACACCTACAGCCGTGTTAATTAGAATCGGCCAAATTGCGGTGATAAAGATGACAAACAAGGCGGCGGGTTCGTTTTGTCTTAAAGCTGCTAAAGAAATCGGCACCCAAGCTAAAGGTGGTACAGTTCGCAATAATTGAAACAGAGGATCTAAAGCTTTAGACATGGTTTTATTCACACCAATCGCAATGCCTAAAGCAATACCAATCACGGCGGCTAAAGAGTAACCAATAGCTACCCGTTGCAGACTAGCCAAAATCTGCCAAAATAATCCTTTATCAATGCCACCTCGATCATAAAAGGGATACAAAATCATTTTATACTCACTGGAATTGCAAATTAAACGTTGCAATTCACAAGAACTTCCGCAGAACGATAATATTGAGGGAAGAATCAATTAAGATTGGCTTATCAATGACTTTAGCGGAAACTTCCAATACCAATAATCATCACAATCCTCTGATTGCCCTCAACTATGAACCAGCTTTGCAGTCTTTGGGTAACGATTACTACGATGAGGTGACGGCCGCCGAATTTCCCCAGCTCACTCTACGTTGGCGTAATGACGCAGTACTACCAAGATTAGGACTAGACCCCCAAAGTGTGACAGATGAAGATTTCATCGCGGCTTTTGGTCAATTTCAAGGGCGTAAACCACTCTTGGCACTACGTTATCACGGTTATCAATTTGGTGAGTATAATCCCAATTTAGGTGATGGTCGGGGCTTTTTGTATGGACAAGTTCGCGGTACTGATGGCGAATTGTACGACTTTGGCACAAAAGGTTCTGGTAGAACACCCTATTCTCGTGGTGGTGACGGAATGTTGACACTCAAAGGTGGTGTGCGGGAAGTTTTAGCCGCAGAAGCACTACACCAGCTAGGCGTGCGTACTTCTCGCTGTCTCACAATGATTGAAACAGGTTTAGCTTTGTGGCGGGGTGATGAACCTTCACCAACCCGTTCATCTGTGATGGTGAGAATGAACAAGTCTCACATCCGCTTCGGGACTTTTGAGCGTCTGCACTATTTTCAACGCTCAGATTTAATCAAGAAACTGTTAGATCATGTAATTGAGCATTATTATCAACACTTAGTTAATGAATCAGATAAATATGCTTTATTTTATGCAGAATTAGTTCAACGAGTAGCCGAACTAGTTGCCCAATGGATGGCCGCAGGTTTTTGTCATGCAGTTCTCAATACTGATAATATGTCAATTACTGGGGAAAGCTTTGACTACGGCCCCTATGCCTTTATTCCTACTTATAATCCCTACTTCACAGCCGCATACTTTGATTATTACGGACGCTACTCTTATATTCAACAACCAAGTATTTGTCAATGGAATTTGGAAATGCTCCAAGTACCATTAAGAGCAGTAATTGATCAGGCTGACATGGAGGCAGGATTAGCTAAATTTAGCGAGTACTGTCATGCAGAATATCGCTCTTTGATGTTGAAAAAACTTGGCTTTGAGCAATTGGATACCCCAGAAGCCGATGAACTTTTAAGTCTCACCATCAAATTTTTGCAAGAGAGTCAAGTTGGCTATCATCAGTTCTTTTATGAGATGGCTCGCACATTTTCAATTAAATGGAGAGATGAGCCAGGACTCGTATTAAGTAGTTCAGACATTCTTCCTCCATCAGGCACAGATGCAATTTTTGATAATTGGTGTGTACTTTACCATAAAATTTTGAATGATTTCTATCCTGAAAAAATGGATGTAATTAGTCACACTCTTGCTGATCACAACCCAAAAACTGCATTATTAAGACCCGTAGTTGAAGAAGTTTGGGAACCAATTGCTCAGGAAGATAATTGGCAGCCTTTTTACGATTTAGTCAAGACCATTCATTCAAGACACTGATATATTACATGGCATAAATAGTCAATAGTTTTTATCGTATTGTATTCTGCGGGAAGCTCACTCTACATATACCTGTACTCCTTACTCTCTCTTCCCATTCTCCTATTACCAGGTATTCCATAATATACAGCTTTCTTCGATTAGTTACAGTAGATTTTTATAGGGAAGAGAGGCTAGAAGCTAGGATAATGTACCGCATCTAGATGAAAATTACTGTAAATAATCAATTTTCCATGAAGAATATAAAGTGAAAATTTATTTAACTTTTTTGAATAATTTATGATTGATATAATATTACAATCATGGAGATCACAAATATTTAGTAGAAAAAATAATTATTTAAGGCAGCAAATAACAGCTTAATGGCTATATTTTTGATTGATTATTTATATTTTAAATTAATAACTTTAAAATTAAAGAATTATATAAATGTTAAAGTTAAATAAACTTTGATTGTGAATTAAGCAGGGATAAATTACTATTCTGTTTACAAATTTTATACATAATTCCCAATAAATATTTCTATGTAAAAAATATTGGACTTGAGGTGGATTTCCAATCTCGGTTTTACCAGAAAATAATTTAAGTGAATGTCCTGTTGTTATTAGTATTTTTATTGACATACAAATAAAAGACTAGTGGTAAGTAGTAGAACCAATGCCCAAAGTGCTGGAGGTTGAATAAGTGAATAGGCAGCACAAATATCACCGATGTAATTCAGTGAACTTTTTTAGCAAACAAAATTTGCTGCCGTTGCTGGTTGGCATTGTCATTCTATTTGTGGTGGTTATGCTGTGGCTGAGATTAGTAGCCGAAGAGCAAATGAGTATTCAACAGCTAATTCAACAACAAGCGATCGCCACCAAAACCGAATTAGTAACACAACTGAATACTCGCATTCTGGCATTGGAACGGATGGCGGAACATTGGGAAATTCACGGTGGCATTTCCCAGAGACAATGGGAACTAGAAGCACAAGCGTATCTTGAAGATTACGGGGGCTATCAAGCCATCGAATTGCTTGATCCATCATTGCGTGTGCTTCGGACTGTTTCTTTAGCAAAAAATTTCGCCCAGAGTCCAACATCTCAACAACGGACTGCGTTAGTCAAATCACGGCAGAGCCATCAAACTACGTTAACTCGCACAATTAACCTCATCCAAGGCGATCGCGTATTTTTAGCTTGTGTACCTTTATGGATGCGAGATAAATTTGATGGCTCAATCATAGGAGTTTTTGAAGTTAAACAGTTTTTTGATTCAGTTCTGCACATACCGCAGGGTTACAAAATTCGGATATATGACGGCAAAAAATTAATTTATAGCCAAGATACACAGTCACTTATGCCGCCATCCTGGCAACAAGTGGTGAACATTGACTTTCACAAAGTTACTTGGCAATTGCAGATTTATCCAACACCAGAGCTATTAACAAATTTATTCTCACCTCTACCAACATTTGTATTAGTAGCAGGAATTTTCAATGCTGGAGTTGTCACACTACTGATTTATTTTGCTCAAGCCACCAAACTGAGCAATTATCAGATTGGCAGAATCAACCAAGAACTAGCTGACAGAATTGAAGAGCAAACAAAGATAGAAATCGCTCTGCGTGCCAGCGAAACCCATTTGCGAGAGTTATTAGAAACGGTCAAAGTTATACCTTGGGAAGTCGATTTAAAAACCTGGAATTTTACCTACGTCGGGCCGCAAGTAGAAACTTTATTGGCATATTCTGTCACCCAATGGTACGAGGAAAATTTTTGGATAAATCATCTCCATCCCCATGACCGAGATTGGGCTGTCAGATTTTCCCAAGAAGCAACAGCCAGATGTGAAAATCATGAATTTGAATATCGAATGTTAGCAGCTGATGGCAGAGTTGTCTGGCTGCGGGAAATTGCCAATGTAGTGCAAGTTGATGGAACTCCTGTAATGTTGCGGGGATTCATGGTTGATATTACCGACCTGAAGCTAGTTGAAGAAACTTTGAGATTGCGGGAGAGAGCGCTAGCCGCCAGCAGTAATGGCATTATCATTGCCGATGCTAGACTGCCAAATTATCCGGTGATTTATGTCAATTCTGCCTTTGAGCAAATTACAGGCTACAAAGCTACAGAGGTCATTGGGCAGAACTGTCGTTTTTTGCAAGGTATAGACAACCAGCAGCCTCCACTCAACGAACTGCGATTAGCTCTCAAAGCAGGCAAAAATTGCAAAGTGATTCTGCGTAACTATCGCAAAGATGGTACTTTGTTTTGGAATCAATTAAGTATCTCGCCTATATATGACGAAAACGGTAACTTAAGCCACTTTATTGGGATTCAAACTGATGTTAGCGAACGCCAGCAAGCCGAAGCTGCTTTGCGGAGGCAAGCCCTCACTTTTGAAAATATGTATGATGGCGTCATCATCGCCAACTTACAGGGGCAAATTTTGGACTGGAATCCAGCCGCAGAGAGGATGTTTGGCTATAGCAAAGATGATATCTGTGGAAAACAAACTATCAGTATTTTATATAAACCAGAAGAAGATGCAGCATTAAATGACGCAATTTTTGCAGACATCACCAAACAAGGACGCTGGTCAGGAGAAATTAACTTTGTTCGTCAAGATAGTAGCGAAGGCATTTGTGAAACAACTATAGTCGCCTTGCAAGATGAACTAGGACAAACTGTGGCGACAATTAGCGTGAATCGTGACATCACTGAACGCAAACACGCTGAATTATTGCTAAGACGTAGCGAAGAGCGTTTTCAAGCCTTCATGAATAACAGTCCTACACCTGCTTGGATTACAGATGGGGATGGCACAATTGTTTATCTCAGCGAAACATATCTGCGGACTTTTCAATTGCCAACACCAGAACTCATAGGCAAAAACATTTTTGATATCTATGAACCCGGATTTGCTCAAAGTTTCCTAGAAACCATTCAAGTGGTTGCTCATACTCAGCAAGTAATGGAAGCTGTGGAGGCTGCACCCTGCGCTGATGGAACAGTTCGAGATTTTTTGGTTTATAAATTTCCCATCTCCAGTAAACCTGAACAGTGCCTAATTGGCGGAATTGCCATTGATATTACTGAACGTAAACAAGCTGAAGAAGCCCTCAGACAAAGTGAAGAACGTTGGCAATTAGTCATTAAAGGTAATCAAGATGCGATTTGGGATTGGAACATGATCACAAATCAAACTTTTCGCTCAGTGCAGTGGGCAGAATTGGTCAAAGAACCAAACTATGAACCCATTGGCACTAATGAAGATTGTATTAGTCACATCCATCCTGATGATTATGAACGAGTCCTCACTGTTAAGCGAAATTATCTCAATCGTAAAATTCCTAATTGTGTGGTAGAGCATCGTTTAGTTTGCTGTGATGGTAGCTATAAATGGGTGCTGGTTCATGCGATCGCTCAATGGGATGAACAGGGTAAACCAGTGCGGATGGTTGGTTCCATCAAAGATATTAGCGAATCGGTACAAGCAAAAGAAGCATTACAACGACAATTACACCGCACCCTGTTACTCGAAAAAATTACCCAGAAAATTCGTCAGAGTCTGGATAGTAAAGAAATTTTTGAAACTGCTGCGACGCAAATCGGGCAAGCATTTGGAGTTGATCGCTGTTTGATACATTCTTATATTAGTGATCCCGAAACCCGGATTCCCCTAGTTGCTGAATATAATAATGTTCACGATTACTGCTCAATGCAGAAATGGGAATTCACCACAAATGGCAATCATCACATTTTACAGATGATGGCACAAGATAAAGCGATCGCCTCTGCCAACGTCTACATAGATCCTTTACTTCAGACATCAGTACCTAGCTGTTGTGACATTGGGGTAAAGTCCATATTAGCCATCCGCACTTCTTATCAGGGAGAACCCAACGGTGCCATTTGTCTACACCAGTGTAGATATTTCCGTCAGTGGACTCCAGAGGAAGTGGAATTACTAGAAGCAGTAGCCGCTCAACTGGGCATAGCCTTAGCCCAAGCCCAGTTATTAGAGCAAGAAACCCAGCAACGGCAAGAACTCACCATCAAAAACTTTGCCCTAGAACAGGCAAAACGTTCAGCAGAAGCAGCCAATCGGGCAAAAAGCGAATTTTTGGCCATGATGAGCCACGAAATTCGTACACCCATGAATGCTGTTATCGGCATGACAGGATTGCTACTGGAGACTAACTTGACACCCCAACAGCGAGACTTTGTAGAAACAGTTCTGAATAGCGGTGATGCTTTGTTGAGCATCATTAACGACATTCTGGATTTCTCAAAAATTGAATCTGGTAAGTTAGAACTGGAAGAACAACCTTTTGAGGTGAGAACTTGTGTAGAGCAAGTAGTTGACCTCTTAGCTGCCAAAGCTGCCCAAAAAGATATTGAACTGGCTTATCTAATTCATCCCCAAGTACCCGCCCAAATCCTCGGAGATGTCACTCGCCTGCGACAAATATTAACAAATCTCCTGAATAACGCCATCAAATTTACCCATGAAGGAGAAGTTGTCGTCTCTGTGCGTAGCCAGTCATTTTCCAGTCGCAAAGCCAAAAATGGCTGCGAAATTCTCTTTACCATCAAAGACACAGGCATTGGTATTGCCCCTGAGGCAATGGAACGATTATTTCAACCATTTGTCCAGGCCGATGCCTCAATGACCAGAAAATATGGGGGGACGGGGCTAGGACTTGTGATCAGTAAAAGATTGGGCGAAATGATGGGTGGCAATCTTTGGGTAGAAAGTCGGGGTTGTGTTGGTGGGAATCCTCCCCCTGGATGGCAAGCCAGAAACTTAGTCTCATCTACTTCTGTGACTACGGGTTCCATCTTTTATTTTTCTATGACTGTTCCCGTGGTTGCTCATGCAGATTTAGAAACTTCCAAGACTTCCCCAGTCCCGTTAATCGGTAGGCGGTTATTAATTGTCGATGATAACCCTACCAATCGCCAGATTTTAAGATTACAAGCCAAGTCTTGGCAGATGGAAACTTACACTGCCCAATCTGGTACTGAAGCTTTAGTGCTACTTGATCAAGGAATACCCTTTGATATTGCTATTTTAGATGTACAGATGCCAGAAATGGACGGTATCACCCTAGCACACCAGATTCGTCAGCGCCCTAATTATCAAAACTTACCCTTGGTGATTTTGACTTCTTGGGGTAAACCAGATATTGACTTGAGTGATCTTGAATTTGCAGCCTGTGTAAATAAACCAATTAAACAGTCTCAACTCTATGAGGTCTTAACCTCTGCTTTGGGAAATCTACCAATTCGCGCTAATGTTGTGACTGCTGATTCTTTGCCAATCAATTCATGTTTGGCAGAGCAAACACCTCTACGGATTTTGCTAGCAGAAGATATAGTTGTGAATCAGAAAGTTGCCTTACTGATGCTGAAAAAATTGGGTTATCGAGCAGATGTAGTGGCTAATGGACTAGAAGTGCTGGAAGCTTTACAACGTCAAGTCTACGATCTAGTGCTGATGGATGTGAATATGCCGGAAATGGATGGATTAAAAGCCAGCCAAATCATTCGTCAAACTTGGGGTGCTAGTTCTCCTCCATATATTATTGCGATGACAGCCAATGCCATGCGGGGCGATCGCCAAGCTTGTCTAGCTGCTGGTATGAATGACTACATTAGTAAACCCCTGCAACTTGAAGAGTTATCCAAAGCACTAAGCGAGGCTGCTTCTCTAGATATTGATACGGAGATATCACCGCAAATAATCAGTAGCCAAAATCAGACATCAAAAGAGATTAATAATTTAAAATTTGCAACGATAGATACAAAAATCTTACAAGCATTACGGGATATGTTAGGAGGAGATAAATTAGCATTTGCTGAATTAATCAACTGTTATCTCACTGAATCCCCGAAATTAATCCAAGAGATAAATGTAGCAATTGCCAGAGAAAATACCCAGGATATCTGGAAGACAGCCCACAAATTTAAATCTAGCAGTGGCTCAGTTGGGGCAGTTTTTTTAGCACAACTTTGTAAACTGCTAGAAGCTAAAGGCCGCAGTCAAAATTTAGACGGTTGTGTAGAACTTGGCTCACAATTACGTCAAGAGTATGAACTAGTCCAAACAGCTTTGCAGAAAGAAATTAATCAGGAGATATCATGAACGCTACGGTTCCAGAAGGTCAATCCCTAATTCTCATTGTTGATGATGAACCATT
This sequence comes from Anabaena subtropica FACHB-260, assembly GCF_014697105.1. Lineage (GTDB taxonomy): Bacteria > Cyanobacteriota > Cyanobacteriia > Cyanobacteriales > Nostocaceae > Trichormus > Trichormus subtropicus. Next base: position 185,915 of record NZ_JACJRF010000005.1, on the reverse strand, counting down.
CATCCGATCGCAGCTGCGGCTTTCTCTACAATGTGAAGGCTATCGCACCGCCGAGGCTGAAGATGGCAGAGAAGCTTTAAGCGTTTTCCAAGAACTGCAACCTGATATCGTACTGTTGGACGCTATTATGCCTGACCTTGATGGTTTCGAGTGTTGCACTCGTTTGCAGTCACTAGATGATGGTAAGTACACTCCAGTGTTAATGATTACGGGATTGGAAGATCAAGAATCAGTTGACCGTGCGTTTGAGGTGGGAGCAATTGATTATGTCACCAAACCAATTCACTGGCCGGTTTTGCGTCAACGGGTCAAACGTTTAATTCAGCAATCTCATCTCCAACAAAAACTAGAAGCGGCTAACCGAGAATTACAAAGGTTAGTGGCGATTGATGAGTTAACTCAAGTAGCCAACCGCCGCAAATTTGAAGAATATTTCGCTCAAGAATGGCAGCGTATGGCACGGGATCAACTACCTTTGTCTCTCATTCTTTGTGATGTTGATTTTTTTAAAGCGTACAACGATACCTATGGTCATCGGGCAGGCGATCGCTGTTTACAATTGGTAGCAAAAGCTATCCAAGACAGTGTTAATCGTCCGGCTGATGTAGTTGCCCGTTATGGTGGCGAAGAATTTGCAGTTATCTTACCCAGAACATATCCTGACGGAGCTATTCATTTAGCTACCACAATCTGCGCTGCTGTGCGGGAACTGGCAATTCCGCATATAAGTTCTCAAGTTAATACTTGTGTCACCTTAAGTGCTGGAGTAGCTACAGAAATTCCTGCACCCAACTCTGATTTTCAAGAAATTATTGACACAGCCGATCGCGCACTATATCAAGCTAAAATGACCGGACGCGATCGCTGTCAACTATACATTAAACAGTCATCCTCTCCTATTTATTTCTTAAATTCTCACCATCGCCTAGCTAGAGGTTGAGAATAGATTCTTCTGAATTCCGAATTCCGGTTGGTAAACTTTACCAAATGTATGATCAGGGTGGATTTCAATTACTAAATCGACTATTTCAGCAGATTGAGATAAGGGTTTAATAAATAATTCTGGATGGAGCGATCGCCAAAAATAATTGACAAAATCTTCTATTTGTGGATTTGTCATTCCGGCTTTACCAGTAGCAATCATTTTTTGTTCGGCTTGTTTGCGCCATTCCAGAGAACAACGGTAATCAGTAGGATATAACAAAATTAGACTGTCCAATTTCTCCCACAGTGGTAAATATTGACTTAGCTGACGATTCATATCACGAGCAAAGGCTCTATCTTCATCTGTGATAATCGGTGGTGGGGCGCAACTAAAAACCCTGGGATCAATTGGGTGGACACCAACAAACCATCCTTCAAAGATGAGAATATCAACTCCTGTGATGATATCTGGAGTAGTGCGATCGCCTGCACCTGCATGAGCAGATTTATCAAAGCGGGGAACAATTACTGGACTTTTTCCTTGGCGGACTTGTTCTAGTACATCTAAGCCTAAGTCAATATCATGGGTTCCTGGTGGACCACGCCAAATTAAACGTGGGTCTTGTTCTAATAAAGTTAGGCGATCGCTATAAGTTTTATACAAGTCATCTAAAGATAAACTCAAGGTACGATATCCTAACTGCTGGAGAATTAATCCAATCACCAGGGAAGTTGTAGTTTTACCAGTTCCTTGACTACCCAAAATTCCTTGAATAAAGGGACGCTTTAACTTTTGATGTTGTGCTGCTATTTTGATCCCCAGTGGTAGCCACAAGTCCCACAACACTGGTAACATCTTCTCTGGTGGTATTTTGAGACTAGTTTGGCAAAACTGATTAAAAGCTGGTAGCACAGCTTGTAAAAGATGCGATCGCTCTTGCATCATTTCCTCTACATTTGCCTGGGTGATCCCAAAAGCTTTAGCTCTGGATGTATCCCCTAAAGCTGCTGCTTGCGCTTCTTGCTCCATTTCTACGATCCCAGCTTAAAGGCTTCAATAAACAAGCTGTAAATGAACCCGACCTTTAAGAGGTTCAGAGATTCTACCAAGAGCGATCGCCTAGCAAAAAAGCTTTGACTGTAAAATATTCTGCTAGTAACCTCTGTCAAAAATACTAAAAATCCGGCTATAACAACATCTAGTTCTGACCTTTGTCCTGCTGTTGTCGAAATTACTGTACCTAGAAAAATGCCTAATAAAAAACTAATCAGTAGCAGCGACAACCGCCGCCAAGGATTCAAAAACCATTGCCCCAACTGCCTAGCAATGGCATCGAATAAGTTGTTAAGACGAGTGTTTTGCATTGATGAGGTTGTTGGGAGATGATTGGCAGCTAGGGAAAGTCTATCAATTTAGTATAAAATACCAAGATGCTGGGGAAAAACATTAAGAAATGTAAACAATCCTCTGTTGCTCAAATTGTGGTTTTGAGGGAAAATAGCCTGTGCCGCAAATTACCGACTCTCCAAAAAATATTGTTGTATTTTTACGCATAAATATATAGTCAATGTATTACAAGCTACCTTTTTATTCACAAAAATCATACGTTACTTCTAGCATAATTCAGCTTTTCATAGCTTTTATGGTGGATAAGTTAGGTAATTATTCATGCTCCCGGTTTTTGGTAAAAATGACATTTATGCTACATAACTGAGCAAATTTTTACAGAAGTCCATACCAAGGGAATAAGCAATTTTGTTTGATTATCCCTAGTCAGAATAGGCTAGTATTTGGTCAAGCCTACACAAATAATTATTTCTAAAATCAATATCAATATGAAATCTTCAGTGTATCGTAATGCTGCGGTGACAGCTTGCGCCTTGGGTCTACTGGGGTTACTTGTGGGTTGTTGGGAGATGACAGTATCATTTGAAGCTACAGATCCAGATACATCTTCAGGTATATCTATTGATATGCCCCAATTAGAAACTAATTTGGCACTACCGAGTAGCTCTACTGAAGTCACAAATACAACAGAGATACCAAATAATTCCCCAGTCCAGAAAAGCGAGCAAACAAATTCTATCTTGGCTGCACGTCAGTCCTTGGCTGGTAATACCAAGATTCCAGGGAAACTGCGAATGAGTAATCAAACAGAACAACCTGTGAGATTAGCTCTATTGCCTCGGCAATCAGGTAATAAAAGCTCGACTACCAAACAAGCTGATATTCCTGCTCATTGGGATTTTGATCCCCAAGAAGGCAGTGAAAAAGGTTTAATTCTTTCCTTGCCAAATGGCAGCTTGAAACTAGACAAAGGCGATGTCTTAGTAGCCTTTGCCCAAGATGGTTCGCGGCGTTACTGGGGGCCTTATGTCGTCGGTGAAACATCCCAGCCCAGTTGGAATTCCCAAAGCCAAGAATGGGTGTTAGTTCTTAGTCAATAGTCATTGGTCAAAGGTCAACAGTCAACGGTCTATAGTGAAAAAGTATAAATACTCAAGAACAAAACATAGTCGTTGAACGACTTATGATTAGTGCAACAAGTAACCAGTTAATAGTTCACAATGAAAAATAAAATTATGGGTGCTGAATTAAAACTGAATACTTAGCACTAAGTATTCAGTTTGGTCAAAGAGCCAATAACTCTTGACTAATGACTATTGACTAATAACTATTGACTAATGACCAGTGACTAATGAGGTTAAAATTGAGCGTTCTTGACACTGTTGAGCAGTGGTTCAATAGTATAGTAAAGCGTCCAGCCCTTGCTGTGACTGCCTCAATTCTGTGGTTGATTCTCATTGCTTGGATAGGCTATGGATGGCATTTAGGCAGTGTTGGCTTGGTTGACGAAACAGAGCCATTATTTGCTGAAGCTTCCCGGCAAATGTTAGTGACGGGTGATTGGATTACGCCATTTTTCAATGGTGAAACTCGTTTTGATAAACCTGCGCTACTTTATTGGTGTCAAGCGATCGCCTATGCTGTGTTTGGTGTGAATGAGTGGGCAGTACGTTTACCCTCAGCACTTGCAGCAATGGGATTAGTGGCTTTAGCTTTTTACACTGTACAGTGGTCTTTGGCTAAAAAAGATGAGTTAGAGCAAGTGACACAGCCGACTCGCCGCTATTTAACAGCTGGTGTAGCCGCAGGTCTGATGGGACTCAATGCCCAAATGATTGTCTGGGGAAGAACCGGTGTCTCCGATATGCTGCTAACTGGGTGTATCGCATCAGCCTTGTTATGCTTTTTTCTGGGATACTCTGACACTGCAAAATTAACTAATCCAAATTCAAAATTACCTAACAAGTGGTATTTGGCTTGTTATGTGCTAACGGCTGGAGCAATTTTGACTAAAGGCCCGGTAGGTTTTGTTTTACCGGGGATCATTATCTTGGCGTTTTTGCTGTACTTGGGACAATTCCGAACAGTAGTGCGAGAAATGCGCCTGTTCTTAGGGATGTTAATCATCTTGGGTTTATCTGTTCCCTGGTATGCGCTGGTGATTTGGCGCAATGGCCAGAGTTTTATTGATGCGTTTTTTGGCTATCACAATGTGGAGCGTTTTACAGACGTAGTGAATGGTCACTCGGCTCCTTGGTATTTTTACTTTGTGATAGTGTTGCTATTTTTTGCCCCATATTCAGTATATTTACCTTTAGCAATTTTCCGACTGAAGTTTTGGCAGCGATCGCACTGGCTTAAACAAGAACGCTCCCAGCAATTGGGTTTATTTGCCTGCGTTTGGTTTATCAGTGTCTTTAGTTTCTTTACGATCGCCGTTACTAAACTACCAAGCTACGTCTTACCTTTAATGCCAGCCGCCGCTATTCTAATCGCTTTGTTGTGGAGCGACTTCTTCTCAAGCCGTAAAAACACCAGCAAGACATCTGTTAGTTACCCATCTTCTTTTTTACTGCTTAGTGGTTGGCTAAATGTCATCTTTTTAAGTGCATTGGCGGTAGCAATGTTTCACCTATCCCACTTACTGGGAAGCGATCAAGCTGCACCTAATTTCCGCGAAAACTTACAAGCTGCTGGTTTACCAATAATAGGCGGTTGGCTATGGCTTGTGAGTGCAGTCCTAGTGGCGGCCTTAGTCTTACGCCGTTCTTGGCATTATATTATCAGTATTAATTTGCTGGCATTTGTGGCATTTTTAATTGTTGTCACCATGCCTGCTTTGTTTTTGATGGATCAAGAACGTCAACTACCATTGAGAGATTTATCTGCTGTTGTCTCCCAAGTACAACAACCAACAGAAGAAATCATGATGGTTGGTTTCAAAAAGCCAAGTGTGGTTTTTTACAGTCATAAACGGATAAATTTTATCTATTCAACAGAACAGGGTGTGGAATATATCCGCAATCTAGCTAATCAACAAGTTAAGCCGTCTTCATTGTTACTTGTGACTGAAAAGAAAAACTTTTTCAAAATGGACTTGTCACCAGATGGTTACGAAAATCTAGCTATTAAAGGTGCTTATCAGTTGACTCGAATTAATTTTAAGAAGATGAAAACTGAAAAAATCAAGATATCTTAATTGGGTGTGAAAGTTTTGTAGTCAGGACTTTAGGGACTTCCAGATCAAAAAATGCCCAAAATGTAGGGTGCGTCAGTGCCAGAAAACCTAGCTATACCAAGAAAATATTCATACTGACGCACCCTACTAACCGTCAATTTGGAATAATTTTTCGGTGTTCCCTTAGTCCTTCTCTTAAGAAATTGTAAATTGCGAATTGGTTTTATATTTCCGTAAGATTACCATTTTCAATTAAGGGATTTTACGTATAAATTGCAAGCATATTTACGTAAAGTCTTGGATAACAAGGAAATCTTGATGGATAAAATCTCCACAAATATCAACGGTAGTGATATTTCTGACTACGTTCGTATTAACTTTAATTACTGGAGTTTAGGGACAAGACTGATTACTTTTATACTCATGTTTGTAGCTGTTGCCAACAAATCGGCAGTTGCAAAGGAGAGCATTGTTTCGGAAAATCAACAGGCTAAATTGACTGCGCCTCAAAACCCCGAAGAATCTGAATCTCATCAACAATTAAAGATTAGCCTGAGGCAAAAGTTACTGGCACATAAAAAAAATCGTCATCTGGCTAAACTCCATTCGGTAAGTTTTAATGATGGTTTTATTGCTAACGTCCAGCCGGAAACATTTAGCAATTCTTTTGCAGAGGATAAGTTTTTAGTTGAATCGGCAAATGTGTTAGCAAGCAATGATAATTTCAGTAAAGATTTATTAGCTGATCCAGATATTAATCGAGAATTACCTGCAAAAGAACAGGCTAATATATCTCAACCACAAGAGCCTCAAGTTATTGCTCAAATAGATTCTTCTGGAACTGTAGGAGATACTTTTGGCGATACTAATCAATTACGCCAAGAACTATTGATTGATCCCATTGTGATACCGGGAGAACGGACAAAGGCTTCTCCTGGTTCATCTGCGGGGACTCCTTCTGGATATGGTGCAAGTTTTGGACAAGCCTATATTGGTGGTGGTTTGTATTTTCCTTTAGAAAGAAGTAGAGACAGGGTAGATGGTTCTTTGTCTGTTGGTTTTGGGTTGGGAGATGCGGCTAAGTCTGTAGGGCTAGAGGTTAATGTCAATATTACCAGTGTCGGTGGTGGTAACGATTTTGATTTCGGTGATAGTGGTGGTGTAGGCTTCAAACTACATAAATACTTTAGTGATGGGACAGCCGTAGCTGTGGGTTGGTCAAATCCTATTAAATGGGGAGATGTTAACAGAGCTAAAGATACCATCTATGGGGTAGTTACTAGGTCATTTCCATTGCAACCAGATAGTCCTGATAATAAAATGCCTTTGACTGTTTCTGTCGGTCTTGGTAGTGGTGCTTTTCGTTCCAAGGGTGCAATAGATGCAAATGAAAATGCTGTGAATCTTTTTGCAAGTTTAGGTTTAAGGGTGATACCTCAAGTATCTTTGGTAAGTAGCTGGACTGGAAATCGTCTCAACATGGGTGCATCTTTTGCTCCTTTCCAGAACACACCCATAGTTATCAACGCTATTTTCACGGATGTTACTAGCAACCTTGATACTGGGCTGGGTTTTTCCCTGAGTGCAGGGTACACTTTTCGGTTTTAACTGCTGAGTTATCTTAGAATTTCATCAAAAATTAAGGCAATGAAGAAGCAACAATTTTCTCTTAGTCTAGTTCTAGTTTTGCTGGTGTCTTTAGTGAGTACGCCTGTGAGAGTAAATGCTGGTAGTGCTGGTATCACAGGAGGTAGTGATGATTCTGGCTCATTTTCTGGTGATAATTTCAATCCAGCAAATTTTCTGTCATCCCCTGAAATAGCGCCTGGGGTGAATGCGGAAGTTGGTAGCGATCGCCGTCTGAGGATATCAAGAGAAGTTCAGAATTGTTTGAATGCAACGATCGCTAATAGACAACAAGAAAATCCATCAGCAATTATTCTCACTATCTTACAGGGTGGCTCGAATGGAGCAGAAGCAGCTAATCAGCTACAAGCTTCTCTAGGAAATTCCGGAATTGCTGTATCATCAGCGCAAACATTGGTAGGTGCTTTATTGGGTTTAGCTGAAAATCAATCAGCATCTGCATCAGATGTTCCTGCTAGCACTTTAGTAGTAGATTCAGAAACGGAACAGCAGCAAGAATCTCTGAATGTGGATATCAATAAGTTGAATGCTGCCATCAATGATTACAATCAAATTGTGATGGAAAGTAACTCTGGAGTTCTACAAAAACTTACCAAAGACGAGAATTTTCAGGAAATTGGGAAACTGCTGAAGCAGTTAAGAGTTGACCTGAATAAATGTTAAAAGTTGGACGTAATGAGATTAAAGTTATTAGTGGTGCTATTGAAAATCCTCTGGCTTAAACCAGAGGATTCTTGTTGAAATATGCAGATTGACTATCAAATCAACAATGTTTTAACGGCTCGCGCTCGTTTGGGAGAGGGGCCAGTGTGGGACTCAAATCATCACTGGCTATATTGGGTTGATATCTATAACCATCGGGTAAACAGATTTAAGCCTGCGACTGGGGAAAATTTAGGTTTTGATGTGGGAGATGTGGTTGGGGCGATCGCTCTAACTAGTTCCCATCGCTTGATGATGGCACAGCGCGATGGTTTGGCATTTCTTAACCTAGACACTCGTGAAGTGACACCAATTATCCAGATCGAAGCAGATAAGCCAGATAATCGCTTTAATGACGGTAAGTGCGATCGCCAAGGACGTTTTTGGTTCGGTTCCGCGTCTCCTGGGAAAACTGAAGCTAGTCTTTATCGTTACGATCCTGATGGTTCTTTACAAGTCATGGAAACAGGATTGACGATTTCTAATGGATTAGGTTGGAGTCCTGATGAAAAGACGTTTTACTTGAATGATTCTGAACAGCAGAAAATGTATGCTTACAACTTTGATACAGTAACAGGTAAAATTAGCAATCGCCGCATTTTTGTTGATTTAACTGGTGAATCTTTCTATCCTGATGGGTTAACGATAGATAGTCAGGGAAATATCTGGGTGGCGATGTGGGACGGTTGGTGTGTGATTTGCTTTAACCCCAAGGGTGAGGAGATATCACAGATCAAGTTACCAGTGCAGCGTCCTACTAGTTGTACTTTTGGCGGTGAAGATTTGCGGACGTTGTATATTACTAGTGCTTCCGTTGGAATGAGTGAGAAAGAGATTGACAAAAGTTTCTACTCTGGTGACTTGTTTGCTGTTGAGACTAATCTGGTTGGATTACCCACTTATGGTTTTTCTGGTTAGTTTTTCACCTCAGTGCTATGTTGCGGTTTCATTTTCTTCTCCTTCTTCCTCTTTTACTCTCTGAGGGCATGAAAGGTAAACTAAAATTACTGAGATGGATTTTAGCGATCGCCTTAATATTTACTAGTATTATTCCTGTGAGGATAGCGATCGCTTTTCAACAAGCCCCCGTACCACAGGCTATTTTTGTGTTGGGTGGTGCGGCTGAGAGGATGCGGTTTGCAGCGCAATTTTGGCAGTATCGGCAGAATTTAGATATTTGGGTTTCTGATTTTGCTTGGAATTTAGACGCTAATCGCCAGATATTTTTACAGTATGGTGTTCCTGAAGCAAAGTTGCATTTGGATGGTAGAGCAACGGATACTGTGACTAATTTCACGACTTTGGCAGGAGATTTTGCTGACCAGAGGTTACAGCATATATATTTGATTACATCGGATTATCATATACGGAGGGCGCAAGCGATCGCAACCATAGTTTTGGGTGGCCAGGGAACTGTGGTTACACCTGTGGCTGTAGCGTCTCAAAATCAGCCATCAGAATCATGGGTAAGAGTATTAAGAGATGGAGGGCGATCGTTTTTGTGGATTGCGACTGGGCGCAGTGCTGCTAGATTTAACTCTCGTTTGAAATAATCTCTTTGATTCACCAACCTGTAACTTTTAGAAATCTACGCCTAAATAGCTGATATCCGTAGCCAGAAAAGTGAGCAATTGGCATAGTTAGCAAGGTAACTCCACAGAAAAACCACAGACTTAAATAAGAAGGAAGTTCTTCTTCACTACCGCGCCATAACTCTGTAGTAAAGCTTTTACTAAATTTTAAAGTTGTGCGTAAACTTTCCCCGAATGGAAAAAGTAAGCCAGTCAGAATCAATGCTTCTGTATGTAGAGATAACTGAGGAATAATGAAATCAATCAGTGATAACAACAATGTAGCTGATATAAATAAAAATGGTAGCTTTCCTCTCAGTTGCAGTTGCTTTGTGTGTTTAATACTAGTTAAGTAACGTCCTCTGCCGTACTTGAAGTATTGAATAAAAATAGATTTCCAAGTTTTTCTGGGATAATACCATACACAAATATCTGAACTTATATATATAGCTTTTGGATTCTTATTGAGTAATTTTTGGTTTAATTCAGCATCTTGGTTAGTAATTTGTGAAATATCAAACCCAGAAGCATCGCGCAATTCTTTCGTCCAAAAACATCCTAAATAAACTGTATCAGCATAGCCGTTATAGTTAGGGTTTCTGTATTTAGCCCCACCACTGCCTAAAAAGCTTTTAGAAGCCAGTGCTACCCCAGCCTGAAAGGGATTTTTAGCTACAAATCTTTGTGCGCCTCCCACATTCAGAGCTTTAGATTCTAATAATGCTTCTACACATCGTTCTATATAGTCTGGTGCATACTCAGAGTGAGCATCAGCCCTGAGAAATATGTCACCTGTGCATTCTTGCAATATGAGATTTAGACCAGCCGATTGAATTTTTAAAGGATTGTGTAGTAGTTTGACTCTAGAATCCTCTAACGACAATTTATTAATAATATCCTGTGTCCCATCGATGCTACCACCATCAGCCACAATTACTTCTATTAAGTTTGGATATTCAGTTTTCAAAAATTCTCTAATTAAATGTTCTATATTACCAGCTTCGTTATAAGCTGGAATAGCTAAACTTAAGCTTGGATATTCTATATTTTTAATACTCATAGATATAACTTTAATGGTATCATCAAAAAACGTTTAATTGCCTTACTAAAGCCAATAGTATCAATTTGGAAATTACGATGATTAGTATATATAAAGTATCTTTTTCTAATATCACTATGGGCTTTGTAAGCTTGAAATACTTTCATAGAAGATACACCTGTAATTTCATAATATGAAATCGGAAACCTTAGAAGATGTGGTTCTTCTATTAAAGAAGCTCTAATGTTAAAGTCATAATCCATTCCTAGAGGAAGTAATTCATTATATAATCCCACTTCATCTAAAATTTCTTTAGTAAAAATAGTAGATTGATGGCATATAGGATTACCATATAAAAATAATTCCTGCCGCCATTCCTCATGCTGTCTAATATGTCTTTTTAAATATCCTTTGCGACTAATTGATATAGTTTCGCCGAATGCCCACAACCAGCTATTTTTGAAATAAGAATTAATAATATTTTCAATTACATCTTGGTCAACAAATATATCTCCTGCATTTAAAAATATTACCAAGTTTCCTGAAGCCTTACTTAGTCCAGTATTGAAAGCATTTGCAATACCAGAACCATTTTGCTGGTAGAGTGTAATTTTTTTTGTATGACTAAATTTATTAATTGTATTTACAGTTTCATCGCAAGAATTACCATCAATAATAATGTGATTAATATTTTGATATGTTTGAGAGCTTACACTATTCAAAGTTTCAGTAATTCTTTGAACACAATTTTTTGTGATTGTAATAACATCAAATTGTACTTGTAATGATTCAAATTCATTCATATTAACTTTTGCTTGTTGCTAAAATATTATAAATGACTGATTAATAGAAATGTTTTGCAATCAGATATCACTCGCTATTTGGTTTTTAAAATTAAAATCACTATAAGCTATTCCTAGTATTAAACCACACGATATCCAAAATAATCCTCCCGTTTTTGAAAGATTAAATACTTCTTGTGAAACAGAAAAAACCATAAAAGACCAAAATAGACCTACAAAAACAGGGGTTAACTTTATGTTAGATTTTGATGTGTATTTTTTGGCAAACATATACAACTTAACTAAAGCATTTAAATACAACAACGTGCCTATTAATCCACCGCTTACAATTGTATATACCAACTGACTATCAGCAGCATTTAACAACTGACCAAAAATTTCATAAATTCCACCTGATCCCAATCCGAATAATCCTAATAATGGAAATTGATGAACAAACTCTACATACATAGAAAGTACAGAAGACCAGTTAACAACTCTAGCCTCATCCTGTACTTGCTCTACGTTTATATTTAAATATCTACTAGGAACTTGTGTTAGTAAAGATTCTAGTTTTAACCCAAAATCTCTAAACAAAAGCAATACTAGAAAAACTACTAATATACTAGTAACAATAGTTATGATAATGTTTATATTCCTTTTATTAATTTTATTACTACTAATAATATTTTTTAATGTGTAAATCCCTACAACTAGTAAGTAGCTAAATAAAGCTAACCAAGCACCCCTTGATCCAGATAAGGCAGTAAATATCACATTTATGGCAGAAAAGCATATCCATAAATAAATGGCTTTTAAGTTTCTTTTCGGTATCAAATATATAATTGTACTACAAATGATAGTTGCAAAATAAAAGACTGCTCCAGTAAGGGTAGGGCTAATTTCATTTAAAATTCCTAACCCATAATAACCTGTAAAATTCAAAGTAACTGTTTGATATAATCCATGAAAAAAATTGGGAATAAAACAAATATAAATACTAATAAATACACGTTGGTATTCTATAAGGTTTTTAGATTTAGAACTCAAAATAAAACACAAACAAAAATAAATTAAATACTGAAAATTTTTTACTAAAGGTAACCCTTTTTCTAATATAGAAACGCTATTTAAGCCTGAGTAATGAGTTATAATTAGGACTATAAAATTAAATATATATAAATATATAAATGCAAATATAACTTTTCTTATAAGAAGAGTATCAGAAATAAAAATCAACATAGTTATTAATGTAATTGGAAATAATATATCATCTATACGTATAAACTTTAATAATCCATTTTCACTTAGTCTTGGTGATAAAATAACGCTTGCAGTCAGGAGAAGTATCCAAAACCATAAAAAGTAATATTTTAAGGGGTGTTTTATAGCATTCATATTTTTAACTATTTATTTTTAATATATTTTGATATAAAGACAAGTAATTTTTTGCTTGTAATTCTAATGTGAATTTTTGTTTGACTGTTTCACAAGCACTAACACAAAGCTTTTGATGTCGCTCTTTATTTTCTATTACCCAAACAATCCCATTTGCCAAGTCATCATAACTAAAGCATTTTGCTCGGTATCCATTTTGTTGATGTTCAACTATATCTTTTAACCCTGTTGAATCAAAAGAAACTACTGGTGTACCACAAGCTAAAGACTCCGAAGCAGTTTGTCCAAAGGCTTCCTCGATTGAGGGTACAATCATCACATCTGCTGATGAATAGAGAAGCGCAAGCTTAGTCTCATCACTAATTTTGCCCATGTAATGTACTTTAAAGCCTAAATTAACTGGATTTTCTGGTTGAGATGAGCCAAAAATAATTAGTTCTATCTTGTCTTTCCATCCAGATTGACTCATCTTCTGTAAAGCTGGCTGTAGTAAATGGAATCCCTTCCTTTTATCACCAATTGCATTAACTGCTCCGAATAGAACCAGGTACTTATTTTGCGGAAGGTTAAGTAAATTTCTTGCTGTTTTTCGCTCGGTTGGCTTATATGTACTTATATCTAGCGAGTTAGGAATAATTTTTATATCACTTTTTGAAAAAAGAGAGCTAGATTTAGCACATTCAGCAAGCCAATTACTAGGGGTAACAATTGTAAAGTTCAAATCAGACCATGCTTTCTCTTTACGCTCCCATACCCATCGAGATAAATCGATATTGAATCTTTTAGGCATTTGTGGGCATTTACCACAACTTTGTTGATAGCGTTTACACTCTTGACTATAGTGACACCCACCAGTGAAAGCCCACATATCTTGTAGTGTCCAGATAATAGGCTTATTTAGTTTAGCTATCGTTTCTATATTGATAAATCCTCCTGATATCCAGTGAAGATGAATGATATCAGGATCAATTTTTTCAATTTTATTCACCATAGAATCTGGTAACCATTGCAAAGAGTATGAAGTTCTTTGACTCTTATCAATATGTCTAAAAAGTAGTTTTGGTAACGAATCTAAATGGGGTTTTACTTTGGGATATTTATGAACTATTTTGTTGCCTATCGCAGTAATAGAATTGTTATTACTGAATTTTACCTGCACAAGCATCTGAGAGTTAACACCAATTTTTTGCAGACCATTATATAATCGGTAAGTAGCTATCGCTGCCCCACCATAAGTATCATAAGTGCTAAGGTGTAAAATTTTCAAAATTTGAGTCCTTTTAATTTTTTAGATTTTAATTCTAATAGTATCTAATATGAATTATCATTCAATAAAATCATTTCATGAATGACTTGAAAACATAATAAGTATCCAAAACAAAATTATTTCAAAGATTCATGCAAGAATTTTTTTGATAATTGAATTTCATTGTCTAATTTTATCTTTTGAATGTTATCAATAGGATGCAATATTAAATTAAAATAATTATCTATCGCTATTTTTGAAGAGTCACTCAAATTTATAATTCTGTTCTCTAATTCAAGGAAACTTAACAAATCTCTGACTTTTATTGATTTTGTTTGTCGGTCAAAAACAATAAAGGGTTTATTAAAAATAATGGAAAAGATCACGCCATGAAAAAATTGGGTAGCTATGAAAGAAGCATTGTAGAAAAAACCAAGCCAATCTTCTGGTGAAATATCAAATAAATCCAGTTTAAGAAATGGCTTTAAATAACTTTGAGGAGAACCAATAGAAATAATATCTAATCCTTCTTTTTCAGCTATTTTTTTTACATATATAGCTTCTCTTTGCTTTAATAAACCATATACAAGTACATATTTATTTTTATTATTAGGTACTCTCATAACATTTTTATAATCAACTAAAAATGTTGGATCTAGAACTTTTTTTGCATTGATATCAAAGCTCTTGATTAATGATAAACTGTTATTGTCTCTCACTGAAACAGCATGAAAATTTCTTAGCAATGTAGATAGAAGCTCTTCATGATCACCAAAAAATTTTGTAGAACCACAACTAGCTGCATAGCTTATTTTAGTGGTATCTTTTTCAGCTATAAAATCTATGAAGTAAGCTTCATCTAAACCTCTATGAGTATTTATATTCCATATTTCATCACTACCACAAATTACACAGTCATATTCATGTTTGTGCTGCTTTAAATTAATTTTTTCATAAAATCTTGTTGAACTAAGATTAAGATTATTAGTTACAAAATTATTCATATTTGATTTCTTTACTTGACTCTTGATAATCAATTTAGGATCTAAAAAAGAATGTTTAGAAAAATATAAATATTTTATATCTTCCCATCTCAGTGATCTGGGTCTGTAATCAATAATTTCTACATCATATCCATTGTCTTTTAAGAAATGAGACAAAGCATAAGCCTGTAGCGTAGCACCGTAGTTAATTGTAAAATGATAAGTAATTATCCCTATTTTTTTTGACATATTTTTTACCTTTTCAAAACGTAAGATTTACTGTTTGTATTACAAAATATGATGGACATAAAAGGCTTTACATGGTTTTATTTTATAAATAAAATATTTTTTACCCATAAATTAAAATATTTAATTAAATCTAGCAATGATTCTATTTGTATAATGAATATCTTTCTTGTTATTTTATGGGTAGCGTTAGCAAAAACTGAAGCTACTGCATAAGAAACTACGGTGGCAATAGCGGCACCAATTCCACCATATTTAGGAATTAATAATAAATTCAATAATACATTGGCAGCCACCCCAATTAGGCTTCTACGTAGCGCAAAGTTAGTTAATCCTTCTGCAACGAACCAAGTTGATATGCCCACTCCCATAAAAATAAATAAAGAAGCCCAAACATGAATTGTTAATATAGAGCCTGCTTCGGCATAATCTTGACCAAATAATATGGTAATTATGTTTTCGGAAAATAATGATATTGGTATAGTAATCACAATCGAAATCAATGCCAAAACACCAACTAATTTCTTGATTCGTTGATAGTAAAGTTCTTCATTTACTTCTTTAGCTGCAAAAATTGAAGGAGCAATAGAAGAACTGATGGTCATAGGGATAAAATACCAAACTTCAGAAATGCGGGCAGCAGATGAATAAAGGCCTACAGCACTAGAGCCAACCATTTCTCCCAACATAATCTGGTCTATTCTCATGTAAATCATGATGCTTAAACTAGATAATATTAAAGGCCAACTTTCCTTAAGGAGAGTCTTAGCAAGTGGAAGGCTCCAACACCATAACTCCAGTGAGTAACCTTTAACTTTGTAAACAAGTATTAAACCTGCTGCACCCAATCCAATTTCTGCTAATCCAGCCCAAGCAAAAGCAAGTAATGGTGCCTGTATTTTAATCAAAGCAATTTTTAGTAGTGCCATGACAATGAATGCCGTGTTTTTAGCAACCACAGTATATTTAGACTGCACTTGAGACTGAAACCAAATATCAATTGTGTCAAAAGCGTGAAAAATTCCTGCCATTGCCAAAATGCTTACTAACCCAATAGTCAACTGGTCATTTTGACGCAAGACAAAAATAGAGCTAAATGCTAACAATACGCATCCTATTCCACCAGCTAACTTGAGCAAAAAAGTTGTCCCTAAAATTTGGTCTCTAGCTTCAGGTTCACGCACAATAGAACGTATAACCAAGTTATCTAGCCCTAGAGTCGTCAACGGATTGAATAGTGCTACAAAAGCAGTGGCATAGTTAAAAAGACCAAACTGTTGCACTCCTAAATAACGAGCAATCCAAACACCTACAACTAACCCAAAACCCATGCGAAGAATGCGGTCAATGAATAGCCAAGCTATATTTTGAATAACCGCTAACTTTCCAGAGCCAAACTTGTGACGAAATGAACATAAAAGCTGAGTTTTATATTTGTCTAACATCTAGCTCAACTATCTAAAAAAGACTAAATTTAGCTAACAATGGCTTATCTAGAAAGGTTGATATGCTTTCCCTGGTAATAAAACAATCTAAAGCCAAGCCATAGCTATTGTTTATATCAGTGCCAGAAGGCAGATATAGCCAACCCTAGACTATAAACTTTTGCAAAAGTTGAATTATGTAAACTTAGCCTTGCCGTGGATAAGAGGATTAAATGCAGTTAATAAACTTGTGAGATGTTTTGCGCGTAGGGTGCGTTATGGCTTACGCCTAACACACCAACAGCTTTAGGATAAGGTGGGTTAGCTTATGGCATAGCACACCTGCGTGTATTTCAAAAATCAAATACTAGTCCTATATTAGGCATCTAAATCAACTTTATTAACTTCATCTTTCGCCCATAACTTTACCCAAGCTATATCTTGAATAACCTCAGAAAAAACACTGATTTATCCAAATTAGTTACCAGTTAAAGCAGTCTTAATCCAGTGATCCTACTTAAATTGGACTTAATCCTATTTTTGTTACCAGAATTATTTTCCCCAGTATTTGTATGGGAGTAGTAGTAACTATAGTCATTACTATCAGTAGCCACACAATTCACCACCATTCCCAACACAGGCACACGGGAATGCTCAAGTAATGTCTTTGTAGTCTTAGCCGCAGCCGAATTAACCACACCAGGACGTACAACCAATAGCATTCCATCCGCCATCTTGCCTACTATCGAAGCATCCGCTAAAACACTTAATGGCGGAGTATCGATAATTATGCAATCATATTCTTCAGCAGCTTGTTTCAGCAACCCATTCATACGCTGTGAATCCAGTAGTGCAGCCGGGTTAGGCGGTATAGTCCCAGCAGTCAGCAATTCTAGATTGACCACCACTTCCTTCGCAACGTCAGCTAACGTAGCTTGCCCCACTAACACATTACTTAACCCCATCATGTTGGGTTGTTTCCACATTTCATGCTGACGTGGGCGACGCATATCTGCATCAATCAATAGCACCCGTTTTCCCATCTGGGCAGTTGCTACCGCTAAATTAGCAGCGATAAAAGATTTACCCTCATTCATCACAGAACTACTAACTACGATTACCTTCAGTTCCTTATCAGAAAAAGTGAACCCCAGGTTAATCTGGAGCATTTCAAAGGCTGCATTAACTGAAGAATAAGGGTTATTGAGTACAGGTAATTCGGTAATACTCTCACCACCAGCCAGCCTAGCTTTTTGATCAAAAACTGGAATTGTACCCAACAAAGGATAATCCAACAACTGTTGGGCTTCTTCTAATGTCTTCACAGACTTGTCTCCAGCTTCTAGCAACAAAGCTGCGCCAATAGCTAAGAAAAATCCTAAAAATCCTCCTAGTGCCAAATTCAACAGGATACGAGGAGAAACAGGGCTTTTTGGCAGTAAAGCTTCAGATATAATTCTGGCATTACCCACATTCTGATTTTCCACCACCTCGACATCTTGCAATCGTTTGAGCATTTGTTCGTAGGTGGTTTGGGCAATCTGTAGCTGTCGCTTTAGCTGTAACTGTTGTTGTTCCAGTTTGGGAATGGTTCTGAGACGTGCTTGATAAAGTGCAAAGGCCTTCATCAATACACCAACTTGATTTTCTAACCCCAACCGTTCTATTTCCACCTGTACCAAATTAGCTGTGAGAGTCTGCTTGAGTTCTCCTATTTGTAAATCTTGCTCTGGAACAGGTTGTAAACTACCAAGAGTTTTGCTAACTCTCCCTTCTAGCTGTGCTTTCAGAGCTTCTTCTTTACTTAACAAACTGGCAATAACTGGGTGTTCATCAGTAAATCGTGACCTTTCCACAGCTAACTGGTCTTGAACCTTCTGATATTCTGATAGCACTTGTTGGACTGCTCTGGATTGACTTAAGGTACTAAGTGCCATAGCTTGCTTTGTGTTCAAAGCCAATTGATTTTGCAAAGCACCAGAACGAGTTCTAGCATCAACCAACTGTGCGCGTAGTTGAGTCATCTGGCCGGATAATTCATTCAGCCTCTTGACTCCTTGTATGGCTTCTTCTTCTAGAGAAACAACCTCATATTTTTCTTTAAACCGACGCAGTGCTGCTTCCGCCTCTGTGACTTTCTCCTCAACTAGAGGTAATTGCTTGTTTAAAAATTCCCGTGCAGCTGTAGCCTCGGAACGGTTAACCCGGACATTGCTTTCCAGATAAGCACTCATCAATCTATTAACGATCGCTGTTGCTTGTTCAGGATCAACACTACGATAAGATAACTGTAAAATATCCGTCCCTCGGACACTTTTAATTTTCAAGTTACGCAGAAAATCATCTATTTCTAAAGGTTGTCCGTGCTTATCCTGAAGCTGTAAATCAGCAATAGTTTTTTGAGTGATGGGATGGGAGCGAATGATTTCTGCTTCAGTTTCCAAAGGGTTTGAGGAATTTGTCACCCCACTGAGTTGTCCCAGTTGCTCACTTACGCCTGTCAGGGAAGAAACGCCACTTTGCTTATTGAAAAGAAGTTTACCCTCGGCTTCGTAAATTGGTTTTTGACTAAAAGTAACTAATCCTGTAACTCCAAAGACAGACCCCATAATGGTTGCTATCAGGAACCAGCGTCTTTTGACAGTCAGCCAATACTGTTGGAAATTAATCAGGTCTTGATCGTCTTGATTAGAAGGCATAGTTTCAGATAATACCCTAAATATTGATACTACTAAGTAGAACGGTTTAACAAATAAACAATCAAAAGTTTGTAGTCATGGCTTTAGCCCTTTTTTAGGACTATTCGCGTAGCGTTCCCACAGGGTAGCCCTGACTACGAGCCAACTTTATTGTCCGAATAACTGATACTGATAGAGTGCAACCTGATTTTGAGTGAATCGACAAAGATTTAATAAAAGATTATGAAGCCTTTTATTCAAAAAAGCCTACGTATTTTCACTGTTATTTGTAGGTCAATTCATTTAGAGCTTATTTATATAGAAGTAGCGAGGCGCGAATATTTATAACTATATAAAGACAAATTGAGTGTAGGGTGTGTTGCGCTGCGCGATACACCACCAACAATCTAAGGTGCGTCAGCCCACAACATAACCGTTATTATTTTTTATATTTTTTTAAAATAATTTATTGAAGAATCTATTAAATAAAATCCAATATTTACGTAATATCCACATGGCTATACTGCCACCACTAGGATTAAAAATAAACAGTTAGTAAGTTACTTTCAAAAAAATGGACTATTTTTTGAAAAATTTACAAAGATTCACTTTTTGGGTATTAGAATCACGCTATTTATTTTCGATTTATCATCTTCAGTATACTGACTAATTTTCAATCTTTTTGAAATTGAATACTAATAGTTTCAGGGTAATTATTTACTGCATCTCATCTTGTCATATATATCCCGTAATCTTGGAAACTTTTAGTAACCTACAAACATGGTTATTACTCTTGCTGCTGGTAAAAAAATCAATGATTCACTTCAAACTCGTAACATCCTCTGCGTATTACTGTTATTAGGGGATATTTTGGGTTTATTGTTGAGTTTTTCCATCTGTTTATGGTTGCGATTGGGTCAAAATTTGAATGGTTTTGACCCTTTAATTTATGTATTTTTCTTCCTAGTTCTCACAGGTTTGTATTTAGCAGATACTTACCATCCAGATACCCAAATAGCAGGTTTACGCGCTCCAGCCCGGATTTTGATTAGTAATTTTGTAGTGGCTGCTATCATTGCAGCCCTGATTTATTGTTCTGGTATTTGGGCAAAAGACCTACTTTTGAAACGGGGAATTTTGCTTCCCAGCTTAGGGTTATTTACCATCTGGGCTATGGCATCCAGAATAGGGGCGGCACAGTGGGCAAAATCACAAGCTCAACACAGTCGTTGGCTAATCTTAGGCGCAGGTCAAAAAGCCATTCTCTTTGGCAAAACTTTTCTGGAACGCAGTTCCTTAGGGCGCTTGATTTTTCTGACAACGGGAGAACAGAACACTAATGAGTTAACAGAAAATCATCGAGTTTCTGTAGGGAATCTTCATGAATTAACCGAATGGAGCCAACAAGCTTGGTCAGGGGTAGTAGTAGCAACTCCAACAGAATTATCTGATGTCCAAATGCAGCAGTTGATGCAGTTACGCTTATCTGGTGTCTCCATCTACGGTCTTCCCGATATTTGTGAAACCTTGTGGTACAAACTCCCCTCATCTCTGCTTCAAGATAACTGGCTGGCTTTTGGTGCAGGGTTCAATTTAACGGCTGACAGCATTAGCCAAAAGCTCAAGCGCCTAGTAGACATGATTCTGAGTTGCTGTTTATTTGTCTTCTTATCTCCCTTGATGTTACTGGCAGCCCTAGCAATTAAGTTAGATAGTCCCGGCCCAGTATTCTATGCCCAAATACGGACTGGTTTGGAAGGCAAACCTTTTAAAGTTTATAAATTTCGCTCCATGTATCAAGATGCCGAAAAACGAGGGGTGCAGTGGGCAGATAAACAAGACCCGCGAATTACTAGAGTAGGGCGCTGGTTACGCATAACAAGAATCGATGAATTACCCCAAATATTAAACGTTCTTTGGGGAGAAATGAGCCTGATTGGCCCCCGTCCAGAAAGACCAGAATTTGATGTCAAATTGCGCCAAGAAATTCCCTACTATGACTTGCGTTATGTAGTCAAACCAGGAATTACAGGCTGGGCGCAGGTGATGTATCCCTACGGTGCATCCGTAGAAGATGCTTACGAAAAGTTAGCTTATGACCTCTACTACATCAAAAATTATTCTCTAGCTTTGGATTTAGCGATCGCACTGAAGACCATTCGAGTAGTATTACTAGGTAAAGGTAGATGAATCAAAAAGTTTTAGTTACTGGTGGTGCAGGCTACATTGGCTCTCATGTAGTTCGTCAGTTGGGCGAAGCAGGCTACGATGTTGTGGTGTATGACAACTGCTCTACAGGTTCACCCCAAGCCGTACTACATGGTGAGTTAATTATTGGTGATTTAAAAGATTCTGAATCTCTTTCCCAAGTCTTTCGCCAACATGAATTTGCCGCAGTGTTACACTTCGCCGCCAGCCTGAATGTCCCTGAATCTGTGGCTCGTCCCCTAGACTACTACGCCAACAACACCCGCAACACCCTGAATTTACTCCGTTGTTGCAACGATGTAGGTGTGAATCAAATCATCTTTTCCAGTACAGCCGCAGTCTATGGACAACCAGAAGCTAGCCCAGTGACTGAAGCCACACCAACTGAACCGATTAACCCCTATGGACGAACAAAACTTTCTTGTGAATGGTTAATTCGTGACTACGCCAAGGCTTCTGATCTGCGGTACGTAATTCTACGTTACTTTAATGTTGCCGGGGCTGAACCTGGTGGGCGATTGGGACAGATGACAAAAGACGCATCTCATTTAATTCGTGTCACCTGTGACGCTGCACTCAAACGCAGATTGGGAGTAAAAATTTTTGGTACAGATTTTCCCACGCCAGATGGAACGGCCATTAGAGACTACATTCATGTAGAAGACCTAGCAACAGCACATTTGGATGCTTTAGCCTATCTACAGCAAGGTAAGGAAAGCCAAATTCTCAACTGTGGTTATGGACAAGGCTACAGTGTCCGTCAAGTCATCGAACGGGTGAAGGTAATTTCTGGCGTAGATTTTCCGGTAATTGAAGCAGAGCGCCGGGCGGGTGATCCTGTTTGTGTGACTGCTTGTGGCGATAAAATCCGGCAAGTACTCGGTTGGCAACCAAAGTATAATAACCTAGACCAAATTGTCTACACTACCCTCAACTGGGAAATGCGTCAGCAAGAATTGTTCTTTAATTCCCTAGTTGGTGTCGCTTAAGTAATTCGATAATTAATTCAGACAAAAATACTTACAGTTTACCCATCACCAATTTACTATTCATTAAACCTCAAATTCTGATGAATCTGAGTTAACAAGTCTTCCATTGAAATAGATCGAGGTACAATTTGGGTGGCGATCGCTTGTACAACTGCCGTGATGGATGCCGATTCATGCTTTTTGCTAAGACTTGGCTTACTGCGAGAACTAAGTTGAGTCCGACTTAATTGTTGGTCAATGACTAAAATTGGCGGCAAATCGAATGGTAAATCTTCTAAGGCTTGCAATGCTTTCACCACTTCTGGATGAATAGCTGACTCTCCTAAACAAATCAGCAATAAATCTACGCTGTGGTGACGCATTTGTTGTAATACTTCTGCCCAACAACGCGCCATTGTTGCTTTTAACCCAGCTGTTTGTAAGTACTGAACTAAAGCTTGGAACCATTCAGTTCCCCGTTTCGCAACTTTCCCAGCGAGTGCGGCTTTTTTCTCTGTAGCATAACTCTTGGCTAGTTTGCGTCTAGTTTGTGGTAGATCCTCTAGCATGGCTAAATCTACGACAAAGATACTTGGTGGATAGCAAATACCAGAAGCAATTTGGAGTACTGATAGCAGAGGATCTATTTTGCCTTGTTGTGGCTCACTGTTGTGGTTTTTACCGAAAGGTATTAAACAAGGAAACACAGAAAGACCAGGAATTTGGGAAGCAGCCAAAGTAGTTTCTACATCACAAGTCACTAATGGTAAAGCTGCCAATCGGGGATGCTGAGTTAATTCTTGTAGGTAGATTTGGGCTAAAGAGGTTTCTACATCCAATAAAATTACATCAAATTGCCAAACCCTTGCCAAAAGTTCTGCTTGGTCTAGGTCATCTACTTCAATGACACGATGTTCTTGTAGTGAAGGATGGGGATTGATGGATTCCAATTCAGCATCGACTAATCTGAGAATCCGCAGTGTTTTTTTGGCTTGAGTCTTTTCACTAGTATCTGAACCTGGTGACTGCACCTTTGCTTTGCCACATAACTTTTCTAATAATGGTGTCAGGGATGGCTGCTCTACTGGCAAGCTTAAAAAACCATCAGCTCGATTAGTAAATGCTATATCTTTTTCGGCTCCTGTGGCAGTGACAATTACAGGGATGTGGTGAGTTGCACTATCAGATTTCAGCAAGGTTAGTACATCCCAACCCGATAGCAGAGGTAACAGGGGATTGACAAAAATCGCTTTCGGCTGTAATCGTCGGGCTTTTTCTACAGCTTCTGTTCCTGAGCGAGCAATTACTACTCGATAACCTAAACTTTTGAGTTGGTCGGTCAACTCTTCAATATATCGGGCTACTGCTTCGACGACTAGAACTAACCTTTGGCAGCTGATAGTGTGGTTTTGCCCAGTATTTGTTACCCGATTTCTTAGGTTGGTGTTTGGTGCGGGGACATCTTCTATTCCCACCTCTGACTCAGTAAAACCAGTACTTGGTGGACTAGGTGGTAAAAGTAGGGTAAATTGACTACCTTTGCCTTCCCGTGACAAAAAGCTCACATCACCACCGTGGAGACGAGCTAAAGCCCTAGTCAAGACCAATCCTAAACCTGTACCTTCAAATTGACGGGTGAGGGGATTTTCTAATTGTTGAAACTTTTGAAAGATGAGATGTTGTTGATGTTCGGGAATACCAATACCTGTATCCCAAACTGTAAAGGCAATCCATCCTTCCCAATGACTCACTCGCAAACCAATTTCGCCGGCTATTTCTGTAAATTTGAAAGCGTTAGACAATAGGTGAACCAGCATTTGGCGCAAGCGCAATTCATCTGCCACGATCTGGTCTAAGTCCAGTTCAATTGATAGAGTAAATTCAGGGGTAGATGGGCGGGTAGCTTGTGTGCCAGAGGTTTTGCTAGTTTGATTATGGATCGCTTTGGCTTCCAAGAGCGCGCGATCGCACACAGAGCGAATGCTAACTGGGACTGGGGTCAGTTCCATTTGACCTGTTTCCATCCGAGTTAAGTCCAAAATGTCATTCACCACACTCATCAGGTGGCGACCGCTTTGATGAATTAACCCCGCATAACGCGCTTGACGTTCGTTGAGTTCTCCCAATTGCTGATCTACTAGCAACCGCGATAAGCCCAAAACTGCCGTTAAAGGTGTCTTCAATTCATGACTTATACAAGCTAAAAATTCATCTTTGAGGCGATTTAATTGAATGAGGTCGGCATTTTTCGCCGCCAGTTCTTTACAAAGTTGCTGTTGTTCTGTGACATCAGTCGCCAACACCAACCATAAATCATCGGTGTGGGGTAGTTTTAAATCAGTGTTATCTAAAGGAATTTTCGCAAACTGCCATACTCGCTCCTGACCGTTCTGCACTTCGACAACACAGGTACAAGTACCCATTTGCGTATCTAAAAAGCACCGATTGGAGGTCGTTTTTGCACTTGTGGCTGGTTCATAAGGTGATAGGGGGAGCAAACCTGTAGCTGGTATTTGAGCTAACTCCTCTCCTACTTGCTCATAACCTTTATGATGATTTGATGCCGTAACGGTTTTTTGTCCAACGTATTCTGGCTGTTTGATCCGCGTCGCTGCTAAGATTGCTTCAACTTGTTGGCGCACTCCCTCTGGGTCTTTCAACGCTCCCAACTGTTGCCACCAAGCTAAATTTTGTGTGAGTACTTCACCCGTACTCGTTTGCAACATCAAAGGCCAAGGTAGACGCTCTAATAACTGTACCAATGGTTGGAGTTGATTATTTCTAGGCGTTTGCGCAGCCTCTGTTTCCGACTCGCTACGCGTTCGCGCAGCGTCCCGCAGGGAACGTAGAGATGGCGTTCCGCCCACTGTAGCTGATCGCCTAAAACTAGACTCATTTACATTATTTAAGCTAGAGGTAGTACTCTGACTTTGCTCTTTGGCTAATACCGCCAACAGGCGTACATTATTGAGTAGCCCTAAAAATTTACCATTCCCATCCACTAGAGCCGATTCTATGTTATTGGCTTGGTTATACCGCCAAAATATAGCTAATTGCTCTACAGTATCGCTGGCTGGTAATATCTGTATTGGTTCAATTAAGGCTTGAGCAAAGGTTGACAGTGGCTGTTGTAAGTTTAAAAATAATTCATCCCCTGTGGCTGCTAAAAATTTTTGTGCCAGCACTCCAGAGTGCAGCAACCCAATGGGGTATTGCTGCTCATTTACTATCATCAAGCGATCAGCTACGCTGGGCGGAACGCCAACGCCGAAGGCGGGGTTTTGCCCATCACATTGTTTTTGCTCAAAAATCTCCAGCACCATTGCCAGAGTACTTGTTTCTAAGCAACTGGTTACATTTGCTAGAAATTCATAAAGCGGATAATGTAACATTGACATAAGGCTTTGGGGGTCATTCTTCCTATGAAAGCCTCTGGCTCCACCATCAG
Organism: Anabaena subtropica FACHB-260; assembly: GCF_014697105.1. Classification (GTDB taxonomy): domain Bacteria; phylum Cyanobacteriota; class Cyanobacteriia; order Cyanobacteriales; family Nostocaceae; genus Trichormus; species Trichormus subtropicus. Next base: position 160,125 of record NZ_JACJRF010000005.1, on the reverse strand, counting down.
CAATGGAGCAGATGATGTTAGTGCCTGAAGCAATATCCTCTAAGAAGACTCATATAAGCAATTTTGGTAGAGCTTTAACACTATCGAAAGAATAGATTTGGTTCTCTCGAACACTACTGTTTGAATTCATTAGTTTTCAGAGTGGTGACATTTTCCTTTGCTCCTTTAAACTCTGGCATGATCAGCACACCAGATTTCTACAGGTGGTTCAATTTTTATCGATAGTGAGAGCTAAGACAATTATGGCTCTAAACATTCGCTTTAGAACCTTGAGGAATTATAATGATTGAGAATGCGACAATACTTTAATTTGGTTTAAGTATCTTATCAGGGAGCAGAATAAGAAATCTCTATTTAGATAGATATACATTTGTAAATCATGAATTGGCTAAGGTATTCTTGACAACGAGCAGCTTAACAACCTGTAATCATTTTACTCATTCACTATATACATAGACGACTGAGTAGATAGTTTTAGCTCTATGTTTCGACACAGAGCATAATTTAGCAATGACATACTAAATTTAAAAAACACCAATTATTTTCACTAACTATGATTCCTCTATGGGTTATGGTGATTGCAAAAATATACAAGTATGTAAATGCTACTATTAATATTGATTTTCCAACCAGATGTTAAAGAAAATTTAGATCATCCATCAAAGCTAGCTACTAACGCAGTATTAAGCGGATGTCTGTGGGTTTTCAGGTGGTCTAGGAATCTTGCCCTATGGCTCTTGGCTCTAGTTGCTGCCACTAGTACAAGAATCTACCATCTACAGCAATGGCTACAACCAGAGACTAATGGAAAATTTACTATTAAATTCCCTCATTTATATATATGCCAAAAGCAAAAAGCACAGCAGGTTTGTCAGCACATGACTCAAGAAGTTGATCGGCAAGTATTATTGCAGCAACTCAAATCAGATTATCGCCAGATTCTTTTAAGTTACTTTACTACAGACAAAGCACTAAAAGAAAAAATTGATAAATTTATCAATGCAGTATTTTGTGCTAATATTCCTGTGCCAGAAATTATAGAAATTCATATGGAACTAATTGATGAATTTTCTAAACACCTACGATTAGAGGGTAGAAGTGATGAAACTTTAATGGATTATCGCTTAACTCTTATAGATATTCTTGCTCATCTTTGTGAAACCTATAGAGGAGCAATTTTAAGTAGTAGAAGTTGATGTCACAAAAATGAGATGTAACTGACTGCAAAATTCATGAAGATTCCTAATCTTAAAATGTTTACTCCCATTGTCTACCTTTATGAATAAAGCCAGAAAGACATACGTCCTCAAGCTTTACGTAGCAGGAAACACACCTAACTCAGTCAGGGCATTAAAAACACTGAAAAATATTTTAGAACAGGAGTTTCAAGGTATTTATGCTCTGAAAGTAATTGATGTGCTAAAGAATCCACAGCTAGCAGAGGAGGATAAAATCTTAGCCACACCAACATTATCTAAAATTTTGCCGCCACCAGTTCGCAAAATCATTGGTGATCTTTCAGATCGGGAAAGAGTCCTAATCGGCTTAGATTTACTGTACGAAGAACTAACGGAAGAAGATTGGGACGCACAAAATAATCTTTAATCTTTAAGTGTTAAAAATAATTTACCAACTTTAGTCATATAAAAATTGGGGATAGCACCCCATTATTAGCAAGCGATGAGTGAGAAAGAGCAACAGGAACAAAAAAATACATCCGGTAATGGTGTAGAAAAAATTCGCACAATGATCGAAGGCTTTGACGATATTAGTCATGGCGGTTTACCTGTTGGTAGAACCACTCTAGTCAGTGGAACCTCTGGTACAGGAAAAACCTTATTATCTCTACAGTTTCTCTTTAATGGCATTACCTTTTTTGATGAAGCCGGAGTCTTTGTAACTTTTGAAGAATCTCCCAGCGATATTATCAAAAATGCTCATATTTTTGGCTGGAATTTGCAACGCCTAATAGATGAGGGTAAATTATTTATTCTGGACGCATCTCCCGACCCGGAAGGTCAAGACATTGTAGGGAACTTCGACCTTTCCGCATTGATTGAGCGCTTGCAGTATGCGATTCGTAAATACAAAGCCAAAAGAGTTTCTATTGATTCCATCACCGCCGTCTTTCAGCAGTATGAAGCGGTGGGAGTTGTGCGCCGGGAGATTTTTCGCTTAGTGGCACGTCTCAAACAGCTCAATGTCACTACGATAATTACCACTGAACGCAGTGAAGAATATGGGCCAGTAGCCTCCTTTGGTGTGGAAGAATTTGTGTCCGATAATGTGGTAATTGTCCGCAACGTTTTAGAAGGAGAGCGTCGCCGTCGCACCATTGAAATTTTGAAATTGCGTGGTACAACTCACATGAAAGGTGAGTATCCTTTCACAATTACTAATGAAGGTGTGAATATTTTCCCATTGGGAGCAATGCGCCTCACTCAAAGGTCTTCTAATGTCCGAGTTTCTTCTGGTGTAAAAACTCTAGATGAAATGTGTGGTGGCGGTTTCTTTAAAGATTCAATTATTTTAGCAACAGGAGCTACAGGTACAGGTAAGACCCTGTTGGTGAGTAAATTTTTACAAAATGGCTGCGTCAACAATGAACGAGCAATATTATTTGCTTATGAAGAATCACGCGCTCAACTCTCTCGGAATGCTTATTCATGGGGTATTGATTTTGAAGAATTAGAAAGCCAAGGTTTACTCAAGATTATTTGTACATACCCAGAATCAACTGGCTTAGAAGACCATTTACAGATCATTAAGTCAGAAATTGCTGTATTCAAACCAGCTCGAATTGCTATTGATTCACTCTCAGCACTAGCCAGAGGCGTAAGTAATAATGCTTTCCGGCAGTTTGTGATTGGTGTGACAGGTTATGCCAAACAAGAAGAAATTACAGGTTTCTTTACTAACACAACTGACCAATTTATGGGATCGCATTCGATTACTGACTCCCACATCTCTACAATTACAGATACAATTCTGATGCTACAGTACGTAGAAATTCGTGGGGAAATGTCAAGAGCAATTAACGTATTTAAGATGAGAGGTTCCTGGCACGACAAAGGAATTAGAGAATATAATATCACGGCAGACGGGCCACAAATTCAAGATTCTTTCCGTAACTACGAAAGAATTGTCAGTGGCTCTCCTACCCGCGTAAGTATTGACGAAAAAGCGGAACTTTCTCGCATCGTCAAACGTTTTGAAGAAAAACAGGGTTCCGATTCCTAAATTTGGTATCGTACTATATTCCTCCTTAAATTTAGTATCGTGCTATATTCTGTGGTGAAGAAAAGTTTTCTGCCGCCAGATTGATTTTCGTGTGAGGGGATGCGGTGAAAGGACAACACTTATTTTATAGTTTCTTACCTGGTGTAACAGCAGCAGTATTGACAACTCAGCCAGCCGTGGCTGAAGCCATGAAAGTCAGTAGTGTACAACTTGTACCTTCTTCTAGTGTTGTGACTAATCAAGATAGTCAAACTTTGCTAGTAGACAACAGTCAGACACAACTGCCTAATGCTACAGTTCAGATTTTCCCAGACATCAGTCCCAATTCTGGTGTGACTACACCAAATTTACAATTTTCTAGTAGTCACAGTCACCCAGTAATCTTGACAGAAAATACTGGTATCCATAGAGAAGACAAATCTCAACCAGATAAAGTTAAAACTTTCAATCTCAAATCCAATCTTACTCTTGCTCAGAGGCTAAAACAAAAGCGGTTTTCTCAAAATCCAAAACAGATTAAATCAGGGATTTCTAGAGCAGAATTAGTAACAAAAGTAGTTTCTACCACCTCCACAACGCCATCATCTACACTGCAAACTTTTTTCCTGTCTTCTGCGCCACGGGAAAAGCTGAAAACTCAGTTACCAATAGTTTTACAAGCAAAAGCCGGGAATGTAGGGGCGGCGAAACTCTTAGAAATCAGTAGTTGCTCATCACAAACCTGCCAACTACCCAAACTAACTGAGCAGCAGATAGTTCAGGGGAATACTACAGTCGATCCGGCTTCAACTCCCGTACAGACTGAATTAGCGCCAGCAGATACTCAATTACCAGCAGATACTCCTGTACAGACTGAATTAGCGCCAGCAGATACCCAGCCACCAGCAGATACTCCTGTACCTGCTGGTGCTGTACAAGTGCCGCAAAATCTCATTCCCAATGCCAATCCTCTGCAATTTCCCACCAAACCAGAAGAAGTGACACTTCAGGAAAATCAGCCGATTAGTTTGGCGCAGGCGCTGGAACTAGCACGGCGGAACAATCGGGATTTACAAGTTTCGTTGTTGGAACTGGAACGCACTCAAGGCGCTTTACGGGAAGCACAGGCAGCTTTATTGCCCAATGTGTCTCTAAGTAGTGATGTCACCCGCAGCCAATCAGCAGGCGGTCAACTTCAGGATGAACTTACTAGTAGACAGGGAGGACTTGGCAACAGCGATGAACCAAGTACAAGCTTCAATGGTCAAGCTCAATTATCCTATGACTTGTATACCTCTGGGAGGCGGAAAGCTGCCATTCAGCAGGCTGAAGAACAGGTGCGTTTTAATGAGTTGGATGTAGAGCGTCAGTCGGAAGAAATCCGTCTGAATGTGACTAGGATATATTACGACTTGCAACAGGCAGATGAACAAGTACGTATTGCTCAGTCGGCGGTGGAAAACACCCAGGCTAGCTTGCGAGATGCGGAAGCTTTAGAAAGGGCTGGGGTGGGTACTAGGTTTGATGTGTTGCGATCGCAAGTAAACTTAGCCAATAACACCCAACAGCTAACTAATAGCCTCTCCCGTCAACAAACTACCCGTCGTCAACTAGCAACGGTGTTAGGCCTGCCACAGTCGGTAAATATCAGCGCCGCCGACCCTGTACAATTAGCAGGTCTGTGGAACCAGTCTCTAGAGCAAAGCATCATCCTCGCTTACCAAAATCGTCCCGAATTGCAACAGCAATTGGCACAACGGAACATTAACGAGCAACAGCGTAGGCAAGCACTGGCAAACCTGGGGCCGCAAGTCAGCTTCATCGCTAACTACAACCTGCTTGATCGGTTTGATGATAGTGTTGGTCTGACGGATGGTTATTCTGTTGGGGTGAGAGCAACTTTAAACTTGTTTGATGGTGGAGCATCTAGAGCCAGAGCAGCCCAAGCCAAAAGTAATATTGCGATCGCAGAAACTCGATTTGCTACCCAGCGCGACCAAGTTCGCTTCCAAGTAGAACAAGCCTTTACCACCCAACGCTCAAGCTTAGAGAATGTACAAACTGCCAATGTTGCTCTAGAACAAGCTAGAGAAGCATTACGTTTAGCACGGTTACGTTTCCAAGCTGGTGTAGGTACTCAAACAGATGTGATTAACTCAGAAAACGATTTAACACAGGCTGAGGGTAACAGAATCACTGCCATTCTAGATTACAATCGCGCTTTGGCTGATTTACAGCGTGCTGTCACTTCTAGAGCATTAGCTAGTCAATAGTCAATGGTCAGTAGTCAGTAGTCAGTAGTCAGTAGTCAACAGTCAAAAATCAAGAGTTACAAACTTGACTGACCATAACCTATAAACTATGGACTATGGACTATTGACTATGCACTACTGATTATTGACTCATGACTAAAGTTACATCACAAGAAATAGCATTGTTTCGCTCTCAGTTGGCAGATGATCTTGGAGCGATGGAGGCGTTGGACTTAATTGAAGACTGCGAGGGAGATTTAGAAGATGCGGCGATGACATTAGCCATCAAAGCCGGACAAGAACCAGAACGAGCCAACGCCGAATGGTTAGATGCTTTGGCTAGAAAGTGGCGTGCTGTTATTTGTGAGCAAGAATTTCGTAATGATTTGCTTAACGGTTCAATAACTGAGATGATGGCGCATCTCAAAACAATGCCCACATTTCCCAAAATTTTGGCAACACCAGTTTTGATATATATTCTCAAACAAGGCGTGAATAGCTTTTGTGAGCCTTTGGATGCGCTTAAGTAGTGGGGAGCAGAGGAACAGAGGAGCAGAGGAGCAGGGGGAGCAGGGGAAGGAGTTTTTAGTCAGCACTCAGGACTTTTCCCACTCTCTACTCCTTACTTCCCAAGGACTGATACCCTGGTAATTAGGGCAAAACTTTTTATTAGACAAATTTTTCTATCAATGAATTACCTAGTTGCCGTATTACCAGATCGCATCCAAGCTGAAGCTGCTTATTTAGCTTTAGAAAAAGAAGGTATCAATAGCACTATTTTAGGTAGAGGCTATAAAACTGCTGATGAGTTTGGCTTAATTGACCCCAATCTCCAAGCCAGAAAACAAGCACAGCTAATGTCATATTGGTTAGTACCATTCGGCTTTTTCGCTGGATTTACCTTTAGTTACATCACTGGTTTGAATACCTTTGCTTGGGCAGGTGAAATTGGCAACCACGTTGTAGGCGGACTTTTAGGCGCTGGTAGTGGTGCTATGGGTAGTGTGTTTGTTGGCGGTGGAGTTGGCTTAGTTGTGGGTGGTGGTGATGCTTTACCCTACCGTAACCGCTTAAATGCAGGTAAATACTTGATTGTAGTTCAGGGTTCGGAAACTCTGTCTCGCCAAGCAACCCGGATATTACGTCAGTTTGAGCCAGAAAATATGCAAGGTTACGCTGACACAACTCCTGTGTGAGGAATTGGGGACTGGGATTAGGTAAGTATTGGACAATAACAACCGACAACTGACAACTGACAACTGACTATTTAACAATGTTGCCACGAGAAGAATTATTAAAGGGTGTTGAGAATCGAGATACTGTAGTGCGGGTAATTGATCAAGCCGAACAAGCGATTAAGACTTGGGAAGTGGTTTTGACAGATTTTTTGTCTCCCCCAGAATTAGCAGAAATTCAAAGGGTATTTAATCGACTAACAGAAGTGCAGTTAGTGGCTTGGGGTGGATATCCGCAAGCAGAACGGCAACGATTAGCGATCGCTCGTGCTGATTTACCATTAGATCAATCTCAAGTTAGCCTGGTGGTGCTAGAAATCGCTGGTAATTTTCTCTTTGATTCAGCAACTCACCGCGACTTTTTAGGCGCAATGCTGGGAACGGGGATTGTCAGGGAGAAAACTGGGGATATTATCGTTCTGGGTGAACGGGGGGCGCAAGCAATTGTCGTTCCAGAGTTGGCAGAGTTTTTGCAAGTACACCTCAATCAGGTGCGTTCTGTGCCGGTAAAAACTCAACCCATTGAGTTGACTGAGTTAAAAGTACGGGAACCGAAGAAGAAAGAATTAACTACGGTGGAAGCTTCTTTAAGGTTAGATGCGATCGCCTCTGCTGGTTTTGGGATGTCTCGTAGTAAGATGGTAGACTTCATTGACTCTGGTGATGTCCGTGTCAATTGGAAAGAAGTCACTCAAGCCAGTTCACAGTTAAAATCGGGTGACTTAATCGCTATTCGCGGTAAAGGACGTTTAGAGGTTGGAGAAATTATGGTAACGAAAAAAGAACGTTACCGCGTCCAGTTAACACGATATATGTAATACCAATTCGCAATTCGCTGTCTTCCTGCGGCAAGGCTATTGCGAATTGGTATGACAGTTAGGCTTTAAAATGTTTAGCCAAAAAATGGAGTAAGGTTTTTCGTGGTACTAATCGAGCTACTGTACTTCTCAGTTGAGTAGTAGTATCACTTATAATAACCGTTGGCTGCCAATTTTCCAAAGCTTGGAGTGATTTCTGTACGACTTCTTCAGAACTCATCACCTTATTTGTAGTTTCTGCTAAAGCTTGGGGAAAATTAGCCTCTGTAAAAAAGTCAGTTTCCGTTGGTCCCGGACAAGTAACTAAAACACGAACACCATATTGGCGATTTTCTGCCCACAAGGCTTCGCTAAAACTGACGATAAAAGCCTTACTAGCTGCATAAACTGAAAGATAGGGTATGGGTTGAAAGCCGGCGATGGAAGCGACGTTAATAATGCTTCCCGAACGACGTTGACGCATCAGTGGTAAAAACCTATGGGTTAAATCTACTAATGCTAAAACGTTTAACTGAATAATTTTAATTTGTCTTTGGCGATCGCTTTGGGCAAAGTCACCATAATCGCCAAATCCAGCATTGTTAATCAGTAAGTCAATTGTCAATGCTTTACTTTTGGTGAAATCAAATACATCAGCCACCGCATCTGTTTGGGTTAAGTCTTTAGGGATAATATCTACTTGGATGTTATGTTGCTGTTGTAATTCTTGCGCCAGTTGCTCAAGTTTTTTCTCAGAACGCGCCACCAGTACAAGATTTGTCTGACGTGCGGCTAGTTCTTGGGCAAAGGCTTTACCGATACCACCAGACGCACCCGTAATTAAAGCAGTGGTCATGTTAAATATTAAAAGATTTTCTTATCAATCTTATAAATTTTAACAATATATTTTTGGTTAAGAAGTTCTCAGGTGATGACTGCGGACTCTTTCAGGACTACCGGTGGGAATAGAGGCGATTAATTTTTGGGTGTATACTTCCTTAGGTTCGCGGTAGATGCTTTCTGCTGTCCCTTGTTCGACTATTTGACCACGATTCATCACCAAAATGCGATCGCTCATAAATTTCACCACGCTTAAGTCATGGGAAATAAATATATAAGTTAACTGAAAATCATCTTGTAATTCTTTGAGAAGATTCAATACTTGGGCTTGTACTGATACATCCAAGGCGGAAACCGACTCATCACAAATGATAAACTTGGGGTTTAATGCCAAGGAACGGGCAATACAAACCCGTTGACGTTGACCACCAGAAAATTGATGCGGATAACGACTCATTGCATCTGCACTCAAACCCACCCGTTCTAAAAGTTCCACCACCCTTTCTCGCCGTTGTTTTGATGTCTTACCTACAGAATGAATTAATAACGGTTCCATCACCGCATCCCCAACCTTCATCCGGGGATCAAGGGAACTAAAAGGATTTTGAAAAACTATTTGCATTTCCCGCCGCAGTTTTTGCAACGGTTCGCCTTTGAGAGTGGTAATATCTTGTCCATCAAAGATAATTTGACCACTCATTGGTTCAATTAACCGTAACAAAGTTCTTCCCAAGGTGGTTTTACCGCAACCAGATTCCCCCACTAAACCTAATGTTTCCCCTGGTTTGACATCAAAGGAAACATCATTAACCGCCATTTGATAGCGTTTTGTCCCACCAAACCAACCCTTCACGGGAAAACCTACTTTCAAGTTACGGATTTGTAATAAAGGTTTCTTCTCTTCCAGGTTTTTCAGTCTGGCGGATATTTCTTCAGAGGTAATTTCTGATGGGTGTGAGGGTTCTTTCTCTTGAATAATTAATTGTCCGCTTGGTGTTTCTTCCACACTCATGTAGTCAGAAACGGTGAGTAATTTGTGGGGACGACGGTTAAGGGTGGGGCGACAAGCTACCAAACCTTTAGTATATGGATGTTGGGGACTACTAAAAATTTGCTCAGATGCACCATATTCGACAACTTTACCCTTATACATTACTGCTACTTGGTCGGCAATTTCCGAAATTAGCCCCAAGTCGTGGGTGATAAAAATTAACGCCATTTCACGGCTTTGTTGCAATTCTCGCAACAGTTCAATAATTGTAGCTTGGACAGTAACATCTAAAGCCGTAGTCGGTTCATCGGCAATTAATAGCAAGGGGTTACAGGAAATCGCCATTGCAATCATCACCCGTTGCAATTGTCCCCCCGATAGTTGGTGGGGGTAACGTTCCAGCATTGATTCTTTATGCTGTTTCACCAACTGCGCTAACTTAAACTCATCCAGTGCAGAGTCGGGGTTAGTTTGCGTCCAAGTTTCGATGTATTGCTGTTTGATTTGCTCATCGCTAGGTAACAGTTTAACCTCTTGCAGACCAGCGATCGCAATGCGGTTTGCTTCAGTGGCGCTGACATTCTGATGGCGGAGGATGGCTTCGGTTAGTTGAAATCCAATGGTATAAACCGGGTTTAGTGAACTCATCGGTTCTTGGAAAATCATGGCGATGTCGCCACCCCGATATAGTTGCATTTCTTCTGAAGATAACGCTGATAAATTAACGGGGTTAGCGTTTGCTTGCGGACTAAACAAGATTTCGCCACCGCTAATTCTACCAGGATGCTGTAACAAACCCATCACCGCCAAAGAAGTGACTGATTTACCACTCCCAGATTCACCGACTATACCTAGAGTGTCTCCTCGATGTAGCTGAAAAGAAATCCCATCAACGGCTTTGACAATATGGCCATCACTGGAAAATTCCACTTGTAGATTGCGGACATCTAGGATAGTTTCTCTCATAGGAATTTATAATGAATCTTCAGTAAAAATTATTTGGATTTTAGCAGTAGTTTGAAGAATTGGGGTAATTAAGGAATTTGGGTAAAGTTTTGTCAGTGGTCAATAGCAAAAATACGTAACAACCACTGACAACTGACACGCCCAGCGCCTTAAAATGGAATATCGTCTGGATCTGGTTCTTCTACTGGTGGGTAGGTAGTTTTGGGTGCAGGTTCATAATTATTTACCTGGGGGGTAACACTAACTGGAGTAGGTGCTGGACGTGGCGACTCGTAGCTAGGAACATCATTTGGGGTAGTCACCGCCGGGGATGGTGGACGAGATGGGGTTTCTGTAACGGCTGGTGTTCTTGCTACTGATGGTGATGAAGTGAAGTTACCGCTAATTGATTGAATTTGTTGTACTGTTAATTCAGCACGTTTTTCCTTGAATCCTTCTGGACGCTCAATGGTATTCATCCCTAAACGGCCGGCAATAATCACGCGATCGCCTTGATGATAGTTTTGCTGAATTTCTGTAGCTAAATTCCCCCAGCCGACAACTTTTAACGTGGCTGGTGGCTCCTCTGGTTTTTGGGAATTGGGAAATTGCACCAGCATTTCTGTGATTGCTAAATTATCAGATGTATAACGCAGTTGCGGTTCTTGAATGATTTCCGCCAATAAAACACAGCTATTCATTAAATCCTCCTGACTGTCTGGAAAATAGGGAGTAGGAAAGAAAGATTGTTATGTTCGGTTGTGGGATTTTCCCTTGATGAACCTTCTTCCCAACAGTGAAAAATTAGAGATTTTTGGATGTAGTGCCAATCAATACTTATATATTTAATATTTGGCTTTTTCTAGGAGTTCTAGAATTAATTATCTCTAATAAAAAAACTCTCTAATAAAATATTACTTAATAAAGTAAAAACAAAATTTCTGTAGGGTGTGTTAGACGCATATTTTCATATGATTGCCCAAGAAAAAGATAATTTAAGCGCCTAACGCACTGCTAAATAATGCGGTGCGTTAAGTTAAAGCCATAACACAACGGCAATAAAGCGGGAAGAACATCTACACCGCTTTTTACCTCCCCTACCTTAAGGTTTACTTCATCACATAGTCTCTAGGAGTCAGTTTTAGCATAAAAACCAAGCGACAGTTTTGAACAGAATTTTTTAAGATGCTGTTTGCCACTCTCGCTTGATGAAAACGAGCATTGATTTCTGCATGAGTAGTATAATTGTACCACTTCACTAGTAGATAAAATACTCTGACTTTTCACATCATGTAGAAATTTAGAGACTTCCAGATAAAAAATATCCAAGTAGGTTGGGTGCGTCAGTATGAATAATTTCTTGGTACAGCTAAGTTTTCTCGCACTGACGCACCCTACTAACCGTCAATTTGGAATAATTTATTTTTTGGTGTTCCCTTACTACTGAAGCTCTCTAATTTTTGCCATGACTTTTTGATAATCATCTGCTTTACCTTGCTGCTTATAGAGGTCTGCGGCTTTTTGAAAGTCCTGACGCGCTCCTTGATTATCCTTCACTTGAATACGGGCAAGACCCCGATGGTAATAAACATCAGCAAATTTGTTGTCAACTACAATTTGTGATCTTGTGAGGCTTGTGTTTAGGGTATTTTTACCAGAGCGATTAATTCGCAAAGCGACTTTAGTGCCTTCTTGACCTCGAATCAGTTTAATGACCTGTTCTAAACTCATATTTGCTGTAGATTGACCATCAACTGCTAATATCTGGTCTCCTGTTTTTATTCCTCCTTTTTGAGCCGGAGAATTTTCATATACCTGAGTAACTGTTGCAATTTTATTTTGGGCATTGATTTCTATTTGCACGCCAATGCCACCTAATTCTTGAGAACCCAGTATCTCGTTGTAATCTTCAACTGCTCCTTGAAAATCTTTGATTTGAGCGCGTGCTTGTCCCCGGTAGTAGTAAGCGTCAGTATCTTCCGGCTTGAGTCTAATTGCTCCGCTCAAATCTGCTACAGCCACTTTGTATTCTTGCTGTAGGAAGCGAATTTGTCCCCGGAGTTTGAGAACATCAGCGTCTTCAGGTTTCAGGCGCAGGACTTCGTTGAAATCTACTACAGCCGCTTTGTAGTCTTGCTGTAGAAAGTGGGCTTGACCACGCAGTTTGAAAATTTGAGCATCGTCAGGTTTGAGTCTAATAACTTCGTTGAAGTCTGCTAACGCTCCTTTGTAGTCTTGTTGTAGAAACCGCATTGCACCACGCTCTCTAATCACTTCCACATCTCCCGGTTTGAGACGAAGTGCTTCATTTAAATCTGCTATTGCTTCCTTGAAGTCTTTTTGCTGAAAGCGAATTGCGGCGCGTTTTTTAAAATTTTCATGATTTTCAGGGTTAAAACGCACAGCTTCATTGAAGTCAGCTAGCGCTCCTTTGAGGTTTCCCTGTTGAGCGCGGAGTTGTCCTCGCAGTGCATAAGCCGTATCTTCGATGTATTCTGGATTCAAGCGAATTGCTTCGTTTAAATCAGTCATCGCTCCTTGTAAGTCCCCCGTAGCAATACGTGCTGCACCTCTAGCAAAGTAAGCCCAAGAACCAGGATTATTCTGTACAATTCGGTTTGATACTTCTAATGCTTCTGGGAAACGCTTGGCTTGCAATAGTATCAGGCTACGAAATGTTTGAATACCAGTATCTTCGGGGTCTAATTTTGCTAATTGGTCAAAGGATTGTAACGCTTCTGAGTATTTTTCTAAGCCTAAAAGTGTTAGCCCACGGAAGCGCCAAGCAGGAGCAAATTTTGGCTCAATCTGTATAGCTTTATCAAAAGACTTCAGAGCTTCTGAAGATTCCTGACGAGCTATTTTTGCAAAACCGCGTAGATACCAAGCTTGATAAAAGTTAGGCTCTAGCTGAATTGCTTTGTCAATAGCCTTAAATGCCTCTTTGGCTTGATTTTCACCAAGTGCCTTGTCTGGGGTGTTTCGCGCTAGTTCCCAGCCATAGTTGAGCCAATCAATGGCATCAGCGTTATCTTTCGGTTTTTCTACCTTGAATAAGGCTTCTAGAATTGATTTAGTTTCTTCTGGTGTCAGTTTCGGTGGTTGATTATTCTCTACTTTTAATATAGAAGCCATCCCCACCGACTGTGACCAACGCACAAAACTGCTAATGGGAACACCCCAACTAAAACCCAATGAGATTAAACGAGGTTGACCAGCTTTATCGGTAATTTCTTCCAGTTCTGCTTTTCCATGAATACCGATGACGCGCCCACGAATATCTAATATGGGACCCCCACTCATACCTTTATAGGTTAGGTTGGTATAGATTAAACCATAACCATAACTTAAAGACAAAGAGTTCTTCGCCAAGAAAGAAGCTAGTTGTTTTGATGCCACATTCCCGGCGGTAAACTGACGCTGTGTTTCTTTCCCTCCAAGTTGTGGCCCTAACCACCCAGAAACAAAAATGTAGTTTTGATCTTTAACTATGTCGTAGTTGGCTAGGGTTGCTACACGGTAGTTTTGATTACTGGTAAACTGCAATATTGCTAAATCTGTCTCTGGCAAGGTTTTGAGGTTTTTATCATTTACCCTGACTTGATATGGCTTACCATCTGGGGTAATAACTTCTAGGATGGAGCGATCGCATTTTCTTGATCCTCTCACAACGTGTTCTGCTGTAAGTACGCTATAAGTGTTTCCCTGTTTGCCAACAATTACCCCCGAACCACTACACTCACGTAAAGTTGGTACATCTATGCGGACTGTGATTTCTTGAGCAATGTTGTTGACTTCATTGGCGATGGGGGGAAGACTGGGTGTTGAGGCTATATTAGATGCTGGTTGGGATTCTTTAGTAGTATATTCTGGCGCTAAACGAGCCAGAGTCTGAATCGGAATTCCCCAACTATAACGGCTGATTAAATCTTGTAGCGCTGCCGTTGGTCGAGAACCATCTTCATATACATAAGGGTTGCCCCATAGGGGATAAGCATGGATACCATTAATCCCAATTACTTGCCCCCGACGATTCAGGATAGGGCCTCCACTCATACCCTTTTCAATTTCATTGCTATACCCTATCTGGTAGCCTTCTTTAAAAGCTCGCTCTTGTACTAACAAAACTCGTCCTGTCTTAAAAACAAATCCCTGAGATTGAGGCGACTTATTTCCATTGGGAAATCCGGCTGCATATATTGGCTCATTTACTGCTACTGTTGCTAGATTTCCGAGGGGAGCTACATCATAATTGACGTTAGTCCGAAACTGCAATAAAGCTAAATCTTTACCTTGAAAGTTGACTCCCTTAACTACATTGGCTGGGTAAATTTTTCCATCTTTTGTCTGGATTTTAGTAGAAGTTCCAGATTCTAAAACATGGCGGTTTGTAATGATGGTATAAACTTGATTATTTTTCTTTAATAAAATACCAGAGCCAGTATTCTCTCCAGATAAAATCTTGACAGTTATAGATTGGGCTAGCCGTTTAAGTTGTTCTTCAGATAGCTGAGGATTTGACTGTTGAGCAGACACTTTCGAGGAGAAAATTGTCATATCAACAGCTTGTATAGGCAACATCAACAGTGTACCCATCCAGGCAATCAGAGCCAATGAGCGGTTATCAATAAATTTTTGTTTCATGTTGCTTTTAACGCTTACAAATATCTATAAGAGACAGACTTAATCGGCAATGCACTACTTACACAGACTGCTATTAGTTGCCATTTCCTGGTGATCTTTGGTTAACGATCATACTCATGTCAATGTATATTTGATCGGCAGCATCGTCAGATTGAAGAATGGGGCCACGAGCTTTATAACCAATTTCTACAAGATTTTGTAGTACTGAACTTGCATCTCGTGGCGATTTGAGTGTAAATAATAATTGACTACAAGGGCCACCGTATTGACTAGCAGCACATATCACCGGTTGTCTGCCAGAGATGCCAGTGGTGAGGTAATTCAAAATGCCAGTTTCATAGGCACTCTGAAATCTGCTAGATACAGCTTCACACCGTGCTTTTGCAGTATAGTTTCCTAAAGCTCTAACCCAGCGAATTACAGGAATCTTTTGGTTATTATAGTTTTTGGCAAATGTAGTCCAAACGCCTTTATCGCTCTCACAAAAGTAGGTTTTTTCTTGAGCAAAACTAGGTGGTGCGATCGCCGCAATACTGCTCAAGGCAATTAGACCGGCAGTTAAGATTTGCACAGATAACTGGGTTTTCATCTTGGGTAGTTCTCGCTAAATATGATGAAAGCATCTGTATTATATATCTACCACAAAACAACCTTATTATTACTGAAAAAAATGTAAATATTTATTTGTGCATAAATCCGGAAACCACTTGAATCTTCTTGTATCAATAATTTTTCATTGCTTCCTACTCTTGTTAAAAGCAAATTACTTAATGGCAAATGAAGTAATCATCGTTTTTACAATTTCCAGATATTTTGCATATTTATCTGCATCTGCTGTATAAGTAATAATATATGCTTTATTGTTTTTTATCATCCAAGTTTGCAGGCGTTTAATGTTAACTCCATCTCCTTCAAAAGTATAAATAACTTGATAAGCTGGTTGATTGGCTAACAGTGTTTTATCCTCTTGCAGGATTTGGGAATTTTGATGATACTGTTTAATTTCATTTAAATAAAATTTAGTAAAGTCTGCTAGTTCTCTACGCGTTTCTGGTAAATCTTGCACAATTAAATTAATATTTTCTAAATAGGTATCTGATTCATTTTCTTTTGGTGAGATAAATTTAACTAAATTGCCAGTGATGCGGTCTGGAGTGACAGTTTTATCCCACTGTTGAGGATATTTGATGGTGATACCATAAACGGTGTTATTATAAATTTCTAAATTGTCATTTCGTTGTATTAAGATAAAAAACAATATACTGGCGATCGCTGCGGTGATGATTCCCAATGCAACACCAGCCTTTAACCAAATGGGCTTTGTCAAACGATTAGTCGGTGTCAAACTTTGTAGGGCCGGCAAAATTTCCTGGACTACTTGATATCTCTGTCGAAAGTCATACTTGACCATTTTGTCGAGAATGTCTGCTAACTGTGGGCTAACCTGTGCTTGATTGCGCCAGATGATTTCACCTGTACTACTATCTCTGACTAATTGCATAGGGTTTAAACCAGTCAGAGCTTGGATACCAATTATTCCGACTGCATAGATATCACTGCATAACTTGGGCTGACCTTGACTTTGTTCACTGGGAATATAGCCAGGTGTGCCAATTATGACGGTCGGTACCATTTGTCCCTCAGCAGTGACTATTTGAGAACTGATCTGCTTAACTGCTCCAAAATCGATGAGGACAACCCTATTATCCTGTTGACGACGCATTAAATTTGATGGCTTAATATCGCGGTGGATCACATTCTGCTGATGAATAACGCCCAAAACCTCTAAAATATCCTTTAATAAGGCAATTACTTCCTCCTGACTCCACGGGTTGTTGGGTTTAATTTCATAACTCAAGTCATGCCCGGCAATAAATTCTTCAACTAAATAAAAATTTTGGTCTTCTTGAAAATGTGCCAGCAAGCGAGGAATGCAATCATTATTACCTAAGCGATTCAATACTTTCGCTTCAGTCTCAAATAGCCGTCGAGCATGGTGCAAAGTATAGGGATTTATCGTTTGAGGCGAGAAGTGCTTGACAACACACTGGTCTTTATCGGGTAGCTTCTTATCAATAGCCAGGTAAGTAGTACCAAAAGCACCCTCTCCTAGTTTGCTAATAATTTCGTAGCGTCCATCGAGGATTTTACCGATCATCAGATTTACAAGTATGTTTGATTAATCTGAATTTTGACATGGAAACTACTTGTTGGGACAATCTATACTCCATAATGGCGCGCCAGTGGGATGTGTTATGCCGTAGGGCTAACGCACTGAAAACCCCTTACAGGGTAGACTTTAGTCCTCAGTACAAACAAAGAATTGAGATGTTTGTGACGATTTGTTTTTCAAGCCTGAACATGAACAGGAAAAACACCCAAAGCAATCAATCTGGCTGGTAGGTCGCGCAATATGGGTAAGCGTAAGAGAGCAGGAGGCTGAAAGGTGCTATTGGATGCTAAGACAGGGGCAAACACCCGTTTTTGAATGAAGGTTTGAAATGCTTGAATGATGCGTGTAGGTAATTCTCGCCGACGCTGGATTTTGGCTAAGTCGCTAAGTTCTACGTGGTGATTTTGTAGTGGTTTGGTGAGGATATTAGCAGCTACAACAGCATCTTGAATTGCGTAATTAATACCCACTCCGCCAACTGGTGACATGACATGAGCTGCATCACCAATCAATAGTAACCCCGGACGATACCAGCGCCGGACAAGGTTAGATTCTACTGAAAGAAAGGCTACCTGTGACCAGTCGTGTAAATTGTGGATGCGATTTTCTAATTCTGGGACAACTTCCACAATGGATTTTTTGAGTGCTTCTAAGCCAGCAGAACGTAACTGCTGATAGCCTCCCTTGGAAATCACATAAGCCATTTGCCATTCATTACCACGGTCAAGCATAGCGATAATATGACCAGGAGCAAAACGCCCCATTCCCCCCTCGCCATCTTCTGGTTGACGGGGTAGGCGAAACCACAGAATATCCATTGGCGGTGAGGTTTCAGTTGTGGCAAAATCACCTAATTGCCGTAACCTTGAGTGACGACCATCAGCACCCACTGTCAATATTGACCTGATTTCGTGCCAACCTCCACCACCTCGATAGCGTACACCTTGAATTACTCCGTTTTCTTCAATTAATTCCTGCACATTTGCACCCATCACCAGTTGAAATGTTGGGTATTTTTGCGCCTCTTGGGTAATAAACTCTAGGAATTTCACCTGAGGTAGCATTGTGATGTAGGGATAGCGGGTTTTCAAGTGACTAAAGTCAGCCAAAGTGATCGTATCTTCAGGCGTTTTTATACGAATTTGTCGCATTTTGGCATGGGGTAATTGTAGCAAGCGATCGCTTAATCCCAATTCGTCCATAATTTCCATTACTGATGGATGAATCGTATCCCCACGGAAATCTCGGTCAAAGTCTTTATGCGCTTCCAGCAAGGTTACAGCAACACCTTGACGCGCCAAGAGTAAAGCTAAGACAGCACCAGCCGGGCCACCCCCAACAATGCAGCAATCTGTATTTTTTACGTCTACAATCTCATGGGCAGAATCAGTTAGTAAATCGGTAGTCATCACAACACCTCCAGACAGCCCTAAAATCAAGGGTAGTGTGCTTTTGATGGTGCAAACATTTTTTTTAATTTTTCGTAGCGATAGAGAATGTGTATCATAGACGCTAAAATGTCCTTCGTCATCTTAGTTATTAGTCCATAGTCAAAAGTTAATAGTCCCAAGGTTTTGCTAATGTGGACTGTTGACCATTGACCGTTGACCATTGACCGTTGACTAATGACTGTTGACTAATGACTATTGACTAGTGGCAATACTGTGGCGCAAGTTGTTTTAGAAAACGTTTACAAAAGTTTCCCTCCCCGTAGAGGGGAAAATGTTACCTCACAAACTCCATCTGGGAAGAAAATTGATACAGAGCCAGCAGGAACCGTCAATGTATTGCGACGGATTAACCTGACGATTCCTGATGGGGAATTTATGGTACTGGTGGGGCCTTCTGGTTGCGGTAAAAGTACCCTGCTGCGGTTAATTGCGGGGTTGGAAGTGATGACCGGCGGCAATATTTGGGTAGGCGATCGCCTGGTGAATGACTTACCACCCAAGGAACGGGATATTGCAATGGTGTTTCAAAATTACGCCCTCTATCCCCACATGACGGTGTATGACAATATCGCCTTTGGTTTACGCCGCCGACAATTGGGGAATAGGGAAAATTCTCATTCTCAATTTCCCACCTGGGCGGAAAATCTCCTAGTAGGTACGACAAGAAAGCTACCTAAAGGACTGCGTTATATTTCCGACAAAGAACGAGAAGTCGATGAACAAGTGCGGTCTGTGGCGCAATTGTTACAAATGGAAACTTTGCTGCATCGCTTACCCAAACAACTATCTGGGGGGCAAAGACAACGGGTAGCATTAGGGAGAGCGATCGCTCGCAATCCCCAAGTATTCTTAATGGATGAGCCGCTTTCTAACCTAGATGCCAAACTCAGAGCAGAAACTCGCGCTCAAATTGTCAAATTGCAACGCCAACTAGAAACAACCACAATTTACGTCACCCACGACCAAACAGAAGCCATGACAATGGGCGATCGCATCGCCATTATGAATCAAGGACAGATTCAACAGGTAGCTTCGCCACTAGAACTATACAACCATCCCGCTAATCGATTTGTGGCTGAATTTATTGGTACACCACCAATGAATTTTATCCCTGTGGTGTTTCACGCGCCGTTATTAATTACCCATTCTCAATTCCGTTTTACTCTTCCAGATATCTGGGCTAGTGCGCTGCAAAAATATGATGGACAAACCATCATTTTAGGCATTCGTCCAGAACATTTCACTGTGAGTGTACCAGCTACTAAGAATTTGCCAGTCCAAGTAGATGTAGTGGAAAACTTGGGTAATGATTCTTTTGTGACTGTCAAATTAGCCGAGACTGATTCTCGATTTGCTGATGCAACCAAGTCTCTGCAAGTGCGAGTTCCACCAGACCGACTTGTCAGTGTGGGTGAGCAACTTTGGTTATCACTAACACCAGATAAAGTTCACTTTTTTGACCCAGATACGGATTTAGCGATATTTCCGAAAAAATAGCCGTTTATGCTTCTGGATGGCAAGGATGATCACCAGTCAAGTAATTTTCTAACAGAGATGCGATCGCCTCTGGATGAATTTTCTTGTATTTTTTCTTACCTAACATCAGAACACAGTTAGGGGCGCTGCTACAGCGTTTTTGACAACCAGTCTGTTCTATTGTCACCTTGTCGAGTAAACCGCGATCGCACAAAGTTTTTTCTAATTCTGACAACAACCCTTTACCACCCCGTTTGACGCAACCAGATTTTTGGCACACCATAATCTTCGCACTGGATGGTGCTGGTAAACTTTGATTTGGGGTAGGAGCAAGTGCTGTTACTTGATAAGCTTTGAGTTTAATTGTACCTTTATATCTGTTTAATTTACAGATACCGTAAATATTAATTTGCTCACCTATTTCTAAAGCAGAACTCAAAGAACCGCGCAATTTTTTCGGGAGTTTAACTAACACATCGCCAGAAGGAATTGCCAGACTTAAATATTTGATTTTTTTAGGTTTATTACCAACAAAACCTAAAAAATTACCTTCGAGATTAAACTCTGATAACGTCAGAAATTTGTCACCCATTATTAGTTACTCAAAATAAAATTACGAGCATGGTTGAATTATAGATTCCCGACTTCTCAAAGAAGTCGGGAATCTAGATTTTCATGTGGCTGAAAAAATCACGAATTATTTATTCCAGTTTTTTAGCTTCCAATGTTTTGGGCAAATTAGCTACATCTGGTATTTCCCGAAATTCCAATTCCCAACCGTTGGCTAAAGTCAGAATTTTTCCTTCAGCACCATCTGTTTGTTTGACAACTACTTCTTCTAAATCTTTTTTAGGAACGTAGACTGTTAAATTGCCAGCGTCATTCACTCGTAACATCACTTTCATGGTTTTCCTCGGCAGATTCTAGTTCTTTTTCTCGACAACCAACAATGATTCCTTTTTCCAAGAAATGCACTGCATAAATATAGGAACGTTGTAAAAAAGTACCTATACTAGATACGTAGCCAATCTCTCCTTTTTTCGCTAAGATTTCCCCAAGGTCTCTACCAGGAAATGTGCCATCGTTCTTAATTTGTTTACGAAGTCTGACTTTTTCTCCAATTTCATAAACGGGTTCTGACTCTAACTCGTTTTCATCGCGCTGCATGAGAATACCTCTGTTCTTTTACCAAGTTCAACAGTTCTTCTGTAGTCAAACTGCGTTTTTTCTTAACTGACTGTTGGCGCACTGCATCTAACACAGACTGGGTTTCTTCTGGGTTCAAAAATATCCCGTGTTGTTCTAACAAGTTGGAAACTAAATGTCTTCCAGAATGTTTACCAACTACTAAGCGGCGTTCCCAGCCTACTTCTTCAGGTGCGAACGGTTCGTAAGTATCAGGATTTTGCATGACACCATGTGCATGGATACCTGATTCATGAGCAAAGGTATTTTCACCAACGATCGCCTTCCAAGGTGGTACATTCGCACCGGAAGCGGTTGCTACCATTTGGGATAATTCCAACAAACGGGGTGTGTCAATACCCATATCTACGCCATAGATGCGTTTGATGGCCATGACAACTTCTTCTAAAGCGGCGTTACCGGCTCTTTCACCCAAGCCAATGACGGTAGTATTCACAGATGTGGCTCCACCCTTAATTCCCGCTAAGGCGTTAGCTGTAGCCATGCCAAAATCATTGTGGGTATGAACTTCTACAGGAATGGCTAAAGCGGAAACAAGTAGCTTCACTTTTCCGTAAGTGGTGAAAGGATCGAGGACTCCCACGGTATCGCAGAAGCGGAATCTAGATGCACCCCACTCTTGAGCATATAATGCAACATCCAAGAGGAAGTTTTCATCAGCTCTTGAGGAATCTTCCCCCCCGACTGCCACCCAAAGACCTTGATCAACTGCAAAGCTGATACAATCTTTGAGTCTTTGCAGACTTACCCGCCATTGTCCGTGAAATTTCGCTGCAATTTGAATACCCGAAACAGGGATTGCAATATGCACTCGCTTCATTCCACAAGCAATAGAAGCTTTGATATCTGAGATGACAGCGCGATTCCAAGCCAAGAGATTAGCATTTAAACCTAAGTTAGAAATTGCACAGATTGCACGCATTTCTTCCTCACCCATCGCCGGAATCCCCACTTCTAATTCGGGTACGCCAATGGTATCGAGAAATTTAGCGATCGCAACTTTTTCTTCTAAGGTAAAAGCAACACCTGCGGCTTGTTCGCCATCACGTAATGTAGTGTCATTAATGAGAACTTTATTCATCTCAAATTTGCCTCTTAGGGATTTTTCTTAATATTCTTTTTGGGTTGAGAGTTAATCTTTCTGTAATTCCTGGTCATGAAAAATCTTCGTTCCCCATCTTGAAGGAAGAATGGTAAATGCTATGAACTCTCTTAATTAATAATTCATCTTCATCATTTCTAAATATTAACTAAACAATAACAATATATCTGTATGGCAGAGAACCAAAATCGTGTATCTTTTAATAATTACTTTGTAAAAAATATGCGAATCTTTATAATAGCTAATCTATGAGATTACATATATTGACGGACTCAAAATCATATAAAATTAATAGCTATGGTTTAAAGAATATTTAGCTTTTCATGTATATGAAAAATACTATTATTTAGCTATATGAATTGATAAATATATTACTTTTCACAGAAAAATATTTACTATATCTCTTTATATAACCAATCTAAAATTTGTTCTAACTGTTCTAAATCTACTAGTCCATACTGCCAGAGAAGCATTGGTAAAGGCTCGTTGTCAGATTGGCGGTGTTTCAAGGCCAAAGCCATGTCTTTCTCGGTCAACTCAAGTTCATCATGTAAAAAGTTGAGTAATTCCATATCTTTGCTACTAGTCTGTATAATCATATATTCAAATAGCCAATTGAGAAAAATATCGACAAAATAAAACTACAAAACTTAGATAAACTATCTTCTTCAATAATCAATAGTTTCAGGACAATCTTTTGATGTGTATTCAGACAAATCATGGTTGCATCACAATTAAAGCCTGAGTCTCTATTGATTAAATATTTCCGAATAGATTGAGAAGACTTATAATTTTTGCTAGTAATGGTTGCAATACCAACAACGCTCTAGCCAGTCTATTAATTCTTGACGGGAACCTAGAAATTGCATCACAGTACTACGGACTAAAATTGCAGTCAGCCAACTATTTATTTGCACCCGCAATGTACCATCTGAATGACAGGAACAGGGGATCATCAACTCTTGCAATCGGTGATAAATTTGCCAGCGATCGCACAACGGTATCTGCAACACTTGAGAACTACAAGGTGGTAACATAATTACTTATCTTTCGTCAACAGTTCTTGTTCCTTCGTTGGATTTGTCAGGGTTTGCAGTTTTTGTTCCAATTGCTCAATCCGCAACAGCAAAGAACGAATGACATCTGCTTCCATATCAGGTAATTTTCCGTGTTCCAAAGGGGAGACATCGGCCTTGGGTTTGTGGGTAATAATCCGCCCAGGAACGCCGACAACCGTACAATTGTGAGGGACATCACGCAAAACAACCGAACCAGCGCCAATACGCACGCGATCGCCAACTTGAATATTTCCCAAAACCTTTGCACCAGAACCCACCACCACATGATTACCAACGGTGGGATGACGCTTACCGCTTTCCTTCCCAGTACCCCCTAGAGTCACCCCTTGATAAATTAGGGCATAATCTCCCACAATCGCCGTTTCACCAATGACAACGCCCATCCCGTGGTCGATAAACACACCTTTACCAATCACTGCACCTGGGTGAATCTCAATTCCTGTGAGAAACCGAGCCAAATGAGAAATTAAACGAGGGAAGAAAACTACCCCACGACAGTGTAACCAATGGGCAAAACGATAAAAACAAATGGCGTGAAATCCTGGGTAGCAGAATACCACCTCCAACCAATTACGAGCCGCCGGATCGCGCTCAAAGATAATCAGAAAATCACTCAACAATGGCTCTAGAAAAACGCCAGAGAATAGATTTTTCAGCAGGGATGTATGTGTAGAATCCGGAGGATTCTCGATACCGTCTAAGGACTGTTGCATCAGTACTATCTGGTTAAAGAGCCGTGTGCTATTTTTCTGCTTATATCAGATTGCTCCAAAGCAGACAGTACATTAAATGCCGATTGGATTTATTGGATTAATTAAGCTTGTACTCAACCGCTACAAACCGCAACTTAACTAAACTTAAAAATTCTCTTGGGGTATAGGTACTAGTGTTTTGAGTACAAGGGACTAGTATTTTTAAACAAGGGGTTCAGAATTTTTGTACTCGCTACAAATAACTTAATATGTAAGACTCTGATACGATTTGAGGAAGATATTTTGCGATATATTAAGCTGTACTCAACTACCTCGGAATATCAAGTAGACAGGACTGTAAATTAAATTTCTGTATTCCCAATCACTATAACCATCTTATAATTTTGGCACTTAAAAAACCAAATTCTTCATTTTGTTTTAGCCTTTCCTGTCTGTATGCACATATACCTTTTAATGAAAGAGACTAGGAAAAAATCATGGACATTCTTACCCCGGTCTATATGACTACTAAAACCTGATTTTCTCTGTGTTCTCTGTGCCTCTATAGTTTAATAAATGATTTTTAACCACAGAATCACAGAGTTACTTAGGGTGAACAATGCAGCATTAATACCATGATACAGTAGGCAATTCTTATGCAACCTGAATTAACGCACCTAACTTTTTAGGCTCTGGTAGAATTTCGCCATCCTCTAAAGTCGTTTCAATCAAAAGTTCTAAAACCTCCTGAGCATTTTTAAGAGCTTCCTCATAAGTATCTCCATGAGTGTGACAAAATTCTCCCCACTCAGGAAGGCTGACAACAAAACACCCATCCTCGTCAGACCATTGAATAATTATTGTGTAGTGATAATTCATTTTTGTTCTTCCTCTTGAGCCTTTTTAATATCTTCTATTCTTTGCAAGGCATTATTAACATCTTTTTCCTGATAAGCTTTAGCATCACTCCCATCTTTACCTGATATGGTGACTCTACCAGGAAGCAGAGGGTGATACCAATTAGTGTGGCTACCCTTACCAGTACGACAGCTAAACCCTGCTTGCAGTAATAAGCTTTTGAGTTCTCTAATTTTTTTAGGCATAATTTAAGCTCAATACTGCCATAGATACTTCATTACCATTTAGCATTTTTGACTTATTCTCTGCACCTTAATTTTGGCATACCCAATTATATGTCTTGATTTTGCGGCTTATACCCAGAATAAGTTGTATTTAAGCGATAATAAATACACTTGCCCATATAAGCATAGTTATGACCTGCTGCCTAAATCCAGCTTGCCACAACCCACCCCATCCCGATGGTGTAAAGTTCTGCTCTAGCTGCGGTGTTCCCTTAATCGTTTTGAGAAACCGCTATCGCCCGATGAAAACATTAGGTGGTGGAGGATTTGGTAAGACTTATTTGGCAGAAGATGTAGACAAACTCAATGAGCATTGTGTCATCAAGCAATTCGCACCGCAAGTACAGGGAACAGCATCACTCAATAAAGCTACAGAATTATTTGAACAAGAAGCCAAGCGACTGCAACAGTTAGGCAAACATCCCCAAATTCCCACACTGTTGGCATATTTTAATGAAGATAATCGCCTGTATTTAGTACAAGAGTTTATGGCAGGGCAGAATTTATTCAAAGAATTACAACAGCAGGGAATTTTCAATGAGCAGAAAGTCAGGGAATTATTACTGGATTTATTAGATATTCTCCAAACTGTTCATCAACAGCAAGTTATTCACCGCGATATCAAACCAGAGAATATCATCCGTCACAGTGATGGGAAATTGGTACTGATTGACTTTGGTGCATCCAAACAGCTGACAGCCACAGTGATGACTAACCCAGGAACTGCGATCGGTTCGTTTGGTTATGCACCATTGGAACAAATGCAGGGAGGTGAAGCTTACCCAGTCAGTGATTTATATAGTGTCGGTGCAACTTGCTTTCACCTGTTGAGTGGGATTCACCCTTGGGAGTTGTGGAAACGTCAAGGTTATGGTTGGGTTGCGAATTGGAGACAGCATTTACCGCAACCAGTCAGTCAAGAATTAGGGCGAATACTGGATAAGTTACTCCACGAAGAACACCAGCAGCGTTATCATTCAGCGACGGAAGTTTTACAAGCTTTAAATTCATCGCCATCACTACCAGTACCCCCAACTCAGCCTGTAATTGTAAAACCAGTATCACCGCCACCTTCACCAGTACCGCCAACCCAGCCAGCAATTGTAAAACCCTCATCACCGCCACCTTCAACAAGAATTTCATCATCACAACCAATTCCCGCACCCACTCCACCACCAAAGCATCTGAATAAGCAAGCGTTGTGGGGTTTTATCATTTTGTGTGGTGGATTAACAGGATTTTGGTTTTGGCAATCTAGTCTTTCTGGATATAAAGATTCGCCATTACCGACTCAAACTCTTGAAGCAACACCAAAATTAAGTAATTCTCCTCAACCTAGTTTCACCCCTGTAAGTATCTCAGATATTGCCCCAGTCAAAACTCTGCAAGGGCATTCCGACGTGGTTTTTTCCGTAGCCATCAGCCCAGATGGCAAAACCTTTGCCAGTGGTAGTAAAGACAAGACTATCAAACTGTGGAATCTCACCACTGGAGAGCAAATCCGCAACCTCGCAGGGCATTCCGGCGGGGTTGGTCCGGTCGCCATCAGCCCAGATGGCAAAACTCTTGCTAGTGGTAGTGGTGACAAGACCATCAAATTGTGGAATCTGGCAACCGGACAACAAATCCGCACCCTCACTGGGCATTCCAGTGAGGTTAATTCCCTCGCCATCAGCCCAGATGGCAAAACTCTTGCCAGTGGTAGTAGTGACACAACCATCAAATTGTGGAATCTGGCAACTGGACAACAAATCCGCACCCTTACTGGGCATTCCGAACGGGTTCTTTCCGTAGCCATCAGCCCAGATGGCAAAACCCTTGCCAGTGGTAGTCGTAACACGACCATCAAACTGTGGAATCTGACAACCGGACAAGAACTCCGCTCTCTTACAGGGGATTCCTGGGCTTATTCTCTCGTCATCAGCCCAGATGGCAAAACTCTTGTCAGTGGTCATTTTGACAGCAACACCATCACACTGTGGAATCTGGAGACAGGAGAGAAAATCCACACCCTCAAAGGGCATTCCAACCTGGTTTTGTCCGTAGCCATCAGCCCAGATGGTAAAACCCTTGCTAGTGGTAGTGGCGACGACACCATCAAATTGTGGAATATGGCAACAGGAGAGCAAATCCGTACCCTCAAAGGGCATTCCCACTTGGTTAATTCCGTAGCCTTTAGCCCAGATGGCAAAAACCTTGTCAGTGGTAGTTTTGACAACACCATGAAAATTTGGAGGCTAGAGTAGTGAGTGCTGAGTTAGCTGTTTTGAATATTGAGTAGTAACGTAGGGTGTGTGACGGCAGCGATAAGATTTAAAACATCACCCATATATTCAAATTGCCGTCACGCACCAAGCAAGCAAAGGTAATATCAATCATGATAAAATCACCGTAGCTAAAAATCAGCTAAAAGCTCTGCGTGAAAACTGACAGCATATTTTATCGCCTGTTTCAACAATTCCCCAGCATTTTCTTTGAACTAATTGGCAACCCTCCCGAAACTGTTAACATCTATCAATTTGCTTCAGTAGAAATCAAACAAACAGCTTTCAGAATTGATGGTGTATTTCTCCCTAGCCAACAGCAAAAAAGCCCGATTTATTTTGTGGAAGTGCAATTTCAAGCAGATGCAGACATCTACTTACGCCTAGTTTCAGAAATTTCTTTATACTTACGCCAAAACAAAAGCAAAAATCCTTGGCGGGGAGTGGTGATTTATCCTAGTAGATATATAGATACAGCAGAGAAAGAAGATTTCTTAGAATTTTTTGAAAGTCAACATATTAGGATAATTTACCTAGATGAACTAGGCGAAGCTGCATCACTACCCATAGGTATTGCTACGATAAAATTAGTAGTTGAAGCGGAAGATACAGCCATTAACATGGCTAGGGAATTAATCAACCGCACCCAACAATCACAAAATTTGCAACTACCACAAAAACAATTACTAGAATTAATAGAGACAATCTTAGTTTACAAATTTCCGCAAATGAGCCGTCAGGAGATAGAAGCAATGTTTGGATTAAGTGAATTGAAAAAAACGCGGGTTTATCAAGAAGCTAGAGAAGAAGGCAAACTAGAAGGCAAATTAGAAGGCAAACTAGAAGGCAAACTAGAAGGTGAACTAGAAGGTAAACAAAAAGCCAAATTAGAAGCTATACCTAAACTGTTAGCATTGGGTTTAACTGTAGAACAGATAGCACAGGCGTTAGACTTAGATGTTGCACAAGTCCAACAAGTAGCAGAGCAAAAACCTCTAAATAAATAGAGCAAGACATTAGCAACAAAACTTTTCTTCCTTAGTCAGTGCTTTTGTAGAACTATTCAAGTCGTGCTGAAGATAATTATATTTTAGAGACTTCTGCAAGATATGGCGATCGCAGTTCACGCTCTACTCACGACGGTTTAATCAAATTCTGAGTAGAGCGTTTAGTCAATTTGGTCGTAAGTCGTTGGATAGTTCCACAATACCCCTAGATCCATCAATTCTTACCCGTTGACCATCTTGCAAAATCCATGTCGCGCCTTTAACATCCATAACCGCAGGAATACCGTATTCTCTTGCAACGATCGCCCCGTGTGAAAGTCTACCCCCGGCTTCAGCTACTATTCCACCAGCCCTAACTAAAAGCGGGGCCCAGCCGGAATCGGTATAAGGTACTACGAGAATTGTATCTTTGTCGATGTCTGGCAAGTTCTGTAAGTTACGTATTACCTTGATTCTGCCTTCGGCTTGACCGTGGCTGGCGGCAATACCTTGTAATATTTGATCAGAGTAAATCTCTATAGTATCGGCAGGGTGAGGGGGTATATTACCGTAGACTACCAAGGGGACTTGTTCAATTTGACTATCTTGCTGGAATTGCGATCGCCTAAATTTGATCAGTTCAGTTAAGCTAGTCTTTAACTCGTCATCGGCATCTGTTACTAAACGCTGTACTTCATCCAATTCCAAAAAGAATATATCACCTACCTCATGAAGTAGACCTGACTTTAACAAAATCTGCTCTAAAGCCACGAATCTCCAACGTAGTTCTGCGAGTAAACGTGAATAAAGTTCGGTGACTCGTCCTTTAATATCTACCCGTCGCTGCACAGTTCCCCGTCTACGTTTGGGTGAAGCAATCTGTTTTGCTTCTAATTCGGCTTTTTCTGGTTCACTCAGTTGAATTAGTTGGACAAATAACTGCTTGATTGGTTGGGGATCTTCCTTCCAGGTGGGAACGGCAATATTTGTACCCACATCACTCAAATAGCCGTAATCTTCCAGCAATTCGTTAAATTCATAAAGAATTTTTTCTCCTTCGGGAATTTGTGCTAACTTATCAAATACTTGCTCAGGTTCACATTCTGGTAATACCTGTTTGGCATCTACAGCTAAAGCTCTCAATGAGCGTAAAGCGGCTACTTCTGGGGTGACGCTGTTATCAATTTGCTCATCTTTTACCCGAAAAATTCCTTGTCTAATGGCAGCACTTAGGGGAGCTAAAATGCTGTAGTAAGTGCCACGGCGCATCAATTCCAGGTTGAAATCAATTCCAGTCAAGAGTTCGGCTGTTTCTTGCTCCTCTAGGGACGCATTGGCTAATTGGGACAACCCCGGAATAAATACTTTTTGGTAATCTTGTTTAAAGTCTTTCTCTAAATTGAGTTCTTGTTTAAGTAATTTCAGTAGTCCTGGCAGATTTTGTAAAGTTGACTGCAACGGCGGCTTACTCATTTTCGCGCCTCTAGTCAAGAATTCTAGACTCTCTGGCGGTAATCCCATCCTTAGAAAAATATCCCCTAAGAGAGAGGCATTAAAATAAGCTCTAGAGTAATGCAGAGTTGCTGTTTCTGTAAAATCTAAACCTGTAGAGCGATCGCCTAATACTATCGTAAAAATATCACCCCAAACGCCACAAGTTAAGGGACGATTAATCGACCAAGTTAAGGGATGGACGACACCAGGAATCACTTCCGCCGCGATTTTCCTTGTCCAGATGGGTAATAGGGTAGTAATTGGTCTTGCTTGCAATAACCACAGGGTTTGGCCGTCGTAACTCCACTCAATATCTTGAGGTACTCCCAGGTAACGCTTTTCTAAACGACGAGCTAAGTATGCCACTTGTTTAATTAATGCCTGTGGTACCCGTCCTGTACCTTCTAATTTCACCGAGGACAAGTTATCTGCTTCAACGACAAAAGCCCGATATTGTTCTGGTGTCACTTTCCCAGAGACGACTTGAGTGGGGCTACCGGGTAAGGCTTCGATAATCACTGCATCGCCTTGTTGGGTGATGGGATCACGACTGAAAACGACTCCAGAATATGCGCTTTGGACTTGTTGTTGAATCAGGACTGACATTGCTGTGTCGGGTAAACCGCGATCGCGGCGATACTGCACAGCAGATGGATTATTATATGATTCTCTAACTTGTGCGATCGCTTGTTGCAGTTGCTGATCACTGGTAACTTGCAGAACTGTTAAATATTGCCCAGCCGCCGAAGCCTGTTCTGAGTCTTCCCCAATGGCGGAAGAACGTACTACTAAGGGTGATAATTCGGATGGCTGGAGAAATTCTAATAATTTTTCTGGATCATTGCCAGGAACGAGTAACCAACCCTTGGGTACTTGATAACCCCAACGCTTAATTTGAGATAAAGTAGCTGCTTTCTGCCCAGCGATCGCCTGGTCTAGTTCATCATCTAGTGTGAGAATTGTGTCATTGCCACGTAAATATTCAAATGCTGCTTGCGACTCTGTATCTACCTCTTGGGAGGATAAATTCAGGTCATCAGGTATTCTTTTATAAATCCACCACAATAATCCTGCTAGGGCAAAAGCCGTAATAATTTTAGGAAAATCTTCGGCATGGAGCAGCACTACAAATAAAGGAAACACAAATAAAACCCCATACTTTACCAGATTTCTCGACTGCAAAAGCGTAAAGCTGATGATTGCTACCAGACCAACAAATATTGCTATCAGGGGATCATGTACTAATAATCCCCAAACGACGTTGGTTGTCCCCGCCCCTCTGCCAATTAAGTACCTACCTAGTACCAAAGCGATGAGGGACAGCAGTTCCCAAAACGACCCCTCAGGAAAAAAAGCACGAGCAATAGAAATTGCCGCGATTCCTTTTAGGGCTTCTGATACAACCGCTAAAACACCTGCTAATGTGCCACCGTGGTAAAAAGCTGCGGAGACACTGACATTTTTCGTACCGATTTGAGCTAAACGTCTCCTTTTGAGCGCGTAAGTAATCCAAGCAATTACAGGTAACGCGCCCAAGAGGGGACAGACAATTAATATAACTAAGGCACCCCAAAGTTCTCTCATTCTGAATTTTTGATTTGAGATTAATCTTGCACTTAAAACCTCAAATCTTCAATATCTAAAGTTTTCCTACAATTTTTGATGGTTATTAGGGATCTGTTGTTAGTTGCTTGATGGACACACGGCTAGGATGAAAATTTATTAGGACTTACGCAACGAGACTTTGTGAGGGTGTAAGAGTGTGAGGGTGTAATTTCTCTTCATTCTTACCCCTATACCCCCATACCCTGATTCTTTGTTTTCATGCGTAAATCCTAACTGTGTTGTCGGTGTCCCTCAAAGCTGCTACGTACACACTCAGTTGAGCGCATAGGCTGCTTGTAACGCCCAAATAATCAGACCAGCAATTGATCCCAACAGTAACACTGTAGAGATGGTAACAAGTTTAGGGGAATCTGCCCCTTCAAATTTCATAATTCCGCGATTTAAGTCGGACATAGCTTTGTAATCCTCCTTTTTGACTGGGTTAATTTACCCGTTTTGATTTTAGTCCTTCTATCCGCATATAAGACGATATTACTAATAATATTTTGTTTAAGCTTTGCAACATTTTCATCACCGATTTTACTTACTTCTGTAGACAGAATGTTCAGTTTTATACGAAAGAATCAAGCGTGGATAATAGAAAATCGGGTATAGGTAATCGGGTATGGGGAAGAGAACAAAGCTTTAATTCTACTGAATTTAGGAAGAAACCTTAAATTAAGTGAGAGGTTATCTCTTATTTTGAAAAAATACGTATAATCATTTACTTTAAATTTAGTTGTTTTCCGTGATTAAGAAAAGGTTGGTTACAAATGAAATTAGTATCGATGATTATTTTGCTGATAACGATAGGATTACTAGCGGTGGAGATCGGGTTGCGATCGCTCTTTGGTTTTGGTAATCCTCTGATTTACATTGGCGATCCGCAAATTGGTTACTTGTTGGCTCCTAACCAGCGCACCCGCCGCTTTGGTAATCGCATTGAAATCAATGAATATTCTATGCGGAGTGGGGCGATCGCCAAGACACCTGCACCAGCCACCCTAAGAATCCTACTTTTGGGAGATTCAATTATTAATGGTGGTTGGTGGACAGATCAAAAGAATACAATCTCTAGCTTGATGATGACTTCCCTAAGTTCATCAACTCATGACAATTATCAACAAGTAGAGGTACTGAATGCTTCAGCTAATTCTTGGGGGCCGAGAAATGAATTGGCTTACTTACAACGATTTGGTAATTTTCATGCCCAAGTAGTTGTATTGGTACTCAATACTGATGATTTATTTGCGACAGCACCCACATCGTTACCCGTAGGAAGCGATCGCAACTATCCAGACAAAAAACCACCCTTAGCATTAATAGAAGTATGGCAGCGTTACATCAAAAAACCACAGCCAAATCCTGAATTAACCGCAGTCCAGAAAGAAGGAGGCGATCGCGTCGGGATTAATTTAGAAACCATTGGTAAAATTCAGGAATTAACTCGTCAAAAAAATAGCCAATTTCTCCTGGTGATGACTCCCCTATTACGAGAACTAGGTGAACCAGGGCCCCGTGATTACGAAATTAAGGAACGTCAACGCCTCAAGGAATTTACTCAGTCCCAACAAATTACTTATATAGATTTTTTACCAATATTTAATGCTACTGATGACTTTAAAGCCTTATACCATGATCATATTCATCTGAACTTACAAGGTAATCAGCTAGTCAGCCAAGAAATTGAGCGATCGCTTCTACCACTCATAAAATAAAATCAAGAATTATTCCCGAATCCAAATAGCCAAACCTCCCCCACGTCCACGAGCCGCAATCAAATCTTCTGTCACCAAAAAGAACGCAAAAAATGCTTGTTTCCCTATGGGTTGGTTGTAAAAATCCTCAGATTGAACTTTGCCAGAGCGAATCTTTTGTTGGTAAAGAGTACGACCAAATAAACTGAGGGACATCTGGGTAAAGTCAAAAGCCAAGATATTTTTCTTGCCTAAATATTTGGCTGGGCCTGTAAGTTGTAATAAAAATGACCCCAATTTTACTTGGTTAGTAACTTCGCCTCTGCTTAAATCTTCTATTGGAGAAGAGCGAAAGGATATATAAATTTTCGTAAATTGGGGTACATACCAACCTTTACCTAAAGTAATCCCGCCTCGCTCTTGAGCCTTTTTCGTCCCCGTCGCAAAACACAATCGCCATTGTCCGATTAAAGAATCAAAATCATAATTTAGCCGTTGCTGTTTGGCAGTTTTTTCTGCTTGTAACAAAGCATTAACTATGACCTCTGGCTGAGTACGGTTGTTGCTTTGTTTCCGATACGCCCCCGCCGCTTGGGATAAGGTATTAATAAAGTTATCTGTGTTGGTAGATGTCAAATCAGTATTCATCTGTAAATTAAAATTTTCTTTGTTTTTAAAAGTAAAAATGTCTGTATCTAAGCATCTATATTTTATCAAGTTTCATAATCAATAGCCTGATTTACCAAGGTCTAGATAAAAAGCGATCGCCTAGATTATATTTAGAGCGATCGCTTTCAGCTTTTAGAGGAAATTATCAAGTTGACATACTTATCATCAAAGCATTCGAGGATGCTCACATATATAAAATTTTTTTGCTAAGTATGAACTGAGTTTAAAGTTTTTGTAATTACATTTACTGGGCCAGAGCAGTAAACACACAATTCATTAGCAATTTCTACGGCTTCTTTAGGGCTTTTATCTAAATACATTGCCGTCAAAGCAAAGTGCTGTCCTGCACCAATAGCACTAAATTCATTAATTTTTTCAACTAAATAGCTACTACTGACACGAAAGATTTCTCCTTCAATACCAATTAAATAACTATTTTTACGCCCAAAGGTATCATCTTTCTTCTTAGCCCAAGCGTAAAACTCTACAATGAAGTCTAACACTGATTCTACTGTCGCAGCAGAAGGCTTATGATTTCTCGCAAATATCTGCATGAAGCTTAACTCCATGACATATCCTACACTGCCAATAATCATGTCATTAACTTCAAACAATTTACCTTGTTCATCCCCAGTGACACGAGAGTTTTCAGTTAAGTAACCATTGACGCGAATACTATCAGCAGCAAACTCTAATTTACCGGAATATCTTTTAGCTGCAACAACGCTCATAATTATTGAAGTTAAGACTTATTGTTTATATTTTATCCAAAAATAAAAATTAATTTATTAAATCATTTTTTCTTAATTAGTAATAAACTGTTTTCATCTTTGCATTTAGTAATTGAAAACAAAATATTACCCATTACTAATCCTCGCTTCCACAGTCCTCCATTAGGGGCTACAGAATAGGATAATGTACCTCATCCAAATGAAAAGTGCTGTAATAGCAATTTGTGTTATGGCGTTCTACAGTACACCCTAGCCTCAACGGTTACTCGTGACGGATGTAATTTTCCATACACCACGCACATTGTATATCTCTATAGTTAAGTATTTTTTTGAATAAAATTGTATTTTTTAATATCAGTTACAAAAGCATAATGAAATTATCATTCCTTCAAAAAAGAAAAAAAATATTGTCAATTGTATTACAGCTAACACTTGAAATCCCTACAGTTAAAAGAATCTTCTAGAATTAAGAAAGGCGATAAGTACATATACCAAGGGAGGAAAGAATAACTCATGGCTAGTGGCGAGTCCCAGACCCCTGTTACTCTGTCAGACAGAGAACTGCAAATTATCGACTTAGTGGCCGCTGGCTTAACTAACCAAGATATTGCAGGAAAACTGGAAATTAGCAAACGCACAGTTGATAACCACATTAGTAATATTCTCGACAAGACGCGAACGGAAAACCGAGTAGCACTTGTTCGCTGGGCTTTACAGTGGGGTAAAGTCTGCTTGAATGACGTTAACTGCTGTACTCTACCGAACCAGAACGATTAAACAATCAATGGCGTGTGGCAAACGCCATTGAGTGCATCTAGCACAGCGATTTCATTTTGTCTGGTAATACAGATCATTTTGACGGTTTACTAATTGTTTTCTCCTCACGCATCTTTTTTGTGAACCTCTAGCGCAAGTCTGATAAACGTCAACATCAAGCAGAATAAATCGGCTGTTAGTTACCGTGTGCGGCTATTTTTCCCCGTTGCTAAACCTACGATGTATACACAAATGATTAAATCACTGCCAATCATTTTTTGTAGGGTGTGTTATGGACGTTAGTCCTAACGCACCGAAGATTTCGGATGGTGCGTTGCGCTATGCGACAACACACCCTACCAGACTAAAACCAATGTGGGTAAGATT
Organism: Anabaena subtropica FACHB-260; assembly: GCF_014697105.1. Taxonomy (GTDB): domain Bacteria; phylum Cyanobacteriota; class Cyanobacteriia; order Cyanobacteriales; family Nostocaceae; genus Trichormus; species Trichormus subtropicus. The sequence continues at coordinate 124,292 of NZ_JACJRF010000005.1, read as the reverse complement.
TTCAGACTTATGTGTACACCGTAGGTTGCTAAACAGAGGGGGTGGGGGTATGCGGTGTAAGTGTTTAAAATCCTTATCCCTTCACACCCTTACATCCCTTCTCAACACAACGGGTAACTTCAACCTATGTCAATAGACCTTGGGAAAATCATCCACAAAAATTAGCAACAATCCCTGGACTCAAGCGTTACATTTGTAAGAAATCTATTTTGCTCCATCAGCTTAAGGAGCGGTGTTCTTATGGATGCATCTAACTCTGTTCAAGGTAGCTCGTCTGCCTTTGATTTTCTCAATTTCGACTTGACAACACCTCAACCAACTCAGGACGCTGATTTACTCAAACAGCTATCTTTTGTACCAGGGTTGAAAGAAATTTTGATGTTGCGGCAAGTTCACGCCCTCGAACACGCCACAGTTTGGGTTTTGAGTGAAACTAGAAACGCTCAAACACCTATAACTAGACCAAGTGCTGTTCAAATTGATAACGAATTACTAGGTGGCTTATCCACAGACCAAGGTTTCTACCTTTACGGTGAAGTAAATATTAGCCATCTGCGGCGTGCAGTCTCCGTTGCGCTTCAACGGCTAACAAGTGGTGAATGGGATTTAGCTCTACATCCCCGTTGCGGCACTAATGTATCAGTGGCTATGTTACTGACGGCTGGGTTAGCTGTGGGTGTACATTTGATGTTACCATTCCGTCCTGTTGAACAATTGATTGGCTTAGGATTAGCCGCTACCACTGCATCTGAACTTGCACCCGATTTAGGTTTAATAGCACAGCGATACATTACCACTGCCATTCCCTTTAACTTAGCAGTAGAAAATATTACGATTTCCCGCGATGTTTGGGGTCGTCAAGGGCATTTTGTTAAGGTGAACTGGCGAGAAATTCATTAGTCACTAGTCCTTAGTTATTTTTCTTTGTTCCTCTACTTCTGAGTCCCCATTTTATGATGCGAAAACTTTACTTTTTAGTCCCAGGAACTGATAGCAAATTTGCTTGTGGTGGTCTTTGGGCAGAGTTAAAAACATTTAAATTGGCTCAACAGGTTTGTCAAGCTAATGTGGTTACTTACCGTCAGAGAGAAATAGGTAAGTTATTTCTTGATGACTTATTGAAAGAACGAAACTTAGATGATGTAATTTTTGTAATTAGTTGGGGTTTTGACATAGCTAAATTAGCGGCTAAACTCAAACAATACAATGTGGTTTATCATGCCCATAGTGCGGGTTATAAGTTCAATCTACCTGCAAGTATTCCCATAATTACTGTCAGTCGTAACACCCTGGGATATTGGGGGGAGAAATCACCTAATTCTCTTATTTATTATTTACCTAATGAAATTAGTGGGGAGTTTAAAAATTTACATTTAGAACGAGATATTGATATTTTAATGCAGGCGCGAAAATCTTCTGAATATCTATTAAAACAACTAATTCCCGATTTACAGAAAAGATGTAAAGTCCAGGTGGTGACTGCTTATGTTGAGGATTTACCTGGATTATTTAATCGGGCTAAAGTTTACCTTTATGATTCTGCTGAATATTGGGCGCAACAGAATGTAAGCGAAGGGTTTGGGTTGCAACCAATGGAAGCTCTTGCTTGTGGCTGTCAGGTTTTTTCTAGTGTTAATGGTGGACTGTCAGATTATTTAGATCCTGGTTTCAATTGTTATAAAATTGCTGGTTATTCTCAAGAATACGATGTACAGCGTATTCTAAAAGTGATAGATTCTTCCATGTTGCCGACTCTATCAGAAGATTTCTTTGCTGAATATCGCGTTGAAAATATTATTAAGCGTCTACAAGTAATTTTAGAGGAGTTAAACGAATTTTTTGACTACAAAAAATATCAACCAAGTGATATTCCCCATTTAACAAGGGGGCGTTTAGCTAAACTTTTTATTAAGAGAATATATAGTAAATTTCAAAAGAAATATTTTCAGGACTTGTAGTGGTCTGACCGGCTGCATTTCTTGCTTTTTTGAAAGGATGAGTCTTAAATACCTACCTACAAATAAACTGAAGGGTCTAGTTGAATGCAACCAGACCCTTCAGCTATCACTGTTTATTCTATACAAGGGTTCCTCCACAACCAACTTGAGTTCATACATCTCGCAGTCTCCTCACTCAAACCTCCCATAGTTGCATCTTCCTAGATCCTGGTTTGGCTTTACTCTTACCTCAGCTTTCAGTCAAGGGTGTTGCCACTTTTTTCATCTATGTTGGAAGTTTACTGCGTTCAATATTACTTATATATTAACATAGTTTTATGGAATAAAGTGGTATTTTTTTATTTTTCATCTGTCAGCAATAACTACTTGAACTGAGCATTTAAAATAGATCAGATTGCTTGTTAATGCCAAAAGAATCTTGATAGCAAGAGGTGATATTTTTTGAAGCTTATGGATGAAAATAACCTATGATTAAAAATAGCATTTCATTTTTAGCTTAATTATAAAAATTCTCTTTTCGCAAGCACTTGGGCTTGAGAGTTAATTTTCGTTTCGTCTGTTCACAAGATGTTTATAACCTTCAGGAGATATTCGTGATGAATACAGAATATATGAATATTTTAGAAAAATTCATCGATAACTTGACATTAGCTGCAACCCTAGAGATGTTAGAGCGAATATGTCATAAAAAAGCCGAATATTTGAGAAACAATTGGCAAGATGAAACTTCAGCCAAGCTGTGGGATAAAGCTGCTAGACAGATAGAACAAATAAATGTTGATGTCTAGGAGGATTTTGAACACAACTTTTTTCTCTTGCTTCAAAAACTGATTATCTAGCTATTGAAAAATACTTTGTGTCTTAGTGGTAAAAATATCTAACCATATAGACTGAATGCTTAGTCTTAGGGTAGACACCAAGACACAAAGAAAAGACAATTGAATGATTTTTGGGAAAATAATTACCAATTAGCTACAGTTTGAGCGATCGCATCCTTCGCATCTGCCAATGATTTTTCACGAGCATCATCACCCATATTCAAGGACTCAGCATGGATGAAGGTAACGTCTGTTAGTCCCATGAACCCTAAGATAGCACGGAGATAAGGTTCTTGATAGTCATAGGCTGCATAGGGGGTTCCTGGTGGAAAACTACCACCACGGGATGTAATGACTAATACTTTCTTATTACTATCAACCAAGCCTTTATAGCCATTTGCATCAACGGTGAAGGTTTTACCGACACGAACTATTTGATCAATATATGCTTTGAAAGTCGAGGGTATATTTAAGTTATACATCGGCACGCCAAAAACGAAGCGATCGGCGGCGAGAAATTCATCAATCAGTGTATCAGACAGCTTAAGTGCTTCTTTCAATTCGGGGGTGTGTGTATCTGGAGAGGAAAAAGCCGCAGCAATCCACGGTTCATTTACATGAGGAACAGGATTGTGACCTAAATCCCGGTAAGTTACAGTATCGCCTGGATGAGTATCTTTCCAAGATGTAATGAATTTGTAAGAGAGTTGACGGGAAATAGAGCGATCGCCACGAGGGCTAGAATCAATGTGGAGGATATTTGCCATAATAAATTATTTACTGCTATGCAGATAATCGGCTAATGGTCAAGTTCAATAAAACTTGCTCAATTGACTTTAAACTATGTAAAGTTGATTAGAAAAGTACGCACTTAAAAGTAAGGTACTTACTAAAAAGTAACTATGAAAGCTGAAGCAGAAAAAGATGAAAGGCTGACTTGTGAAGTGGAAACCACTTTAAAGGTAATTGGCGGACGCTGGAAGGTTTTAATTATCAGAGAATTAATGTTAGGTGTAAAACGGTTTGGTGAATTGCAGCGAGCCTTACCCGGAATTACACAAAAGATGCTTACTCAACAACTCCGAGAAATGGAAGAGGATGGTATTGTACATCGACAAGTTTATGCACAAATCCCCCCAAAGGTAGAATATTCGCTAACACCTTTGGGAGCAAGTTTACAACCAATCCTCTATGCTATGCACGAATGGGCTATCAAACATTTCTATCCAACAAACGCTAACCAAAGCGGAAATTACATTGATAGCAATGTTGAATCTATTTAGTTACTTTGCAAATATTCAATTGCTGCTTCTAATTTAGAAGGGTAACTTTCAGCAAATCTTTCAAACCACAGCCCTTCTGGAGAAAAAGGATCTAATTTTTCTAACCAATTTTGTGCTTGCTGTTTTAAAGCCTCTCGTTGTTTAACTTTAATTTGCTCTTGTCGAAGTCTTTCTTGTTCTAGTTCTTGCTGTTTTCTCAATTCCAGAGCTGCATCGTGAGCAGCAAAGTCAGCTTGAACTTCTGACAACAGATTATCCATTAAGGATGATGACTTGAGTTCAGGTGGGCTGAATGATTTGAATACATTTGGTTTTGGTGGTTGCTGTGGTGCTTGTTCGTTCTCGTATTCAGCTTTGATTTGAGATAACAGCTTGTCTAGAGCATCCATAACTAATCTGTAATGGCATTAAGTAGCACTTCGGAAAGACTCAAATCTTCCATGTCTTCCATTGTAATGGTGTCACAAATATCAAATTTAGCACCAGCACTTTGCAATTCATCATCTAAGACTTTAAGGAAGCGGGTAGCTTGAGCATCTGAGCCGACTTGAATGAAAGAAATCGCTAACTCCTCATCTCTATCCATACGACGAGAGGCTTCAATGATTACCCTCATTACGGCTTTGCGATCATCTGGTTCGCCATCGGTGACGACTAGAATTGTCTCACCATTGGGTTTAGTTTGACCAGCACCTTTGCGTTGAAAATAATCATCAGTAGCGTGTTTTAACACGCCTGCTAAATCAGTAGTGCCAGATGGATCATTTTCTTGGAAAATTTGTGTAACTTTGGCAGATGTGACATTTTCATAGCGTTTAAATCTGCCAGAAAAGACATATACAGTAATGCCATCTGGGTCAAATTGTTCGCACTTACTTGCTAAAGCCAAAGTAGATTCTTGTGCGGTTATCCATCTATTTCTACCACCCTTTTGATCAGGGGTAGCCATACTACCACTTTTATCGATGATGAGAGTGTAATCACGATTTTCTAACACGATCTAATTCTCCACTAAAAACCCGTTAACCAATGATTAATTATTAATATTCAGTTATCACTGCTATGGACTATTGACTAATCAGTAATTGCATTCATCAACACATCTGCAAGACTCATATCTTCTAAGTCATCTAAGGTGATGGTATCGCAAATATCGAATTTAGCACCAACGCTTTGTAACTGATCGTCTAAAGCTTTGAGAAACTTAGTAGCTTGAGCATCTGCACCGACTTGAATCATGGAAATGCCCAATTCTTCATCACGTTCCATCTGGCGAGTAGCATGAATAATGGTTTCAAACACCGCCTTGCGATCGTCCGGTTCACCGTCAGTAATGACTAAAATTGTTTCACCATTAGGTTTACTTTTACCAGCAGCTTTGCGTTGAAAGTAATTATTCAAAGCATCTTGTAACACACCTGCTAAGTTCGTGGTACCAGCCGGGTCATTTTCTAAAAATATCTGGGCGACTTTAGCTGAAGTTACATCGTCATAGCGTTTAAATCTGCCAGAAAAAAGATACACAGTAATACCATCTGGGTCAAATTGTTCACACTTCCTGGCTAAAGCCAGCGTTGACTCTTGGGCTATCTCCCATCTGCTTCTACCACCAGCTTGATCAGGAGTGGACATACTACCACTTTTGTCGATGATTAGTGTGTAGTCGCGATCGCTCATCATAATATTCCTTTAGTTACTACCCTGCCGTTCTAGTCTAGTTCAGGCATCTCTCGTCTATGCAAGCTTTTTAAGCTTTCGTATCAATCATGCCATTCAATCATTTGTAGTTATGATAATTCCATAGTCAAAACTATTCTCCTCTACACCCTTACAGCCATAAGAGTCCCCAGTCCCAACAAGATGGGAAATTACACCCTTAGCAATTTGGGCAAGTCACAACCTCGTTATAGATTAGTAATGTATATATAACACCGGCCTAATTCGGGCTTAGTCTTTCACAGCGAAGGGTTGGGAAATGTTTGCTTCCTCAGAGACTTCTATACTGGGAATAATTTTACTTGTAGCTTTGGCTATTTTGGGTTGGGGCTTTTACCGCGCCAGACCTTTTGGTAAACTAGGAATCCTAGCCTGGTTGCAGTCGGTGGTATTAATGTCTCCCTGGCTGTTGTTTTTTGGTTTGTTTGCTGCCGGGATTTATATCAACATAGTCGGGATATTGTTCTTGGTTGTGGGTTCTGCTGGATTGTACATCTATTTAGGTAGACAGTTGCGATCGGCTGGACAAGATGCCATCCTCCAGCAACGGGCAACGGAAAGGCTGGCTGCTGAATCTTCACCACCGCCAGAAAATATCCCGCAACCAGTAGGGGTAGTGGTGGAGATAATGCCAATCCCCGAAGAAGACTTAAATGTTATCAAAGGCATTTTCGGGATTGATACCTTTTTTGCCACAGAAACGATCGCCTACCAAGACGGTGCTATCTTCAAAGGTAATCTGCGCGGTGAATCCCAAGAGGTTCACACTCGCCTCAGTAAGAGTTTGCAAGAAAAGTTAGGTGAGAAATATCGTCTATTTCTGGTAGAAAACACGGATGGTAGACCCGTGGTAATTGTGCTACCCAGCACTAATGATCCACGTCCCACAACACTACCTCAGAAAGTATTTGCAGCTATCCTGGCTATAGCAACTATTGGCACTAGCCTAGAAACTGCGGGATTACTCTTGAATTTTGATTTATTTTCCACCCCAGCCAGGTTGCAAGAAGCTTTACCTATAGGTGTTGGTATCTTTGCCGTTTTAGTGGCTCATGAAATCGGGCATTGGTTACTAGCCCGCCGTCATCAAGTCCGCCTCAGCTGGCCTTTCTTTTTGCCAGCTGTACAAATTGGTTCTTTTGGCACAATTACCCGCTTCGAGTCGCTATTACCCAATCGTTCAGTATTATTCGATATTGCGGTGGCTGGGCCGATAGCTGGTGGGATTGTTTCTCTGTTAATGCTAATTGTTGGTTTGTTGCTATCTCACCAAGGTAGTTTATTTCAACTACCTAATCAGTTTTTCCAAGGATCAATTTTGGTGGGTAGCCTAGCACGGGTTGTCCTTGGTTCAGGTTTGCAGTCACCCTTAGTCAACGTCCACCCCTTGGTAATCATTGGTTGGCTAGGTTTGGTAATCACTGCTTTAAACTTAATGCCAGCCGGCTCTCTAGATGGTGGTCGCATTGTTCAGGCAATTTACGGACGCAAAATAGCAGGGCGAGCAACATTTGCTACTTTAATTGTTTTAGCGCTGGTAGCTTTGGGTAATGCTTTGGCGATGTATTGGGCGATCGTGATTCTATTCTTACAACGGGATTTGGAACGTCCCAACTTGAATGAAATCAGCGAACCCGATGATGCTAGGGCCGCTTTGTGTTTATTGGTTCTGTTCTTGATGATTACTACCCTTTTGCCCCTGACTCCTGGTTTAGCTGGGCGGCTGGGTATTGGTGGTTAGTTAAGGGAACACCAAAACATAAATTATTCCAAATTGACGGTTAGTAGGGTGCGTCACAATACGGTTCGGTTAACAGAGTTATCTGTTGAGGCGAGCAGGGGGTGCAGGGGGAGAATAGAAGCAGGGGAAGAGAAATTGCTTAATAATAACTCTCTTCCCTCCCCTGCCTCCCCTGCACCCCCTGCTTATCCGAACCGTATTGCGGTGCGTCAGTATGAATAATTTCTTAGTACAGCTAAGTTTTCTCGCACTGACGCACCCAACCTACTTGGATATTTTTTTATCTGGAAGGTTAACAGTTTTTGATAAAACTTAAAAAAGCGCAATTTTTAGCAGACCTGTACACCACAGAAGACTTGAGGCTTCTGTGGCTTATGACTTTTCCTATGGCTTCCAACCCGTAATGAGATTGGGATATTTGGCTGGTTGAGCGAACATTTGCTGGAAGCCAGACTGACGTTGTGAGGATGTTTCTTTGGTTAGGTTCCAGAGGGTTTCGTAGAAGAAGAAAGAAACGCCTGCAAAGTTGCGATCGCGTACTTTCTGCACTTGAGTTTGAATCTGCTGCATGGGTACGGAGCGATTTTTTAACCCAGATAATATACCAATACTCACAGGAATATGTGCTTTGGCTGCTTTGACTTCTGGATATTCCAATTCTTTCACAAAGACGTTTAAATCGTCGCGGTAAATTTGCAATACCAGTTCTTCAATCAATCCCATCCTTTCCCATTTTTGCCAGTCTGCTAAAAAGTATTCGTAGGAAAAACGCTGAGGGTTAGGCGCAACGGAAACCAAGCAATCTCTTTTAGTGGCTTTAATTGCTTTAAATACCCTTTGCATGAAGTTAGTAATTTTACTGGCTCTCCAACGTACCCATTCTGGATCACGGGGGTTTTTGGAGGGGGCTTGACCACGGTGTTCTTTTTTGTATAAAGCTACTGTGTAGGCATCATAGCCCAGTTCTGAAGGTAAGCCGAAATGGTCATCGAATTGAATGCCATCGATGTCATAATTCCTCACAATCTCCACGATTAAATCTTGGATAAATTGTTGGACATCTGGACGAAAGGGATTTAACCATACGCGATCATGCGTACCTTCTTTCACGATGCGACTCCCATTGCTGAGACTAGTGAGCCATTGGGGACGGTTTTTGGCGAGTAAAGAATCGGCTGGAGCCATGAACCCAAATTCAAACCAGGGAATTACGGTTAACCCTTCTTTATGTCCCTCCGTGACGATCTCTTTGAGCATATCTCGCCCTTGTAATCCTGGGGTGGGGTCGATCGCTTTCCCAATTACTTTGGCTGCAACTTTGCTGGGGTAAAGTGTATATCCCCAATTCCACACCGCCGGATATACGGTGTTAAAGTTGAGTTCATCTAGACGCTGCAAGGATTTTTTGAGGCGATCGCGCTCAAACAGCACATCGCTATCAATATTAGTTAACCATACTCCTCTTAACTCAGATCCTAATGCTGCGTTAGGAGTGATTTGAGCGTTTAAGGGAAACGATAACATCACTGTAGCCACCACACTCAAAACCAGCATCACGGCAAAAAATACTTGCTTTCTAATCACAAAAATATTCCGCAATAAAGATTCACCACACCACTTCACAAATACTTTCATAAATTTTTACAAACATCAGCAAATAAAACATGAAGCATGACTGTAATAGTTAAGCAGAAGTTTCGCTGTTTTGTTAGTCCTCAGTGGTCAAAAGCTTTTGTACATGGTGTTACGCTACTTCAGCCAAGATTTTTTTAGACAAAAAACTGGCAATTTTGCTGCTATTAGTTTTTTGTAAAAACTACGAAATCTTTATATTTATTTGATGATTGTGAAAATTTTTACTTAACATCGAACAAATAGTGTATTTTTATAAAAATCCTAAGTAATAACAAGGAAAACTTGAGATAAGATAGTTAAAAGTTACTTAAAATAATAATGATCATATATTAAGTAACTTGTACAAGATGTTAAGCAACTTTAAAAACCACAAATAGGGTTGATAATGAAAAGCTTAAGTAACTCGCAAGACCTACTAACAGACATTACCGCAGCCACCAAGAGATTAAAAAGGGCGATAATGCTGTCTGGCGGCGAGTTTTCACTAATACTAGCTTGTTGCAATTCTGTTACAAAACAGCAGCAAATACTAAATTGCTTCAAGGCATCTTCATTAACCAACATTCACGAGATTACCCTATCACCAACACAGGAGACACTATACACAACCATTAAAACCTCACTGGGAACTGCTCAACCTGAAGTTTTGATGATTCGGGGTTTAGAATCCGTAGCTGCAATTAACGAACTCATTCTCAGTACGAATATCATGCGAGATGAGTTTCGCAAAGATTTCTATTTTCCCTTGGTGTTGTGGGTCAACGACGAAATTCTACAAAAATTAATCTGGTTAGCACCTGATTTAAAAAATTGGGCAGCTAACACCATTAGATTTGATGATCTTCAAAATCAATTCATTGAAGCTCCAGTTCTCAGTGCTTAGTACTGATGGGATTGGGAATTGGTGTATAGATAAATTTTTTCTCCCCATCTCCTTCCTTTTCCCCATTTATCTAAAACGACTTAGGAACAAAGAATTAATACACTAGCGTCTATCTTCATATCTACATTAAGAAGACAGACCAGAAAGGAATCCCAAGTAGCGTTATTTTGGGAATAATTACGGAATTGTTCTTATTTGTTAGGTATTAATTTTTGATCCTTGCAATACTAACTCTAATCGCTGATGTCAGCGTTTTATCTGAAAAATTATGCTGCAAATTTATCGTCATACCAAACAAGCTCAAATTATTACTGCTTTAATTTTGACTGGCATTTTATCTGTTGGTAGTGGATTCACATTCATCAAAAATGCCCATGCTTCATCTGTCGATTTTCTAGCAGAAACACCAAATGAACTGCTCAAACAAAATGTTAGATCGACCAGTTTACCTCGTCCCGTAGCTAATGCTGTATTAAGGGATTTATCAAGTAGAGAAGGAATTTCTGCCAGAGCTTTGCAAATTACAGAGTATCGTCAACAGACTTGGCGCAATGGTTGTTTAGAACTACAGCGACCTGATGAACTCTGTACTCAGGTATTAGTTCCTGGTTGGCGAGTTGTGGTTGCTCGTGGTAGACAAACCTGGATTTATCACACAAATCAAACAGGTTCTGTAGTTAGACTAAATGAGCGAGGTAACACTAGCAGATTACCCCAAAATGTGAGAAATGCCGTTTTACGCCAGGCTAGTGAAGTTACAAGATTACCAGCTAGAGCGCTGAGTATTTTAGAATTTCAGCCAACAAATTGGGTTCAAGGTTGTGATTATCGCCCCACCTTTCCCAATCCCTGCGATCAAAATTTAGTCTCTGGTTGGCAAGTAACAGTGGGTGCTAGTAACCAACGTTGGGTATTTGTTTCTAATGAAAATGGTTCTAGAGTTCAGTTAAAAACTGGCAGTAACACAACTGCAAATTTACCACCATCCATTGTACAAGAGGTGTTAGCAGATGCTGCCAACCGTGCTAGAACTAAAATTGCCCTCAGTCCGAAAAATATTACTCAAGCAGAACGGGTAGTTTGGAGTAATGGCTGTCTAGATTTAGATGGGGGTGTTTGTACTTTTGCTCAAGTACCTGGTTGGCGTGTAATTGTCACCATAGGTAGAGAACGGTTTGTATATCATACTGACAACAATTCTTTGGTCAAGTTCAATCGATCTGCTAGTAACACTATTCGTAATACTACTGGCACAATTCAACCAGTACGTATTTCTGCTGGTGAATTACCACCACCCTTAGATAGAAATGTGTTGTTCCGCACAATTTCTCATGGTGGCTTTGCTGGCAGAACCTATGAGACAGTTTTACTCAATGATGGGCAATTGATTCGTGTGCGTATTGGTGATGCCAATGATTCTGAACGCAGTGTGCGCCGTCTGAATCGTCGCCAATTACAACAGTTTGAGCAATTACTCAGACGCTATGGAGGTGAATTTAATAATCTGCGCTATCCAGCATCCAGAGGCAGTGCTGATTACATTACTTATACTCTTACCAGTCAAGATGGTACGGTTGAGTACAACGATATTTCTCAAAATAACTTGCCTCAGGATTTACAAGCCATAGTTCGAGTTTGGAGCAATATTGTTACTAATGCTCAATGATATGTTTTGAGAATAGGGACTGAGTGTTCTTAGTGCTTTTGTGGTAAAAAATAGTTTATTTAATACCAATTGGAAAAATGATCAGGACAGATGGACGGAGGAAATCCAAATACACTAAGCGGTTTTCCATCCAAAATCTCAAATCCAAAATGGTATAACCACAGAGGCACTGAGGCACAGAGAAAGGCAAAAATCTAGCGTTCAAGTTGTGCTTTTCATATTTTCAACCTAAAAACTACGGTTTATCGGTCGAAATACAGTTGTATATATTAAAATATTCGTAGTAGAATCTTGATAGTTGTAAATACTTCCAGGGGTCAATGAGCCATCAAACCTCACATCCACACCATACTTGGGTGCAACCTCATCATCCTGTAAAGTTAGAAATGAAATTGCAACATCAGTTACATAAAGAGCCGATGTTCTATTATTTTGCTTATGGTTCTTGTATGTGTCCGGTGGATTTGAAGCGATCGCTTGGTGAGAATACCCACCCTTATATCATCGGCCCTGGAGTGTTAAAAGGCTATCGTCTAGGTTTCCATCTCTACTTACCAACCCGTAAATGTGGCGTTTTAGATATAGTTCAAGACCCCAAAGCTAGTGTCAAAGGTGTTCTTTATCAACTACCTTTGCGCTTAAGTGAATACTTAGATCAACGTGAAGGTGTTTCCCAAAACCTCTATCGTCATGAATCAGTAGAGATTCACAGCCACAATAAAGTATATGAGGATGTTCGCACCTACGTAGTGGTGAACAAATTAGAGGAAGAAGTTGCGCCTAACGACTGGTACTTTAATGTCGTTCTCCGGGGAGCAATCACCTGCGGATTACCAGAGGAGTATTGCTGGCATTTATTCAATTATATGTATAAATTACAGCAACATCACCAAGAACAGCAATTTAGGCGATCGGCGTAAACAATTCAATATGCGATGCTCTTGAATTAGGCTGTATTTTTTGACGAACTAAGGTGTGGCTGTATCTTTTGCTTTTGTCTCTGTATCTCTGTGCTTAGATAAATTAATTTTTCACCACAGAAACCCAAGGACTAAAATTGCAAAATGGTCAGCAGATTGTCACAAAGCCAGTAATTATACTCATAAAATAACTTGGCTTTCATGAATTATGAGTTAACTATTTGAGGTTTTTTCTTATACCAATGCTAATAATTTGAGTGCCAAATCAGATCAGGCGGTATTTATATAAGTAAGCATACTTAATAAATTACTCTCTTCAAGAATCTTTATACTTATTTTACGTGCTTTTACTGAAGATATTATTGAGTAAAAACATAATTATTTAAATAGTTAAGTGACTAAATTATTAGTTACATAACTACAAAATTTTTTTGAGATCACTTTTTTAAAATTTTTAAACATCATGAATAATTGTCCTTGCTGCTCTAATCGGCTTTTACGCCATATCCGCAGTCATGAGGTCTACTTTTTTTGTCGAAATTGTTGGCAAGAAATGCCAATTCTCAAACAGACATATCATTCAGAATTGTCATCTCAATTGATTGATAAACATAGGGTTACTTACATTCGATAATGCTGCTGTTACACCAAGCGATAAGCAAAAGCAACCCACTCATTCAATTGCTCACGCTCAACCAACTCTAAACCTGCCTGTGTGAAAGCGATCGCAACACTTTCCTCATGATCAATGGTAAAGCCAGATGCAATTAATATTCCTCCATCTGCATTTGTTTGACGCAATGCACATTGGAAATCATCAGCGAGAGCAACATGAACTCGTGCCAGGATATTTGCAACTATGAGATCAAAGCTTTTTGTCGGCTGAATTGTTGACACATGATCAATAGTTTCTTGGTTCATCCAATGCCCCAAATCGCTACCAGACCCTAGACTTCCTGCCATGACTGTTACTTGTTGCTCAACGCTGTTACAAAGCACAGCATCTTGAGTTGCTTGCACAGCAACACTATCATTATCTAAGGCTAAGACAGTTGCACCTAATTTTGCCATTGCCACACTGAGAATACCTGAACCCGAACCCAAATCAAGGGTATTCATTCCAGGGATGATATATCGCTCAATCAATTTGAGGCTGAGAATTGTTGCTGGATGAAACCCACTACCGAAGGAAAAGCTTTTATTCAGTCTCAAAGTAACTTGGTCTGCTGTTTCTGATTCATAAGGTACATTGGGAGCTAACACAACGAACCGTTTACCAATGTGATGAATGACAGGGTTGAGGATGTTTGCGTTTGCGAGTTTTTCCTCAACTACATTTGTTTGAATTGCTGTTGCTAATCCTGTACGCTCTAAGGGAAATAGCAGATTCGCAATTTTATCTATACGTGTCCGCAAATGGACATCACAGGCTAGGTATAATTTAATCGTAAACGCCCAACTAGGATGGGTCGCATTTTCTGCGACTAATTCAGGTTGGTTGATTTCCTGATATTCTGTGATGTAAATATCCTCAATAGTGATAGTTTCAGCCACTAGTGTACAAACCCAATCAACTCCTTCGGGTATTGTATCGAGGCTCAATTCCATCCACGACATACTATCTTCCTCTGGCCTAACTGTAGAACATATACTGTCTGCATAGTGGAGCCATCGACAGTATAGGACTTATCAAGTCTACCAGATGCAGTTTTTCGCAAAATACAGTTCAGTGAAGGTTTTGGCAATTAGTTCGATGATGGAAAAAGCTTGACTTTTTTTTGATACTATAAAAACTCTGACTCGTTACTTAACGATAGACGTATGAGCAAAGGAACCCTGTTTGATAAAGTTTGGGACTTACACACTGTTGGTACACTTCCTTCAGGGCTGACGCAACTATTTATCGGGTTGCACCTAATCCATGAAGTCACTAGTCCACAAGCCTTTGCTATGTTACGGGAACGAGGTTTAAAAGTACTATTTCCTGAGCGTACTGTGGCGACGGTAGATCATATTGTACCTACAGAGAATCAGGCACGTCCCTTTGTCGATCGCTTGGCAGAAGAAATGATCCAGGCGCTAGAGCAAAATTGTCAAGAAAATAACATTACTTTTTACAATATCGGTTCTGGCAACCAAGGTATAGTTCATGTAATTGCGCCAGAACTGGGACTGACACAACCAGGAATGACCATCGCCTGTGGTGATAGCCACACTTCCAGTCATGGGGCTTTTGGGGCGATCGCTTTTGGCATCGGTACTAGCCAAGTGCGGGACGTTCTCGCCTCCCAAACCCTATCCTTGTCTAAACTCAAAGTCCGTAAAATTGAAGTCAACGGTACTCTTAACCCCGGTGTTTATGCGAAAGATGTCATCCTGCATATCATCCGCACCCTTGGGGTTAAAGGTGGTGTAGGTTACGCCTACGAATACGCGGGTACTACCTTTGAGCAAATGAACATGGAAGAACGGATGACAGTCTGCAATATGGCCATTGAAGGTGGCGCTAGATGCGGTTATGTCAATCCCGATCAAGTGACTTATGATTATCTCCAAGGTAAAGACTTTGCCCCCAAAGGTGATGAGTGGGAGCAAGCTATGGCTTGGTGGGAATCGATCAAGAGTGATGCTGATGCTGAATACGATGATGTGGTAGTATTCAACGCTGCGGATATTCCCCCGACTGTGACTTGGGGGATTACCCCTGGTCAAGGTATTGGTGTCAACCAGTTGATTCCCCAGCCAGAAGAACTGCTAGAAGAAGACCGCTTTGTAGCCGAAGAAGCCTACCGTTATATGGATTTATATCCTGGTCAACCGATTAAGGGGACTAAAATTGATGTTTGCTTCATCGGTAGCTGCACTAATGGTAGACTCAGCGACTTGCAAGAAGCTGCAAAAATCGCTAAAGGTCGCCATGTAGCAGAAGGAGTCAAGGCCTTTGTGGTTCCCGGTTCCGAACGAGTCAAAAAAGCCGCAGAAGCTGAAGGATTAGATAAAATATTTGAGGCCGCAGGCTTTGAATGGCGCGAACCCGGATGTTCGATGTGCTTGGCGATGAACCCTGACAAACTTGAAGGTAGACAAATCAGTGCTTCTTCCTCCAACCGCAACTTTAAAGGACGACAAGGATCAGCTGCTGGTCGCACCTTGTTAATGAGTCCGGCGATGGTAGTCACGGCTGCAATTAAGGGTGAAGTTTCGGACGTGCGGGAGTTGTTGTAGGGGTTTAGGGGTTTAGGGGTGATGAAAAAGCTCCTTACTCATTACTCCTTACTCAAAGACATTTATTTAGCTAAAAATTACAATTATGGTGAGTGAAGTTAGAGAAGTTATAGGGCGTGGCATACCTTTAGTCGGTAATGATATAGATACCGATCGCATCATTCCGGCTCGTTATCTGAAGGCTGTTACTTTTGATGGGTTGGGTGAAGGTGCGTTCATTGATGACCGGACAGCCCTAAAAGGTGAGCATCCTTTTGATCAAGCCCAGTATCAAGATGCAAACATTTTAATAGTTAACCGTAATTTCGGCTGTGGTTCATCGCGGGAACACGCACCCCAAGCTTTAGCTAAATGGGGGATTCAAGCTGTTATTGGTGAAAGCTTTGCAGAAATTTTCTTCGGTAATTGCGTGGCGATAGGTGTGCCTTGTGTCACAGGTGATGAGGCGATCGTCAAACAACTGCAAGAATTGGTAGCAGCGAATCCCCAAGCACCTGTCAGCATCAATTTAGAAACTCTGCAAGTGCAAGTTGGTGATTTCACAGCCCCAGTTTCTATTGGTGAAGGGACGAGAAGCACATTTATTACTGGCGCTTGGGATGCTTGCGGTCAGTTGGTGGCTAACACCGAGCAAATTCGGGTAACGGCTAGTAATTTACCTTATGTCAGTTGGGGTAAGTTAGCTGTGGGTTAGACTCCAGCAATTTTGCATTTTCAGCTTATATGTTAAATTGGCGTAAATAATTGTCCTGGGAATAACATCTGTATTTACGCCAACTCCAGATTATGCGGTGCGATCGCACTACTACAACGAATATTCGCTTTCTCTAAAAATAACACCTCACATCAGGATTTGCCTGTTTGGCTAAGGTGATTTAAAACCTAAAACAATATCTGTTTTCGGCACTCCTAACTCTACTAATTGATTAGCTATAGATGGTGCGTTGCGCTGCGCGATAACACACCCTACCGTAAGTTTAACTATAATCTAAATCTTATTAATCCATTCCTCTCTGCGTCTCTACGTGAGAAACAAAAAAGGATAGGCAAAAACGCCTATCCCTAAAAAATTAATGAATAAATTGATATCAAGTACCTGAAGTCCAAGAATTGATGTACTCAATTTGCTCAGGGGTCAAACTATCGATGTAAATTCCCATTGCTTGCAACTTCAAGCGAGCAATTTCTTGATCAACCTCAACAGGAATTGAGTGTAAACCAGGAGCTAACTTACCCTTATTCTTCACCAGGTATTCACAAGCTAAAGCTTGGTTAGCAAAACTCATATCCATAACTGCGCTGGGGTGTCCTTCAGCCGCAGCTAAGTTAATCAAACGTCCTTGTCCGAGAACGACAACGGATTTACCATTTGTCAACTTATATTCTTCAGTGAAAGGACGGACTTCCTTTATTTCCTTAGCATTAGCAGCCAAGTATTTCAAATCAAGTTCCAAATCAAAGTGACCAGAGTTACAAACGATCGCACCGTCTTTCATGACATCGAAGTGTTCACCACGAACAACGTGCTTGTTACCAGTCACAGTGATAAAGATATCACCTTGGGGTGCAGCTTCCGCCATTGGTAGGACGCGGAAACCATCCATAACGGCTTCAATTGCCTTGATGGGGTCGATTTCGGTAACTATGACGTTTGCACCCATACCACGGGCGCGCAGGGCTGTACCCTTACCACACCAGCCGTAACCAACAACGACAACGTTCTTACCAGCTAACAAAATATTTGTAGCGCGGATAATCCCGTCTAAGGTAGATTGACCAGTACCATAGCGGTTATCAAAGAAGTGCTTGGTGTCAGCGTCGTTAACGTTAACTGCGGGGAAGGTGAGAACGCCGTCTTTGAACATGGCGCGTAAACGCACAATACCGGTAGTAGTTTCTTCGGTAGTACCAATCAAATCGGCAATTTGATTTTGGCGTTCTTGTACCAAAGTTGCAACTACGTCGCTACCGTCATCAATGATGATATTGGGGCGGTGATCTAAAGCAATTTGGACGTGGCGGTTATAGGTGGCGTTATCTTCGCCTTTTTGAGCAAATACGGGAATTTCGTGATCTAAGACAAGGCTAGCAGCTACGTCATCTTGAGTGGATAAGGGGTTACTAGCAATCAATACAGCATCAGCACCACCAGCTTTCAGCGCGATCGCCAAATGTGCTGTTTCTGTGGTGATGTGGGCGCAAGCTACAAGGCGAAGCCCAGCAAAGGGTTTTTCTTGGGCAAAGCGATCGCGGATTTGCCGCAATACTGGCATTTCCCGTCCAGCCCATTCAATACGCTGTCTTCCCAAGGGAGCGAGGGCGAGGTCTTTAACCTCGTGCTTTAATCGGGGAGAAGTTGCGGTCATCAAAAGTTCCTCAAAAAAGTCAAAAAAGCTACGTAATTGCTTACGCACTTTATTCAATTATTCCACGACTAGCAAATTTTGGGGGTAATTACCCAAGAGCTAGTCAATGGTTCTCTGGACTAGCTTGACGTTTACCAAGCTCAATGTCAACGCCATGCCCGGCTTTTTCTTTTTAACTTAATTTTTGGTAAGAGTATATCAATGTTTTCTTTAGCTATTACCCAAAGTAGATGAATTTAATCGTCATCTATCTCAAGATAGTAAATCCATGAAAAATACTTGCTTTTTTCAACTACTTAAAAGGAAAAATTCAACTTTAGATAGGTACAATTACTGACATTGATTGTGGACTATGGCTAAGGAAACATTAGTATCCGGCTCTAAATTGATAATTTAAGGAGGTGTGGAGTGCGATTTCACTTTTTGGCGATCGCTGGTTCAATGGCTATCACAGTTGTTTCCATACCAAAAGCTACAGCCCAATTTCCGTTGATACCACAGATACAAGTACCCAATGTGATCAGCAACGAATCAGACAATAGAGTTGTGTCTGGCTGGGTTCATTTGGATGGTCGCCGCTTATTTCAGGTATCAGCAACGAGAGCAAACCTTCCAGAACGGATAGAAACCATTGAGCAGAGTTTGCGAGATATTACTCAAAGTTTTTTGCGATCGTCTGCTACAGAAGCTGATGTACAAGTCCGCAAAGTCAATGAATTGCCAGTAATTTATGTCAACAATCGTTACCTCATGACTGTCAATTCCCAAGATGCCAGTTTAAATTTGGGACAAGGAGATCCTTGGGAATTAGCCGAAAACATTAGACAGTCGTTAAGGCAAGACTTACAAAGAGCAAGGCAAGAACGGCAACCACAATTTTTAATCAACCGTAGTCAAATTGCTGTTGGCATTGCATTAACAATGCTTATTGCTAGTTGGGGAGTAACTCGCTGGCAACGTCGTTCCCGCCAGAAATTTCTACAATCTAACTCTGCTTCTTCACCAACTACGAAACAGATTACAACCAAGCTCAATCAACAACAACATCAGCATCTCCAAGAAGTCAAAAAACGTCTGTTTCAATTAACGCAAGCAGGGATTTGGGGAGGTGGAAATTTCATTATCTTGGGTTTATTTCCTTACACACGCACATTGCAAATAGCCATTCTCTCAGCAGCGCAAATTCCCTTGAGATTAGCTGTGGTAGTAGTGGGAACTTATGTGGCGATTCGTTTGATCTATGCGCTGATTGACCGCTTTACTAGCACTCTCATCAGCAGTGGTGCTTTACTAACGTCTGAGACTTCGGAAAGGTTACAACTGCGAGTTTCTACTTTTTCTGGCGTGACTAAAAGTATTGCAACTATTATTTGTGTGATAGTGGCAATCTTGTTAGCATTGATTTTGTTAAGTATAGATATAGTACCTTTACTAGCTGGTGCGAGTTTAGTGGGTGTAGCTGTTTCCCTTGCCTCCCAGAACTTAATTAAAGATGCAATTAACGGCTTCTTGATTATCTTAGAAGACCAGTACGCTTTGGGCGATGTGATTAATGTAGGAGATGTGGGAGGTTTAGTAGAAAATCTCAATCTGCGAATGACTCAGCTGCGAGATGCAGAAGGAAGATTAATTACGATTCCTAACAGCGAAATTAAAATTGTGGCTAATCTTTCTAGTCGTTGGTCAAGAGCTGATTTAACTGTTCCAGTAGACTATCAAGCCGATATTGATCAAGCTTTGAAGTTGATTGGCGATGTAGCTTTGAAGATGAATCAAGACCCCCTTTGGCAAAGACGAATTATCGAAACACCGCAAGTATTGGGAATCGATAACTTTGGCGATCGCGGTTTAATTATTCGCGTCTGGATTAAAACACAACCCCTCAAGCAATGGGATGTAGCCAGAGAATACCGCCGCCGCCTCAAAATCGCCTTCGACCAGGCAGGTATTTCTATACCCGTACCACAACAAGCAGTCTGGGTAAATGATAGTCAGTTGCTATACCCCCAGGAGAATGGCAAGGCTAATTAAGTTTTGAGTGGGGAGTGCTGAGTCAACATCCCAGTACCCACTCCCTAGAAAATTTCCATGCTTGGCGTTGAAACTCGTTTCATACTTCTTACTGTGCTTGAGTTTCAAACTCTTAAATACTGATTAGACAGTCATGGGTATCCAGCCTTTACAGGTAGAGTAAAAAGTTTCTCAGAAGAAGGTAACTAAGTGAGTAAAACAAATTTTACTCATCAATTATTTTTTCAAAATTATTGTATTTATCAACAATTTTTAAGTAAGGATATATCTACATCATCATGTAATATGCCATAGTCATTTATAGAAAATCTGATTTGTAAAATCAAGCGATCTTTATTAATGGGATTCATTCCCTTATGTATACAGAATGGATCTTCGGCAAATCCAAAACCTGATTTACCACAAATAGTTATTAGAGATTCAAAATTATAATAATCTATAATATCTTGATCAGCAATAGATTTTGGCGAATTAAAAAGAAACAAATAGGATAATTTTTTATTTTTATGGCTACCTCGGATACATATATGTGGCCCCGTATATATATCTACATCTACTAGATAAAAGAAAAAACAAAGATGTTTATAATCATCTAGATCGTAATGAAAACTTTGACCAAAGTTATGTTGATTAATGAGTTCTTTGTCTCCCGCAAAACTCCACCAGAGCCTAGTTCCTACATATATAGCTTGCACATTTAAATATTTACTAGCAATTTCTAATAATTTTGGATCGGCTTGTAATTTTTTGATAATTGTGCAAGAATTAGCAGTATTATAGTATTGACCAATTGTAAATTTTTGCCCAGAGTTTAATTCTGCTTTTTCTTTATCATCATATTTGAAACCTAGATGTAAAGCTTGGTTTCCATAACAATTTTCTTGCATAGCAAATTCAAAAATTGTCTTTGCTACATCCTGAGGTAAATTTATCCCCAAGTAAAGTCCTTCTTTTTCTAGAGTTGAAACAATTTTTTCTACATCAAGATTGTTAAATAAAGTTTCATTATCCTGAAAATTTTTTAAAAATTTCTTAGTGAAAAAAAAAGTGGAAAGAAGAATTTTACAATTTGAAATCTTCCCAAAGCATACATACAAAACCATTTAGGCCTTTTAGTAACATATTTAATAATTTTACTTAAAAATATAAAAATATTTATTAACATCTATTTTTAGTAGTTAACTGTGAATTCTTTTGAAATTAACTTTCTCTCTGCACAAGGGGTGGTAAAAACGATCACCTACGGTAGGCGGAACGCCATCGCCTGCTGGAACAATATCCCCTATTTCATCAAACTCATGCTCGATTGCGCGAACGGTAAGATACTTTGATAAACTTTTAGCAAATTTTCAGCAGCGCACTCCCAAGTGTAGTTTTGGAAAATAAAATCACGAGCGCGATTCCCCATTGCTTTTGCAGCTTTTGGGTTACTAAGACATTGATTTAACGCATTAGCGATCGCTTCACTGTTAATATCTACAACATGAGCAGCCTGAGCAAATGCAGCCTCTGGAAAATTACAGCCTGTAGTTATGATACAAGGCAAACCTGCGGCCATACCTTCCAAAATAGACATACTAAAACCTTCTGAATATGAAGGAGAAATATATATGTCTGCGGCTGCTAAACATTCATATTTGAGTTTCCCTGTCAACATTCCCGTAAAAGTGACAGCTTCTAAACAATTTGCTTGAGTAAAATGTTTCTTAATAGTCGGTAGAAATCCGATATTATCAGGGCCAGCTACAACCAAATGAATTTGTGGGAACTGACGATAAATTTTACTAAAAGCAGGAGCTAGTAAATCCAAACCTTTTTTAGGATCAATGCGTCCCAGGAATAAAATTATAGTCTTGTTACGAGTTTTGGGAAATTGTTGGTAAAAGTTTTCTGGGTTTGGTAAAATTGCGAATTCTTGATGATAAATACCATTGGGAATTGTAAATGCTGGTGTTTGAATTTTCAGTAATTTTAGCTGCTTATTCTCATTAGTAGTAGAAGTACAAATTGCATCAGCACTTTGCAGTGATTTTTTCTCTAATAAGGCATAATAAATTCGCTTCTTCCATGCTTTGTATGTCAATGCCCAAGGCTCTAACATACCATGCGGCATTGCCAAGTAGGGAACTCGACGTGCTAGACAAATTCTTTGTACTATACCAATTAAAGGTGCAAAAATTGTGTGAGTATGAACTAAGTCATACTCACGAACATTTGTATAAAGCCATCTAATTAATGAAGTACTCAAAATTAAGTCATCATGATGCCAGCAAGGAAAATATTGGACTCTGTAACCCTGTTCATTTACCCACATTTTTAATGGAACTTGTAATTTAGTTTTACCATTAGCATTTGTTGTAACAATATCAACATGAATCCCTAGTTTTCCTAAAGATTGAGCCAAGTCAATAACAATTTTAGAAATGCCGCCATAGCTGGCTCCTAAATAGGGAGAAATTACAAGGATTTTCATCATATCAAGTCCGCTTAAATAGTATTTAATAAAAGATTTGTGCATTTACCAGTAGCGTTGAGGAAAAAGAGCATGGTAAAGCATTGCCCACTTGTAAAAGCAGTCAAATTCGTGAACGAATATTACCAGTAGCATAAAAGCCTGTTTTCAGAGATTAGGAGATTTGAGGCTTTTAAGTATCTACATATATTTATTGTCAATTTTTGTTTAATAAAACCGAATTAATTCGAGCGATCGCTTGTTATGATTGCTGGCTGCAAGTGATAGTTTAAAAAACATTAAGTAGCTAGATTTAATATTAGTGATTTTATTGATTTTTCAAAAAATAGAAATCAATAAATCTAGAATTAAACACAAATATTATGAATACAATCTGATAGTGCTTCAGCCCAAGTTTCGGGAGTATAGTTAGCAATGATACGACTAGAAGCATTGCCCATTTTATGCCTCTGTAAATCAGATTTTGCTGTCATAGCAGCCATAGCAGCAGCAATTTGTTCTACTCTAAAAGGATTAAATACATAGCCATTAATCCCGGGGAATACTAAATCTGGCACACAACCACAACGTTCTGAAATCAGAATCGGCAAGCCACAAGCCATGCCTTCATTAATTACTAATCCCCACGGTTCCCTGAGACTAGGAAGAATCAAAGCAGATGCTAAACCGTAATAAATCGGTAATTTATCTACCTGCTGAAAACCAGGCCAAATAACATCTAATAAATTTAATTGTTGGGCTTGCGCTCTCAGTTTTGCTTCTTGAGGCCCACCCCCTACCATGACTAAAGACCACGCCTCTTGGCCTAATTGCTGACGATAGAGTTTGTACGCCAACAGTAACCGCAACAAATTTTTTTCAGGAGAGAAGCGCCCTACGTAAAGAAAAAACTTTTTTGGCACTCCAAAATGATCACGTTGCTCAGGAGTGAAACCTTTTATCCTCTCAGATTCAAGAGCAAAGTGATGGTTATTAACCACATCATAACCTCGCCATATATTGTGCAGTGGAAAGCCTAATTTATTCAAGTAGAGTGCAGCATTTGCTCCGGCCACAAAAGCAGCATCAAAGTTACGACATATCCATATACCTTTTAAGCCTTCTGTAATAAAATTACGAGGTCTATCTTGCTGTTGAGAGTCTGATAGCAGAATACGGGCTATTCCTTGAGATTTTGCCCACAGCGCGGCATAACGCATGGCTGGATGAGCATAACCTGCAATAACTAATACATTCGGAAGAATTTCGTTTAAACATTTAACTAACTGGCGAGCAATTACATTTGGATGAATGCTCTCTAGAGTTCCTTGAGCAATGGTTATTAGCTCTGATTGCTCAACGTCTACTACCCAGTCTCGCTGAATCTCTTTAGAGGCTAATTGGATTAATCGAACTTTTCCAGAATAAAGTTTTGCAATTGCTTTGGCACGAGCAAAATGGTAGGGACCAAATTGGGTATGAATAATTGCAATGGTATCTTGAAAAAGCACTGCTAAAAACTCTGATGGTTAAAATCGGAATTGTATTGATTGAGGAGAGTTTTGCGAAACTTGCCAGCACCATAGCGCCAGATTAGCCATGCTGCGGTAAAGGTCCACAAAAAACGGAAGCCCATAGCTTCTAGAGTTTGCGTCACCAGGTAGACAGATAGTGCTGTCATGAGAGTATAAGTAGGAATCCACAAGCCACCCTGAGATAATACTTTGCGCCATGCTGTGCCATATACCCAACCAATTAAGTAGAGGATAATAAAGGAGAACCACCACATTTCCAGCCACATATCTGCAATGATGCCAGGAGCTGCACCTTTTGCGGGTAGCCATCCTAAAGTCTCTTTTATACTTTTAGAACTAATACCAGCGTTTTCCCTAAGGTCAACACCAAATAATTGAGTAGCATCATCATATTTTGTAGGCCACACTTCTTTTGGAATTGGACGAATAAAAAATACAATGAAGTAGCGCCTACCCCATAAATATTCAGAACGTATATCAGCATTCAAGATAGTACTTGCACCGAATATGTACTCATTGCCTGAACTTACAGAGATATATTCTTGCTTTTGTTCTTGTTGTTGAAAATTAAAATCTGAACCGAGATAAATTTCTCCTCGATTGTTGACTATAAATAGTAGTAGCGAGCCTAATAAAAGACTGCCAACAAGCACTATTGTTAATGGAGGTCGCCGTCCTCTTATCAGATACAAACCGACGGTTATTCCAATTAGTGCCATCGCTGTTGGCCCACGTCTTCCCCCCAGTAATCCTTGCATTAGTAGAGGAGTCAAAAATAAGAACACCCATACCCAATCCATTTGAGATAGGCGGGTTCGCATATGACTGGTTAAAAACCATAGTAGTGCTGGTAGGGTTAACAAAAATATTTCTCGCACATAACCAGAGTCATCCCAACCTCCACCATAGGATTTACCATAAGCAGCCTCTATTCCACCTACGTTATAGATAGAATAAGCAAAACCTATGACTCCTATAAGTCCACATACTATAGCTGCCTTTTTAAGGCGTTTGCAGATAAAAGGTGGCAAGCTCCATGCTTGTCTTTGTGGACAGAATTGAACTTTTCCACTACCTATAAAAACTCCTGTACAAATGCTAATTACACCAATTAAATTTATCCATTGCACATATTCTAATTGGCTAATAGATAAATAATTTTGTAATTGTTCAGGAGCTTCCTGAACAAGTTTAATGGGCATATAGCAATACATGAAAAAGAGCAGCATTCCCAGATAAATCATAGGATGAAATGAGTCATTGCTCTTTTGGTAAGCCCAAAATGCACATCCTATTGCAATAATACCGGTTGCAACTGTCAAATTAAAAAATAAATCAAACGTCATGCTTTAATTAGCCAAATAATATAAATCATTTTGCAAGTTTCTTAAAAGCATCCATTAATCTTTGCCCATATTTTTCCCAGGTAAATTCTTTTGCACGTGCTTTTGCATTTTGGGACATCTGATTACGGAGATTATTATCAGTTAGGAGTTGTTCGATACGGTCAGCTAAGGTTTGAGCATCTCGAATTGGAACAATAAACCCATCTACACCATCACGAACAACAGAGCCACAGTTAGGTGTAGTAATTACTGGAACGCCACAAGCCATTGCTTCCAGATGAACTAAAGCAAAGCTATCTGATAGAGTAGGTAAAACAAAGATGTCAGCTTCTAGAAACTCTTTCCTAACATGAGTACGGGGACACTGCCCTACATAATCAGGCCCCAGAAATTCTGGGTGTTCGATTGCTTGTGGCTCGTAAGGGCCAACGACACGTACATCACAATTTACTTTCCGCTTTTGCAGTATACGTGTAGCTTGTGCCAGGTAATGATTACCCTTACGTAAACTGACGGAACCAACAAAAAGAACACGACCTCTTTGGGGATTGGGCTGATTGTTAAACCAATCTTGGTCTATTCCATAAGGAACCGTGACAATTTTATCAGCTTTTCCTCCTAGCTTCACAGTGCGATCGTAGACAAAATCCGACGGTACTAGAATCAAATCGGACATTTCCCATTTTTTTAAATCTCTTTTTATTCCCTCTTCCACTTCATCCAAATCATCCTGCATTTCTATACCAGGGTATAAATTACGTTCATCTCTAAGAATGCGTCCAACATCAGCATTAATAATTACTTCATGAACGATACTAATTCCTTTATCTTTAGCTTTTTGGACTACTTCGATATCTGAGTTAATACAATTTGTATATAGTGAGTTGGCATTAGATAAATTGTCTTTTAATACACGCTGTAAAATTTTCAATTCTGGATTTATAACTGAGGGCGTATTAATTCCTCTAGTTTGCAAATTTTGAGCTACAAAGTTAGTAAGCGTTGTTAGAGGAACAGTGGTAACTTGGGAAGGTTGGATTTCTGGTGGCAGTTTCCTTCCTAGAAATCGTTTAACAGGTTGAGGACGGATAGAGTTTGGTAAAAGATGGCTAATGATTCCCGAAAATCCGACGTTACTGCAAATATCTGTATAAAAATGCTCTAGCATTCCATGTCTTGCTAACAGTGCCGGAACCGCATAGTGCATCCTTGCTCCCATTTGAATAACGATAAAACGTAGTGGACAAACTTCAGATGATAGTGTCATAGCAAAATTTGGTTGAAGTAAAAAATGAATAAATGCCGTCAATGGTTCGACTGCAACTTCTGAAGCCCTTAAAACCTCTAAAGATAAACCTTTCTCTTGTAAAAGCTTTACTTCATGTATATAAAAATGTTTATCAAAAATAGGAAATTTATTTTCAAGATATTTTAGATGAGAGTCTTATAGCGAAATTCCTCTGACCCTTCCCAAACTTGAATAAATTTATGAACTGTTTGCTGCCAAGAAAATTCTTCTGATCGCTTGGCAACTTGCTGCCGTAATTCATAGTATTTTGATGGATTAGCGGTGAAAGACTCTAGGAAATCTGCTACTTTCTCAGGAGGCGTTTGATACTCAAATAAAAACCCTAGTCCATCGGGAACTGTACCAGGAATCCCTCCTATTTTTGTTGATAAAACCGGAACTCCCAAACGCAAGCATTCTAAATTGGAACCAGGGCTTGCCTCAGCCGAAGAAAACAAACATCCAAAGTGAAAGGAGCGAATCAGATCAATAAATTTTTGCATATTATTGGCTTTATCAATAAAGCCAATAGATTTTAATAGAGGATGGCATGGTAAAGTCTTCGGCTCTGAACCAGCTGCAATAACTTCTACTGCAATTCCTCTCTGATTTAGAGTTTCAGCTATTTGTAGTAAATAAAGTAGACCTTTGCGTTGCCAGTCTTTTCCAATAAATCCTAAGCGTAAAGGATTAAGTGGAGGGTAGAGAATTGGAGAGTTTCCTTGATGACCTAAGTTAGATTCTTGAACATTAGCAGCATTACGAATAACGTGTACTTTAATCGGAGATATGTCATAATTTTTCACTACTGATTCTGCTGCCCACTGACACATACAAATTACTTTTTCTGCATTCTGATAGTTTTTTTTTTCTTGTTCTATAGCAGCTTGACGTACATGACGATTAACTTTTTTTGCTAAACCATATTCTGCAAAGTTTTGATGCAGAGTAGCATCGATATAGTAGCTGACTTTCCAAGAATTAGCCCAAGTAACTGGAGGTAATAAAGGAAAGTGACTG
Organism: Anabaena subtropica FACHB-260; assembly: GCF_014697105.1. GTDB lineage: Bacteria > Cyanobacteriota > Cyanobacteriia > Cyanobacteriales > Nostocaceae > Trichormus > Trichormus subtropicus. The sequence goes on along the minus strand of NZ_JACJRF010000005.1, from coordinate 96,409 downwards.
ATAATTTCAATAGATTCTTTATTCAAGTTTGCTTGAGCAAAAAGCTTTTTAAGAAATAAATCAGTATATTGAAACCCACCTTTTTCAGCAGTTTTCAAGCAAGTTAACAGGTTCCAAATTATTCTTTGAGTGCGTAATTTATCAGGATTAAGTGTGATACCTGCATCAAGGAAACCAAGTTTCTGTCCAGCTTTTAAAAAGAAATAAGGTGTATTGCTCCAGGTGTTAATTTGGTTAGGATCACCAATGACAGTTAACACCCTTTTGATACTTTTCATAATTAGCTAGTTTGTTTCAACAGAACACTATACCAACGCTTTGAACAGTTTTGAATACTAAACTTTTCACTAACATACTGGTATGCCCGTTTTCCCCATAGATTTCTCAAATCATGGGAATTGATGAGATTTTCTATTACTAAAGCTAAACTTTCTGGAGATTTTACTAAGAAACCTGCCTGGCCATTGCCTAAAACTTCACGACAAGCAGGAACATCACTGGCAACTACAGGTAAATTTGCTGCCATTGCTTCTATAATCGCAATACCAAACCCTTCATCTGGAGTAGTGCTAAACGCGTAAATATCCATCTGTCCCAATAAGCTGGGTACATCATTTCGATTACCCCAAAAAATTACAGACTCTAGTAAACCAAGTTCTTTAGTGAAGGCTTGCAACCGATTTCTCTCTTCGCCATCACCAATTAACCATAATTGAGTATTACAGTACTTTTGATGCACAATGGCAAAAGCACGAATTAAGCTTGCTTGGTCTTTGATCCGATTGAGTCGAGCAACCATACCGATAGTAATAGGTGCATTCACTGGACGTTGCTGACGACTGGCTAGTGCTTGAGAGGCGATCGCTTCTACATCACAACCATTAGGAATTGCAAATGAACCTGCTGGCAACTTAGACAGTTTTTGAAGCGAGTCGTGAGTAGCCTGAGAGCAAGAATGAATAGGAATTTTTAAAAAGTGAGAAGCCTGAATAATTAATTTCCATTTGTATTGAATTGATTTTTCTTGGGGTGCAGGGTTACCTGCACGCGTAACAATTGAGACAATACCAGCGAGTCGAGCTGCTAATCCTATAAATATATGCAAACCAAAAGTTTGAACTAAGATTGCTTGAGGTTGTAATTTTTTAAGTGTTTGTGCAATTCCAAAAATAAATTCCAGTTTCTGATTTGTATTATAAGGTTGTTCTAAAATTACCAAATTTGGTACTGCCTGAAAAACTGGCAGCATCTCCAGGTTTTTGGGATTAAGGTTAATTAAAATATTTTGCACATTTGATGGTGAGTTTTGCAAAATTTGGAGACATATATTTTCTGTGCCTCCAAAGTGAAATCCATTCAAGAAATGTACTATTGTAAAAGTTTGATTTCTGGAAATTTTTTTGTTCATTATACCCCTAAGCCTAGACAAGAAGCATAGGACTTTGCCATGTTCTCAATAGTAAATTCACGAAATACCTTTTTTTGAGCTAATTCTGCTCTAGACTTTGCAGATTTAGGGTTTGACAAAATTTCTATAATTCCATTTGCTAGGGCTTGCGAGTCATGAGGCTTGACTAAAAGTCCCAAGTTACCCTGATCTAAAACTTCTTGACAAGCACCAACAGCAGTAGCAACAATTGGTACACCAGTTGCCATAGCTTCAATTAAGGCTACTCCCAATCCCTCATCAGGTTTTGCTGAGAAGATAAAAATATCCATCTCACTCAACAATTTGGGAATGTCCCGCCGCATTCCTAATAGATATACACAATCCTCAACTTGCTCTTGCTGAATTAAGGTTTCATATTCTCCTCGACGGCTCCCTTCTCCAATGAGCTGAACCTTAAATAACATCCCACGCTCTTTTAAAATGTGAGCGGTACGAATTAAGGTAGGTTGATCTTTGTGCTTTTCCAGACGAGCCACCATCCCAATGTTTAAAACGTGATTGGACGGAAATTGAAGTGGGGAGTTAGATTGATAAAACTGCTCAAGAGGACAACCATTGTAGATTGTGACAGTTTCACTTTCTGGGACTCCTAAGTATTTAATTACGCCTTGGCGAACATAATCGCTACAGCAAATTAGTATGTCAGTAACAGGTCGTCCTAATTGTATTAGGAACCGAAATTTTTGAAAGGCAGTACCTGTCCAATAGGGAGGGTAATTTCCAGCATGAGCAGCGATTCGACGGACACCTGCTAAACGCGCACCATAGGCGATAAATGTGTGCCATCCCAGGGGCATTGAGAGTAAGGCATCTGGTTGGAATTGATGACAGATGCGATAAAACTTAAGAATTATCTGCCCGTAGCGCCTATAGCCATAATTAGAAATATTAAGGCTATGGATCTGTATGCCTAGTTGTTGGAATTCTGAAACTAAATCTGTTGGTTCAGCATTCAACGTCACAACCATAGGTTGAATATTATGCGCTAACCACCAACGGCACATTTCTAGTACTAAGACTGGTGTTCCTTCAGCGCATAAAGATGTGAGGGCAATAATAATTTTTTTCACAAGAAATTAAATTAAGCTTCGATTTTGCAATCCCTGACAAACTAAATGTACAATCCTTTCTGTACCACCATACTGCTGTGGTGGTGGAATAGGGATGTGAGGGTCAGCAATGACTAGTACCTTCATTTTTGTAAATCTTGATACAGAGATAACATATCTTTTGCGAAGCTAGTCATTTTTTTAGGTGGTTTAATATTCATCTTTAACTTCTCTATTAACTCTCTATTTCTTGCCAGACGGGTAAAAATATTGGCAAGCTCATGAGCATTACCTGGTTCAAAGAGAATGCCATCAACTTCATCTCGTACTAATTCAACAATGCCTCCCAGACGGCTGCCAATTACAGGGACACCAGCAGCAAATGCTTCTAAAACCGTAAGAGGGCCGGTTTCCAGCCAGATAGAAGGAACTACACAAACATCGTAATTAGCCAATGTTTCCACAATTTGAGTGTTTGGTAGATTATGCTTTAGTTCAAAACGAACATCTCCTTTAATCTGTTGCAGCAGATTACGCCCATAATTTTTACTTTCCCAATAAGGTCCAAAGAAAGTAACTTTAATAGGTAATTCCTTTGGTAATAACTTAACTGCTGCAATTAAAATATGAATACCTTTAATATCAATACATCGCCCAACAAATACGATATTTAAGAAATCACTATGGGATTTTAGTTGGACTAAATGTGAAACAGGATTTGGGCCTCCTGGACGCAAGAAATGTACTTTTTGTGGATCTGCCCCATTCAACAAGACGATATCTTTTACCCACGCAGCATGCACATGTAAGGCATCCACCAATTCGATTATTTCTAACCATGCAGAGTGATGCAATTCAGTCATTTTTCTGGCTGTGAGAACGTGGTTGATTTTACCGGGACTAGCGGGGTCAATCCAGGGTGGAGAGCCAAGTGCCACAAATCGAGCTACAGGAGAAGGTAATCCGGCATAACTTAATCGACACTCTGTGCAACGATAGCCTGATATCTTACCGTCACATACTTGCTTACCGTGATAGAGTAGCGCACTTTGGAGACAAGATTGACCAGGACTGTGATAAGTCATGACCACCTTGCAACCCGCCTCTTTAGACAAGCGCATATGTGTAATTCCTGCGCTACTACAAGAATCATGGAAGTGGACTATATTTGGCTGATATTCAGCCAGCACTTCCCTAAATCCTATAGGATGATTTGTAGTTCTGCTAACACTAGCAACGCGATCGCCGTGATCGGAAATTGGAGGTAAAACACAAACAGGAACACCTTCATGGTGGTGATTTCCTAAAGGTTCCCGACCGGAAACATCTTGATGAATAGCTACCTGTACATCAGCTCCTAAAAGTTGCAGGTTTTGACATAGGCGATGACAGTAAACCTCACGTCCACCGATTGTCCAAGGTAAATAAGCAACTGGGAGGTGCAGGATTTTCATATTAATTTAATATAGTTTTAATAAACCTTGCTTCTGCTTTTTTGGGTGCTTGGGGAAAAGGTACTTCTGCAAATTTCCCACTTAGTAAGCTTTGCAACTCTTCAGGATCGTCGTAAATGTAAACTCCTGGTATATGACTTGCACTGCGAGCAGCAATGCGATTAGCAATTACAGGGATACCTGCTACCAGCATTTCTGGAATACGAGTTAAGACTCCTACTCCTTTGAGTTGATGAATTAATATTGCTTTTGCCCTCAAAAGTAAATCTTCCAGTTCTGTTTGGTTGGCTGTTCCTATAATTTTCAGCCAGGGATAATCAATTATATTTTTTAGGGATTCTGTTTGATTACCCACAAGTGTAATATTGAGTAGTTGTTTTTCTGGATAACAATTAATCCAAGCAAGTAGTTCTAGAATGCCTTCTCGCGTCAATTGATTATGTACAGAACCCAATATTAAAAATTCTTTTTGAGGATATTTTTTCCTTTGTTGGCGAATTTGAGAGTAAAAATTAATTAGTCTTTGAGAGGGATAGTAAGGAAGATATTCGGCATTAATTCCACAATTATTTAACAATATTTGGTCTTCTTCGGAAATTGTGAAAACTGCATTTACTAAACTAAGTGCTTGAATTTCTTGTTTTAAGTATTGAAAAACTGCATGAGAAGGACGCTTATAAAAATATATTTGAAAAAACGACTCTAATTGATGTGGTAATGCAATAACTGGCAGATTATATTTCTTACCAATTTTGGGCGTGACTGATTCGGCTGTAGTTTCCCAAATTAGCGCATCCAGTCGTTCAACTTTGGTGAGTTCCTGCTGATATTGATAATACTTTTGGCCCAGTCCACCTACCCTGCGATCGCGAAAGGCATCCCAGTTGCCATCTTGGATACAAAGGCTGGCTCCAGTCAGGCGATCGCTAATCGGTCTTGATCGATTGAATTGTGAGTCATGTAGTTCTGTTACATAAATATTGTGTTTTACTAAAATTTCTAAAATTTGCTCCGAACGATGGATACCACCATTGGTTGGATATTTGAAAGGAAATGCACAGGAGCGTAGAATATGCCAAGTCATTTATTTATAGATAAATAATTAATTTAATTAAAATTCTATTAATTTGGATACAAATACTATTTTAAATTTTCATTTAGCTGAGTAATATTTATTTCAATTGGCCCAGACACACCTAAATTTATAATTTTGGAAGTTATCCAATTAATTGAACTATCTTTATTTTTATTAGAATAAAATATTTTATTTAATATATAGTATGTCACGGTTTTAGGTATTTTAAATAGGCAGTGAAATAAATAAATAAGCTTGGCAATTACTTGCTTTCGTTCATTAATGCCTACAGTAACCATTGCCATTTCATATTCAAAAGCCAATTCTGAAAATGAAATTCCTTTTACTTTCTTAGGGTTAAGCTTTTTCGCTATTTTCAAAGCATGATGGGCCATTCTGAGTAGATTATTGAGATTTTTAGGAGTATAAGGGTTTGTGGTTGCTTGAGCCGAATGTTTACGCCAAGTTGCTAAATATTCAGGAAGATATACTGTGTTGTAGAGCAAAGATGCACGCATTCCCCATTCAAAATCTCCCATAGGCCCCCAGCAAGTTTCAAAGTAACCTATTTCATCAAAAACCCGCTTGCGGATAAGTAATTGCGTCACAGAGGTATAGACAGTATTAACCGCAAAGTGAAGAATACCGTCATGAGGAGCCAATCTTTTATGGTATTTCTCTAACCATAATTTGAAGTAATTACACGCGCCAAACTGATTCCACTGTTTATCTGGAGGAAGGGGTTGAGATTTTTCATCAATAAATACCAAACCACACTGGCATAAATTACAGTCACGATTAGAATCAAGAGCTTTGACCATTTTTTCTAAGCAGTCTGACCTCATTGTGTCATCGCTAGTTGCAATGTAAATATACTCACCATGAGCAAGGCGTATGCACGCATTAAATCCTGCATAAATACCTTCGCGTGGTGCTTGAAATAGTCTAATTCGAGGCTCTTTGGCTGCATATTCTTGTAATAATTCCCATGCACCATCATCAGAATAACTATCGACTATTACAAGTTCCCAATCTTGAAAAGTTTGGGACAAAATGCTGTCTAAGCGCTCCGGTAAAAATCTTCGATTATTGAGATTAGGGAGACAAATAGAAACTTTCGGTGGCATTAATTTAATATACTTAAGTTTAAAAAGTATTTTTAAAAAAAGTTGTGCAGAACCAAGTAAGAATCACTCAAGTAAAAGTATTATGAATACAAAACCTTTTGGTAGATTTCAATATACCTTTTTGCTTGTAAATCTAGAGCATATTCTTTAAGCGTAATCGCTCGACAATTTTCACTCATTGTTATTCGTAACTGTTCATTTTCTAGTAATTGAATAATCCCATGACAAAAATCTTGAGTATCTTCTGGTTGAGCTAGGTAACCACTTATGCCTGGACGTACTAAATCAGGTACTCCACCAATTTTAAAAGAGACCATCGGCGTACCACAAGCCATGCTTTCTTGTAGTACTAAGGGTAAGTTATCAGCACGAGTGGGAAAAATGAATAAGTCAGCCGCAGAGTAAGCTATGGATTTAAGGCGATCGCTACTTACATAACCAAGGTTTAAAGTTGGTATTCCCACTACATCACCAATTTTTTCGCCTCCGTTACCTAAAGTTAGCAATAATGTCTCTGTTTTTAACGATTCAGGTAGGCTTTGCAATGCTTTTACAAGTAAATCCCCACCTTTACGGGAATCTTTAAGGCTATCCGCAGCAAACATGAGTACTTTTTTCTGAGCAGGAATACGTAAAATGTCCCTACATTTATCTTTATTTAAGGGTTGGTAAGCATCTGTATCAATACTATTTGGTATATGATAAATGGGAAAGCGGTTAAGCATACTCTTTTTTGTCTGCTCAGTCAGCCATTGACTGGGAGTTATTATCATCAGACGAGAGTTACTATAAACCCAGTTTTTCAGTTTCCATTCCAGTCTGGTATTATCTCTAGCTATTGCCGGATATGTCTCAGGGTAGGGACACTGACCGCAACCTTGTTGCCAGCGATCGCAATCATAACTGTAAGCGCAATGTCCAGTAAAGCTCCACATATCATGGAGTGTAAAAATAGCAGGTTTACTTTTAGTTAATGCGGGAATAGCTAAATAATTAAAATACTCAGTGTGCAGATTATGGAAATTAATAATATCAGCTTGTTGATAGAAATTATGTTTTAAAATATCAAATGTGCTTACTAAATGAAGATAATTTAATCCTAAGAGCCTATTCAGACGAAATAATTGATTTTCTAAGCGATGCTTACGAGGTACAGCAGCAACTTCACTATGATCAGTTTTAACTATACCAACCAACAGTTTTGAGTTAATACCTTGTTTCAATAAACCTTGATGTAGTCGGTAGCCTGCGAGCGCTGCTCCACCAGAAATATCAGATTGGTTGATGTGTAAAACATTCATATAACATTAAGATACAAAGAGCAGCTTTTTTTTCACCGAAGATAACCGTCGGCGAATTTTCATCAGTGGTTGGTCTTGCTGTCGCATTTGTTTACCTCCAAAAATATAGTCAAAGGTGTGCTGATCTGCTTGTGTTTGCCTAACTATAAATGGAGGATGCTTAATTTTCCAAATATCCGTTGTTGCCAATTTAGAGCGTGGGCTATCACCTGTTGTATGAGCAGCATCTGGTCTATTAAAACCCAGATTTGTAATCAGGTTTTTATTAGGTGCTATGACTAAACCACCTTGAGACCAACAAGCATAAGTCCATTGATAATCCCATGTGTCTATTACTTGTGGATCTTCATACATTTGGTCAAAGAGATTTGTCCAATATTGTTGTTCGTATAAATCTTCAAAAATGAGTTCAAGTAAGCCTTGCTGTTTAAACTCTGGCCAAGTTTTCATATAGTAATCATAATGTTGCCAGGCTCTTCGCCAAGAAGCCCAGCCCCACCCGTGCATATATTTTGAGAAATAATAACTGTATTCAGTTCTACTGTGGTTAACAGAATTATCACCATTAATGTGCATGATTCTTTCATCATGTCTATAATGTTCCAGCATTGCTTCACAAAAGCTGAAAAATGATGGTGCTGGTAACGTATCGTCTTCTAAAAAGATAGCTTCCTCTACTTGCGAAAAAACCCAGTCAAATCCAGTAGCCTCCCGACGACCACATCCTAAATTTATTTCTGAGAAATTAGTAAAAACTTCACAGTCCCAATCTACTTTATTGATAATACTTCTAGTCTGTTGACACTTTTCGGCTTCTTCGGGAAAGCGTGGACCATCGGCAATAACGAACAGCTTTTCAGGTTTTGCTTGGGCAATAGCAGCAAATACTTGTTCTGTTAAGTCAGGACGGTTAAATATAAGAAACCCTACAGGAGTTTTAAGAGACATAGCTATAACTGTAATCTATTTCCTAACTTCTGATTTTTGCTTAATTATAAGACGATGAAAAGTGTAGTAAAATTAGCCTTATATGCTTGTACTAACTGGCTGCAAAATTTGCCGTACTCTATTTTTAACGAAAAGCTTAATGGCTTGCTGACGGATTTTGAAGGACTGGCTACACTTGAGTGCTTCTTGAATTTGATTATTAGCACCTTCGATTTCACCAACTGAAAGCATTTTTCTAGCAGTATCCAGAGCGCATAATGCTGAATATTCTCTATTTTTATCTAATAATTGGCTGACAATCGTATTGGGTAGGTAATTAGGTAAGTATGATTGAACAATCTCAAGACCCCTACGCACATCTTGAATATTTTTCCCAGTGCGTACATAACGCCCACTATTAGAAGCTGAGTGCATACGGTATATTGCCAATGGCTCAACTTCATACCAGAAGCCATATTCAGTAGCAATTCTTACCCACATTTCCCAGTCTTCATACCAAGCTAATCGTCTATCAAACCCTCCTAAACTTTCGTATACTTCACGTCGTACTACGATTGAGGGTGTCTGAATATATTGCTTAACAATAATGCGCTCTAACCAATTGCTCAACACTCCACTTTTTGGTTGTAATAATTCAGATAGAAATTGCCAATTCCCATGTTCATCCATAAAAATATGACGGCAAAATGCAGCACCTATTTCAGGTCTTTCATCAAATGCTTGCTGCATTTTCAGATAGAAACCCTCTCGCACACAATCATCACCGTGTAGTAGATGAATCAATTTTCCGCGCGATCGCTTTAAACAAGTTTCAAAGTTTCTCGTATGACCGACATTTTGGGGCTGTCGATAAAAGCTGACACGACCTCTTCCTAGTTCGGCAACTACTGCTTCAGGATCGTCTTTCGTAGAGTAATCATCAATCACCTCTATTTGCATCATCTCAAGTCCTGGATCTTGGGCTAATACACTAGCTAATGTTTCACGCAAATATGATGCACAATTATAGCTGGGTATCATTACAGACCAGAGTGGACGATGTATTCCATCTGGAACGGGTGGAATCGTAGCTCGATATGAGTGTTGTTCCTGCATAAAAACTATTTGGTCAGTTGTCAACTTCGTTCTGAAAAAGAAAGTCACGCATTTGCTTACCGATCACTTCAAATGAAAAAGCTTGTTCTGCTCGGTGGCGGCCCCGTTTGCCTAATTCACGTCCAAGAGATGTAGCATCTAAAATGCGACCTAATGCCGCAGCTAAGGCACTGGGATCTTCACGAGGTACTATGATTCCACCTGAAGCTTCACCTTCGTTAAAAATATCGCGTATACCGTTAACATCGGTTGCGACTACAGGTAGTTCACAAGTCATTGCCTCAATTGGTGCAACAGGAAAGCCTTCATATCGAGATGAAAGAACATAAACATCTGCGGCTGAGATGTATTGCCAAAGCAGAGTGCGATCGCGAATATATTCATTTATCCACAACACATTTGTTAGTTGCATTGAGGCAATACGCTGATGCAATTCCGGTGCATCGCTACCTGAACCTACTAAAAGCAAACATAATTCCTGATTTGGACGCTCACTACAAATTTGTTTCCAGGCTTCCAGCAAAATATCTAAACCCTTGTGGGCAATATCAATACGACCGTGGCACAAGGCGACTCTCGCATGATTTGGAATACCCAATGACGTTCTTACTTGATTGCGATCAGATGGATGCCATGCCATCACATCCATTGGATTGAAGATTTGCGCTATCTTTTGGGATGGTAGCTGATAGCGATCGCGTACCCGTTGAATCTCTGTTTCAGGTCCAATAATTAAACCTGTACTTGCTCGTAGTGTCAATGGACGTATTGGACGTTCCAGACGACTGCGCTGACCACTACCCCCTTGAAAACTGGCAAATACAGGGATTTGTAATAACTTCCCTAGCAGAACACAAATATCGAAGCTAGGATTTTCATAATCTTGAAAGACGATAGCGTTAATACCTTGTTGGTTTAATTCGTGACTCAGTAATAAAATCGGTAAAACTAGGTAAGAATCAATACTTTTACATAAACTCCTACCCGATATTTTCATTGCACAAGTTAAATAGCGAAAACTACGATGAAGTATCGGTGCTGGTAATATACAAACTCTTGCACCAGTAGGTTCATGTTTAAATTGTAATGTTTGTGAAACACGAGATGAAATGAATATTAAAACTGTCTGCACACCTGCAAGTTGCAGAGCCTCTATATAGTTGAACATCCAACCCCCTGTTTGCTCAGTGCGAAATATTTCTAAGGAAACTCCGACCGTATCAAAAAAGTCCTCGAACAGACCACCGCAAGACATCAGGGCAATTTTTAGTTGTGATTGATTACTCTCCACAATTACTTAAACTATTTATGTCTAAAATTCAAAAATGAATAATTAATAGGCAGGATATAAGAATCAAAAGAATTATTACTTGTGAGTTTTTAAAATCCAATTTTTCTAACTGATATTCAAAATTTCTTTAAAAAAGAATTCATATGACTCTACACAATTCTGCATCTTAAATTTTTCAAATGCCTGCATTGCAAGACGAGAATGACTTTCTAGCAAACTAGAGTCATTTATGTACATAAACATTTTATCTGCCAAAATAGAAGTGTCTGCTTTACCATCTTCACTAAGACTAACTAGAAAACCAGCTGTTTCTCCGTTGTGATTTATCATTTCCGGAATTCCACCAATATCAGTAGCTATAACAGGTTTTCCAAAAGACAAATACTCAATAATTGAGTTTGGTAGACTTTCCCCAAAAAAATAGGTTGGTAGCATAGCTACATTAAAAGCATCAATCCAGTAATCTGGTTCCGAAGAATAACCTATAAAATGGATAACAGATTTTAATCTAGGCTCTAAAGAATCTTTCAAGGAACACAGATAGTCACTTTCTCCTACAAGTATTAAATGAATATCTTTTTTGCTTACATCACTTACATATAAAATTGACTTAAATGCTTGAATCGCTTCATTCCATCCCTTTTCAGGTATGCCTCTAGCAACCATCCCAAAGACAAAAGAGCTTTTTGGTATTCCTAAGTTTTCTCTTGCACAATTAGTAATATTTCTTTTATTTTCACGAAAAAAGCCATAATATATTATCCGTTCTAAAGGTTTATATTCTTTAATATATTTTGAGAATATTTCTTCATTGGAACGAGAGCAATATACTATGCCGTTAACTCTATTTGCTATCTTGTGAACTTCTTCGAGTGTTGATATTTTTTCCTCAATAACATAGCGATATTCACCATGATCAGTCATTATTATTGGAATTTTATAAGATTTTAATGCATTTACAACAAATTGATCGGAGGGATACAAGTGGCTATTGATAATATTTATATTATAAAAATGGATTATTGCTCTGAAGTAAAGAAATCGAATAATTCGTCTTATTTGAGCATTAATTTTAAACCTTAAAAGTAGCGCATCTGCTTTTATTGCTAACCAATTTAGCCTTGATGGAAGATATATAGTTTTTATATTATGTGGTAATTCTTGGAGCAATCTGGATGTATTATGTTTTTGAAATAGTTCATGATTATAAATATAGACAGAATGATTTTGAGAAAGAGCAATTGCTAACCTTACAGCAAATATTTGTGCTCCTCCTATACTTAAATCGGAAACAGATATTAAGATATTCATGCTTAATTAATGACTCAATTATTATTTAATGGTAATTAAGTTGTTTAAAATTAATGATTGTTCAGGCACTTTTATGGAGAATGAACAGAAAAATGCCAGTTTAGTAAACTGCATAATCTAAAATTACGGCTCTTTAGTACTATATTATTTTCCAAACGGAATCTTCTAAATAAATACACTCATTAGATTGCCATTCATACTCTTCTCTCTCAGTACCGTGCATGGTTACTTCAAAAGGGCAAATATAAGTGAGTTTTTCTAACAAAGTATTGCTACGACGCTCTAATAACCAGGTTGTTAAAGTATATGATCCCATATAGAGTCGGAATTTTGGTATATAACATTGTAGAATAAATTTTCCTGCTTCTTTTCTGAAGGGGGCTTGGGAATCGTAAAACCAGAATGCACAAATAGATTGTTGCAGTTCGTTAACTACATGAAAAGAAAACCACAAACTTTCATGTGGATGAGTAATATTTAAAGCGAACTCAAAAGTAATATGCTGACCCCAAAAATGAAGACCTTGTTCATCAAAGGTATGTACTTTGGCCCAAGCTATGTGGTTTTCAGTTTTATTAAGAGGCGCTTTGTAATAAGCGGGTTGAGCATCCAAAACTTTTGGCTCAGTTAAATATAACCGCACTGCTTGGTCAGTATAACCATCAAACCGAATTTTTCCTGTTGAAAACAATATGCAACGATTAGTTAGCTGTGCAATCGCTTGCATACTATGACTAACAAACAGGACTGTGCGTCCTTGATTCGTAGAAACGTCCTCCATTTTTCCTAAACATTTCTTTTGAAATGCAGAATCACCCACTGCCAAAACTTCATCCACAATTAAAATTTCTGGATCTAAATGTGCAGCTACTGCAAACGCCAATCGCACATACATTCCAGAAGAGTAACGCTTAACTGGAGTATCTAAAAATCTTTCAACTTCTGCAAATTCAACAATTTCATCAAACTTTCGCTTTATCTCAGCTTTACTCATTCCTAAGATTGCACCGTTAAGAAAAATATTTTCTCTTCCCGTCAATTCAGGATGAAAACCTGTCCCTACCTCTAATAAACTGGCAACTCGTCCTTTAATTTCAATTTTTCCGTGCGTAGGCTCCGTAATTCTACTCAATATTTTTAACAGAGTGGACTTCCCTGCACCATTACGACCAATTATGCCAACTCTGTCTCCCCGCTTAATTTCAAAAGAAACTTCTTTTAATGCCCAAAACTCTTCAAGTTCAAGATTATAAATTTCTTTGTCAGCAGGTTTCAATATTTTTTTACTTAATGCATTTGCTCTATTACTAATAACTTCTCGTAAGGATTTATATTTGGATTTTCCCTCCTGCTGATGACCAATAACGTATTTTTTGCTTAAGTTTTCAACTCTAATTACTGTATCAGACACGTAATCAACTCCTCACTAAATCACATCAGCAAAAGTACGTTCCATCTTACGGAAGTACCAAATACCACTTATTAACAACAGAGTCACAATTACCAAAGATAATGCAAATCCAGGTAAATATATCTGTGATTCACCACCTAAAATTGCCCAACGGAAACCGTCAATAACTCCCACGATTGGGTTAAGTGAATATAGAAAGCGCCATTGTTCTGGTACTATTTGGCTGCTAAAACCTACAGGAGAAATATATAAACCAAACTGGACAATGAATGGCACAATATAGCGAAAGTCTCTATACTCTACAGTTAAAGATGCCAGCCACAATCCTGCACCCATTGATGCTGCAAAGGCAATCAAAATAAATAGTGGTAGCGTAATAATGCGCCAACCAGGTACAAAATTGTAGTAGGCCATTAAGCCCAACAAAATCATGCCAGAAATCATGAAGTCTACAAAACTAACAATCACCGCAGATGTTGGCACAATCAAACGAGGAAAGTAAACTTTAGAAAGTAAGTTGGCGTTACCAATTAAACTACCGCTACATTCCGAAAGCGAACCGGAGAAAAATTGCCAAGGTAACATTGCAGCATAGACAAGAATTGGGTAAGGAGCGCCACCTTCACTGGGTAAATTAGCCAACTTTCCGAATATGACGCTAAATACTACCATTGTTAAAAATGGTCGAATTAAAGCCCATGCCATGCCGATAACAGTTTGCTTATAACGTACCAAAATATCACGCCATGCTAGAAAGTAAAATAATTCCCGATATTTCCATATATCTTTCCAATACTGCTTTTGAGTTTGTCCAGGTTCGATAATTAGTTCTTGTTGGTTCATCTATATACCTGCATCTAATAAATAGCGTGAAAAGTCAGATTGAGAGATATTCTTGGAAAGCTTATACTTACAAGCTTTAGGTAAATAGTTCAGATTATTTGTAATATTTGATTTTGCTGTGTGTATTAATCCAAAAAGTAACTTAAAGTAATTTCTAAATAACTTTACGTAATACAAATAATTTTTCGTCTCTCCAAGGTAGCCATCTTTTAAATGAGTATTCTTTTTCTAGTTCATAAGCAGCTTTAGGCACAAAAGAAACAGTATATTTATACTCACCTTGACCCCATAGACAAGTGAAGTCTCCCCAATTAATACTAGTTTGTTGAGTATTTTGTTGATACTCAGGATTACATATTTCCAGCCTGTTTCCGAAATACCAGCCGTTAAATTCGAACCCACCGTTGATTTGATGAGGAGATATTTGAGACTCTTGCATTAAATCATTTATGGCTTGCCATCTAACTCGATTCCAAGAAAGGTAGTCATGGGTTGCAGTAATGGTGAATCCTCCGCAAAAAATTAACATAACTAAGCAAATGATAACTGCTTTTAAGCTAGGCTTATTTTTATAAACGTTGTTCATTTTTATTGAGATAAATATCAATAAAAATGGTAAGCAGAGAATGAGGTAGCGATCAAACCAAGAATCTTTTAATGCAGCTATTGGTAAAAGATATAGAACTGTACTAGAAATCGTTAATATTAACAAATATTTTCGATTTAAATCTGTTTTTAGGCTAAATATTTGGAATATAGCAAACAATAAGCACTGAAATAATAAAGCAGCACCAACCACCCCTACTAATGTTAATATTTGCCAAATTGCACTAATGATAAATCTTGAAGTAGGCTTTAAGAAAGCATTATAACCATCTAATGCTTGAAGACCTAAACTGAATGAATCTAGAACATTGCCCACTAAAGGCATTTGCAGGCGCTTAACTAAAAAATATACTGAAACTACCGCCACTATAAAATATGTGCAAGAAATACTAATTCGTTTCTGCCAAAGAGAAAGTATTTTATATTCAATAGAAACCCTAACTATTAAAAGTGGAAATAGAAATAATCCTAAATATATTGAAATAATTAGTAAGTTTTTAGAATAAATTGCGATAATTTCAATTAAATTTCTCGAAAAAGATTCTAGCAATTGCTTGCCCTGAAAACTATAAAGAAGAGGTAATCTCTCAGTTAGCCGTAACCAATGTGAATAAGATAAATACAAGGCTATACCAAATATACTAGGAGTTAAAGCTGCAAGATATGTTTTAACTTCTAAATCTTTTTTTATTAAATATGCCAAACTAAATGCTGGCATAATTACAATAGCCAATTGACGATTAAGAATAGATATAAAAGAAAGAAAAATACCAATAATAATTTCAATATTTGAATTTTTATTAAGCCCTCGAATTAAAAAATATAAAGATAAAATTGTAAATGTTAAAGAAGGTACATCACTCATAAATGAGTTAGAAAGTACAAAATATAAAGGATTGAATGCGACTGTGAGCGCTCCAAGCAGAGAAGATTTAGGACTAGAATTAACCTCTCTTAATAAAAGATAAGTTGTAATGACACCAATTACTCCTAAAGTTAAGGTAGAAAATCTTAGAGCCGTAAATGAAAATCCAAAAGGTAGACAAAAAAGCGCTCCCCAAAACACCTGGGGTAAAAGGTTTGTAGCAGTCCAGTCAGAAAGTTGAAAATCTCCCGTTTCTAATAATATTTTGACGCTCCAGCCATAGGCCCAGTCATCATTCAAGGGAAAATTGCCTATAGGATTTACTAGAATGACTATGACGAACCATATAAAAATTATTAATAAAATATTTTTAGTATCAATTTTTTTCATGTTTAACATAACATACTATTTTCAAGTTAATATCTTATTTTAATTAATATTGTGTTTAAATAATTTATTTCAATAATGATTTACTTTCTACAAGAAATAGTTCCAAAGGATATCCATATCCACCATCCACTTTTCCAAGTAGTGTAATTTTATATAAAGAGGTATTCTGAATACGTTCTTCAAACCAACTGATAACATTTTTAGGTTCATTCAAAACTAAAAACCTAGTATTTTCAGTCAAGAAATCGCGGCTTTGAACACTATTAATGAAAGGGTAGTGGCGTTTTAAGGCTGACATATGAGTATAATCGCCAGTTGCAAAAGCACTTTCTTTATTATTTAATGCCGTTTCCCAATCAAGAATATGAAAGTATCTTTCACTTTTTGGAGAATAATAAAAACGTGGCAGAAAATTATGCCCAGCTTCTGTAGCAATAGGTAGCGCTGTGTATCCAAAACGCTCATCTTCTATGCCTGGTTTCGTAAGATAGCTGTTTGGTAATATTGCTTCGACATCTCGTGTAGCATATTTTAATGGATAAATTATAAGTAAAAAACTTAAAGTCAAAACAAGAATACATTGAGTTTTGTTTTTATCAAAAAACAGATTTTCTATATTATTCAAGTAGGGAAATATTTTTGTACACAAATATGATAACAAAATAGTCCAACCGATAGTAATAGTAGGTATGATATATCTTTCACCAAAGATAGGTTTAACTGTTTGAGTAATAAACCAAGTAATTACAGGGACTGCCATAAACATCACAGCTAATATTAATAAATGAAAATCTGATTGGAAATTATATTCAGACTGTCTGTTTTTATTAGCAATACTTGGATGTATTATGTTTAGAAAAATTGAAATTATTAATAGTGTTAAAATAAATAGTGCAAATTTAGGTGTAAATATCAAATAATTAATTACTTGAACTAAACTAATACTAGCAATCCATTTAGCATGGTTATTAGATTGATTAATCATCAAAGGTAAAAGAGGAAATAAAAATAACCAGCCGCATATTATTGATAAATAAACATTAACGCGTATTTTATTCAAATATTTATCCCTAATAAAAGTTGCGATTAAAATGGCTGCACTATAAAAACCTCCATAGAGATGAGTTAAAACTATTAAGCCGTGAATAATGGTATTGAGAACAAGAATTTTTGAAGATATATTTTTTCTTCTGATTATGATGTCATACAATAAAAATCCTAATGCACAAAATGCTGTAAACAACCCATACATTCTCACTTCGGCGTTATGATATAAAACTAAAGTGGATAAGCAAAATACACTTGTAGTTCCAATAACTGTACTCCAAAAATCATAAGTACGGCGTAATGTTATCCAAATAATTATGAACGCTAAACATAACGTTAAACTTGAAAATAACCTAAGTGATACTTCTGTAGCACCAAATATTTTTGACCATAGCCATCCCAGTATAAAATACAAAGGAGGTGCTTGATTGAAAGTATCGCTCCAAGCAGCTATCATGTGCGTAAATGATGGATCATTTAATAAATAAAATGATAAAAACTCATCATTCCAGAAATATTTTTTTCCAGAAACAATAACTGATGAAGTGAGTAGAGACACAACAGTAAATAGAGGTACTATATACTCCCATTTACTAAATTTAGTATTATTCATTATATTAAATTTCAAATTATATTATGTAAATTATCCAAACTGGAATTAGCTCATTAGTAGTTGCTGGTTCATGAAAAGTGAAGTGAAGCCAATAAATTGAGTCAGTTTCGCTTGATTTTCTTGCTTCTACAATTAGATTGTCGCTATTAAACTACCAATACCAAGCATTAGAAACCATTTATAAAGTAAATCTTAAGTAGGGAAGGCAAAAAGCGGTGTAGATATTCTTCCCGCTTTATTACCTTTGTGTTATGGCTTTAGCCTAATGCACCGCCATATAACCTGGTGCGTTAGGCACTTAAATTATTTTTTCGTGACCAATCACATTGAAATCTGTGCTTAATACACCCTACATAAATTTTATTTTTACTTTATAAATAACCTCTTAATGCTTAAACTTAAAAATGGATTTAATCCATAGTTTAAATATGACTTGCCAATAGCCTCCACCAACTTTTATTAAACGAAATGAAGATACTCCCATGTCTGGAGTGCGATTAATCCAAGAAATGGGAACTTCTTTGATTGAGTAGCCCATCAGCAATGGTTTTAGACCAGTTTCAGCATTAATAGAAAATCCTGGTTGCGTTAATTCAAGTTTTTCTACCACCTCTTTACGCATGAGTTTAAGGTTGTTTGTTAAATCGCGGATATTGCGGAAGAACAAAATTCTAGCTAAAAAATGAAACCCACGATTCATAAATATTTTTTGAAATGGATAATTTAGCAACACACTATGACGAGAAAAACGGCTACCTACTACAACATCATATCCTTGCGCTGCTGCATCGAATAAATCGCGTATTTCTGGCAAAAGATGTTGAAAATCACAATCCATTGATAATATGTAGCGCCCTGTAGCTACTTTATAACCATCTTGAAGCGCTCTACCTACACCATTTGGCGGTGTACGAAATACGGGTTTAATAATTGGATTTTCATTAGCCAGTTTTTGAATTACTTCACGAGTCTTATCCCGACTGTTATCATCAACAGGAATGATTTCATGAAGATAGTCGCCAAATAATACTTTTAATCTAGTAATGAGCGGCTCAATATTCATTTCCTCATTATGACAGGGAATAACGACAGAAACACCTTTCTTTAACTGCTCATGCTCGCATAAAGAGATTTGAGGATGCTCAACTATACGAGGAGGCTTTTGTGCATGGATCAGAATGTTTCCAGCTAAGGTTTTAATACCTGAGAGGTTTTCTAAGAGAATTGAGAGGTTACGCAGCAGCCATATTAGTTGTTGTTTCAATGGTGCGTAAACAAAATCGTTGTAAATCGCAAATACTCTAATAAAACCAATTTCAGAAATTAATTCGTACAGTTCAGGGCGACTTAATAATTGCCGAGGGTCTTTATTACCCAAAAATTGGGTAATAAAACGACGGCATTTAAGAACTACGTTCCATGGATTACTTTCATAAAAAATTACTTGACCGCCAGGTTTAAGTAGTTCATACACATTTTGTAGAAACCATGGACAATTACGCTTATCCAAAAGATCCATTGCAACTATAAAGTCAAATCGTTTTTCTTGCAATTCACCTGGAATCGAGTAAGCATTAATGAATTCAACACATTGAGATAACTTTTCTGGTCTAGCAATCTCAGTAAAAGTTACAGCAGTAATTGGGTTTTCTGCACGAGAAACCTTCACTAGCTGTTGAGTAAACAGACCTTGACCACAACCTATTTCTAAGATAGTTTGCCCTGGTAGCAGATGTACCATGTGACGAAAGGATTGCGCTCGCCAGAGAAGCCTGTCTTGATAAATTGGATCACGTTTTAACCAATAGCTATCTCGATACTGTTCACGTATACTAAGAATTTTTGCAGATTGGCTATTTTTTTCTGAAATTATAGAGCTTTTGATCATGTTATTTTGGTTTTTTTATGTTTAACTTTTTAATATTTATCATCCAATTGTTGGTGCTTTAATTATTGTTTTTTTCCTGACAAAAGCTTATTTACCAACAATAACTTATTCATATGTTTTTATTTTTTTTAATAGAATTACTCATTTTTAATGAGAATTTTAAGCACGGATTTAAATTATAAATTAAATCTTTTTGCAAGGCATTCAACTAATTGACTATTTTTTAGTGTATCTTAAAAATTTTCCATTTTCTTAAAACGAAACATCCTACTATTTAAAAAAAAATAAGTTATATCAAAAGACTAGCTTTTCGCTAAATATATAGTTAATAATGGAACCAACTAATATTCCTATTAATGTATTAATAATGTAATTAATACCTAACCAATCTAATATAGGAAACAATAGGAAGCTTCTAACTACTATAACTAATCCATAAGAGATATGGTACATAGGAATTTGTCTAAAACAAATATTTCTAAAATTCCATTTGCCCTCTGACCAAACCCAGATACGATAAATAAAAAAACTAAATAGCAGAGATATTTCAATTGAGACAATATTTACTATATTACGGTGTAAAGGTTGTTCAATTTTCAATAGTTCAAGAAGAGTAATCAGAAGAAGAACATTGAAGGCTGCGGTAATAATTCCACAAATGAGGAACCTAATTATCCGGTTCCTCATAAGTTTTTTAAGCATTGCTTTCAATTTTTTGAAAATTCTCAATAAGGGCAAAATCCTGTTTTTAAAGCCATCGATTTACATTTTGAGCAAAAATTTCTTTTAAAATATCTGGAACAGTATAGGTTAGTTGCCATTCTGGATAGTGGCTTTGAAACTTGCTGACATCACTAACCCACCAAATATGGTCTCCAATTCGATTGGATTCAATATAGCTCCAGTCTAGTTTTTTCTCAGTAATAGCTTCACAATGTTGAATAGCCTCTAACATCGAACAATTACTGTAACGACTACCCCCAATGTTATAAACTTCTGCAACTCGTGGGTTCTGATAAAAATGGTAGAAAGCGTTTACTAAGTCATAACTGTGAATGTTATCTCTAACCTGCTTCCCTTTATAGCCGTATACTTGATAAGCTTGCTCAGTGATTGTGCATTTCATCAAATAGGATAAGAAGCCATGCAACTTTGTTCCAGAGTGACTGGGACCTGTTAAACACCCACCCCGGAAAGTAGCAGTTTTCATCTCAAAATAGCGTCCATATTCCTGAACTAATACATCTGCGGCTACTTTTGAAGCGCCAAACAATGAGTGTTTGGTGTTATCGATACTCATGGTTTCATCAATACCCTGATAGTAGAGATGGTTCTGATCTATTTCCCAGCGTAGTTCTTCTTCTATTAGTGGTAAGCCATTAGGTGTGTCTCCATAAACTTTATTAGTAGAGCAAAAAATGAAGACAGCATTTGGACATATTTGACGCGTATTCTCTAATAAAACTAAAGTGCCATTAGCATTAACGGTAAAATCAGTATAAGGCTCATTAGCAGCCCAATCATGAGAAGGCTGAGCAGCAGTATGAATAATTAGGTTAATATCTTGATTATAAGTCTGGAAAATTTTAGAAATAGCTTCGTGATCTCGAATATCAACATTGTGATGAATATAAAGATCACCGTACTTATCTATGAGGTGATCGCGATTCCATTCTGTAGAAGCATCTTCACCAAAAAATCTTTGGCGCATATTGTTGTCAATACCGACAACAGTGAAGCCTTGTTCACAAAAAAAACTTACAGCTTCGGAACCAATCAGCCCTGCTGAACCAGTTATTAAAACAATATTCATCAGTAAATACTCTTTTAATTTCAAGATTTAAAAATAAGATATTAAACTGGTTGAATCAACTTAATATCTCAATTAAAGCAAATTGATCAAAATATTTAACTCTATTTAGCCAAGGTAATAACCAAGGTTTAAAAGACCAATCCCAAAAATGACTGTGGTGTGGAATTTTTAAAATAAAAAGTGTGAAAATAATAGTTAAAAAATAAATAATACTACTAATTTTTTTACATGAATGAAATGTACAAAATAGATTTAAAATTTTTAAGTAAGTAGAATAAATAAAAAATAAAAACTTCGGTTGCAACTTATCTCTACTATTACACTTATTTTTAAAATTACCAACTATTTCAATAAGAATTAAACCAGGGCTTAAGAGGCAGATAGTATAACTAGTAGAAGTCACGAAAAACCATCTACCCCAATCTTGTGCAATGATATAGAGAACAGCAGAAAAAATAGAAGGTATAAAAGCATATTTAAAAATAAAACTTGGAATCAAATGATTCAAATTTATTGAAGAGTAGAATCCAAGAGATTTATCATATTGATATTGCCAGTGAATTTTTTGTTTGAACTTTTCCACATAATTGCTCAATATTCTTGATGATATACGTATTAATATAATTGTACATAATGAAAAAGCAGATAGCCATTTAATAAACACTAAGCCATTATTACTCGAAATATTATTTGTCCAAACTTCTATGAAAAAATATCGGATGGGAAGCCCAAAGTACTGTAATACTAAAGGTACATTATCTGTGAAAGTAAACATTTTCCTAGCTGGCAGGTAAGCTGAGTCGCAGTTTATGGATTTATATTGGTTAATATATTCTTGCCAAGATTGACAAATTCCGATACTAGATAAGTCATTTCCTTGAAAAATAAAACATAAAAAGGCAATAAAAATAGTAGGAAAATAAATTATTAAACTTCGCAATACAACTTGTTTAATGGAAAATTTTAAGCGAATGAAATTCGATGTAATTATTATGTTTAAAGGAAGAGATAGAAAAATAATTGACTCGTGACTAAGTGCTGTGGGAATAGATAACAAATTATAACAAATAAATAATTTGTAACAATATTGATTAATAATCCTTGTTGTATCTTGCTCATTTTCAAAATTTTGTTTTATGTTTAAAACTTTGAGATATGTTTCAAGTAAAAAGATATTAACAAATAAACCAAAGAAAAAAAGAATCTCTTTTCTTCCAATCACATGAGGGTCATGTAAAGGAAACAGAATTAGAGATGGCAAAAACAAAACGACCATCAATGATTCTAAATCCAGGATTTTTTTTGACTGCTTTACTTTGAGAAGATATATACTAGAGAAAAGTAAAAATGTGAAGTAAGAAAATAATTTAATAATTTTAAAAATATCTATCTTGTAGTTATTGTTAAAAAAAAATAAAATTGAGCCAGGAAATCCTCTTCTTATAAATCCTTGGCTGTAATTAATTAGCCATTCTTCATAAACATACGAGAAAAGGAATTTTTTTATTAGAAATACATCTATAACAAAACCGATAAATATAATCAAAAAAATAATAAAGATAATATTTTTTAGTGAATTCATATAGATGTATTTCAGTATTTTCTCAAAAAACTATTTAATATTCATTTAAAAAAATTGTTGGGTTAAATATTTCGACTATCACACTTATCCGAAGTATTTTATCAATTGTTATTAAAGGGAGAGACATTTTCAAATTAAATTAGTGTTGTAATCCATTATGTAAAACGACCTAAAAAATGTGATACTAGCCTCTCATCTTTTTGTTTTGACTTTTCGGTATATCGGTAGAAATAGTCAAAGTACAACAACAACTTTATTCATGAACGCCAATATTTAGATGCGTCATCCCTGTTATCAACACTAAATGTACTGACCTGCACAGTTAAAATATTTGATGCTGTTGTGAGTAAGCATCCTTGAATTTTTGCGAGTAAATTCTCCAATGGAGGGATTACCGTGTGGGTCTATTACTCCTGTTACCTGCTGCCACAACTCTACTGGTGCAAGTGAAATTTTATATGTGCGATCTTGAGATTTACAGACGTGATACCATTTTGTCTGCTGGCATTCTTGACACCAAAAAGCTTCTAACCATTCTCCTGTTATAGGAACTGCTGTCTGAGTATTTACTAACATCAATGCACTGCGACGATTCATACCTCTTTGCTGCAACTGTCCAGCTTTATCTGCAAACAAAGAGTATTTCTGACTGACGCTCTCAAGATAACAACTATGAATAGGGCAGTAGATAGCTCTACGTTTTGAACGCTTCCGGTTTCGGTCACACCTTCTCTGCAATTCGACCTCCTGATATAAATCAAAAACTTGAACTAGGAAGGTTACGTTTGGAGGGACTGAGATCAATAAGACCATCGAAGTCCAACTCCTAAAAGTTAGTATCAGAAACAATAAATTGTTGAATTTCGGTGTTTGTTACTTTATTATTTAATTGATTAACAAGCATTCCTATCATTAATCTATTCAAGTAACAAATCATTTTTTACTAACCTTACACCAAGGTTTGGTTATTAAATTTTATGGAGTTTTAATTCGTGTACTGCATAAGCTAATCATACCATAAATGCACCAAATATTATAAGAAAAAATCACGAATTGATTGAAAATTTACCCTTATTCAATAACTCGAATATCCTTATTTCATGGTTCTTCGAGATACCTGTTTAATTTCATCAGAAAATACTGCCTGATGTAAAATATTCAGGTACTGCTGAGAAATTACTTTAGGTGTGAAATGCGATCGCATATACTGGCGACCAGATTGGCCCATACGTTCTGCTAATTTTTGATCGCGATTAAGTAACCGAATAAATTGAGCTAGACCATGACTATCACCATTGTCAAATGTACCACCACAGTTAGCTTCGGCAATTAATTGTCTCAGGTATGAAAATGGAGAACAAATAACAGCCAATGGCCTTCCGACCGCTAAAGCTGAGTAAAGCTTACTAGGAACGACCAAACTTTCGCTAATTGCATCAACACTAACTAAAGATAGATCACAAGCTGTTAAAGAATAGGGTAGAACCTGCTTGTCTTGATAAGGTAAAAATGTGAAATTGTTCATTCCTAAACGATTCACTTCTCTGATCAGTTCATCACGTTTTGCTCCACCACCAATACAGACGAATTGGATTGCTTCATTTTGCAGATATATAGCAGCTGCCAATATGGTTTCGATATCATGACAGCGCCCCATATTACCAGAATAGAGAACAGTAAATTTGTCAACTAAATTGTGTTTCCATGCAAACCAGTTTTCTTGCTTGGCAATTGGCACAATTAAATCAGGGTTAGCCCAACTGTGAATTATGGAGATTTTATCAGCTATACCTGGACAATTTGCTAAGACTTGCTGTTTCATCGCTGGACTGAGAACCACAATTGCCTTAGCATTTAGCCAAGTCAGTCTATTAAGCGTGTGCCAAAATTTTACTAGCCAGCTACGCTGAGAAACTACTCCCAATGCGATCGCAATATCGGGGTAAAGGTCATAGAGTATGCAGACATAGGGTAATTTAAATAAGAGTTTAGCCAGATATCCTAGCAACGGCAAAAATGGTGGAGCTGTAGTCACTAACAATATATTTCTACGCCGCCAAGCCCTCAACAGATAGAGCATAGCTCGTAAGGTATATAAAATACCATTTATAGTTTTACCACGAATTCTTCCCGGATAAAGCTGAGCAGTGCGCGATCGCTGAATTCGGATTTGTGTTAACTGTTCGACTGAAGGAGCTATATTAGAACGAAAAGCATATCCAGGCTGACTTGTAAAAACCTCAATATCTACACCTTGGTGTCCTAGTTGTTGCACCAATTCTTCTATCAGTTGTCCAGTAGCCGCATAGTCAGGAGGAAAAAATTGAGTAATTACAGATAATCTAATTAACTGCTTTTTCTGGCTTTGAGATAAATTTTTATTCTCACTTTCTAAAACAGTATAAATGGATTGCAGAAATTTTTGATGAATCCATTCATTCAACTTCATCGGCTGTATCCTAATTTTTATTTTTTAGTCTTACTCAATTATTCAAGTCATTAATTTTTGAACACTCACAAAATTAATATTGATTTTTCCAAAAGTCTACTGATATGCAACAGTATTTTTTATTTTCTTGGTCAGGATACCTAACTTTCTAATTGGTATACTGACAAACTTTAGAATAGACAATTTTTCCTAAAAATCAGTATGTATAATTATTTAATTCAAAATATTTTTGCTATAAACTTGACTACGAAAGCTTACATTGCCATTAATTACTACAACCACACTACACATTAGTAATTTAAATGCTGGATAATAATTCTTATAAATCCGCTCCACTCTCAAATTTTGAACATAATAGTAACTCTGTACTTCCATCACTCCAAGCTCAATCCTTTTTTTCATCAGACAGACAAGAAGATAACCGAAATTTTACTAAGTTATTAAGCCTGCTCCAGCGTAGATCCTTAGTTATTGCAGGTGTAAGTATGGTTGTAATGGCAACTTTGGTCGCTCACTCAATACTAAATGCCAAGCCATCAGTATACGAAAGCAGTTTTCGCTTGTTAGTGGAACCTGTTAATGAAGATAGTAACTCTGTCGATGTTGTCAAAGACTCAACAAGTATATCTAACCTAGATTATGAGACGCAAATTCAGGTTCTCAAGAGTCCTGAATTGATAGGAAACGTTGTGAAGCGATTGCAAAGTTATGATTCAAATATCACTTACGATTTTTTACTGTCCTCTTTAATTGTTAAGCAGTTGGGTGGGGCTAAAATTATAGAGGTTAGGTATAGTAGTGAATATCCAAAGCTGACCAAACTAGTATTAGACGAAATTGCTAAAGAGTACTTAGAATACAGTCAGGAAAGACGGCAAACTAGATTACGTCAAGGAATACAGTTCGTTGAAAGACAGTTACCATCTTTACAAACTAGAGTTGATCAGATCCAAAAAGAACTGCAATTTTTACGACAAAATTATAACTTGAAAGATCCAGATTCTCTAGCAATCGAGATTGGTTCTCAAGCTGCTGATTTATCTAAACAAAGACAAGAACTGAATTTACAGTTAGCCCAAGTACGTGCAAGTTTAGCCATCTTACAAGGACAAGATGGTGAAGCGATCGCCCTGAGTGATGCTCAGTTATATCAGCAATTAATTGGTCAGGTACGGCAATTAGACGTACAAATTGCTAAAATATTAATTATTTTACAAGAGGATAACCCCATTGTCTTAACGTTGAAAGAACAGAGAGACAGTTTGTTGCCATTAGTACGTCAAGAAGCGCAGAACCATATTAATTTGAAATTGTCAGAATTAACTACTCAGCTTCAAAGATTAGAAGTTATCAACCAACAACTCAGTAAAAATGAACAAACAGTAGAGCAGAGACGAAAGCAATTGCCGAACCTATCACGCAAATACACCGACTTACAGCGTAGTTTACAAGTTGCAACTGAAAGTCTCAATCGATTTCTCTCTACCCGTGAGAATCTGCAAATTCAAATTTCTCAAACAGAATTAGGCTGGCAGTTAATAGAGTCACCCAGTTTACCCCAATATCCTGCTAACTCTACCAACACAATACTTGCTATCTTGCAAGGACTCGGCAGCAGTCTCTTATTGGGTCTTGGTGCCGCCCTACTGTTAGAAAAATTAGACAATACTTATCATGACATTCAAGTATTGAAAGAAGATTTAAAATTACTTTTACTAGGAAATATACCCTTTGAGGTAAAACTCCAAAATAATCAATCTAGAACTTTTAAAGAAAGATTTTTTGGTATTAAACAAGAAAATAGAATACTACAAGAGAATACTAAAGCAGATACTGAACTTAATTTAGAATACAACTACTATTCATCTCCATTTCTAGAGGCTTTTCGTGTACTTTACACTAATATTAAACTCCTTAATTCTGATCATCCAATTCGTTCTCTAGTTATTAGTTCTGCTACGCAAGGTGATGGTAAGTCTACAGTTGCTTTTAACCTGGCGAGAATAGCCACAGCAATGGGGCAAAGAGTACTGCTTGTAGATGCTGATCTTCGCCAACCAACAATTCATAAACTATCGAAATTAAATAACTCGTGTGGACTGAGTAATTTAATTTCTAGCAACTTGCCAATATCAGAGGTGATTCTGCAAGCACCTTCCATTAAGCAACTAAGTGTCATTACTACAGGCTCCTTACCACCTGATCCTACCAAATTGCTTTCTTCTGAAAAAATGAAGCACGTAATGAGAGAATTGGCTGAAAAATTTGACTTAGTAATTTATGATGTCCCACCTTTAGCGGGATTAGCTGATGCTAGCTTAATTGCACCCCACACTAATGGTGTTTTAATAGTAGTAAAGATTGATCAAACTAACTCATCAGTTTTAAAACTTGCTATTGATGATTTAAAAATAGCTCCAGTAAATATTTTGGGTATTGTTGGTAATGCTCAAAAAATTAGACATAGTAATTATTACTAAAAATACTGTACACAATTGTCAACCCCTTCCCTACGGGACGCTAAGTGAACGGGGAATTAAAAATTAAAAATTCAGCGATCGCTCAAGCTGCCCAACGATGAAGTAGACTCACAGTTGGCAGTACAGCAATAAATTAACTGCGTTCCCAGTTGTAGCTTTTTTGCCTCTTCCCTTGTAGGGAAGGGGTTGGGTTTAGGTTGCGTCGAACTCACGTTTTTTTTAGTTGGAAGTCTCTCCCTTCACATTCCCAAACCCCCCTGATGTTCACACCTAAATCCTCGATTCTCCCAAGTCGACATATCCACTTCACTGAGTTTAATGACATTTGGGCATTGGGGTTGAATGATTTGACTCAAACCTGCCCACAATAAACTACGAGTGATATCTAATCCTGTTTTGATCCAAGATTCTCGATTACCAGGAACACCTGTTTCTTTAACAACCTCAACCTCGACCCAAATACCATGAGCGCCTAAAAGAATCTGTGCCATCCATTTAGCTCTTGGTAAATGAGTGGGTGAAGTAATTAGTTTAACTTTATGTACTCGCCAACGTCTTAAAATGGGAATTCCATAGTAGAAATTTTCAAAGGTGGAATTGGCACACTTTTCGAGCCAAACGTTTGACAACTTCCCTAACTCGCGTTGAAAAATTAGCCGGATACATGGATCTGGGGAACCATTTGAAATCAAAATTGGAATTTGCGGATATTCCTTGGCTGTTTGGGCAATATAGATTTCGCGTCTAATGCTACCACCAAGGACAAAAAAGGCATCTACACGCTGGGAAGAGGCAAAAAGTAAGGTTATAGTGGTAATTATTAGCCAACTCGCCAACACCAGACATAAACCCCAAGCAAGTTTTTGTAGTATTTGCAACTTTTTTCCTAATTTCTTCCCTATAGGGACAGATAAATTTATGGTAAATTTGCGCTTCATGACACAAGATAAAAAAGCCTAGTTAGTTAAGCTTAAAAAGACCGGCCATTCTTTGAGATAAGTGCTATCTTATAAAATTAATATAGGGTGTAAAGATGACAGTAACAGAACTGTCACACTATTGTCATAGTGGTACATTAGACTGATTAAAAAAGTGACAAAATAGTAATGATTGTTAATAAACTAATGCAAAATTTTAGCATAGTTTAAAGAGGAGAATTAATGAGGGGAGTGTAACTAAAAATTGAGTATAAAAACTTAAAAATTTCTGGAAAGTCTGATTGCTAAACTGTCAAAATCACAATAAATTCCGGCTGATATACATGAACCCATCTGCGAAAAATTACTCGCTGCTCCAGGTTGCCATGATTGGAGGAGCGATCGCTACAACAGCAACTGTATCCGTATTTGGCCCGGCTTGGACTCGCAGTGTTCGCGCCGCCTTACAAGACAGTCCCAAAGCTGTAGTAGACCAAGTATGGCAATTAGTAAATAGTGAATATGTTGATGGCAAGTTTAATCAACAAGATTGGCTGGCAGTCAGACAAAGTTTATTAAGCAAAGATTATTCATCCAAAGAAGAAGCTTATGTAGCAATTCGGGAAGCTCTACAAAAGCTGAACGATCCGTATACCAGGTTTATGGATCCCAAACAGTTTGAAGTCCTCACCAGTCAAACATCTGGGGAAGTATCCGGTATCGGCATTCGCATGGAGTTGAATGAAACAACCAAGCGGTTGACGATTTTAGAAGCCATAGAAAATTCTCCAGCCCTGAAAGCTGGGATTAAAGCAGGTGATGAAATCCTCGCAATTGACGGCAAACCCACTCAGCAGATGAAAGTGGATGATGCCTCTAAATTAATTCGTGGTAAAGAAGGTACTGCCATTACTTTACGTCTAGGACGTACTGGACGCAGCACTTTTGACCTGAAGCTCACAAGAGCCAGAATAGAAGTACCAACCGTCACCTACACCCTGAGGCAAGAAGGAAACCGTCGAGTTGGTTATATCCGGTTGCGGGAATTTAGCGCCCACGCCGCCGAGCAGATGGGACGAGCTATTCGCAATTTGAACGGTCAGAAAGTAGATTCTTACGTCTTAGATTTGCGGGGAAATCCTGGCGGTTTATTGCAAGGGAGTATTGAAATTGCCCGGATGTGGTTAGACAATGGTGCAATTGTCCGCACAGTTAACCGTCAAGGAGTCAACGAGAATACAAGAGCTAACAGGACTGCGTTAACAAAACTTCCCTTGGCAGTGTTAGTAGATGGTAACTCAGCTAGTGCTAGTGAGATTCTCACAGGTGCGCTCAAGGATAATAAACGCGCTGTAGTCATTGGTAGCCAAACCTTCGGTAAAGCTTTAGTACAGTCAGTCCATGAGCTACCAGATGGTTCCGGTTTGGCAGTCACCATTGCTCATTACTACACTCCCAACGGTACAGATATTAATAAAAAAGGTATTACACCAGATATTCCCATAGAATTAACCGAGGCACAAGAACGCCAACTAGCAACTAACCCCAAACTAATTGGGACTCAAAACGATCCTCAATATGCCCGCGCGATCGCTATATTATCAAGCAATACCTTTGCCCTTCCTCCCGTAAATCAGCCCAATCAACCAATGAGCCAGGGAGCCAGTGAGTTGAAGTTTTAACAATTCGTTTTGCGAGTAATTTAGTTACCAGGTGTTCGTATAGCAGTATTTTCTCGCTCCAGTTGTCTGGAGTCATAATAATAACCTGAGAGTTGAAGGTTTTGATAGGTTGTAAGCAAGTACTTTAGTACGGAAATATTTAAGGTCTAAAGTCCTGACTACCAACTAACTCCGTGGCAAACTACTAGTTAGTATTTCCCAACCCACACTCCCAGGTTTTATGAATCATCAGCCAAGTGATACAACCACCACCAACAGCTTTTTGCCAATGGTATCGGTGGTTGTTCCTATTTATAACGGTGAAACAGATTTACCAGAGTTAATTAACTGTTTTACATCTCAAACCTATCCGAAAGAACGGGTAGAGTACTTGTTGGTAGATAATAACAGTAGCGATCGCACCCTCATATTTATAGAAAAAGCTGCCGTCACTTCCCCAATCACCATTCGTCCCCTCAGCGAAAACCAAATTCAAAGCTCCTACGCTGCACGTAATACCGGAATTCGGGCTGCTGTGGGTGACATTGTAGTATTCACGGATGCTGATTGCCGTCCCCAAACCCAATGGCTAAATGCACTAATTCAACCTTTTGTCAACCAACAAGTAGTAATGGTTGCAGGTGAAATCATCGCCTTACCAGGAAAAAATTTATTAGAAAAACACGCAGACCGTCAAGAAACTCTCTCACAAAAACACACTTTAGCCCATCGCTTTTGTCCCTATGGTCAAACGGCTAACTTAGCAATCAGACGTACAGCCTTTACGCAAGCAGGATTATTTCGTCCTCATCTCAACACCGGCGGTGACGCAGATATTTGTTGGCGAATTTTGCGGTCAAATATTGGCAGTTTAGAATTTGCCCCAGATGCCATTGTCCAACACCGCCACCGTGCCAGCCTCAAAGAACTAGCCAGTCAATGGCGACGCTACGGACGCTCCAATCGCTATCTGCACGAACTGCATGGTGTAGATTTAATGCCAGATATCAGCCTCAAAGATGTGGGCTACCGTTTAGCACGTTGGTTAGTTAAAGAAATACCACGGGATAGTGCCAAGGCGATCGCAGGTCACGCCACCTTGGTAGATTTATTCAATACGCCCATTAGCCTGTTTACAGCTAGAGCGCGGGCAGATGGACAACGGAATGCCAAGCTACCAGAAGAAGCTAAGACAATTGAATGGTTGTAGGAAATTGGAATTTTCGATCCATGATTCGCTACATTGGAACAAGGTAGACCAAAGGAAATTTTAGATGTCAGCACAATTGTTACTGGTAGATGATGAACCCGGAATCAGAGAAGCCGTGAAAGACTACTTGCAAGAAAGTGGTTTTAGCGTTCAAGTCGCCAGTAATGCCCGTGAGGGTTGGGATTTGATGCAACAAAACACACCAGACCTCGTGATTTCTGATGTCATGATGCCTCAGGTAGATGGGTATCAGTTTCTCAAGCAATTGCGTGAAGACCCCCGCTTTCAATCGCTCCCCGTGGTATTTTTAACAGCTAAAGGGATGACAAGCGATCGCATCCAAGGTTATCAAGCTGGTGTCGATGCTTATTTGCCTAAACCCTTCGACCCAGATGAACTGGTAGCCATCGTAGAAAACTTACTTATCCGCCGTAATAGCAAAACTAAAAGTACAACTGAAGAAGGCGAAACACCAGATATTGCCGAATTAGCCAATCAAATTGCTCAAATTAAAGCTTTATTAACTCAACGAAATGCGATTTCACAAACACCAGCCCCTTTCAAAATTGACCTCACCCCCAGAGAACAGAGTGTTTTAAACTTGGTAGCCGAAGGGTTAATGAACAAAGAAATCGCCCGCCGTCTAGAAACCAGCGTGCGAAACGTCGAAAAATATGTCAGTCGTTTGTTCAGTAAAACTGGTACTAACAGCCGGACTGAGTTAGTTCGTTTTGCCTTAGAACACGGTCTAGCAAAATAGACTCCTCAGAAATCCCTATAAAAATTTTCTCTCTGTGCCTCTGTGGTAAAAAAATATTATTAAAAACAGAGCCACGGAGACACAAAAACTTAGCAACAAAGGTGTGATAACTATTACATTAAACAACCACACATCTTAAAAAAATCAACTATCAACTATTTTCAGTATGTGATAAATATTAAATAATTTGTGGCAATAATTACTAATTAATCTCCGAGAATCAAAGTAAAACCCTGGTCACACCAATTGCCCTCAAAAGTAAATCTTCCAAAACTGTTCTCGGCTTAAGAAGCAGGCATGATAGTGCTAGTAATTACTCAACTATATACGTAATGCAAATAGTTAGAACTACGATTGTAGATGCTTTATTCAGCTTTTTGGAGAGTAGGGTAAATTTGAGCTTATTAACAAAGGCATTAAGTTATACAAGCCAACTCATTATTTAGAGCAAATAGGTATATGGGCTAACTTACAAAAAAATTAAGACTTTCTGCCCAGTATTTGATTTGCCGCTACTCAAATTACTGTTTTATTTGTAACTATTGATTAGTATCAACCGCATTACGTAAACGCATCAATTGACGACGCATTTGGGGTGATGCTTTAAACTCAGAGACTTCTTGTGCTTTTACAGACGCTTGTAGCATCTCTAGAAAGTCGTCAGACCCTTCGGTTAGAGCTTCTAGCAGCATCTGCATTAGTTGCTCGCGATCGCCCAGCAAGCTCTTTTCTTCAACTAACCGAAATTTAAGGTGTATTTCGCACTCATAAACACCGACTTCTATATTATTTATCTGCCGTGGTAATGCTTTCGAGTTCATAGTTTTAGAGATTCCTGTGCTTGGTTGTATGGGGTTGAGGAGACATATCTCCGACAAAATTTCTTTATAGTTTTTTGAATCCGTTCTGCCTGAATTAAGAAATTTTTTTTAATTCACAGCATTTATCTGCCATTGCCCTCTCCTGAGTTTTTTTTTGGATAGACTTTCACTGTCTAAGTTTGAATCTTCCTGTACCAGTTTTTGTTTAGGTAAGCCATAACTATTATTCAGTTTTTGAGATTATATACAATAAAGTTTCTGTAAGAAGTTGTTCTAGGTTTTTAAAGCTTTTTACATCAACTTTATTTTGCCGTCAATAATAGTTTGAGTTTTTACTGAACTTTTCGTGTTTACACGTAAGTAAATCCCCTATTTTTTCAGCTTTGATTAAAGCTAGACATAGTTATATGCTAATTACGTAAAATTACCCAATGTACGTTTTTTTCATCATCAAATTCAGCAGACGTAGAGGAGCAATTTTCTCAAAAGTAAAATCTTGGTTGTAACCCATAGCATAGACTCTAAGTTCAAATAAAGAAAATCTAATCGAGACAAGGGAGCAAGGAAAAGAAGCTTAGAGAACGTTTCCTCCTTTTCCCACCCCTACCAAGTTCCCCACCCCCATTAATTTGGGCGCATTTAAGCCCATATATAGCGTCTACAATTATTGCAGTGTAATTAACCTGAATCTGACACCCAGCTATGGACAACGCAACGCTGCTCAAGTCTACAACCCGACACATCCGCATTTTTGCAGCAGAAATCGACCGGGATGGCGAACTAGTTCCCAGTCATCAGGTCTTAACCTTGGATGTTGACCCAGACAATGAATTAAATTGGAATGAAGATGCTTTGCAAAAGATTTATCGCAAGTTCGATGAACTAGTCGAAGCCTCCAGTGGTGCAGACCTGACAGATTACAACTTACGCCGCATTGGGTCAGACTTAGAACATTATCTGCGATCGCTCCTCCAAAAAGGCGAAATTAGCTACAACCTCTCTGCTCGTGTCACTAACTACAGCTTAGGACTTCCTCAAGTTGCAGTTGAGGAAAAGTAAGTAAAAGCATAAGT
The DNA here is from genome assembly GCF_014697105.1 of Anabaena subtropica FACHB-260. GTDB lineage: Bacteria > Cyanobacteriota > Cyanobacteriia > Cyanobacteriales > Nostocaceae > Trichormus > Trichormus subtropicus. The sequence continues at coordinate 61,879 of NZ_JACJRF010000005.1, read as the reverse complement.
TATGAGCGAAGCATTGACGAAAACACAAAACCTCAACCCTTCACCCCATTCTTGTATGAACGGAGTCAGGGACAAGCCAAAGTGTATCCCATTCAATTGCTAACCGCCATACATCTTAAGGGCATGGAAACACCATGTCCTTAATAAATTAAATAAATTGAGTTTTGAATTATTTCCCTAAATGTGTCAATGTGAACAGCACCAAATCAATTAGATATTTATCATCCAATTGGAGTGCTGAGTATCGAGTAAAAATCACTAGTTCTAAAGTAAGACGGAAATCAATCACCCATTTCAAATATCTGACTCTCTTGCTGAAAAATCATTAAGAATTATGTAGGTGTTTGCCTAGTGTTCTAGTTCTGCAACAAAGTATCATAGGGGATTACAAATTGCGTAGGCGTTAGCTTAGTCTAGAATTTTTCTAACGGAGTCACCACAACGTATTACGTAGCCCACTTATTCTAGGGTATTACTAATTACAAATTTCCCACTCATTTAACTCTTAGCATCTTAATTCTTAATTAAAGTTTATGACTGTTCCTCAACTTATAAACTATGAAAATACCTGTGTTTTCGATGGTTGCTCATGGTTAATACAATCAAAGCAAACAATCCTGACAGGATGCGTATTAGTGGCTCTAGCAAGAGAAAACCACAGATAAATAAAAGCTATGATGAGGCTGTAGAGTTAACAAAGGAGTGTGTTGTTTGCATAAATTTAGATAAGTATTAATATCGGCTGGTATCTACCAGCGAATAATCATGATCCGAAGTTGGATAAATCTAATTCAAGAAATATGAGCGGTGTCAATATTTGCCGCTACCAGTGCTGTTGAAACAATTGCCAATCGCTGATCAGTGCGAACACTATGGAAAATGATGCGGCAACGCTCTACTGTCCAAATGAACTTTGTCAGGCTGCTAACCCCCTGACTCATAAGTTTTGCCAGCGATGCTCCACACCCTTACCTAAGCGTTATTTGTGGGTGGTGGGAGATAGTCTGAGCGTTGGCAGTACCGGAGAAGTATTAGCCGATCGCTATTTAATTATCAATAAATCCGTTGTTTTAGATACTAAACCAGGTTTACTACCCCAAGCACCTGAGTTAGAAAATTCCCATGCCATCAGACCTTATCTCCGACTCATCCCCTATCGCTTAAATATTCCGCAAGTTTATGGGATGCTACAAATAACTGATGGGTATGTACACAGTCAAGTTTTGTTGTTGGAAAAATCTCCACTTTTCGCAGACAATTTAGCTGAACAAGTTCATTTGTGTAGCGAGTTTACAGATGCTTGGTGCTACGCCACATCAATACGCCAACTACATTGGCTGTGGCAAATTGCCAATCTCTGGCAACCTTTCAAGAGTGAGGGCGTTGCTTCTAGCCTACTTAACCCATACTTATTGCGGGTAGAAGGGCCATTAGTGCGGTTGTTGGAATTGCATTATGACTCGACAACCGCACCAGAATTGTCCCAATTAGGAGAATTTTGGCAGTCACTACACCACGAAGCCAAACCAGCCATAGCGGAATTTGTCAACCAAATCAGTAATTTGCTAATTCAAGGCGAAATTACATCTCCAGAAGTACTAGTTGCCGTTTTAGACCAAGGACTGACTGAATTAAGTAATTCACAAACGCCTACCATCCAAATTGCTACTCAAACTGACACAGGCCCCAGTCGTCAACGGAACGAAGATGCTTGTTATCCTCCCAGTGGAACACTACTGAGCAAACCACCCCAATCAACCGCCTTGGCTATTGTCTGTGATGGAATTGGTGGACATGAAGGCGGCAATGTTGCCTCTAATTTAGCCATTGAGACTATCTACCAACAGGTACAGCAACTGACAAATGTACCTGTAGATCACATCGAACCCTCACTTTTGATCGCTGATTTAGAAAGGGCAGTAGCCATTGCCAACGACAAAATTAGTCAGCGCAATGACAGTGAAAATCGCCAAGGGCGAAAACGCATGGGTACAACCTTGGTGATGGCATTACCTATTGCCCACGAAATGTATATTGCTCACGTTGGTGACAGTCGCGCCTATTGGATTAACCGCCACGGCTGTTATCAAGTCACCCTAGACGACGATGTGGCATCACGGGAAGTGAGACTAGGCTACGCTGTCTATCGTGAAGCTGTACAACAAAGTGGATCTGGTTCTCTCGTACAGGCCTTAGGGATGAGTCCCAGCAGTTCACTACATCCCACGGCACAACGATTTATCCTCGATGAAGATGGAGTATTTCTGTTGACATCCGACGGCTTAAGTGATTTTGACCGTGTGGAAGACTACTGGGAAACAGAAATTTTACCAATTCTTACGGGTGAAGAGAATAATATAGTTAATGTGGTTGAGCGATTGGTGGAAATCGCTAACACTAAAAATGGACATGATAATGTCACGATCGCTCTGGTAAACTGTCGAGTTAAATACACTGAACCCCAGATCACTCTGAAAGCAGTCGTTCCCGACAATATTCATATCAAAACCGTAAATTTGTCATCAAAGGCTCTACAGCCAACATTGCTAGAGGCTAGCCCTGAACAAAAAACAAAAGTAGTTGCCAGCCATTTACCCCAGAGAATCAGCAAACTACCCCTAAATTTGATCGTGCCGTTAATCTTGATGGCGGCGGCTGGAGTATTGGGATATTGGGTGATGTTACTGCGATCGCAATACGCAATTCCGACAGTAGCCCCAACAAAGACCGTACCATCAACCACCCAGAGTCCCAAGTTAGCGCGATCGCTCAATAATATCGCACCTGGATGGGTAATTAAAACTAACAGTGAAATCACCTTCAATCAACAAAAGTTACCCCCTGAAAGTTTTTTAGAAGTTATTGATAAAAAGTTCAATCCTCCACCTGCTTCTGGGGGTTATGAAGTGTACCTGCGTCTGTGTAACAATCCCAGCCCAGCTACCCCTAATAACCTAGCGACAGAACCGCCCCTACCTTCAGATCAACCAGTGAGGATAGAATTAGCTGAACTGAAACGCTTTGCTGTCACTGTTTTACAATCAAATCAAGACAGTCCTTGTGATAGTGTCTCCCTTCCAGCAGACAGCTTACCTTCTACACCAAATACCCCAAACAATACGAGTGCAACTGAATCAAATACTCGATAAACTGATAAAAACCTGAAATAATACAGATAATAACAAGACGAAATTCACAAGCCAAAAGTTTTTCTCCAGGAAAATTATACTTGGCAAGTATCGTAAATTAAAGGGTTTAATATCCCTACGTCTACACGTGGTTTCAGTTTCAGTCTGGGTAAAAGTCCCCTTCTGAATGTGAAAAGCGTGCCGTAGGCTAAATCTCTTGACTTCGGCAGGTTCAGTAACCATAATTTTGAATTTTGAATTTTGAATTTTGAATTGTTTATACCTCGTAGTGTCCTAATCCATGCCCTCCCTGAATCTGGCGATCGCCCGTCTCATCAACACTGGCAAAGATAGTTTCGCCATTTGGGTGGTCAAGGCTCCCTATCCCAGTGGCTATGTTCTGCGTGACTGTACTTGGCCGGCTGAACTCAATCAAGTTTGGCAAGAATGGCAGCAAATGTTTGCTGGTCATAGCGGTATTAACATTTCTTCAGACACAAACCCTCTGTTAAAAAATTCAGTTCCGGGGAATTTAGTCCCACTACCCTCCAGCCAAACCACTGGTTATGGTAGTCGTCTCATGCAATATTTGGGGATGAATTTATGGCGTTGGATCTTTGAGGGCCAAATCCTGGGGAGTCTGGAACGTAGCCGTGGTATCGCTATGGGTCAGCATACACGTCTGCGCTTTCGTCTAGAAATTCGTGATCCAGATTTAATTGCCTTACCTTGGGAAATTATGCAACGGGAACCCGGTCAGCCGGCGGTGTCCCTCTCCCCAGATGTGTTATTTAGCCGCACTACGAGTGAAGTTGAAGCTCTACCATATTTACGCATCGACCAAGCTTTAAAAGTGCTTCTGGTTCTCGGACACGATCAAGACCTGCAACTGCAAACAGAAGCCGCTATCCTAGAAAAAACCTTGTTAAATGGTGGTCAGGTGAGTAGTCATGCTCAGGGTTACGCACCCTGTACAGTTAAAACCCTTATCCAGCCAACACCCCAACAATTGATTCAAGAGTTAGAAACTAGAGCATACAATGTTTTTTTCTACGCTGGTCACGGTCTACCAGGCCCAGACGGCGGATTACTATTTTTGCGCCCAGGAATGAGCCTCAATGGCATAGAATTAGCCCAAGTTTTAACCCGCAGTGCTTTAAAGTTAGCAGTGTTTAACGCCTGTTGGGGAGCGCAACCAGCAGCCGTGAATCATCAGGCTATCCCGGCTAGTAGTCTGGCAGAAGTTTTAATTCGTCATGGTGTACCCGCAGTTTTGGCAATGCGGGATGAAATAGCTGACCATGAAAGCCATAGTTTTATTCAAGCTTTTGCAGAAGCGTTGCGATCGCGTAAGCCAATCGATGAAGCAGTGGCAGAAGCTAGGCAAGAACTGCTAACACTATATAAGTACAATCAACCTGCTTGGACTTTACCCGTTCTCTACCTACATCCAGACTTTGATGGTGAACTCATCAAAAGTTTTGATGAAAGTGTGACGGAAATGCCAGATACTACTATTCCTAACTCTAATTCTCCGATCCCGATCGCTTCATTGCGATCGCTCTCCCCCGGAGGGCGCAGTTGGTTTTTACGGGTTGGTGTTACTCGCATCGGTCGTACAAAAGATAATGATATCGTCATTCCTGAACCTTCAGTTTCTAAACGACACGCGGAAATTTTATGTCGGAATACTTTTACCGGCACAACTCAAGCCCGCATCTATTATCTCCAAGATTTTTCTACTTATGGCACCACTTGGTTTTTTGGCCCCAATGGTTGGCAACAACTCCTGCGGGAAGAAATTCCGTTAAAATCGGGTATGCAATTAAAGTTTGGTAGTTCTAGAGGTGAAATTTGGGAATTTATTGTTGAAGATTCTTAAATGGGGAATGAAAAATGGGGAATGGAGATTTTCAGGCTCTTTTTGTGGGCTTTGAGCCGTAGGATTCTAGCTGAGGAAAATACTAAATTCTAAATCAGAAAAATATTTAAAAGTAATTCTCCTCATAGTCCCTTTATTCTCCCCGTTATATATTTGAGTTAGGGATTTTCTTTTAAAAATCTCTATCCACAAGGGAATGGAGACTTTATCAGTTTTCAGTTGCATTCATGTAGCTTGTCCCCTTGGCACAGAGATATTTTCAAACTGCCCACATAGGGACGGGGAATTAAACTAGATCCAAAATCACTGACAATTAGCAACTGACAACTCACATACACAGTGTAGTAAATGGCTGATTTGAAGATTATAAAAAAACGATTTTTTTGCGGAAATGTCAATCTGACTGCTGTAGCTGTCAATGTCAACTAAATTAATTTATCAGGAGGCAATCAATGACTCATAAAATTAACGGTTCAGACGCTTGCCATTCTGTAGTATCTCAAATGGAATTAGATTTATTAGCAGCTTTGTTAGAACCAGAGGATGCAGCTTATCCTTGGAATCCTACTGATGATGAATCAGAAACATATTTTGATGAGCTAGAACGACAATTTGCTATCCAAGATGTTTTAGATGAAGAACTCACAACCAGAGCGCAAGTTTTTTACGATAAACTAGACAGTCTGTGGTCTGGGGTCACTAACTCTTCATACTACAATTGTAATACAGTATTGCCAGTTATAGATCATCTTCAAGAAAATTTACATACAGCTTTTGCGGCTGGTGTCCCTCAAGGTTGGCTGGACGCCATAGCCACCAAGGCGGCAGAAATCTTTGCTTCTCAAAAATCTCTGGGTGAGCAACTAGTAGAATGTGTACAAAGTGTATTACCTACATGGGCAGCAGATGACTTGTCAATCTTAGCTCGTCCCTATGCCTATGCTATGCGGAGTAGTGAAGGTCAAGATTTAGCATCTGTAATTGACAACGTTAATAATCAGGATTGGATTAATTTATCAGAAGTTGAGCAGGCAAAGGCGAGTGTAGCGATCGCTTACTACGCTATCAGACAACTCAATGATTCTCAAACTGAATCTTAATTTCTGTAGCTTTGTTATGTATTTTGACCTTGATTTGACTCCTGTTAACAGCAAGTTTGCTCACAGGTGAAGCTCTTGTGGGAAATTTTTGATTCTTCCGGATTACTTTTTAGACGTAAAAAAGCCATCATAATCTAACTATAAGCTGATGAAAAAATTGGCACAATCTACCCCAAGAGAGAAAAAATAATCTCTCTGCACTATTTTCCACTCTCTATTTAGGATCGAGAAAACGAGTAGCAAAATTTTGCGATCGCGTTGGTGATAATGCTCTAGCCTTGAGAATTGCAGCCATCAAGAAAGCGTAAGATAATACCCCAACAACAACTAATAGTAAATTATTGCTGTGTCCGGCTGTATTCCATAAAGCGTGGAGTGCGGCGGCGCTGAGGTAGCCAACTGCCAAAATTTGTTTAGCATGACGGGGTTTGAGAGCAGCTAACCCAATAAAATATCCCAAATAACCACTATAAGCCATGTGTCCAGCTGGCAGACCCAAAATTCTAGCAATCAAGACTTGTAACCCAACATCTGTACCCGCTTGTAAGGACGCGGCTGGTACATATTGACCGAGAGTTTCCAATAAAGTAAAGCCCACAGCCGAAGCTGTTCCTAAAAGAATCCCATCCAAAGGTTCCCAAATACCGATACGCTCCCGCCAAGGTGATGGTAGTCCTAAGGCAATGAGATAAGCCGCTAATATAGGTAAGGCTTTGAGTAATTCTTCCATCAACCCAGCGCCAAAAAAGTACCCCACAAATAACTCTGTGAGGCTGTTGACTGGTTCATCTACTGCTGGTACATCACCAGGAAGAATCACACGAAAAATGTAAATAAATAAATTTAATAAGGGACTGAGTAAGATTAACGTTGTTGTCAAAGCTGCACTGACTAACACCCACCAGGGTTTAGGTTTGCCGCACAGTTGGTAAATAAAATAGTAAGCAGCCAAGGCGATGTAAGTTGCGACGATGACTTGATTGGCTTGTGGTCTACCTACTGTGGCAAACATCAGCACCACAAATACTACTGTCAGCATTCCTGGGACAAGGTAAGCTTTCCGGGTCAAATCCTTACCCGTAGAAATGATAGGGAAAAGCTGAGTGAAGCTGACCGAATCTGGTTTTTGGGGGTTTTTGGCTGAAGGTAGGGGTGCAACTTGGTTGGTGATAATCGTAGGTTGGGGAGCGACTGCATACTCAAATAGGAATTGTGGCCCATCAGCACCCAAAGAAATGCGATCGCCTGCGTGTAACTCCTGACACCCATACAAGCGTTGACCATTTAAATAAGTACCATTGGCACTATTTAAATCACAAAGTACCCAACTAAATTTGCTATCTACGGATGAAGCGACGGGACGAACCACAGCATGACGACGGGATACCATCCGATACATCATGGCATCTAAGACAACTTGGCAGCTGGGGTCACGTCCAATTACCACTTCTTTACTGGTAAGCGAGTAGCGAGATTCTGACCCAAATGCTGCTCCATTACCAGACACTAGCCGCAGAAAAGCATTATATCTTGCGTTTTTGCCTGTCATCGAGTAGGTCTTTCCAAACTAATTCATAAAATACCTTGGCATTCGGAGTTAACCTCAGCCACACTAACAGCAGCATTGCTAAATACACTATAGCTTTACTTTCTGCGAATAAATTTAAAATTCACTCATGGAAAATTTAAAATTATTTCTCCTAATTGTGACAAGTATTCTCACTACGAAAAGTATTTTTTGTACCTTATTTATTAGATGTATCAATCCTGGAAATTCTGCCATTAATTAAAAGTATAGCTAGTGAACAAATATTTAGTAACATTGAACCACATTAATAGGGTTTCCTGTTTGAGTAAGGTACATTTCGTTAGGTTTGGGGACTAGTACTGCAAAGCGGAATACATTCAGGGTAGGCTTACGCCTGCTCAAGGAAAGCAAGCTACAAAGTTCAGAATTCAGAATTCAAAATGAATACGGTGTAAACTTTTCATTGATTTTTAATGATTGCTACACTTCTGCCATGCTGTACTAATCCCTAACTTCTGATAGTGATTAACTCTTAAAGCGATCGCATAAATAGATTGATTCAGTATTACTTACTTAATTTTTTTCCTTAAGTAAGCGTATAAATTTTAGCTTTACAAGTGGTATCTTTTCATCTGAACGTATTCTTAAGTTGAATATTCTATGTAATATTACGGTAAAAAGAGAATGTATGAATTTATCAATTTTACTAAATACATGAAGCTACAGAGGATTTAGATGAAGATTTCACCATGATCAATTACTTAATTCAGTAATGACGAATACATTTACAGCAGTTACACTGTACTTTCAAAGAGATTACAGATAGGTAAAGAGCTGAAGTTGTAAGACGCAAACTTTTTGCAAAGGCTAGAGTTCAGTAGTCCACCCAGAATAACCGTAGTGTTCCCACTACGGTTATTTTATTTTGAGAATAATAATTTTTTTTAACTATTGTATCGTGAATTTAACAATTTCCAGTGATATTACCGCGCCAAAAAATAATTTTTATGAATACAAAGAAAATATAGTTATTCAATTTATATCTGATGTTTTTAAAACGATTTAGTGGTCTGATAGTCATCGCCTCGTTGTCATTGGGTGGGATAGCGATCATCTACGGTGGGCGGAACGCCATCGCCGAAACAAAGAATAATAATTTTTATATTCAAGTAGGCGCGGATAGTCGTGGTTTTCCAATTGCTTTAGATTTGGCATCTATAAATGGCACTAATTACACTCTTGTCCAGCAACATGGTAACGGTATAGCGAAGAGAACACTTCATGCAGCCTGTAGTCAAGGTAGATTATTCTCTAAAAGATTTTCACTTTATGCCTCCAACGGTAAATTAACTAGTGAAGATAAAATCGAAGAGGAAATTTTTCCTAAGCCTAAAACTGCTGATGCTGCCTCTATGGAAATTGTTTGTCGAGTAGCAAGCGATCGCAAAAATAATTAATCGTTGATTTTTAACTATAAATCCCCTACTTTTTGGAGAAGTCGGGGATTAAATATTTGAAACTTTTGTATTATTTCATCAGTCTGATTATTCATCTTATATGAAAAACTACCAATGTCTTCTACTAGTTTAGAGCATTCCGGGTTTGCCTGATTTAACACATCCAACACAGCTAATTGAGCTTGGTTCACAGTTAATTACAGCTTCTCTATTATTAGTATTTTTAGTCATAGCATTGAAGAAATTTACTAACCCATCAAAAGGTTAGTTGTGAAAAAAATTGGAGTGATAAATATTACCACTCCAAGATTCTGAATAGAGGAGACATTTGTTAACTGATACTACTTGCCATTGCCGTTATTACCATTACCGTTACTAGCAAGTACACGTTCAGCAAGCTTTTCTGGGACTTCTTGTAGGTGGTCATATTCCCAATGGAAAGAACCAACGCCGAGAGTGAGCGATCGCAGCTCTACAATAAAGTTCTGCATCTCGGCTTGTGGCAAGTAAGCAGAAACATTATCCCAACCTTGCCAATCATGTCTGCCTTCGTAGCCCAAAATCTGCCCCCGTCTACCACTCAACAGTTGCAGTACCTTAGAGGTAAATTCACTTGGTGTTGTCACTTCCACCCGCAAAATCGGTTCTAATAAGGTAGGCTGGGCTTGGGGAATGCCAGTTTGCATTGCTAAACGGGCAGCTTGTTTAAAGGCTTGTTCCGAACTATCAACGGTGTGATAGGAACCATTTGTTAGTGTCACTGCTACATCCACAATTGGGAAGCCCAAAGGCCCGTGTACTAGAAATTCCCGTACACCCATTTCTACGCCAGGAATATATTGTCTAGGCACTACACCACCAACAATAGTTTCTTTAAAGTTGAAGCCTTCACCACGTGGTAAGGGTTTGATATCAAGGAACACATCACCAAACTGTCCATGACCCCCGCTTTGATGTTTATAGCGTCCATGAACTGAGGTGACTGATTTACGGATGGTTTCTTTATAAGGTACTTGTGGCAGGTGGGTAGACATCGGCAAGTTATATTTGCGGCGTAGTCTATCAAGGGCAACTTGCAAATGAATCTCACCTTGTCCCCAAAGGATAACTTCGTGGGTGTCGCCGTGTTGTTCCCAAGCTAAAGATGGGTCTTCTTCTAATAGTTTGGTGATGGCACTACTGAGTTTTACTTCATCGTTGCGCTTTTCAGGTGTGATGGCAAGGGCATAAACTGGTTCCATCTGTTCGACTTTGGCTAATTCCATCGGCCGTTCTGTGGAGATGGTATCCCCGGTTTTAACTCCTTCCAAACGGCTGAGGGCAACAATTTCACCTGCGCCAACTTCGTTCACCGACTGCTGTTGTTGTCCCATGAGGCGATAAATTCCCCCAGCACGCACGCCGTTGAGGACAATACCATCGGTGAGTTTGCCTTGCCAAACCCGCACTAGGGAAAGTTTGCCACCTTGGGGAGTGTAATAGGTTTTTAATACCTGGGCTAAAGGTGTATTACTGGCTTTACCTTTGAGGCGACGGGCTGCTGTGGTTTCTGGTTCTGGTGCTTCCCGTAGTAAAGCTTCTAATAAAGGTCTCACACCATAATCTTGTTCCGCTACACCAAAGAAGACGGGGACTACTAAATCTGCCCCTAATTCCATTTTTAAATCTTTGAGGATTTCTTCTGGTGGTGGTTCAATATCTTCTAAAAGTTCTTCCAATAAGTGGTCATCAAAATTTGCTAAGGCTTCGAGCATTTCTGCCCGTGCGGTATGTTCTTCTTGTTTGAGATTTTCAGGGAAGGGAATGGGGTCAGCTGGTGCGCCGGGATGGTATTGATAGGCTTGTTCGCTCACCATGTCGATAAAGCCAGTAAGTTGTTCCCCTGCCATGATGGGGAATTGGTGGGCTACTAAGGGACGGCTAGAAACTGCTTTGAGGGCGTGTAATGTTTCCAGGACATGAATGTTTGCCCGATCCATTTTATTAACGAAGACAAGATGAGGAATTTCCCAATCGTCTAGGAATTTAAATAGAGGAGCAAGGGTGAGGACTCTTTCACGTATTGGTTCGCAAACTACAATTGCCGCATCAACTCCCATTAAAGCGTTATATGTTTCTTGAGCAAATTCCACGCTACCCGGACAGTCTATAAAAGTAAAACGAATATCGTTATACTCAGCACTGGCGGTACTGATTTCTACACTCATCTGGCGATCGCGCGATTCTGCTGCACTATCCCCAACTGTGTTACTATCCTTAACGCTGCCTTTGCGAGAAATCGTTCCTGTGACAAATAATAAGCTTTCTAGTAGTGTTGTTTTTCCACTTAAATAAGGGCCGACAATGGCAACATTCCGCGAACCTAATCTGACTTTTTCGCTCATAAAACCTCCCTTGCGGTAAGTCTCAATACCGCATTGCCCTGTTTTTTCAGAGATGAATAATCCAAGAAATATCCTCTCTTTAATTTGTCATTATCCTTCCTTTAACCAATGCTGAGAAAAATTGTAGCCTCTCGTAAGATTTACCTTAAGAAAGGTTAAGCGATACAAACTTTAATGCAGAATCTAAAATTTTTGTTAAAACGTAATTTTTTACGTCAGTTTATTTGAAGTAAAGATCACGAAAACTGTTGTGAGTTAGTCAATCAATGAGATTATCATTCTATAAATATCGGATACCAGCATTGCTGAGTTTGATATTACTAGGTGAAAGCTTGACACCTGTCAATGCAAGTATTCCTATAATCCCAGATTCCCAGATGAAACTGTTAGCACAATATAGTTTGCCTACTTCCACAACCTTATTAAATCAGGGATTACAAGCAATTCAGGCGGGGAGAGTAGAAGATGCGATCGCTGCTTTTCAATCCGCTTCCCAGTTAGATCCTAACTTAGCCGCCGCCCACTACAATCTTGGTTTAGCACTGCGACAAACCGGAAAGTTGCAACCAGCCGCCGACGCATTTTATCGCGCTACTCAAAGCGATCCTAAGTTTGCTTTAGCCTTTGCTAATTTAGGCGGCTCATTATTGGAAGGTAATAATTTACAACAAGCTAACGACTATTTACAACGGGCTTTAGAACTAGATCCAAAACTAGGTTTTGCTCATTATAATTTGGGTTTAGTCAGACAACAGCAACAAAATTGGGAAGGCGCGATCGCTTCTTTTAATAAAGCAGTAGAATATAGTAAAAATGCCCCTGAACCTCACTATCATTTAGGAATTTCTTATCTGCAACAAGGTAAATTAAATGAAGCCCAACGTGCGTTTAATCAAGCGATAAAAATCAATCCTAAATATTCAGAAGCTCATTATAATCTTGGTGTTGTCTGGTTTCAACAAGGCAAACCCCAGGAAGCATTAGCAGCCTTCAGGAAGTCAGCCGAAGCTAATCCTAATTATCCCCATGCTTATTACGGTGCAGGGTTAGTTTTTACCCAATTAGGGCAATATAGCGAAGGGGCAAAAGTATTTAATCATGCCAAGAATTTATATAGTACCCAAGGTAATCCCCAATGGGCAAAAAATGCCGAACAATTGTTACAACAAGTACAAAATTTAAATTCTCAACCACGCGGAGGTAAGAATAATTAACCTACGGTAAAAATGAGATATGGGGTGAATTAATTATTGTCGTCTCCAACTAACCCCTATCCACATGAACAAGAAACTCAAAAAACGTGCCAAGAGTAGATTTTTATTTTGCGATCGCTGGTTAGATCGTCATGCTATTGTTAGGCAGATGGAAGCATTTCAAGATTTATTAGTCATAGTCTTATGCTTAGTTTTATTCGTCGTCATGCTAATACAGTTGTGGGGTATATTTATGGCACTTACTCAGCCACTCAACTATAAAGTAGTCACGGCAAAAATACTCTTCATCTTGATTTTGGTGGAATTATTTAGACTATTAATGGTCTACTTGCAAGAACATAGCATTTCTGTAGGTGTAGCCGTAGAAGTAGCCATCGTATCAGTACTACGAGAAGTTGTTGTTCACGGCGTACTAGATATCTCTGCAATTCAAACAGCCGCAATTTGCGGTTTGTTATTTATCTTGAGTATCTTACTGTTAGTTTGCGCCAAAACACCACACATGGATTGTATGAGTGCAAACACAAAACTCTGCCCAATTTTTTCCCAAGGAAAAAGAGAACAAGAAGCCGAGTTTGAGTATTCCCGTAACTGTGGCGAAAATCAATCTCACGCCTAAACACGAAAAACCCTATATTTCCGCGCCTCTGCGTGAGATAGCCTACCCTACGATAACCAACGCGCCGTATCTTTAGCGTGATAAGTTAAAATTAAATCCGCACCAGCACGCTTGAACCCAGTTAAGGTTTCCATCACCACACGCTGTTCATCAATCCAACCATTCAACGCCGCAGCTTTCACCATAGAATACTCACCAGACACGTTGTAAGCAGCCACAGGTAAATTACTAGCTTCCTTCACCCGCCAAATAATGTCCATGTAAGCCAAAGCTGGCTTAACCATCAACATATCAGCGCCTTCGGCAATATCCAATTCAATCTCTTTGATAGCTTCACGGGAGTTACCTGGGTCCATTTGGTAAGTTCTTCTATCTCCAAATTGCGGTGTAGAATCTGCCGCATCCCTAAATGGACCATAATAAGCCGAAGCATACTTAGCAGCATAGGACAAAATCGGCGTGTCTTGAAATCCTGCTTCATCCAAACCAGTCCGAATAGCGGCTACAAAGCCATCCATCATTCCAGAAGGCGCGATAATATCCGCACCAGCTTTAGCTTGAGATACGGCCGTTTTCTTCAGCAATTCTAGGGTGGGGTCATTCAGGACTCGACCAGTCAAATCACCAACTTGCAAATAACCACAATGACCGTGACTTGTGTACTCACATAAACAAGTATCCGCAATTACAATCAAATCTGGTACTGCTGCTTTTACCGCAGTCGCAGCTTTCTGGACAATACCACAATTATGCCAAGCACCTGTAGCATCCGTATCTTTATCTGCCGGAATACCAAACAGAATAATTGCCGGAATACCTAAATCGTATACTTCTTTTGCTTCTTCAACAATCTTATCTACCGACAGTTGGTAAACACCAGGCATAGATTTGACTTCGTTGGCTATCCCTTCCCCTGGTACAGCAAACAAAGGGTAGATTAAATCATTGGTAGTTAATACAGTTTCACGAACCATCCGGCGCAATTGAGGATGGGTACGCAAACGGCGAGGGCGGTGTGTTGGAAACATAAACTTTTATCAAGAATAACAATGGAATAGACACAAAACAAAGCGTCACAGAAGTCTGACGAAACTCCGTTGTTGTGGGACAGACTACAGACAGTGCTTAACTGTCCTTTGCCCTACTCTGCTTCAAGTTGTGGGGCAATTTTGTATTTTACCTCGCTGTTGCGTATCAGTTGACAGTGGCAAAAGCAACAACTGAACGCTGGCAAAGTCATCCCTAAGAGATGCTACGGGAACATTTCCTATTAAGAGTGAGTTTTCCAGGATTGGTAGGCATCTGTTGCCAAGCTTCTAAATTTGCTTTATTAAAAATTGGGACAGTTGAGATTTAGGTAAATACTCAATCATCTATTCCTAAAATCTCAATTTTTGGGAAATATTTATAATAATTAATGTGTAGAGAATAGAAATAAATTTTTCTCTACTTCTCTGTACCTCTGTGCCTCCGTGGTTAATAAAATCACTTTTTAAACACAACGACACAAAAAGGTAATGTATTCTAAATTTGCTAAAAACCGTAGAATATTTTGAATTTCCTTCTATGACCCTATCACGAGCATCGTTGTTTTAAGATTAAAAGACTCGCTAAAGTAGAAAAAAATTAAGTTAAGTTACGCAACAAGGAAGTCAATACAATTTATGTCAACTGAAATACAGACGGAACTCCACCAAGCAGTTGAGCTTCGCCGCAATTTTGCCATTATCTCTCACCCTGACGCTGGTAAAACCACGCTGACAGAAAAATTACTCTTGTACGGGGGTGCTATTCACGAAGCTGGTGCGGTAAAAGCCCGTAGAGCGCAACGGAAGGCAACTTCAGACTGGATGGCAATGGAACAACAACGGGGTATTTCCATCACATCTACAGTATTACAGTTTGAATACCAAGATTGCCAAATTAATTTACTTGATACCCCAGGACACCAAGATTTTAGTGAAGATACTTATCGCACCCTGGCGGCGGCTGATAATGCGGTGATGTTAATTGACGTGGCTAAAGGTTTGGAACCGCAAACACGGAAATTATTTGAAGTGTGTAAACTAAGAGGCTTACCAATCTTCACATTTGTTAACAAACTCGACCGTCCAGGTAGGGAACCACTAGAACTATTAGACGAGATTGAGAAAGAATTGGGTCTACAAACCTACGCCGTCAACTGGCCGATTGGCATGGGCGATCGCTTTAAGGGAGTATTTGATCGTCACAAGCAACAAATCCACCTGTTTGAACGTAGCGCCCACGGTAGCAAGGAAGCCCGTGATACAACCCTAGAATTGGGCGACCCCAGAATTGAAGAACTATTAGAACAAGATTTGTACTACCAATTCAAGAATGATTTAGAACTTTTAGAAGGTGTCGGCCCGGAACTAGACTTAGATTTGGTGCATCAAGGAAAGATGACACCTGTTTTCTTTGGTAGCGCCATGACGAACTTTGGGGTAGAGTTATTCCTAAAGTACTTCCTAGACTATGCCCTGAAACCAGGTATTCACATCAGCAGCGTCGGTGAAGTACCTCCCACATACCCAGAGTTTTCCGGTTTTGTCTTCAAACTGCAAGCCAACATGGACCCTAAGCACAGAGATCGCGTCGCTTTTATCCGGGTCTGCACTGGTAAGTTTGAAAAAGATATGACAGTTAATCATGCCCGGACTGGCAAAATTGTGCGCCTGTCTCGCCCACAAAAACTGTTTGCCCAAGAACGGGAATCGATTGATGTAGCTTATCCAGGTGATGTGATCGGGTTGAATAATCCAGGTGTTTTTGCGATCGGCGATACAATTTACACGGGGCAGAAGCTGGAATATGAAGGAATTCCGTATTTTTCACCAGAATTATTTGCGACTCTCCGCAACCCAAACCCCTCGAAATTTAAGCAATTTCAGAAAGGCATCTCCGAATTGCGCGAAGAGGGTGCAGTGCAAATTATGTACTCAAGCGATGAAGCCAAGCGCGACCCAATTATGGCAGCTGTGGGTCAGTTGCAATTCGAGGTGGTGCAGTTTCGCTTACAAAACGAGTATGGTGTAGAAACCATTCTGGAACTATTACCCTACAGCGTCGCCCGTTGGGTCGAAGGTGGTTGGGAAGCTTTGAACAAGGTGGGACGTATATTTAACACCACCACAGTCAAAGACAGCATGAACCGTCCAGTTTTACTGTTCCGCAATGAGTGGAACTGTCAACAGTTACAGGGAGATCATCCAGAGTTAAAACTAAGCGCGATCGCCCCAGTTTTTTCTAGCCAACCAACAGTAGAACAATAATTCAAAATTATGAATTAGAAATTGCTAGGCTGGAATTTACTGGCATTTAAAATCAGTTCAACAAAACTCATTACTCAAACATCAACTCAGAAAACCCTGTCAGGTTTGGGTTTGTTCATTTTGAATTTTGAATTTTGAATTGGTATGAGATCCGCGCTTTTGCATCACCGTAGGTCAATTAGCAGAGATGGGAGTGCCAGAATTTCTATGCCTTCACATACTGAATCGGCTTTGGAGGCTGGTTTAGCGGCCCTCAAACAGGGAAATTATCAAACAGCGATCGCTCAACTAGAACCCATAGCCACCTATCAGAGTCAGGGAAATGCTAGCCTGCAAGCCAGAGTGGGCTTAGTAATGGCTTATGCTCGCAGTGGCGAACTTCGTAAAGCGATCGCCCTGTGTCAAACCCTGACTGAAAGCCAAAACCCCCAAGTGAAAGAATGGGCCAATGTTGCGCTAACACACTTAACCAAAAAACGCAAAAATTCTCAAAAATCACCAAATTCTCATCATGCAACCGCAGATAATTCTCCAGCACAGACAGCAGCAAATACCCAACCTCGGTATTCATCAGCTGTGCCATCTGTCGACTTTCAAAATCAATATGTAGGTAACAATGGATTATTAAACTCT
This sequence comes from Anabaena subtropica FACHB-260, assembly GCF_014697105.1. Classification (GTDB taxonomy): domain Bacteria; phylum Cyanobacteriota; class Cyanobacteriia; order Cyanobacteriales; family Nostocaceae; genus Trichormus; species Trichormus subtropicus. The sequence goes on along the minus strand of NZ_JACJRF010000005.1, from coordinate 44,641 downwards.
CCAAGTTACACCCAACCCAAAGAATTCGGGATTTATTGGCGACAAGCAAAACGCGCTAAAGTTTGGCAACCCTTAAAAAAGCCCAGCCTCATACCCTTGCGCTTGCTATCAGCAGGTACATTCATGGCTGTGTTTTGGGTGCTGCGAGAAATCCTCAAGTTCGTCATGGCAACCATTAACATAACGTTAGTCAAGCTACCTTACTTGGAACCATTGCAGCTGTTATATCGAGATCCTAGCCGATTAGTGTTTGTAGTTTTGTTTGTAGCGATCGCCATATCGCCTTGGTTGCTAGATTGGCTATTGGCTTATTTCTATGGTCAAAAAGAGTTATCTAAAGATATATTGCCTAACTACAGTCGGGAAACGCCCCGTGTGCTGCATCGTTACTGCCAACAGCGACACTGGCCATCACCCCAACTCAGAATTTTACCCATATCAGCACCGATAGCATTGACATATGGTAATTTACCCCGAAATGCCAGAATAGTTGTCAGTCAAGGGTTATTAGAGCAACTAGCAGATGATGAAATTGCCACAATCTATGCTTCACAACTAGGGCAGATTACACACAAAGATTTTGTCATCATGTCGTTGGTACTGCTGATAACACTACCAATTTACAAACTCTATCAGCAACTTGCTGCATGGGCAGACAAATTATCAAAAGGTGTATTTCATTGGCCGTTTACTATTGGCTCTAGTTTGGTTTATGGGTTGTGGTGTGTGCTAACTGGTACGGCGTTGCTGTACTCACGACTCAGACCTTACCATAGCGATCGCCTAGCTGCGGAAATTACAGGTAATCCCAATGCCTTAACACGCGCTTTGCTGAAAATCAGTATCGGCATTGCGGCAGATGTGCAGAGGGAAGCACAAACAAGTGGTCAATTGGAAAGTTTAAATATTTTACTGCCAGTAAGCTATCAACAAAGTATTTCGCTAGGGAGTATTGCCGGACATCTCACCTTTGAATCTATGTTGATGTGGGATAGCGTCAACCCCTATCGCCGTTGGTTGACAATTAATAATACCCATCCCTTAATTGGCGATCGCATTCGTAACCTATGTCAAATAGCCCAGCATTGGCATATAGACCCAGAAGTTCATCTGACTAGCCAAAAATCACTCAGCGAGAAAACATTACAAGTTACCCATCAATCATTCTTACTGCAAACAGCTCCTTTTTTGGGACTTCCTCTAGGTTTCGTATTTGCTGGGTTGATTTGGCTAACTTGGCAAACAGCCTTCGCATTCAAGTTTTTAAATTTGAAGTGGATTTATGAAGACTGGTCATTCGTTATAGGTTGCCTACTCATCGGCTTTAGCATTGGTATAGTCATCAGGATGAATTCCTTTTTTCCCAACATCAAACAAAACAGCGTCCAAACTGATCAACAACTACCATATTTGTTAACCAATCCTTCTAGCCTACCCATAGATAGCATTCCCGTGCAATTTGTCGGTAAGCTATTAGGCCGCCAAGGCATGAGTAATTTTTTATCTCAAGACTTAATTCTCCAATCCAGCACAGGCTTGGTGAAACTACACCATGTTTCTTGGCTAGGACAACCAATTAATCCCCAAGATTTAATGGGTCGGCAGATTATTGTTACAGGCTGGTTTCGTCGAGGTGCCACACCTTGGATAGATATCCAAACCATACAAACCCAAAGTGGTAAATCTATTCATAGTCCTCATCCCATTTGGTCTACTATTTTGGCTGTCGCAGCCCAAGCTTGGGGAGCTTATATTTTCCTCGTAGGTTAGATGAGCAGGGAGCAGGGGAGAAAACTGTTGACTATTGACCAATGGAAATGTAAATAAAAGTTGCAATTTATTTTAAAAAATGTTACTTTTTCTTGAGAGATAATAAGCAATCAAAATAACGCAGCTAGTGAGCTTAGTTATTGCTACACGGTTGCCTGCGCCAATCTATCTGTTTTATCCTCCCAACACAGCAGCAAATCGACCAGCCACAGGCTGGTTTTTGTTTCATTTATTTATGCTTGAAAAAAAAGATGTACTTTATGCTACGATTTCTTAATACTAATGCTAGAAAAGTGTATGGTGAACTAGCTACGTAGAAAATACCGTGATAATGTAAGGAGTGGTATTTAACTCTGCGGGCAAGGGCAGACAAAAAAATCTTACTGTTAATAGGCAGTAAAACAACAAATTTAAAACTTTTAGAATTAAGGTGGTAGTAGTTGAGCGTTTGTACGCTCTATGATTAAACAAGCTTGATCCCAACAAAAAACTGTATTGTATAAGTTGACAGTTTGGAGTAAAAAAATTGGTTTACGGCAGTCTTGGTCAATAGCAAATAAAAGTCAAAGCCAAGCAATTGATTTATTGCCTTGCCATGTTCACCATGTTCATTCAACTCTGGAGGTATAGTTCATGTCCGTGCGCCTATACATAGGCAATTTGCCAAAAGAAGAAATAGATCGTCAAGAATTGCAAGCTGTTTTTGCCGCAGAAGGCGATGCTGTGACGACTAAACTAATCAAAGACCGCAAAACTGGCAAATGCCGTGGTTTTGGGTTCTTGACAGTAAATAATGATGAACAAGCTGACCAAATTATAGAAAAGTATAATGGTCAATTGTTTAAAGAAACGCCCATCAAGTTAGAAAAAGCCTTACCACGCACAAAAGGTGACGAAGGCGAGGAGCAACCAACTCCTAAAGCAGCAACTACCTCTGGTGGTCATGCTGCTCCTAACACCAATAAAGAAGGCAATCGTCGTGAAAAAGGCGCTAAGAAGTCTCGGCGCGGCGGTGGTACTCGTGAAAATACCACCACAACTACTGATTCAGATGCTATTCGTCCAGATCCACGTTGGGCTTCTGAATTAGAAAAGCTGAAGCAGATATTAGCAGCCCAAGCCACTAATTAAGTGACCAGCGTCAGAAATTAAAAATTAAAAGTCAGAGTTTTTTGATTTTTAATTTTTAATAGATAACGATTCACTGTCTCAATGGTGAATTGTCGCCACTTTTGTAAGTGCGATAAGCTGATAAGCTATGCCCCGCCGTAGGTGTTCGCTATTTTTGAGTAAATATTGGCTGATCTTGTTAGTTTAGATGAACTGATAGTACCAGTAAGTTATGCCAAAGGTAGCTATCACCTACGTCAGAGCGTAGCCTATTGCACTTGTTCAAATCCAGTAAATTTTCTTTCATCTTCCAGAGTCAGAAGTACCAAGGTGAGGGCAAGGTAAAATTTCTCGACTGGAATCAATTTTAATTGCTTACGTATATCTAAGATAGATTACAGTAAAAGTCGAATAATTTGTAAACCCCTTGAGTTTCAATCAATATCTGATTAAACTCAAGGGGTTTTTAGTTTAGGACTGAAGCAACTAGACTATTCGTGTGGGAGGATTTCGGGGTATAGGGGTTTTGAATACCTACACCCTTACATTTCTATACTTCTACAACCCTTACCCAAACATGGAATTTTCGGTTTATTGCGTAATATCAAGGTCAGATCATACGTCTGGTTGATAATGGGTAAGCTAATAGGTAATACCATTTTGGATTTTGGATTTTAAGATTTGGGATTGAAAACCGCTTGGTGTATCTGGTTTTTCTCCGTCCATCTGTCGCAATCATTGTTCAAATTGGTATAACTCTTTTTTATAATTGCGGATTAACAACAGTATTTATCTTGTTTTATTGGTTTCATTACGTTTAACCCCGCCTACTTTTGCAGTAATTTGTCCAGTTAGTTTTGAGGCTTATCTATTAATTAATTCAATATTGGCCAAGAAATAGCAACTATTTTTCAGAGAGAGGAGAGAGCTAAATGTGAGATGTAATTTTATTTGGAGGAAGAATTTTAATTATTAGTTAAGAGGGCATGGAAAATTAATTTTTTCCATTTTCCATATTTTTAAAATTCTTTGATTATGACTTATAACTCTCTCAGGATTTTCCTGGAAAAACTGTATTGTGAATTACAAAAATTTTATTTAGTTATTAGTAATATTAGCCACCCAAGCCTTAATGAATATAGTCATTTAATTTCATTAAAAAAATTAAGTAATTACTGGGGATATTTAAGGATATATCCCAGATAGGAACGTAAAGTTACGTAAATTCAAGAAGCATTTTAAGTGAAAATACGGTTAATCAAAAATCTATAAATTACGAATTCGCGTATATTTGCTGAAGCAATATGATGAGGCATTAGTGAAAAAATTTAGAAATTAGTAGCACAGAAAAAAGTATATCTGCATATTCATCACTAGCCAAATAGAAGTTCATCTATCACAAGCATTAGATATATGTATGACCATTTATATATAAAGAGATTAAATGTAAATACTGAGCAAAAAATTATAATTACTGTATTAGATATATAAAAATATTTGACATATTAAATTAAAATAAAGATTACTCAAACTTCCTACATAATTCACGCAATAGTGGTGTCAGCACACCTGGAACTGACCGCTACTTTACTTAAAATCAGCAACACACACAAACTATGAACTCTAACACTGAAAAACGCATAGCTTTAATTTCAGTTCATGGAGACCCAGCAATTGAAATTGGCAAAGAAGAAGCTGGAGGGCAAAACGTTTACGTGCGCGAAGTGGGTAAAGCATTAGCCCAATTAGGATGGCAAGTGGATATGTTTAGCCGCAGAGTGAGTACTGAACAAGAGTTTATTGTTCACCACAGCCCACTTTGTCGAACAATTCGCTTAACAGCAGGGCCAGAGGAGTTTGTACCAAGAGATAATGGTTTCAAGCATTTACCAGAATTTGTACAACAATTGCTTCAATTTCAAAAGGAAAATAACATCAATTATCCATTAGTGCATACAAACTACTGGCTTTCTAGTTGGGTGGGAATGCAATTAAAAGCAATCCAAGGTAGCAAACAAGTTCATACATATCACTCATTAGGGGCAGTTAAGTATAAAGCTATAGATACGATTCCTTTAATTGCCACTAAGCGTTTATCGATAGAAAAACAAGTACTAGAAACAGCCGAAAGAATTGTTGCTACTAGTCCCCAAGAACAGCAACATATGCGATCGCTTGTTTCTGCTAAAGGCTACATTGATATTGTTCCTTGTGGTACAGATATTCAACGCTTTGGCTCAATTGGTAGACAAGCAGCCAGAACTGAATTAGGAATTGATCAAGAAGCAAAAGTTGTGTTGTACGTAGGACGTTTTGACCAACGTAAAGGTATTGAAACCTTAGTACGTGCAGTTAATGAGTCTAAATTGCGTGACTCTCACAAACTAAAACTAATTATTGGCGGTGGTAGCACTCCGGGTAATAGCGATGGCAGAGAGCGCGATCGCATTGAGGGTATTGTACAAGAATTGGGAATGGGCGATATTGCTAGTTTCCCTGGTCGTCTTAGTCAAGATATCTTACCCGCCTACTATGCTGCTGCTGATGTTTGCGTTGTTCCCAGCCACTATGAACCTTTTGGACTTGTGGCAATTGAAGCAATGGCAAGTGGTACACCTGTAGTAGCCAGTGATGTTGGCGGACTTCAGTTTACCGTAGTTCCCGAAAAAACGGGTTTATTAGTACCACCAAAAGATATTGCTGCTTTCAAGGTGGCAATTGATCGAATTTTGATGAATCCAGAATGGCGAGATGAGTTAGGTGGATCTGCTAGAAAACACGTTACCGACAAATATAGTTGGGACGGAGTGGCGGGTCAACTAGATGGAATATACACTCAGTTGTTGACACCACAACTTAAAGAAGTAGCATTGATTACCAAGTAGAATCTTTTTATCCCCCTTTGTAATTGATTGATAGGGAATTGGTAGTAATTAAAACTAAGAAATTAGGGAAAATTTCCTATTACACCTTTTCCCTAAATTTTTTGTTTTTATAAAACTACTATTGTTTGTCAATAAGTAAGTCCATAATATTTCCCAGGCGACAGTCTGGACTTGTAAAATTCCAGAGCAGGTAACGGCTTTTTTATTTTATTAACCAAGAATTTAGAGAAGATAGAAGTATACTAGCCATTGACCTGTAAGTGCCAGTGACTCATTGTTGTGCAACCAGTAGACTTTACGACCCTCACAGCTACTTGTAGCGAACTCCGCGCTCACTGGCTACCATCTCGCCTAGAGCAAGTTTATCAGCGCGATCGCTACACTATTGCTATAGCTTTACGCACCCTCAACACCAGAGGTTGGCTACAAATATCTTGGCATCCCCAAGCAACTCACATTTGTATTGGTGATCCACCACCACGCACACCAGATACCTTCACCTTCAGCCAACAATTAGTACACCAGTTGGGGGGATTAGCCTTAGTCGCTATTGAAGCGATCGCTCCCTGGGAGCGTGTGATTGATCTACAATTTGCTCGTCGCCCTGGAGATGATGTCCTGTACCACATCTACGGGGAAATTATGGGCAAATACAGTAATCTCATTCTCACCGATGCTAACAATATAATTATTACTGCTGCCCATCAAGTGAGTCAGCAACAATCAAGCGTCCGTCCCATTCAAACCGGACAACCTTACGAAACACCGCCCAAACTTACCGGCACTATCCCTAGTTTGCAAGAAACTCAAGCACGTTGGCAAGAAAGGGTGAGTTTAGTACCAGGAGCAATTAAGCGTCAGTTACTCAAAAGTTATAGCGGCTTGAGTGCGGTTTTAGTAGAGTCGATGTTGTTAGTAGCCAAAATAGCACCAGATACAACTACCGATGCCTTAACGCCTGAAGACTGGGAACGTTTATTTACACGCTGGCAAGAATGGTTACACGCCTTAGATGCGGGAAAATTTCAGCCAGCTTGGATGGTAAACGGATATACAGTCATGGGTTGGGGTGCTGTTGCACCAACAAAAGATATTCAAACATTAATCAATGAATACTATAGCAAACAGCTAAATCAACAATTATTTGCCCAATTGCGCCATCAACTGAGTCAAAAATTAAGTAATATTCTGGGCAAATTACGCAATAAAGCCCAAACCTTTAGCGATCGCTTACAGCAATCAGATAGAGCTGATGAATATCGCCAAAAAGCCGATTTATTAATGGCGCACCTGCAAACCTGGGAACCAGGGATGAAAGAAATTACCATCCCTGATTTTGAGACAGGCGAGCCTGTGGCGATCGCTCTCCAGCCAGATAAAAATGCTGTGCAGAATGCCCAAAATCTTTACAAACAGCACCAAAAACTCAAACGCGCCCGTATAGCTGTCGAACCACTACTGCAAGAAGTACAGACAGAAATCGACTATTTAGAGCAGGTAGAAGCTGCGATTTCCCAAATAGATAACTACCAAACACCAGAAGATTTACAAGCCTTAGAAGAAATCCGCGACGAATTAATCGGACAGAAATATCTAGAAGAGTTAGAGTATCGCAGCCGTAATCAAAATGAAACTGCTACCACTAACTTTCATAACTATGTCACCCCTAACGGCTTCCAAGTCTTAATTGGTCGCAACAATCGCCAAAATGACCAGTTAACATTTCGGGTAGCAGGAGATTATGACTTATGGTTCCACGCCCAAGAAATTCCCGGAAGTCATGTACTATTGCGTTTAGAACCAGGAACTGTTCCCGAAGCATCTGATTTGCAGTGTGTAGCCGATTTAGCAGCTTATTACAGTCGCGGTCGTCAGAGTGACCAAGTACCAGTCGTTTACACTCAGCCTAAACACGTTTATAAACCCAAAGGCGCTAAACCAGGAATTGCCATTTACAAACAGGAACGTATCCTTTGGGGAAAACCGCAATCAGTGGATGTGGAGCAAAAATAATAACGCCTGTAGACGTTGCATTGCAACGTCTACTATTCCCTAACTTTGTAATCTGACATCGATGACAGTTGCATTAAAATTGTAGTTGAAGCCTTCCAACTCAAAGGGCATACCAATTTTTACTTTACTATTACCTAAAACTGGGCCGTCTTTAGTAACTTGTGCATTACCGTTTAAGGTTAAAAGCATATCTGTACTAAAGTTATTAGCTTTGGGATCTGGTAATTCTTTGACAGAACCATCCGGTTGAGAAACTACCACTGTTCTGGGTAAAAGTTGCACAGATTTAATTTCAATCTCTCCGTAAGGCTGATTACGAATAATGACTTTGGTTTTACCACCTTTTTTGAACCCATTTTCAAATAACTGTTCTGGATCGCGCACATTCAAACCACGGACTGCTAAATCTACCTCTAAAGGTATTGTTTTAGCGCCAACTTGAGCAACAGTACCAGAAGTACCTGGAAATACAAAGATGCCAAATATAACCATCACAATCACTAGCAAAGCGCCTAAATCGAGAATATTGACTTTGCCAAACAAGCGACCTTTAGAATCTAAAATAGCCATAAAAATTTTTCCAGATTAACGCAGAGTAATTGATTCTCACAACAAGTTTTATCAGGTATACAGCAACTTTTCCACTATTAGCAGTTGCAGTTACGCGCCAGTTTATCATGAGTTGAGAAATTGAGATTGGGGAGATGAAGGAGCAGGGGAGTAAGTAGGTCGGCGTAAATAATTATTGTTGGAATAAGGCAGGGGGCAGGGGGCAGGGGGAGAAAGAGTTTGAGCTTTATTTACTTTTCTTCACATAGTTTGGTTTTATTGCACCGACTTACTTAATGACTAATGACTAATGACTAATAACTAAGTTAATAGTGCAACTTAGAAAACGATAGATGCGTCATGTTATTTAACGTTCTCCCGAAATTATCTTCTAACCGGATTTATATGAATAGGAAAGGCTTGGTGGCAAATTACCGTGTGTGGCGACGACGCTGGTTTTATCCATTAATTTCGGTGGTAGTCGCTTTGGGTCTGTGTCTAAGTACACCTTTAGTCGGAAAAGCTATAGACTTACGTCCGCTTTTATTACAAGGTGTGCAAGTACTTCAGCTGTCTAATATATCCGATCGCCAGGAAGTTGATCTGGGCAGCCAGATGAATCAGCAATTGCGTAGCGGCGAGGTAAGAATTTCTCGAAATGCGGAAATCAATCGCTATGTGGAACAAATTGGACAGCGCTTGGCTGCAAATAGCGATCGCCCCAATCTTCCTTTTACATTCCAAGTAGTTGACAATGATGCTGTAAATGCCTTTGCTACTTTAGGTGGGTTTATTTATGTCCATACAGGTTTAATTAAAACCGCAGACAATGAAGCGGAACTAGCTAGTGTGATGGCTCACGAAATTGGTCACATTGGTGGTAGACATTTAGTTAAACAGATGCGACAAAGGGCGCTTGCTAGTGGTGTAGCATCAGCCACAGGTTTAGACCGCAATGCAGCTGTAGGAATTGGTGTGGAATTAGCCCTCAACCGTCCCCGCAGTCGTCAAGATGAATATGACGCAGATGCAAGAGGATTAAGAACCTTAACAAGGGCCGGTTATGCCCCATCTGCAACGGTTTCCTTTATGCAGAAACTAATGAGAAGCGGTGGTTCTGTACCAACATTTTTGAGTACTCACCCTGGAACCAGCGAGCGCATCAATGCTCTGAGAAAAGCTATTAATTCCCGACCTACTAATACGCGTGACGGATTGGATAATGCTGCCTATCGAGCTAGAATCCGTTCAATTTTGTAAAAAATGCGATTGAAGCAGTCCCTAATTACAGCAGATTTCACGTTAATGAAGTACACAAGATTAGTCCCCAGCCCAAGTATCAAGCCTGTGTTACTTCTAAATTCTAAATTCATCAAGTCTGCTGTATTGTTTATGAAGTTGGGGGTGTTCTGCTTCCAGAAGCAACAGTTTGTAACACTGCTTAGTAGAGACGCAATTGATCGTGTCTCTACTAAATAGTCTGTTAAAGGTTAACTGATGACTGATGAAGATTCAAAGCATATTGCCTAAACCTTTCTAAATCAGCTTGAATTGTCGATTCTACGGCTCGCCCTAAAAACAAGTTATCCATGATTTTACCCAGAAAGCCAGGTATAGCATAGGAAATAGTCATCTTGACGATACTATGACCGTGGCGATCGTAAAAGCGGATAGCGCCTTGATTGGGTAAACCATCAATCGATTCCCACTGAATGATCTGGTGGGGAATTACCTTAGTAATGCGGGATTTCCAGGTAAATTCCAGTCCACCAGTATTGAGTTTCCAAAGCGATATATCAGGGTTTTCCGGTGGAACTTTCACAGAATCAATCCACTTCATCCACTTGGGCATTTGCTCTAAGTCAGCCCACAAGCTCCATACTAAATCTATGGGGGCTTCTACTTCTACCTGTACGCTATGCTCTAGCCACTTAGACATTCTGTTTTGGATTTGAGATTTGATTAGATTAGCAGCTTTGGCTTTATTTTTTAAGATCCTCTAGGATGGCTTTTGCTGCCCGCCGTCCTGAAACTGTTGCGCCTTCCATGCTATCAATGTAGTCTTGCTGCGTATAACTACCTGCTAGGAAGAAATTTGCTATGGGAGTTTTTTGGTTAGGACGGTAAACATCCATACCTGGAGCTTCTCGGTAGAGCGATTGAGCTAATTTGACTACGCTGTACCAAGTCATATTTAGCTCCCTTGATGAGGGGAACAGTTCATGCACTTGTTTGAGGACGTGTTGGGCGATCGCTTCGTTACTTTGCTTAATGAATGGGTCTCCTGGTGTCAGTACCAGTTGTAATAATGAACCTTGACCTTGACGATAATAATCACTAGGGCTAGTCAAAGCCAAATCAGCAAAACAGGAAAAATCAGCATCTGCGGTATATAGCAAATTATCTAGTCCGGCTGCCTCTTTTAGCTGCTTGCGTCGATTTTCATCTTGCAGTTCCGTCACCCAGCCATCAAATCTCATCTGCACAGTGGCGACTGGTACTGCATCTAACTTGTAAATGTTATCAAATTCTGACCATTTCCGCCACTCTTGCGGTAAAACTCGCTGTATTCCTGGGATATCGCAAGCACAAACATAGGCGTCTGCTGTAATCTCTTCGATCTCATCACCTTGAGCAACGACTATGCCTGTAACGCGATTTGCTCCCTCGACTTCAGCATATTTAATTTCTCGTACTTGCCGACGAGTATAAACTTTTGTGCCTCTAGCTTCTAAATATTTCAGAATTGGTTGGTGCAGATATTCATCAGGGGAACCTTCCAACATCCGCAGTACCGAAGCTTCGCTTCTAACTGCGAAGAATTGGAAGATTGTCAGCATACAACGGGCGGAAATATTTTCACAATCAATAAATCCCAAAGCATAAGCAATGGGGTTCCACATCCGTTTGATACTACCGTTACTGCCGCCATGACTACGAAACCAATCGGCAAAGCTAATTTTATCTAGGTTACGGATGGTTCTCATCGCCCCATCAAAGTCTATTAACCCACGTACTATGGGGCTTGTACCTAAGGCGATCGCATTTTGTAGTTTATCCTGTAATGAGAGTTGGGAGGTAGTAAAAAACGCCTTCAACCCATTAAAGGGCGCACCTGTGAAGAAGCGAAAATCTAAAGCACCAAGCTTTCCCCCTCTGTTAACAAAGGTGTGGGTATGTTCTTTGAGACGTAAATGAGAAAATGCACCCACCTTATTCATGAGTTCAAACAGTTGGTAGTAGCACCCAAAAAAGACGTGCAGACCCATTTCAATATGGTTGCCATCGCCATCAATCCAACTGCCAACTTTACCACCGACAAACGGACGGGACTCAAAAATTTGGACTTCACAGCCAGCATCAGCTAAATCTATAGCGGTTGCTAGCCCAGCCAATCCCGCACCTATGATTGCAACGCGCATTCCGTCCTTCCTTATTCAGCTTCTTTACAAATTGTAACTGGGTTGGTGTCGGAATTTGCTACTTATATAAATTCAAGCAGTACATTGAAGGGCAACAAAGTCATGCCCCTGATGATCAATATGCTTTTATTACTCCTTTTAATCCTGGTGACTAGAGACACCTGATTCCAAGTGTGTGTATTCCAGTAAACTAACTTTCGTTAGTAAAAGCAGATTAAAAAAGCATTTTAGATATTTTTTGACTAATCACATAGACGTGCAGTAATAAAATTAAAACACCTCCTATCGACCAGCTTCTTTGCTGTCATCTGATACAGCTAAGCTTCTAATAAGTTCTCGAATCACATCAGTTGCTGGTCTACCTGTCTGTTGACAATATTTTTCCAGTTTTTCTGCTTCTTGTGCTGCTAAGTTAACAGTTATGCGTTTAACGGCCCATTTTTTATTAGTCATTATCATGCTATTTGCTGTGTATTGACATCATCAAAAACAACTTAATCAAAGATGAAGACGATAAGATTATCAGAATTTGTGTCACGAAACAAGCGATACCGTTAATGATAAAAATGTCCTTTTTGTCAAATTATTCATTGTTTTTCCAGAAAATATAAGAAATAAATTCCTCCAGAGAAAGGAATAATAGGGTACACTCACTATTTCATGCCATAACCTTAGTAATAGGACACTAAAGTTTGACAGTTAAATTGTATAAATGAGTCTAACTTATTTAATGTTCACTCCGTAAAATTCTCCAATTTTTTGAATTATCAAAAGTATGTGACATTCTCATCCACTCAATATCACCCACAACTCTGGATAGAGTATCTTCCATCAGCAATCACATTCAAGTAAATATCATTAAGCAATTACTCTCATGGTTAATATTATCGAGTCAGTAGATTCATCGAAGTCATGGTTTGGTTGATTTTTCCAGGTTGCCCTAATCTGCATTAATTACTTTCTTTTTCAATGTAGGATATACACTTTTGGTGTAATAGCTAAGAAATGCAGCGCTTACAGCAAATAAACTTCCTTAATCCGTTGAAATAATCAACTCAATCAGGCCAAGCTTAAAGATTTCTACTACCTTTGCTAAGGTCTGTAGTTAATCTTACAAGAAACTAACCACTATAAGTCTTAGATAAATTTGATTACAATTCTTTGTTACCTAAATAATAAGGATGTAATTAACTCGCCTTTGTTCCTGTAATTTATACTTTTATTTTTTACATATTTCATCAATTGCTGATTATTAATTAGTTTACTTTGTAGTTGACAACAGCACAGCTTTCCAAAAGTTGTAATTATCTAGTTAAGTATTTATCTACTGGAATATTTTGATTTAGAAGTTGATAATCAGTTATATCTGTCCAACTTAATAATCTCTTGGTAAAACAAGAAGTTATCCATCTAATTCATTTGTATTTTTGATTATTGACAAAATTACAGTATTTTTCCGTAAATTCCCGAAAAAAAACTTAGATGTCTAATTACATTAATCCAGCATAAATAGCTTTAATTCCTTACTATTAGCACCCATAAAATAAATGATGACAAACCTCTTGTCTCAGCAATTGTTTTGTCGTTGTACAGCTATTATATCCATGTTTTTTACGGTTGTATTAATCTTTATCAAAAGTACAATTTATCTTTTTTATTTATAAGAAAAGAATAAAGTCAAAGTAATTATAACTAAAAATTTGATTAATATTATTGACAAAACCTGAAAATACAACATCAGACATATCTGATTTTATTAATTATTTATCTCAGTTAGATTGTTTTCCAAAAAATCTAGTGCTAGTTATTTTTTAGATATTGTGAAGCCACAATATGAATTTACCCAGATAGTTACTAAAAATTACAAGAAAACTGATATTTTGTGAAATTTTAATAAAGTAACAATGGCTAGCTCGAAAATAGGGTTTAGGGACTAGAGAAGAGAGAGGCTTTAAAACCTTATTTTTCGTTGATAGTTCAGGGTATTTAAGCCCCTCTCCATGTCAGAGCGAAAAGTCTGAGCGGAGGCTTCCTCCGAACAGAACTTTTCAAGACAGAGGGGTTGAGGTGAGGTTCGTCAAACTCACGTTAATAGATGATCAGCACAGCCTCAGTAATATTTTGCTACTTCCCTGACAGTAGTTCTCATGGTGTAGGTAAAAAAAGGTATGTAACAATTAAGGATGAAAAAATCTCCACCCGCAAGAAGATAGAGATTTTGTCAAATTTAAAGAATTATTTGAGGAAGTTGTGCTTCTAAGCCTGTTTCATAAGCCAATATTCCTATTGACTCCAGATATTATTCCAATTGAAACTGGGGCATAAGTTGGAGAGTTCCGAGACCTAAATCTTTGGGTGAGAGCGATCGCGCTTCAAATAGAGCCATCATATCCCGCAATTGGGGATTACCACGGGAAGCACCAGTCAAGCCTTTGGAAATAATTAATCCACAGAAGCCTTTGGTATTTTTACAGCGTTGATTCCACTTGCGACGGGCTTCTACATGAACTGGATCATCATCTAAAAATTCCCCGAATAAGAACAATTCACCATTTTGTGTTTGCAGTAAACCCAAGTCGTAGCGATCGCCATCAACAGGATCAGCCCCCGGATTAAAGCAGATGGCTTGTAATCCCCCGGCGGCTTCAATATTTTCGATGACAGTCTTTGCTTTGGGGCGAGAGGTTTGAATCAAAATCACCGGTAGACCATCACCTACTTGTTTAAATTCACCCAGTTGATGATACTTCACCCCTTGACGCAGATACTCCAACATTTCCCAAGACACCACGCCCAAACTGAGAAATGAGTCTTCTGGTATTAGGTCATCTCGCAAGGAACGAGACTCGATCGATTCTAATTCGCCAAATTCTTCTTCATCTATCACTAAGTCTGCCATTTCTTCTAACTCTGCTGCAAGTTGTGGCATAGTAGACACAGTTACAGATACTGCTTTCGTAGTTTCATCAGATACAGGTAGAGAAATGCGATAGCGATGATTCAGACTGGTAAACTCTCCACTCGACAATTGGCGGCGATGGTCACGAATGAAGCGAAAAAGGCTTTCCAAAGCGAGGAAGACAACAGCAGCCTCTTCCTCATACAAAACAGAGCGTAATCCTTCTAATGGGTGGATGTTACCGAAAGTAGGTGTAATTTCCGATAATGCCAAATCGGCTAAATCTTCAAATTCATCTTCATCATCATCCTCATCCTCAGATTCAAAAGTGAGGAACAAGCAATCTTGTTTGAGAAAAGCCTCTTCTAAATGTCCTTGGGATTCTTCATCACTTAAAACTGCGGAACGAAATCGCTTGAGGGAATCTTCTGAGCGATAAAACAAAATCCCATACTCCATTCCCAGCATTCCCATGACTGAGGCGTAGAGTGTACCTACATCCCATTTATTAATTTCTATAGATATGATTTGCTGTTCTTCTAAAAATTCCCAGGGGGCTGCTTGCCAAATAGCATACGCTTTTTCGTGTAAAGCTTTGGCATACTGTGGAGGAACATCGGGAATTTGACTGTCGATGATTTCTGTAAATCCCCGAAACAGTTCATCAATTAAAGGTAACTCTGGAGAATAATCGATGGCAATATCCAAATCTTGGAGAACACCACGTAGATAAAACTGGATTTCCCGATCGCGCACGACAATCTTTTGGGGTCGGGCGGGTTTAGCTGGACTGTGGGGATGTTCCATTGCTCGCATTAAGGTGCGAACGATCGCTTCTGGCCCAGTATCTTCTGATATGACATCCATTCCCCGCACAATACCTTGTGAGCCATCTACCCACAAAATACAATCGCCCTTGGACTCTGAATGAAAATTTGGGGTCTGCGGTGATGACAACGGACGACGATCGCCCTCCCATACAGAAGGAATTTGGGTTAATTTCTTCAACCGACGACTGGTAGAGCGATTAAAACTTGTCATAGAGTAGGTTAATCAGAAACAAGCAATGGAAAAGTAAACTTTTGGGAATGGCTGGCCACGAAGCATAATGTTCTTGGCTTGGTTGTAACTCAGTCTGTTAAAAGGCTGGGACTCTAAAAATACCAAATCTTTGAACATATTGAGTCTCTCAATTCTAGAATAAAAATCTTTGCTTGCTTTTGACGGAGTGTTGACAATTTGGCAATTAGCGTCATGATTGTCGCTAGAATGAATACAAAAACTAAAAGACAACCCAAGGGCAATCACAAGCCCGAATGGAATATTTTACATTAATTAAGGAGTTTCCAAGCGGATGACACAAGCAACTCAGTCTCAACAACGCGGCATACTGTTGAGCGAAGCCGCTTTACGGCAAGTCAAATCCCTCCAAGATAAGCAAGGCCAAGATTTATGCTTGAGGGTAGGAGTAAGACAAGGTGGCTGCTCTGGGATGTCTTACATGATGGACTTTGAACAGGAAAGTCAGATCACCCCTCAGGATGAAGTTTTTGATTACGATGGTTTCAAAATTGTCTGCGATCGCAAAAGCATTTTATATCTTTATGGCTTAATGCTTGATTATAGCGATGCCATGATTGGTGGTGGTTTCCAATTTACCAATCCTAATGCTACTCAGACCTGCGGTTGCGGTAAGTCATTTGGAGTGTAAAATTGTCAATTGTCAGTGGTCAGTGGTCAGTGGTCAGTTGCTCATAACTACTGACTAATGGCTAATGACTAATGACCAATGACTAATGACTAATTAACTAATGACTAACACTGTTGATTCCCTGTTTGATACAGGTTTAGAACGCTATAAAGCTGGAGAGCCTGCTGCTGATTTAATCCCTGTATTTAAAGAGGTATGCGATCGCGCTCCCAAAGCCAGTGCTGCTTGGATTTGTCTATCTTGGTTGTATCTCCTAGAGAATAAACCAAACTTAGCTTTCAAAGCTGCACAAAAAGCTGTAAAAATCAATCCCCAAGACCCACAAGCTAGGGTTAATCTTGCTGTGGCCATGTTGGAAACTGGTGAAAAAGGCCTGCGCCAACATATTGACATTACACAACAATTAATGCTCGTCAATCCCGAATGGCGAGATGAAATTCAAAATAGTATTGAAGATGGTTTAAGCAGAAAACCTGATTGGCAAAGCTTGGCGAAAGTCAAAAGCTGGTTGTTTAATGAATAAATGAATAGAAGTTAGGGATTAGGGTCTAGGGACTAGAAAATTAATTAAAACTATTTTTTATCCCCACTCCCTACTCCCCTTCGACTGCACTCAGGGCAAGCCCACTCCCCACTTCCTATGAAAGAAAAATTATTAAACTGGCTCAACTTGATTTTAGTAGCGGATGTATTTCTGGTATTGCTAGGCTTTGCTTGGTTTGCGATCGCTGTTATGGGTGAAGCAGCCGGAGTCAATTTAGGTTTAGATTTGTGGCACAAACTCTGGCAACCTGTATTTAACCCAGCTATTGGCATCCTTATGGGTGGCGCAATTCTCAGTGGTTTGATCAGTTGGGTATCCCGAAAATTTTTCCAAGAACAAACAACTGACAACTGACAAACAACATTATCTCAAAATTTCTTGCAATGCTGTTTGTAAATTAGAATACTGATATTTAATACCAGCTTCTAAAGCGCGCTTGGGAAGTACTTGTTGACCTTCTAGAACAACGATCGCTCCATCTCCTAAAAGAGCTTCGAGTGCAAAACCAGGGACAGGTAGCCAGGAGGGACGATTCATTACTTGTCCCATAGTTTGGCTCAAATCATTCATCCGTACCGGATTTGGTGCAGTAGCGTTATATACGCCTTCTAGTTGTGGGTTAGTTAAGGCTTGCACAATCAGATTCACCAAATCATCGATGTGAATCCATGAAAACCATTGCCGACCACTCCCTATAGGCCCCCCAGCATAAAGTTTGAAAGGGGTAATCATTTTTCCTAAAGCACCGCCTAACCCCAGAACAATACCCAAACGTAATATGACTAGGCGCACACCTGATTCTTTGACTTTTTGCGCTTCAGCTTCCCAAACTTGACAAACTTGGGCGAGAAAATCGCCACCAGATGAACTATTCTCATCAAAGGTAGCAGTTTCACTTGTGCCGTAGTAACCTATGGCGGAAGCATTAACTAACACAGTAGGCTTGGGATTGGCTTTCGCTATGGCTTCGACTATTTTTTGTGTTCCTAGCTGACGGCTGTTGAGGATCTCACGTTTATGTTCTGGTGTCCAACGTGTCTCAGCTATGGGTTCTCCTGCCAAATTGACTACACCATCACAACCAGCAATTACATCTTGCCATGCCCCAGAGGTGGTGGGTGTATAAGCCACAATTTCTACATTGCCAAAGGTCTGTGCCGGAAAATGTCTTCGAGCCGATGTAGTGTTACGAGTTAAAACTATTATTTGATGACCTTCTTTGTGTAGTCGTTGTACCAACCGAGTACCGACAAATCCTGTTGCGCCTGTAATTGCTACTTTCATAATGCACCTCCACCAAATCCCTATTTTAAAGTTTTTTATCAATTTTTCAACTTATGTTGCTGGGATTGGGGATTGGGCATGGAAATTAGCCAATGCCCCATATAACTAAGTGTAATTATTTGCTTTTGGTGGTGAATATGGTGGTAAACATCATCAGTAAACCACCTAGAAAAATAGTTAGCGCCAATCCTCCTGTAATCCAGTCAAGCAGATTTTGATTGTCCATAGTCAAAAGTCAGTAGTCTATAGTCCATAGTTTATAGTCAAAAGTTCATGACTAATGACTAATAACTAATTTAAAAATCTACACCTCGTTTTAGTTCTACGCCTTGATTGGCATAGTGTTTGTGACAGTAGACTTCGGAGTGAATGCTGGCTAGGTCAAAATATGCGGGGTGATTTTGGCAACGTCCAGTAATGATAACTTCGGTGTCGCGGGGTTTACGAAGTAAGGCTTGGACAATTGGTTCTACAGGAAGTAGTTCCAAGTCAACGGTGGGATTGAGTTCGTCAAGAATGATGGTTTTATAGAGTCCAGAAGCGATCGCAATTTTGGCAATTTCCCAACCTCGTTCGGCTTCTACGTAGTCTAATTCTTGCCGAGAATTGCGCCAAACGATCGCATCTCGACCGCAGCGTTGATGATCTACTACCTCAGGGTATGATTGCCGTAAGGCGGCGATCGCTGCATCTTCCGTATAACCACTACCACCTTTGAGCCACTGCATAATTAATACCCGTGTTGACCCCGGATGGTTGATTCCTCTACCAATTGCTTGTAATGCCTTACCTAAAGCACTGGTAGATTTACCTTTACCTGCGCCGGTGTAAATTTCAATCCCGTTAATTAAAAGTTCTTTGGCTGTGGGGTGGTGTAGGGGTTTCATTTCCGAGTGTAAATCCGCAATATCCAGTAATTTTTGCGGCGCACCTCGTCCTGTGGCGATGATTTCTAACTCTTGGGGTTTAGATTTTAATGTCTCTACTACCTCATCTACCGAAAGCAACCCTAAATCGAGGACTGGATTAATCTCATCTAAGACGACGACAGAATATAAACCAGAGGCGATCGCACCTTTGGCGACATCCCAACCCCTTCTCGCCTCAGCACGGTCAAAGGTTGTGATTTCCTCTGCTCCAAAAAATTCTGCTCTCCCAGTGCGTACTTGGTCAATTAAATGTGGAAATCCACGCTGTAAAGCAGCGATCGCTCCATCTTCGTCATAATCCCGTTCTGGCCCTTTTAAAAAGCGCAGTAGTAATACACGGTTGGAATTGTTCGGTGTGTTTATCCCCAAGCCAATGGATCGTAAAACTACACCCAAAGCCGCTTGAGATTTACCTTTACCGACACCATCATATACGTGAATTTGGCCAGTGAGCCGTTCTGAACGCACTTGCGCTGTGCGGATACCGATGCCGTTTCTTGTCATCTGTGGAAAAGCTGTAACGTGGCAGTCTCCCATCTTACCGGAGGTGATGAGGCTATGCTCTAATACAAAATTAATAATCGCCTTCTTACTGAGTATTTTAACGAAAAATAGGAGTATACTGGCACACCAAGAGAGTTAATAGCCATCATGAACTGGGTATTCAGTATTACAGTTATACTCTCTACAGTTTCCCCTTCCTTTTGAGTGTTTATGTTTGAAGATGTGACTCTACCGAGAATTTGGCCGATTGGTGCAATTTTGTTTAACTTGTTGTTTTTACTGATTGCTATTCCTATAGAAGGATATATTTACCATAGAAGATTAAATTTTGATAAAAAGACCAGCATTTTTTATGCGATCGCCGTCAATACCTTTTCTGGCGTAATTGGTTGGGTAATCTTTTTTTTCTTAGAACCTGTATTACCAGTAACTCTAAAAGCGGAGTTGATGAATTACATATTCTTTAATGTTTTTAGATCAACTAATACCCAAGGTATGCTCATTTTAACTACTTTTATAATTTTCTTTGCTGCTTTCTTAATGAAATTCTTTCTTTTAAGAATTTTTGTTTTTTCCTTAAGTGATGAGATAGGAAAAAAGAAAGAAAATCCCCCACCACTTCAGCGCCAAAAAGTCCGTTTTATTAGTAAAATTAGATTTCAAGATACAAATTTAGTGACTACTACACTCATCGCCAATTCTTTGAGCTACACTGCTGTAACTATTATTTTATTGTTTCGTAATAGGTAGTCGAAGCATTTAATTATTTTTCTAGATATATAGTTAACAAATAAGGGAGGTAAGGGTGTGAATTTTTTATTTAAAGACCTTTTTGGAGTATTTAAAATTTTTGAAGATGT
This sequence comes from Anabaena subtropica FACHB-260, assembly GCF_014697105.1. Taxonomy (GTDB): domain Bacteria; phylum Cyanobacteriota; class Cyanobacteriia; order Cyanobacteriales; family Nostocaceae; genus Trichormus; species Trichormus subtropicus. The sequence continues at coordinate 24,161 of NZ_JACJRF010000005.1, read as the reverse complement.
TTATGAACGTGTTAGAAAAGTATTAGTGCCACCCAAGGCATATTCTTGGCAAACATTTATTTATTTAAGTCTTTTTTCGTGGGTAATATCCTATTTTGGCACAGGTTATATCAGAGATATAATTGCACTTTGTGGTTGGTTATTTTTAATTGCAGGTACAGCTTGGTACACAACTGATGATCCTTTGAGAGTTCCAGGTACTTTCATGCCCGTTGGAGCAGTGATTACAGGATTTTTAGTTAGTGTTTTTGCTTTTGGTAATCAAGAAGAAGTGATTACTCCCAGAACAATTGTACTTTGGCCTACAATCTCAGCCTTAATTACAGCAATTCCTGAATTTATTGAAGGAAGTGATACTGACTCTAAAACTCGGATTCCTAAACCAGAAGCTAGGCAAAAAATTATCGTTTTGGTAGCTAGTTGTATGATGATAAGTTGCTGGCTACAATTTTACTTTGTTCTAGATAAATGGTTACAACAATATCCGAGTTTGTCAGTAGAAAATTTTGGGCGTAGTACTTTTGTAATTACCAGAGAAGAGCCTGAAAAAATTCCTACTAATGGAGTTGTAATTTTGGATAGGCTGCAACCATTAGTTGAAGAACAAATTGCTGAAAGACCTTGGTCAGAAGTTGAAAGATGGCTTCTGGAAGCAAACGTCAGAGTAGGTCAATTAGGCAGACAAGTGTTAGATAAAAATTTAGCTCAATATGAAGAAAAAGCACTCTGGCGTATTGAACCTCGTGTGGTTAATGTTAAGTCTGGTTACAGGTTAGATTTACTGAGCATTTGGACAGGCCCAACTTCTAACCCCCGTGGTTATTTTCTCAGAAAGTCTTGTCAAATTGACCCCGTAGCTGCAACTTCCAGTACTACCACCATAAACGGTAGATTACCGGAGGAGAAAAAGGCAGTTGCAGAAATACAATGCGATCGCTTGAGTAAATTATTCTCAGGCGCAGCACCACCGCAGCAGTAAAGTGGGGAAATGAGGAGAGAAAGGGAACGATTATTTACTAAATAACTATGATGAGAATTTTTGTAATTGCTAAAAATGTATTTCTGGAAATGGTGCGCGATCGCATCCTATACATTATCGGTTTCTATGTTTTGATTTTGGCTGTAGCTATTCGTGCTTTACCTGAATTTGCTGCATCAACTGAAAATAAAATGTTTCTAGACTTCGGTCTCGCAGCGATGAGTGCAATTAGTTTAATTATCGCTGTATTTGTGGGTACAGGATTAGTTAATAAGGAAATAGAGAAACGGACTATTTTGTTATTAATTGCTAAACCTGTTAGCCGTGGAGAAATTATCACGGGGAAATTCTTTGGCTTATCTTCCGTACTAGCTGTTTTAATTGCTAGTATGACGGCAATTTATTTGATATTTTTGCAGTTTGGCAATATTCCCCATACAACAGCAAGTATTTTAATTACAGTCGTGTTTTTGTGTTTGCAGTTATCTTTAATGACTGCTGTAGCTATTACCTTTGGGGTATTTACTAGCTCCTTGTTGGCTGTCGCTTTGACTTTTGCCGTTTATTTAATGGGGAATATTACTCAAAATCTGGTACAGTTGAGCCGGATGAGTCGCAATCCTGTGATGGAAAGTATCAGTCAGATTTTGTATCTGATATTGCCGGATTTATCTCGATTAAATTTCAAAAATGATGCTGTTTACGGTCTACAAGCACTACCTGATACATTTGCACTAATTGGTCATGCTGGCTATGGTTTGGTTTATATTGTGATGATATTGGCGATCGCTATTTCTCTCTTCTCTCGACGGGAATTTTAAATCATTCAAAAATCACTATTTGGAGATTGTGAATTTTCCCATCAGGCATGATAGTGTCGCGTAATTTGGCATAGGCTATTGTTGCTGCTTCTAGATTGGCATCACTTAAATTAGCCTTGGTTAAATTTGCCCAAGTCATATCAGCATTAGTTAAATTAACCTCTGTTAAATTAGCTTCTAGTAGTGTGGCTCCAGACAAATTTGCATCTGTCAAATTTGCTTTGACTAAATTGGCTTCAATTAAGGATGCTTCAACTAATATAGCTTGAGTCATATCTGCTTCACGCAAATCAGCTTCGCACAAAGAAGCTCCCCAAAGATTAATATTATGACATTGCGATCGCCACAACAAAGCCCCACACAAATTTGCTTGTGCTAAATCAGCATTTGTTAAATTTGCTTCCGATAAGAAAGCCTCACATAATTTAGCTTCACGCAAATTAGCTTGTGATAAATTTGCTCCAGAGAGGTTTGCACCTGTGAGAATACAGCCAGATAAATTGGCAAATCTTAAATCTGCTCCTATTAAATTAACACCACTTAAATCAACCGTGTTTAAGTCAATTCCACTCAAATCACAGCCACTAAAATCTCGACGATGACAAAGTTTATCTTTGATTTGACTGAGTATTAATGCCTGTGGGTCAGCAAAATTTCTCATGTTATTCACCTGCAAGTGTCAATGAGCGAAATAGACAATTGTGAAAGTTACTGTATATAGATATTACACCCTGAGAACTAAATATATAGAGCAAAAATTTTCCTAAAAGGTAGAATTTATTTTGCTTTCATGCAAAATGACTTTAGTCAGTTATTTTAACAACATAAATAGCTGATAAAAGTCAGGAAAAATTAATAATGTCAGAGAATGACATACTTAAAAAACAATTGCTATTGCAGTATATAAATTTTATAGCTTGATCAATATGAATCTGACAAATATCTCAATAAAATTAGGTTAATTAAAGGATATTTATCTTAATAAATACAAATTTATACTCAAATTCTATCTTTAGAGGGATACATTTAATTGCGAATATTGTTCTAAAAATTACTCATGCTTGTGAAAACCCATAACCATTGCTCAAACTCTTGATTTCTCTTTTTTATGAGACTAACGAGTAAGTTCCTCAATTTCATCCCAATTTCATCTTGAGATGAAAAACTGGGATGAGGTAATTTCTTTGCTTCCCTACTTCATGATTCGTGATAGCTATGCCAAACTCTCTGCGTTTCCCAACACTTGAAATTATACGTAGTCTGTCTGGTACATTTCTCGGCTTACTATTATTGACAAGCCCCGTCGTAGTTTTAGCCCACGCCGGACACGGAAATGAATTTTCTGGAGAAGGTGAAGTGACTCCAGCAACGAGTTCTATTCAAGTTGATGAGGAAACAGTCAATCGGCTAGGAATCAAAGTTGAACCAGTCAAACGTCAGCGTTTAGCTCTCAGCATTAAAACAACAGGACAAATTGAAAATTTACCTAGTAAGCAAGTAGAAATAACTACGCCAATTGCCGGAGCTAAAGTGGTTGAAATTTTGGTAGAACCTGGAGCTTCAGTGAAACAAGGTCAACCTGTAGCTGTGGTATCTAGTCTGGAGATGGTATCGCTGCGTGTGGAATCACAGGAAAAACTAGCTCAAGGTCAAGCTGATTTACAACAAGCATTAGCTGATTTAAGGTTAGCGCAACAAAATCGCGATCGCTATCAACAAATCACAACTGCGGAAATCACCCAAGCCCAAACTCAAGTAGCATTTGCCGAAGAAAAATACAATAAAGACAAGCAATTGGCTGATGCTGGTGCTTTACCCCAACGCACTGTCCTAGAATCGCAAACCCAACTAGCCGAAGCCAAAGCCCAACTCACCAAAGCCAATAGCCGCCGAGAAGTGATTGCAGCCGAAAATCATCTACAACGCGCCCAGGCAGCAGTTGAAGTAGCTAAAACTAGAATTAATCTTAGTAATAACACGTACAATACACGACTACAACAACTAGGAATCCGAGGTAATTCTAAAGGTTTGGTGACAGTGACATCTCCCATTTCCGGTCAAGTTGCTGATCGGGAAGTTACTCTTGGTCAAACTTTCGAAGATGCAGGGGGGAAACTGATGACGATTGTCAATGACAGTCGGGTGTTTGCCACAGCCAATATATATGAAAAAGATTTAGACAAAATTAGGGCTGGTCAACGGGTGACGGTGAAAATTGCTGGCCAGCGCACTTTCACGGGACGAATTACAGTAATTAACTCTGTAGTAGCAGGAGATACGCAGGTCGTACCAGTGAAAGCCGAAATCGATAATCCTGGTGGAGTTCTCAAACCCGGAATGTTTGCCGAGTTAGAAGTTTTAACTAACCAAACCTCGCCAGCGACTTTGGTTATTCCTAGTGCGGCTGTTGTAGAAGCTAATAACAAAAAACTTGTCTACATCCAAAATGGCAATGCTTACCAAGCCGTCGAAGTCACATTAGGACAAACATCTGGCGACATGGTTGAAGTTCTGACTGGTTTATTCGCGGGAGATAAGATTGTCACTCAACGCGCACCACAACTTTATGCACAGTCCCTACGGGTAGGTGTAAAAGCAGAAGAACATGGAAGCAGCCCAGCAGATGAGAAAAAAGCAACTTCTAACGCCTCACTTCCTTGGTGGATACCACTTGGGGGAGGAACAGCCCTAACCATTGTTGCCTTCATGTCCGGTACATACTGGGCTAATCGCCAAACCAAAACCCCTAAAACACCAATTATTGATCAGCACTCCAAATACCCAGCCCCCCCTCAATAACCCTCCGCGCCCCTCCGCGCTTCCCTCTGCGTCACTCTGCGTTTAAATCAAATATGCTCAACACCATCCTCAAATGGTCAATAATTCAACGCTGGCTAGTCGTACTCCTCGCCATTGTAGTCACTATTTGGGGAACCTATAACCTCACCCAAATGCCACTCGATGTTTTTCCTGACTTCGCTCCTCCCCAAGTGGAAATTCAAACAGAAGCCCCAGGACTAGCACCAGAAGAAGTAGAAACACTCATTACCTTACCAATTGAAAGCGCGGTAAATGGTACGCCAGGAGTAGAAACAGTACGTTCCTCCTCTGCTGTCAGCATTTCCGTTGTCAAAGTCATCTTTAAATGGGGGACTGATGTTTATCAAGCTCGTCAATTGGTAACAGAAAGATTGCAACAAGTACAGCAAAAATTACCAGAAGGTGTAGAAAATCCGCAAATTTCGCCTATTTCTTCTCCCATTGGCACAGTTTTACAATACGCCTTCACTGCGGAAACAACTCCACTGATGGAAGTGCGGCGTTTAGTTGACCGAGACGTTACCAATCGGCTTTTAGCTGTACCTGGTGTTTCTCAAGTAATTGCCTATGGTGGTGATATTCGCCAGTATCAGATATTAGTTGACCCGGCAAAATTGCAAGCTTTCAATGTCACCTTAGATGAAGTCACAGCTGCGGCTAGGGGAGCTAACGTCAATGCGGCTGGTGGCTTTTTGGTGAATCCAGACCAAGAGTTAATCATTCGGGGTTTGGGGCGGGTTGAGTCAATTGAGCAACTGGCGAAGTCTGCAATCACCGCCCGTAATGGTACACCGATATTACTGCAAGATGTGGCAGATGTGCGGATTGGCGCAGCTTTAAAACGTGGGGATGGCAGTTTAAATGGTCGTCCAGCAATTGTAGTTATGGTCAACAAGCAGCCGCAGAATGATACTCCCACAGTGACTAGAGCGGTGGAAAGGGCGATCGCCGAAATTAAAGCTAGCCTACCCAAAGATGTCAAAGTTACCGAAACCTTCCGTCAAGAAAGTTTTATTGCAGCTGCGATCGCCAATGTTACCAGTTCTCTGCGCGATGGTATCATCATCGTTTCCATCATTCTGCTGATGTTTTTGATGAACTGGCGCACCGCCATCATTACCCTCAGCGCCATTCCCTTATCAGTTCTAATTGGGATGATGATTTTAGGCTTGTTCGGTCAAGGTATCAACACGATGACACTGGGAGGACTAGCTGTAGCCATTGGTTCGGTGGTAGATGACTCGATTGTGGACATGGAAAACTGTTATCGGGGTCTGAGGAAGAACCAAGTAGCAAGCAATCCGGTGCATCCCTTCAAGGTTGTGTATGATACCTCGGTAGAAGTAAGAGTCAGTGTAATTTTCTCCACAGTAATTATTGGCGTTGTCTTTGCCCCAATTTTCACCCTTACAGGCGTGGAAGGTCGGATATTTGCGCCAATGGGAGTTGCCTATTTAGTATCAATTTTTGCCTCTACCTTAGTAGCAATGACCTTATCCCCGGCGCTTTGCGCGATATTATTGGCTAATCGACAACTACCAGCCGATGATACCTGGGTAAGTGCATTGTCACAACGCATCTATCGACCGCTTCTTAAGTTCAGTATTGGCTTTCCCAGCATCATTTTAGTCGTTGCGGGAGCATCCTTAGTTGCTTCTTTGGTAATTTTGCCGAGTTTGGGACGGGTATTTTTGCCAGAATTTCAAGAACCATCCTTAGTAAATACTGTTCTCCTCTATCCAGGGAGTTCCCTAGAGGCGACAAATCAAGTCGGATTTGCTTTACAAGATGCACTCAAGAACGACGAGCGATTTCAGACTGTACAGTTACGCGCCGGACGTGCTGCTGGTGATGCGGATGCAGGGGGGGTGAATTTGGGACATTTAGATGTGGAACTGAGTGCAGAAGGCTTGAAAGATAGGGAAGGGAGTATAGAGAAGCTGCGAGAGGAGTTTGCCAAAATACCCGGAGTAGCCTCTAACATTGGTGGCTTTATTTCCCATCGCATGGATGAGGTATTATCAGGGGTAAGAAGTGCGATCGCCGTGAAAATATTCGGCCCTGATTTAGCAGAGTTACGCCACATTGGTTCGGAAGTTCAATCGGCTATGGCTGGTATTACCGGACTCGTAGACTTACAACGCGAACCCCAAGTCCCCATTAAACAAGTACAAATTCAATTCAACCGTGAAGCCGCCGCGCGCTATGGTTTAACAGTCGGTCATCTCACAGAAACGGTAGAAACTGCTCTCAATGGGCGAGTTGTATCTCAAGTGCTAAAAGATCAGCAATTATTTGACCTCACAGTTTGGTTGCAGCCAGAATCGCGGAATAATTTAGATGTGATCCGCAACTTGCTAGTAGATACACCTACAGGTCAAAAGATACCACTTGCTCAAGTCGCCACCATTGACTACGGAACTGGCCCCAATACGATTAACCGGGAAAATGTCTCACGCCTGATTGTCGTTTCTGCGAATGTCTCCGGTCGAGATTTAGGCTCTGCTGTAGAGGAAATTCAAGCTAAAGTTAGTGAAGCAATAGAGTTACCCACAGGCTACTTGATCCAATACGGCGGTCAGTTTGAATCAGAACAACGCGCTACACAGAACCTACTCGTATTTGGCGGACTGGCGTTAGTAATCATTGCAGTTTTAATGTACTTTGCAGTTAAATCCATTGCTGCCATGCTGATGATTATGATTAACCTACCTTTAGCTTTAGTAGGCGGTATCTTTTCTATTGCACTAGGAGGCGGAATCATCTCTGTAGCTTCCTTGGTAGGATTCATTACCCTATTTGGCGTCGCGACCCGTAACGGACTAATGTTAGTAGACAACTACAACAACAAAGTAGCCCAGGGTATGCCTTTACACAAAGTAATTTTCGAGGGTTCAATGGAGCGCTTAGTCGCAATTTTGATGACGGCTCTTACCTCAGCTTTGGGAATGATCCCCTTAGTCATTGGTACGGGTGCAGGAAAAGAAATCTTGCAACCCCTAGCAGTAGTAGTCTTGGGTGGGTTGTTCACTTCTACCGCATTAACGTTACTCGTATTACCTGCATTATATGCCCAGTTTGGTAAATTCTTGATGCCCAATAAACCAACTCTTTTAATTATGGAAAATAACCAAAAAATAGACACAGTATTTGATTAGATTATCATCGCCCGTTGAAATTATTTATAGTAAGGAGTAAATTTATGAAATCATTAAAATCAAGTGTGATTGTTCTAGGCAGTGTAGCACTAATTTTCTTAGGAGCTTGTAATAACAGTAATCAAACAGCGAGTACAGAAAACAGTCCAACTGTAACACCTACCCCTGCGGCAAAAACAGAGAGTCAGCATGGTGCTACGCAAGGTGGTCAAGTAGTAGAAACAGGAAAATATCATTTAGAGTTTGTGCCAGTAAAAGAAGCTAATCAAACTCATATAGATTTATATTTACAAACAGGAGATAGCCACGAAGCTGTATCCAATGCTAAAGTGACGGGTCAAGTACAACTACCGGATGGCAAACAAAAAACTATTCCTTTCGCTTATGCTGCTAAAGATAAACACTACACAGGAATACTAACCGAAAAAGCACCTGGTCAATATCAAGTAAAAATTTCTGCTGATGTCAAAGGTGAAAAAGTAGACGCACGTTTTAGTTTTAATCGATAGACCCTATGAGAGTGCTATTAGTTGAAGATGAACCAGATTTAGGCGCTGCTATTAAGCGTACTCTCACACAACAGAAATACTTAGTTGATTGGGTATTAGATGGTGATGAAGCTTGGGCATATTTAGAAAATAGTTGGACACAATATACAGTAGCTATTTTTGATTGGATGATTCCCAAAAATTCCGGTTTGGAATTATGTCAAAAATTACGCTCTCACAACAATTATTTACCTGTCTTAATGCTCACAGCTAAAGACAGAATGGAAGACAAAGTTGCTGGGTTAGATGCAGGTGCTGATGATTATTTAGTCAAGCCATTTGGTATGGCGGAATTACTCGCAAGATTGCGAGCATTGCAGAGGCGATCGCCCCATTTTCAGCCACAAGAATTAACTGTGGGCAACTTAACTCTAGACTATGGTAACAATATAGTTGCTACTAAGAATGCTTTAGGAAATAAAGAGGAAATTCCCTTAACCAACAAAGAATTTCAACTAATAGAATATTTTATGAAGCATCCAAATCAAATTGTTACTACTGAACAAATTCGCTATCAATTATGGGAAGTTAGTTCAGAAACAGTTAGTAATGTAGTAGCAGCACAAATTCGATTACTACGTCGCAAATTAGCCCATAGTGGCTGCGAAAATATGATTGAAACTCTGCATGGTATGGGATATCGTCTCAATCTTAGCCATGAATCAGAATAAACTGTTTCAACGAACACGTCTGCGTTTAGCTCTTTGGTATGCGCTCGTGATGGCGTTGATTTTAACTCTGTGCGGCTTTGGTATTTACAGAGCAATTGCTCATGCCTATTGGGTAACATTAGATAGAGAAATAGAATCAGTTGCCGGGACTTTACACGATACTATTGAACTAAAATTAAAGCAACCTAATCAATTAGAACCAGTCATCAAAGACATTTTACCTAATATTTGTGTAGTTGGAAAAAGCTGTATTTCTGAATCATTAAATTCCCAACGTCATACTCTCAGCGCCATTAATCAAGGTGATTATTATGTACGTTTTTTTGATAATTCTGGGCGTTTATTTGCCATAGCAGGTTCTTATCCCCAAGGATTATCATCTAGTTTTAATCAAGAATTATGGCAAACTTTAAAAGATAGTCAAAACAAGCTTTATCACCAAATTTCCTTGAGGCTGCATACCCAAGATCATCGTGATTGGGGTTATATCCAAGTAGGACGGAGTTTGGCAGACTTCAGTAGTTATTTAGATGCCGTGAAGCTAACATTAGCATTAGGTTCACCAATTATCATAGGTTTAGTTGGTCTTGCTAGTTGGTGTTTAGCTGGATTAGCGATGCAACCAATTTATAAATCCTATAGACAAATCCAGCAGTTTACAGCAGATGCAGCGCACGAATTGCGAACACCTTTAGCAGCAACGCAAGCAACAGTAGAATCAGCACTGTTGATGTCCGAATTAGATGAAATAGAAGCGAGGGAGATTTTACAAACTATCCAACGTCAAAACCTGCGTCTCACAACTCTTGTAGCAGATTTATTATTATTGGCGCGGTTAGATTGTCCACCTATAGCAATGCGTTGTGATATTTGTTGTTTAGATGATATTATCAACGACTTAATAGAAGAGTTTGCCGCCTTAGCGATCGCTACAGGTGTAACACTAAAATCATTAATACAAGTGTCAACTCCTATTAATATACTAGGTAATCAAGACCAGCTTTATCGTTTGTTTTCTAACTTAATCATCAACGCCATTCAATACACCCTATCAGGCGGACAGGTAACGGTTAGCTTAAGCTGTAGTGACCATTATGCTGTAATTCAGATTCAAGATACAGGGATTGGTATTCCCCTACAAGAGTTACCACACATCTTTGATCGATTTTATCGCGTGAATAGCGATCGCTCTCGTAACACTGGCGGTTCTGGGTTAGGATTAGCAATCTCACAAGCAATTACTCAAGCACATCACGGTAGCTTAAATGTGCAGAGTGAATTAAGCAAAGGTACTATTTTTACTATTAAACTCCCCTTCAATTTCCCCTCACTTAATACAACTCGCTCTATTTACCTAAAATTTTTAACTCCTCTCAAATCTGCCGTAAAAGATAGTCTTTGAAAAGGTTATTTCCCCTTTTTTAATTAGGAGTAAATGTATTTGTCGGCTATTTTATGGACATTATCATGGGGTGCGTTAGCCTGCGGCATAACACACCCTATCAAATTCCCAGATGAAAATTGTCCTATCTCACCACTTGTAAGCGCTGTGTCACCATTGTCATACCGCTACCCCGCATAATAACAGCAGAAACCCAGCGATTCCCAGGAGTGGATGGAGCGCGTCCCACTTTAAAAAGACCACCAGAATTGAGTAATTGCAAATCTATAGATGTAGGGTTGAAATATTTATTTACTTGAATTGGCTCTTCTAATGCCGTTCCTAGCAGTAAATCTTCACCTAATGGCTCTTGCACGATCGCATCAAAATTATACTGCTGACCAACTTTTACCTGTTGTGGTAATTTAACATCTACTTGGGGTGGCTTGGTTCCAGAAGTAATTAAAGTACGTTCCGATAAAATTTCTTGACGGGCAATTTTCCCACCCATAATACGCTGACGGGATCTAATGGTGGCATTAAGAGCCAAGTTATTATTCCCTGACGGTAAACCTGTGATGTTTGTCACCGTTTCTGCAATAATGGCATTACCCTCATTCTTCCAAGATTGTAGTTGTGTGGTGTATTGCAATTTGGGATAACGCTGCCAAAATGTAACTAAGGCTTTTTCCATAGTTTGGCGGTTCAACCCATCTCCATGAGTGAAGTTCGGGCTATAGAACTGCAATACTCCTTTAACGTCACCTTTGCTAGCGGCTGTATCAACTTGCGTCAACAGGTTTCTTAATTCCGTAGGCGCATTTTGGGACGTAGTACGTTGAGCAACTTGGGTTGCTTGGGTAGGTTGCCAAACATTGACTAAACCCAGGGAGAAAATACACAAAATTAGCCAAATACTCTTGGGAAATCTACTTTGGCGTTTCAGTAACAAAAAAATCATCTTATTCATAGCAAAGAGTTTACTGATGAGAGTAGAGAAGGTCAGGAAATTGTTTTATCTTAGTTAAGCTAGGCGCTAAACGGTAGACTTTGAATGGTAAACGCACCAATAAAATTACTAATAGCTGCCAGTGGGACTGGTGGACACTTGTTTCCGGCGATCGCACTGGCCCAGAAACTACCAGATTATGAGATTGAATGGCTGGGTGTCCCCAATCGGTTAGAAACTCAGCTAGTCCCTAAACAATATCCTTTGAATACTATTGCAGTCGAAGGGTTTCAGCAAGGGTTCGGAATTTCATCTTTATTAATCTTAGGTAAGCTGATAAGTTCGGTTTTTAAAGTCCGCCGACTCTTGAAGCAAGGGAATTTTCAAGGAGTCGTCACCACAGGCGGATATATTGCTGGGCCTGCTGTAATTGCGGCGCGTTCTCTAGGTTTACCTGTAATTTTTCATGAATCTAATGCTTTACCAGGGAAAGTCACCCGCTTTTTTGGGCCTTGGTGTAGTGTAGTCGCCTTAGGATTTGATGTAGCGGCGAAGTATTTACCTCGTGCTACCAATGTTTGTGTCGGTACTCCGGTGCGATCGCAATTCTTAAATACAAGCAATAATTCTCAACTAGATTTACCCATTCCCGGAGGTGTCCCTTTAATTGTCGTATTCGGTGGTAGCCAAGGCGCGGTGGCGGTAAACAAATTAGTGCGTCAAGCAGCCACAGCTTGGTTTGATGCAGGCGCTTACGTAGTTCATCTAACAGGCGATCGCGATCCCGATGTCGATACCCTCAAACACCCCCAATATATAGAATTACCTTTTTACGACAATATGGCAGCCTTGCTGCAACGTGCTAGTTTAGCCATCAGTCGTTCTGGTGCTGGTAGTTTAACAGAATTGGCAGTGTGTGGTACACCAGCTATTTTGATTCCCTACCCCTTTGCGGCGGAAGACCATCAAGCTTACAATGCTGAAGTGTTTACTCAAGCTGGCGCGGCTTTAACCTTCAAGCAGTCGGAGTTAACAGCAGACTTACTGCAAACACAAGTTTTAAATTTGTTACGCTCACCCGATAAATTAGCCACAATGGGAAAAAATGCAGAAGCGATCGCTGTTCCCGATAGTGCTGATAAGTTGGCAACTTTAGTGTGCGAAGTCGTAGAAAAGTACAACTGAAAAAACCGAAGTTATGAGATTTTCTTGTGACTCATAACTTCAGTTAAAGCAACATATTAAACATTGAATTGGTTAATAATCAAAAACCACACGACCACCTGGCCGCCAATCGCAATGAATAAAACCTCTGTGCATACCTCGCCCCAAACCCGTGCAGTCAGAAGCACGGCAAATTTGTAAAAGTCTGCCAAAGTTCCCATCTACAGGAGCAATATCCAGTGCTAGACCGTTAATATGTTGAGAAAAGCGAGCGCCTCCTATACGGCGATTGACAGCAGCTGTACGATAGGCAGAATTGATAGAAATAGGGCTGCCGTATTTATCTCGAATTTTGCCAAAGCCCCTGGCAGCTTTGATAATGTTGTTAATAACTGCCTTTGATTCTGGGTTTCTTTCAGGGTCACATCCCTTAGTGACTTCTCCCCAAGTTAAAGGAATCCCAGATACGACCAATTCATTTTCATGAACTGTTTCTCCAGTCACTAACCTCAAAGAGCGTCCAGTTTTAGTCCCCAATGTTGATGTAGGTAAAGGGGTAAGTGTGCGAGTTTGTTCCTCATTCGTTTGATGCTCTTGTGCAATCTCCAGCAATGCAGCAGCCGTAGTTGTCCCTAATAATTCGGGAGAATCTAACCAAATACTCTCTTTAAATTCTGCAAATGCTTTTTGGGTAAGATTACCTGCGATGCCATCTATACTACCCTTGTATACTCCTTTTTTGCTGAGTAGGGATTGAATTTCTTTGATAATCTCAGTATCAGCTTCGCTAATTTTAACAGTACTATTACTGGATTGAAATTTTTCTAAGTTAGAAAATTCTACGGTAGATTCTGCCATGTATGCGTCTCCTTAGGTGATGAGTTAAAGCAGTACTGCTTCAGAGTTATTCTCTAGCTTCTCAAGATAATGACAAGCAACGCTGATAAACAAATACAATTCCTGTAGTCAAATTTCCAATAAAACTATGTTCATTTATTTACTCGTAATTCTGACTAGCCATCTAGTATAACGCTGTAAAATAAAATCGCAAAGAAGTAGTAAAACCTACCTTAATCAATGATCTCTAGCAAAGTAGATTTGTTTTAAATATTACATTACTAACTCAAATACTTAATAATTTTCTAATTTTGTATTAAAATTTGTTAATAGAAATCTAAAAATCAACTCAAACGCTATAAGTAGTACAAATATCCTGAAGGATAGCTGCATGAAAAGAACTATCTGGTACTTTCTGATCAGTGCTTTACTAATAGAAATACCCGGACAAGCAATGCCTCCAGCAAGCTTACAGAACGCTCAAGGTTTTCCAAGGCAACTACAGAACGAACTAGCTTCACCGCAACTTTTATCTAGAAGCAATAACACTAATCTTGTCGATATTGCTCAGGCGGCTAAAGAGATTGATGAAAAAACAGCTTTTAACTTAGTCTGGAATCTACCGCAAGTACAACGTAAAGTCAGAACAATTCAAAGACTATCCAAGGGAACTATCAAGGTAGCTGCTATTGTCGATGGTTTTCCTGTAACTGATGATCCTTATTACAAAGTTCGCGTCTATGAAGATCAGCCAGATCACAATACAACAATTTATTGGTTTCGTGTCTCTAATACAACTGGTGTAATTGAGGCCCTAGATGTTATAGAAAACAGATACATCTCTTTAGAAGAATGGAGAGAACAATTAAGACGAAGGCGTTAATATATTGATTCCCAGTCGAGCGAGAATAACCCGGAACTAGGGAATACTCGCAGAGCAATTTGTCACCCAGGTGACCAGAAAATACCATCTCAATTTAAAATTGAAGAAAATATAATTTATGTCTGAGCAAAAAACTGTCAATCCTTGGGATTATAAACCTTGGTGGTGTCAGCCTTGGTCAATATTACTCACAGGTGTAAGCATAATTATTGGTAGCTGGTTATTGTGGAAACTTATTTGGCTGACTGTAATAGTTGCCATTCCTATATTAATTTGGATGGGCTTTTTTTTGTTGATTTGGCCGCAACTGATGATTCGTAGTGGAGTGTTGGAATCTTACCAAAATAACGCCAACTCTTAGTCCATAGCCAAAACCCCGGACTGGGGGAATGCGATCGCTTCCTGGTTAATGTCGTAGATTTCCCACACAACTTAGGGGCTATGATATGATGGGAGACTGCTGCATACATTTAGAACAAATATAAATTGAATCAGTCATGGCTCTGACGCAACAGCGCAAACAAGAAATAATTAATAACTACCAAGTTCATGGCACTGACACCGGTTCTACCGATGTCCAAATCGCTATGCTGACCGAACGGATTAACCGTCTGAGTGAGCATCTCCAAGCCAACAAAAAAGACCATTCTTCCCGCCGGGGATTGTTAAAACTTATTGGTCATCGCAAGCGTCTTCTAGCTTACTTGCAACAAGAAAGTCGGGAAAAATATCAAGCGTTGATTAGTCGTCTGGGTATTCGTGGATAGGGACTACCGTTTATGCCTGCTGAAGAATCTGAACGCAGTCGTTTGCCTTTTGAGCCGAAAAAAAAGCGCCAAAAACCTGCAAAAGCTCCAAGTAAGTCACCAGTACAGCTAAAAGAAGCCGATAAACAAGAGAAAAAGCAGCGACCTTACACTAAACAAGAGATGGCAATTCCCGAAGTGGTAAGCCAGAGGATGATCCGTCGTGTAGCGGCATTCTGTGGTGTACCCACGGCTTTGGGCATCACGACTTTAGTTGCTAGTTATCTGCTTGCTAATTATTCCTCTATCCAACTACCTCCCATCGCTGTTTTGTTAGTGAACATGGGATTTTTTGGTTTGGGGGTGTTGGGGATAACTTATGGAGTTCTGTCTGCCTCTTGGGATGAAGAAAGAACTGGTAGTCTCTTGGGGTTTGGTGAATTTAGCACCAACTGGGGACGAATGGTAGAAGGTTGGCGGGAAACGCGGCAAAAAAAGGCGTAAAAAGCGGCGCTCAAGTGTTCAGATAACTGTCTTTTTGGGTAAATGATTAGAGTCAATGTTGAAGTTTATATTTGAATAACTTCAACATTACTAAGTACAAATTAATCATAATCAACTCATATCATGTTCTTTTAAACACTCATAATATAAGTGGTGGTAAAAACCAATTACCTATTAACAGCAAAACCAAGCATATTGTTAGTAATTAAATGAACTGGATATAGACCCAATAGGCGGTAACAAAAAGCACTAAGCGCTTGGATATTTTATAGTATAAATATTTATTTTAAATCGTTGATAAGATCACAAATTAATATATAAGAACCAAGATAAAGCCTACTGTTTTGCGGAGCAGTCAACAGTTAGGAACGCAATTAACCGCCGATAAACATCGGTCTAGGCGAAAGTATCCTTAACAGAACCAGATTGACTGAGAACTGATCACTGTTAAATAGGGATTTTTATATGATAGTAGTCATGAAAGTCGGTTCCCCGGAAGTAGAAATCAACCGGATTAGCGAGGAACTAAGTAACTGGGGATTAACACCTGAAAAAATTATTGGTCAACACAAAGTGGTAATTGGCTTAGTAGGTGAAACTGCTGACTTAGACCCCTTACAAATTCAAGAAATTAGCCCTTGGATTGAGCAAGTATTAAGGGTAGAACTGCCTTATAAGCGAGCTAGTCGCCAATATCGTCATGGCGAAGCCTCGGAAGTAGTAGTTGATACTCCTAATGGTGCAGTTGTGTTTGGTGAAAACCATCCCTTGGTAGTGGTTGCTGGTCCCTGCTCCGTAGAAAATGAGGAAATGATCATTGAGACGGCGCAGCGTGTCAAAGCAAGTGGAGCTAAGTTTTTGCGCGGTGGTGCTTATAAACCCCGCACCTCACCTTACGCCTTTCAAGGACATGGCGAAAGTGCTTTGGAATTGTTGGCAAAGGCGCGGGAAGTTAGCGGATTGGGTGTGATCACAGAAGTCATGGATGCGGCGGAACTGGATATTATTGCGGAAGTAGCTGATGTGATCCAGGTGGGTGCAAGAAATATGCAAAACTTCTCCCTGCTGAAAAAAGTAGGGGCGCAGGCAAAACCAGTGCTGCTGAAACGGGGGATGGCAGCCACAATTGAAGATTGGTTGATGGCGGCCGAGTATGTTCTAGCAGCAGGCAACCCCAATGTAATTTTATGCGAACGGGGTATTCGTACCTTTGATCGGCAATATACGCGTAATACTCTAGATTTATCTGTAGTACCAGTGTTGCGGAAATTAACTCACCTACCAATTATGATTGATCCTAGTCATGGTACAGGTTGGGCAGAGTTTGTGCCATCAATGGCAATGGGGGCGATCGCAGCCGGTACTGATTCCCTGATGATTGAAGTACATCCCAACCCCAAAAAAGCCCTATCTGACGGGCCACAATCCCTCACACCAGACCGTTTCGACCACTTAATGCAAGAATTGGCCATCATTGGTAAAGCCGTGGGACGCTGGCCACAACCAGCAGTAGTGGTAGCATAAAATTAGAATCATAAATAACGAAAGGAGATCCAGCACGCTGGATACTCCTTTTTGGGTTATTGGCATCTATGAGGCACGGTATTAATCGACGTGAGTCTCCAACGGAGGCACACGTTAATCGAGAATTTCCTAGCGTCGTCTGGTACCAAAACCAGTGGAACGACGAGCAGGAGAACGTCCACTACCAAAACTACTGCCACTAGGGCTGCGTCTGGTAGTGCTGGAACGACCAGAAGGTCTGAGAGTACTACCACCAAAACCAGAACCAGAAGGACGGTTTGTTGTGGTGCGTGGTGCAGTACGGACGGTGGAAGTATTAGGCGACCTTCTAATAGTCCCTGTAGAACGGAAAGCTGTCCGATTTCTCACGGCTGCGGGTGGTGCGTTGTAACGACTGCGGTAGCTGGATACGGCTTGGTCGTAACTATTACCATATCCACCAAAACCTCTAATTACTCCACCTGGTTGATACACGGGGGGAACGTAGTATTGGGGTCTAAACAACGCATTACCAATTGCTTGACCAGCTATACTACCAGCTACAGAACCGGCAAAGGGGGCCCAAAAGCCATTTTCCCGGCGAACTACGACTGTTTCTTGCTGTCCTGTTTGGGGATTAGTTCTATTCTCGGTGACGTTATGGACGTACTCAATTTTAAAATCTTCTGTCAAGTATAAAACTGGCTGTCCATTTTCTACCTTCAGGTAACTTTTCTTACCTTCCTTGACTTCATCTTCGGTCAGCCTTGCCATTTGTAAATTTTCAGTGGCAAAGGTTGGGGGATTACTGTTGAGTAAAAATAAAGTGTATTCCCCAGAGGCATCATCATAAGTAGCTTGTTGTACTTGATACTGACCGTCATTTAGTTTAGTAGCAGCAGAAGTTTGGCTAACGTTCCGATTTGTAGAGGTGGTTTGGTTTCCTCCTCCACAGGCGACGGTTGTCAGACACAAACTGACTGCTAAAAAAATCACTGTAACTTTACGTAGTATGGTCATGATCATGGCATTGTCGTCTTATTTTCGAGCTTAACAAGTTCTCTGATGGGTCGTAGTACGGACAACCCCACAAGTTATAAAGGTATCAACTCTGGATAATATTGCAATAGCTGATCGTTACTGAGTTCATCCCCTAAACGTGCTGGCGAGAAATGCACCTGTACAGCCCTGAGTTTATTGTTGTAGTGTAAATTGATTAAAGCTTTTAAAGCTTGCTTCAATGCCTGAATATTAGCCAGATCAGTTTCTAAGTCTGGTACTTCCCCTTCGTAAGCGACTGTCAGCATGATGATGATGTTGCGTGTTGCAGGTAAAGACAGGGGTTGATCAACATCATCAGTGTCTAACTCTAAATCAGCGCCATATCTTTCCGCAGAGTCGCTAAACAAATCATTGACATAATCTCCGGCTTCGCCTTCGCTCCAAAATACATCACCTTCATTAGCAGCAGAAAGCCAGTATTCATCGTAACGCAACAGGGTTTCGCAAAGTTCTACCAATCCTTCGCCTAAAACTTGTAACTCACCTTCTGCATCGATCGCCTCTCTACCAATCCGATTTAATTCTCCCAAAATTGGCGCTATGTCAGAGCCGCTTAAATGCAGAAACAAGCGACATACTACGTAACGAGTCCGACCCATCATTTTATTGAACATATCAGGTATTTGTTTCCTCCGACAGTTTGTTTGATCAATTGGGAATTGGGCGTGGGGGAGAGTCTTTGAGTAAGTTATCACCCTTGTTTCCTCATCTCCCTTTACTATTCATTCACATAGTGGAAACTGTTGACAAAATCTATAAGTGAATTTAATGCAGGTAGAGGATAGGTGACAGATTCACTAGATATATCGCCTGAAAAAGTCATCTCAGTATTGGAAGAGTTAATAAATCGTTTACCAAAGTTGGGGTTGTCATACACAATCAAAGTCTGAGCGCTGGAATTGGTTAAGATGATTTGGGTAGGAGCTTGGAAAAATTTAATTTTTGCGGCTAAATGTAAGTTTTTTTTGGTTCTTTTAATAATTTGTGCTTGACTTATAGCTTGCGCGATCGCAGTAGTTAATTGCTTCAGCCGATGGGATGTTTTTCCTCCCAATGGAGATATATTTTCTTTGTCTATCATTGCCAGAAGTAATTCAATATTTTTTTGTGTATTCACTGCATCTTTAAAAGGCAAAATTGCTAGACAAGCTGTAGGTAACAAGGCGACATCGCTATCTACCCGGAATGTAAATACAGTCCGGCGACAGCCAATTTCCATGCTGGGTGGTTGTTTGAGCAATTGGTATTCTTGGGCGATGTGAAAATAAGCGCCAGCTAAGGCGAAATTTGCTTCTGCTTCTAAGGCTGTATCAACAATAATCTGGATGGTTGGAGGCGTTTCATTAAAAAAGTCTTGTGGATCTTCAGTATCAAACTTTTGGATAATGGAGCGATCGCCTGTAGGGCTTAAGTCAATCCACTGACAAATCAAACCCTCGGTTTTTAAACCAAATCTTGAAGTAGAGTAAAGTTTTGCACCAGTGAGAATGGCGCTAGTTAAATCAGCACCCACCCATTCGGCTCTAATTAGTTTTGCCTGAATTAAATTTGCGTGAACTAGACTAGCATTGGTTAAATTTGCATTGCTTAAGTCTGCTCCAACTAAGTTAGCCCCACTCAATTTTGCGCCACTTAAATCAGCCCAGCTCAGATTTGCATCATTCAAATCAGCCCAACGGAGATTCGCCCCGCTTAAATCTGCACCACTGAGGTTAGCGTGACGAAGATTAGCCTGTTTTAGTTCAGCATCTCGCAGATTGGCGTTAGTTAAATCAGCCCGACATAAGTCAGCAGCGTTGAGGTTAGCCATTTCTAAATTAGCTCCTACCAGTGAAGCACCTTTTAAAATCACTCCGCTTAAGTTGGCGTGACGAAGATTGGCTTGGCGGAGTGTGGCTTCTCGCAAATCAGCGCTGTTCAGGTTTGCATCAGATAAATCAGCACGACTCAGTTCAGCACGAACTAACTCAGCACGTACCAGCGAAGCCCCTCGCAATTGAGCGCGACTGAGGTCAGCACGAATTAAATTAGCAACATTGAGGCTGGAATGATTGAGAATCGCACTCGTCAGATTTGCACCACTCAGTCTGGCTACGTTCATTTTGGCATAGCTGAAGTCAGCTTCACTCAGGTTTGCTCCACTGAGGTTAACTATACTCAAATTTGCTTTGCTAAAATTCACACCACAGAGTTTGACACCACTCAAATTTGCTTCCGAGAGGTCAACACCACTAAAATTTATGATTCCTACTGCGTATTGTGCCAGCAATTCCTCTACATTCATCTAATACCTCATAATTTCTTTAATTCGTACTTAAGAACAACTATTGACTAATGACTAATGACTAATGACTATTAACTAATGACTATTGACTAATGACTAAAAATGCAAATTGGAATTTTAGGTCTAGGCTTGATTGGTGGTTCATTGGGTTATGATTTGCGATCGCAAGGTCATCATGTCTTAGGTGTCAGCCGCAAACAATCTACCTGTGAAACAGCCGTCGCTTTAGGTAGTGTCGATGAAGCCTCTGTGGAGATGAACTTATTAACAGCCGCAGAGCTGGTATTTATTTGTACGCCCATCGGTCTTATTGTTCCCCAAGTGGAGCAGTTGATTCATCATCTACCCCAGGCTACTATAGTGACTGATGTTGGTTCAGTGAAAGCACCCATAGTTGAAGCGATTTCACCCCTCTGGGAAAACTTTGTCGGTGGTCATCCAATGGCGGGAAATACAGATAGTGGTATAGAATCTGCCCAAAGAAATTTATTTGTTGGTAGACCCTATGTGTTGACACCAGAAGCGAAAACACCCAAAGGGGCGATCGCAGTTGTGGAGGAAATTGTGCGATCGCTTGGCGCTAATATTTACTATTGTCAACCCCAGCAACATGACCTCGCTGTGAGTTGGATTTCTCATTTACCAGTGATGGTTAGTTCCTCGTTAGTTGCTGCTTGCATCAGCGAAACTGATCCCAATGTTTTACAGTTAGCCCAAAATCTAGCTAGTTCCGGTTTTCGAGATACTAGCCGTGTGGGTGGCGGTAATCCAGAGTTAGGTGTAATGATGGCACAGTATAATCGCCAAGCATTACTAGGGTCATTGCAACAATATCGCCGTAATCTTGATGAATTAATTAATCTAATTGAGCAAGAAAATTGGTCAGCTTTAGAAACCAAACTAAAAGCTACACAGCAAGCCCGACCTAATTTTGTTGATTAGATTCAATCTACAATTGAATGCCTATCTTACCTGTTATTAATTTTGTCTCACCTTCAGAATTTAAACTTGTAAGGCTTTAAACCATTTATTAATAAAGGTATTGATAGTTTGTTTGATTTGATGTTTGCGATTCCATCTCTGGAAAGCCATTTCATACTCGTCGCCTTTAGTCTGAAATGTATTCCACACATCCAACCCTAATGTCAAACCACAGAAAAGCAGGAAGTATAACGACCAAGTAATAGTACCACCACCAACAAAATCTACCAACAGTAGAAAACTATTGAAAATGGCATAATTACCAAGGCGTTTCTTAAATTTTGTGAAGCGGTAAGCATTAAATGCTTGCCGTTGACGTAATTCGTTGTGTTGCGATCGCCAATCTATTTCTGCTAGCTTGAGAGTATCCGGTGATATCTGTAACTCAGTAGCAATTTCCAACAATTGCTCATAACTAAATTCTTTATCTTGGTCATCAGCTTGCCGGGCGATCGCCAGCTGTAAAATTCGCTGTACATCTTCTTGGCTATAAGAACTGAGTCCGTTAGGTTCAAATGCCGTCATAACTGCTATCTCTAATTATTAATGTTTTTTAGCAATTGCTCGCCCGTCAACTGTGAAACAGTTTGGCTAAATTATAACTACTCCACTAACCCTACACTAACAAATTTAATTGATCATCATTGGTCATTGGTCGTTAGTTGTTAATTTTCTCTTCCCGCTACGCCACTTGCTCCCTGCTTTACACAGGTGGACAAAAGGCGTAAATTTCTCTGATAGCTTCTACCCAACCATCAGAGACGGATTCTAAAATGCGATCGCCCTTTTCTTTAGTTGCAGTTGTCGCATCACCAATCACACCACTTTTACTGATATCTCGCGTTACCCAAGCCACGGGTAATTTGCCTTCCCAACTTAATAAGCTACCTGCTGGTTGTTCTGGGGGATATTCTGCTACCGCTTTATCTAGTTTTACTTGATCGGGCAGAATCGCTAGCATGATACTAGTTTCCGCATCTCCAGCGTGCATTCCCTGTGTAGCTTCCTTTGGTGTTAACAATTCCTTTGTTATATGTGGTACACGCCAAGTAAATAAAGGGAACACGGCAAAATCACCATACTTTACGTGCAAATCTCGCGCCGCCATTTGCATGACTTGGGGTTGTCCCCCGTGGGAATTCATTAACACCAATTTTCTAAACCCTGCACGGTAAATGCTCTCTCCCACTTCCATGATTGTTGCTGTCAGCGTTTCTGTGCTAAGGGTAATCGTCCCCGGAAAATGCCAGTGTTCGTTGGATTTACCATAATAGAGGATGGGTAAGGCGTAGGCGGGAATGTTAGTATCAAGTTTAGATAAAGCTTTTCCCAACACCCCTACACCAATGGCAGCATCAACAATCAATGGCAGATGGGGTCCATGTTGTTCAATTGCCCCTACAGGCTGGATGATAACCACATTCTCTTTATTTGGCATTTCCTGAATTTCTGTCCAGGTAAGGTAGGGGAAAAACCGTTCTGGGGGAATAAAACTGTGCATTTTTAGAAATTAAAAATGAAAGAATGTGGCTTTCGCCTACTAATATCGCATCATTTTTATGTTAACTGGATGAGAGCATAACTCATTAGTCCATAGTCAATACGGTTCGGTTAACAGAGTTATCTGTTGAGGCGAGCAGGGGGTGCAGGGGGAGAATAGAAGCAGGGGAAGAGAAATTGCTTAATAATAACTCTCTTCCCTCCCCTGCCTCCCCTGCACCCCCTGCTTATCCGAACCGTATTGAGTCCATAGTCAACAGTTCTTTCTCTTATCTCCCTAGTCCCTAGCTCTCATTTCAAAGCATAATAGCCAAATCATCAGCAGTAAAAAGGTAAAGACTCAATGGTTGAAGATAACGGTTCAATTCGCACTTTATCGGTAGATATTGGTGGTAGTGGTGTCAAAGCTTTAGTTTTGGATATTACGGGAAATCCTGTGACAGAAAGGGCGCGTGTCGATACACCCCAACCTGCCACACCAGAGGTTATAATCAATGCCATTATGGTGTTAGCTGCTGCTCAAGGCGAATTTCATCGGGTTTCCGTGGGTTTTCCTGGTGTGGTACGCTCTGGTGTCACTGAAACAGCAGTCAACTTACATTCAGATTGGATTGGATTTGATTTAGAAACGGCGCTGTCACAACGCTTAAATAAACCTGTACGGGTGATTAATGATGCAGATATGCAAGGCTTTGGTGCTATTAAAGGTAAGGGTGTGGAATTGGTGATTACCTTGGGGACGGGGTTTGGTTCGGCGTTGTTTGTGGATGGTAAATTAGTGCCGAATATGGAAATGGGACATCATCGGTTTCGGAAGAAGGAAACTTATGAAGAACAACTAGGACGGGCAACTTTAGATAAAATTGGTCAGAAGAGATGGAACCGTCGCTTAGAAAAGGCGATCGCATCTTTGCAACGACTATTCAACTATGATTATCTTTATATCGGCGGTGGTGAAGCTGTTAGGGTAAATTTTCAGCTACCTTTAAATGTCAAGCTGATCCCTAATATCACTGGTTTGTTGGGCGGTATTGCTTTGTGGCGAGAGTAGGAACTCAAAGAAGATAGTAGCAAAGTTAAGGGAGCAGGGGGCAGGGAGCAGGGAGAGAAAACCACGTCACTTGCGGGTGGGGGCTTCTCTACGGGACGCTGCGCGAACAACCAAGGGAGCAAGGGAAGCTCACGCCCACAATTCCACTGGGCTTTAAACCTTATATTTCAGTAATGATTCATTACTCATTACTCCTTACTCCTTACTCCTTATACCAGTTTAATATGAAGGTGCATATAATAGAGGAAACAAACTCGATAAATTAAAATAACCATGAGCCGCACTTTTAAGATTGAAATCGCAGAGAGCGAAGAAGAAC
>NZ_JACJRF010000049.1 GCF_014697105.1 Anabaena subtropica FACHB-260 | reverse complement strand
TCAAAAACCTCCTGGTATTACTACTTTGGTTCGCGGTCTTGAGCAATTTGAATCCACTTTTTTTGGCTGGAAACTCGCTCTGGGCAAACTTGTGTGTACACCGTAGCCTTGTAGGAGAGAGGTTTGGAGAGAGGTCAGAGTGGATTGTATACAAACGAGAAGCGCTATATGTAGCAGCTTATTTTTGTACTTACAAAGTAAAAATATTAGTCTAATCTATTACTAGTATGAGGGCAGAGGGTGCGATCGCTCTTTGTCACATCTAGATTAGTTTTTAAATAATCCCGTAGTAAATCACACCCCCGCGCCAGTAAATTCTCTAATCTAATCTCTGCTAAATTCTGGAAAATTACCTGACCATTACCGCTACCTGTTGCCAAAATCTTACTGTCAGGACTGAAGGTGACACTAGTTAATTCTTCTTTGTCACCTTTTAAGACCATGAGCAAGGTTCCTTTCTGGTTCCACAGCCTGACTTTATCATCACTACTAGCGGCTAACATCTGACCGTCAGAACTAAAGCTGACACTGATAAAACTATCACCATCACCAGGAAGATTTCTTAATAGGCTACCATCCCGATTCCACAGTTTAACTGTGCCGTCGATACTTGCAGAAGCTAAAATTTGTCCATCTGGCGACCACGCTACCCCATTGACTCGGCGGCTATGTTCTTTGAGGGTGTGGAGTAGTTGACCTTCTCGATTCCATAACTTGACGGTGGTATCATCACCGACGGAGGCTAACAACTTGCCATCAGGGCTAAAACTGACCCAATTGACTGCATCGGTGTGACCTTGTAAGGTGTGGAGTAGTTTTCCTTCTCGACTCCACAACTTCACCATTTTATCTTTACTAGCTGAAGCGATCGCTTGACTATCTGATGACCATGCTACAGCTAAAACTCCATCTTTGTGACCTTGTAAGGTATGCAGTAGTTTACCATCCGGATTCCACAACTTCACTAGTTTATCTTTACTGGCTGAGGCTATCATCTGCTGATTTGGCGACCATGCAACACCCCAAATTGAATCTTTATGTCCTTTAAAGGTGTTGAGTAATCTCCCATTGCGATGCAAGATTTTCACGGTTTTATCTCGACTCGCCGCCGCCACAGCCTCACCATCAGGGCTAAAACTAATACTAGTTATCCAGTCGTTACCATCGGCTTTGGGGTTTCGCAATAGCACTTCATCCCATCGCCAGAGTGTCACCGTTTTATCTCGACTACCAGAGGCGAGGGTGCGACCATCAGGGCTAAAACTGACACTATTCACCCAGGTGTTATGTCCTTTTAATGTTCCCAACAGCCGACCTTGGAGACTCCATAGTTTCAATGTTGCATCTATACTTGCAGAGGCGATGGTTTCACCATTAGGACTGAATGTAACGGCTGTAACTCCCGCCGTATGTCCTGATAGGGTTCGCAATAAATTACCTTGACGATTCCACAGTTTGACGGTCTTGTCAAAACTAGCCGTAGCGATGATTTCATCATTAGGCGACCAAGCTACACCCAAGACTGCATCATCATGACCTTTCCAGGTTTTGAGTAGTTGACCTTGCTGACTCCAAAGCTTGATGGTATTGTCAGCACCCACGGAAGCGAGAGTTTGACCATCACCTGTCCAAGCTATACCCAAAACTGCATCACCATGATTTTTTAACGTTGTCAATAATTTCCCTTCTCGATTCCACAGCTTGATAGTCTTGTCGCTACTGGCGGAAGCAATAGTTTCTCCATCGGGGCTAAAACTGGCGCTATTGACTACATCCTCATGACCTTCTAGAGTTGTGACTAATTGCCCGACTCGATTCCACAATTTTACTGTCTTGTCTTGGCTAGTAGAGGCAATCAATAAACCATCAGGGCTGAAGCTGACACTATTAACCACGTTGGTGTGTTGGGACAATGTATTGATTAAACTGCCATCATTACGCCAAAGATTGATGGTATTATCGGCGCTGGCGGAAGCAATCAGGGAACCATTAGGGCTAAATACAGCACCGTTTATCCCTGCGGTATGTCCTTCTAAACGGTTGTGTTCCCTGACTCCCACAACGGCTTGATACAGTGCTGTTTGTACCTGTTCTCTGGTGTGAGCGTCTACCCAAATAGCCCGTTGCAGTTTTCTCCCGGCTTTGACACCTTCTTTTAAAGCATCGATACCTTTTTGAGAAGCAAACAAAGCTTCACTGGAGACACTGAGGGTTCTAATTTCGCTATCTACGGCGGTAATAATAGAAACACTTAATCCCAAGATAGCGAGACAGGAAACTGTCAAGGCTATTTTCAGTGAACGATTTACTTTAGCTTCACTCAACCTTTGTTGTTTCTGACTTTCGGCTAGTTGGGCTGTTAACTCTTTCTCTTTGAGTTCTGCCCGTAATTGTTCAATTTCTAGTTGAGTTAGTTCTTCTCGCTTGCGTAATTCCCGCAATTGGGTAACTAAATCTAATCCCTGCTGGGGATAAGTAACTGTGATCTGGGATTGCTGCTTTTTTTGCCTGAGTTCGCTTTTGAGGCGCTCAATTTCACTTTGACTTTGTTGGGCTTTGCGGCGCAGTTGGTCAAGTTGTGCTTGTAAGCTGGATTCCTGTTGTTGGAGGTAGCGAATCAAGTCTACTAAATAATCATGAATGAGTTGATAGCGTTCGGGAACATCAGGAAATAATACGACTAAACCAGAGCTAACTAAAATGTCTAAGACTAGTTCTAATTTGTCTGGGTCTTCTAATTCTGCTAGTTCGGCGGTTAATTCTGCACGGGTTTTAAAAGGTCGTTTGTTACTTTCATCTGTTAATAAATATAAAACTAGTAAAGCTGCACGTTCATTTTCGGGGCCACAGTCTTTGAGGAGTTCTTTAATATATCTCTCTATAAGTTTGTTTGGTCGATATTGCTGATATTCTTTTAAGGTATTGATGCGCTCATCTTGGATTTGTGCGCCGACTACTTGCAATTCTATGGGGCGGACTTCTCCTAATTCGGTAGATAAATCTTCAACTACAGCATCAATTAAGGCTGGTTCTAAATTAAATTGAGAACGTTCTGTTAATTTCTGAATAACGGCTTTGGCGTATTCTGGAGAAAAATTATTTAATTGATAGCGGATATGTTTATCGAGAATATTATTATTAATTGCTTCCAGGCGGGAAAGATGTTTAAATTCTAATAATCTATGTAAATAATCTTCTCTGATGGAGAGGATAATTTTGACAAAAGATATATTCAGACATTGATGCAAAAATTGATCAAACTCTTGTTTTTGTTGCCGATCATCACTATAACCAAAGAAAAATTCTTCAAACTGGTCGAAAATCAAAACGGTGATTAGATGGTTATTGGCATTTTGGCGTAGTTGTCCTAATATATCAGCGATCGCCATCGGTCTAGCATTGCCTATACCTATCGCCGGTGTGGGTGTGGATAAAATATCTGGGGAAATATGGGTTTCTCCTTGAATGTGAGTCACCGCCTCAGTTAAAGATTTGCCTAATTCTCGTACCCAATCGGTGTATACTTGCAATACTACAGGCACAGCAATTTGATCACCGATCGCTCGATTCTGTAATGCTGGGACTAAACCAGCCGTGACAGTGGAACTTTTCCCCACTCCAGAAGGGCCATGAATCACAATCAGTTTTTGGTCAGACCGACTAATTCTGCCAATTAAGTTATTAATATCCTGTTCTCGACCAGAAGCCGCAATTTCTAAAGCCACAGTACTGCTTGCTGATGGTGACATCAAGGCTGGATTGGTCGCCTGTCTTTGAGGTTGTAACCTCCCCGCACCGATAAAAGCCCGCAAGCCATACTGTTGTTCGACAGAACGGCGTTTTTGTCGAATCCCGTAAGCTTCTAGATATCTGCCTGCTTCAAAATAGAGCGATCGCAATGTCCGCAACAGTCTAATATAACGGTGGGCATCATATTGATGGGCGCTATTTTCTAAGGCTACGGGTAATTCTTTGGTAGCTTTATCTAAATATTCCTCTGCAATTGTCTGATCACCTAACTTTTGTTGTGCTTTCGCTAAAATTAGGTAATATATCTGTGCCAACAGCAAGGGAAATAAGCCATGATGGGAGTCACTATCACTGTGCTTTTGCGCTTCGCTTAATTTTAACAGTGATACGTGCGCCAAAATGCTCGCTTGCACCCAGCGCGAATGCTGTAGCGCCACCTGGGCCAGAAAACCATAATCACAAGCTAGTTGAATCTGATTACCGTAAGTATGATGTAACTCCAGGGCTTTTTCAGCCACAGTCTGTAATTCATCCCAGGCTTGCAGATGTTCTAAAACTTCGGCAAACTGACCAATAAATTCACCTGCAATATCTGGTCTATTGGCTATCTCCAAAATTTCCAAGCACTCTTGAAAGTAAAATTTTGCTGTTTCCCAATGACGGCGATTATCTAGCTGATTCTGTTCGGCTAAACGACAGTAACATAGTCCGATGTAGTATTGTAAAACTGCCTGTCTGAGAGATGGGGAAGATGGGGGAGTAGGGGGAGTGGGGAAAGTGGGGGAAGAATTTCTCTGTTCTTTATCTTCTATCTCGACCAGTTGTTGCCAAACTTGCAGGCTTTGTTGAAAATGATGTAAGGCATGATGAATGCGATCGCTGACATAATTATCTAAGCCAAACACAAATTTTAAACTGGCGTTTAATTCTGGCTCTAAGGTTATCCCGCGCTCATGCAGTTCGGCAATGGCATAGTGTAGTTCATTACTATGTTCCCAAACTTGCTCTAAGGTAGAGTAATTATCACCGACTCGTGGCTGTTGGTGTTGTCCGATATTTTTGGGTAAGACTTTGGCAAATAAGGAATCAGTTTCTTGTTGGAGAAATTGCAGCAACTCCGGCGTTGTCATTTCAAACCGGATTGGTGTCGCCGCCCAACTAGCGAAATCCGGCGCTAAACGCATCACCTTTTGTAAAACTTCTTCATTCACCCAAAAAATCATCGGAAATGAATGACATTTAGGCAATTCATCCCGGATATGATTCATTGCTCTGAGTAAATCGTCAATTTCATCAACTGACTCTAAGCCCAATACCATCAAGGCTGATGGTGGTTCCTGTCCAGGGATGGTATTAAAGTGGAGGGTTGTATAAAAGCTTCTGGTATTGGGGGGGAGGACAACTTTTTGAATGTAAGTATCGGTCGCCATTTCATCGAGTCGTTGCAGTATTCGCTCTTGCAAGACACGATAATTACAGTAAACTAAGGCTACAGAAAAATTATCATGAGACAGTGCGATCGCTCTTTGTAAACTCTTGAAAGCACGCTCGTTTGCTATCTTGATATCTACTGGTGGGTATCCTTCAGCCATGATTTAAATTTTTGTGTCTCCGCTATAACTGGGTTGACAGCAAACCAAGCTCCTTGATGGTCGCGGTATTCAAAAACAAATAAGCTCCGCAACAATGTATGGTATTCAATATCACCTCTCACTCTCTGCTGTTGTACCACCTGAAAAATCAACTCCCATTCATGGGGGTCAATGGCGTTGGCGCGGTAGTCTCTTTGTCTTTGAATGACTAATTCGACACACTCCCGCCCAAAAGGTGGGTCTTGTTCCCGCAGACAGTCAAACAGCAACCCTAATAAGTCACGTACATGACCACCACTGATCAAGCACAATCTATCTAATGTTTCTAAACTATCAAACACCTCTGTAATTAAGCCTAACCGATCGCCAGGGGTAATGTCAGGAAAGCTCCTCGCCAATACCATTTGTCGCATCAGTGTTAATCCCTGGGTAAAAATCTCCCCAGACCGTAGGCGTACAGGTATCATCGGTAAAACTTTTGGCGCTACCCCACCCCCCAAGCGATGTTGCAGTTCGGCGCTATCGTTGGAGAAAGTTAAAGCCAAGGGAATGGTGTAAACTACATGACAGTTGAGTTTACGTAACTGCTCACCCCGTTCAATAAACAAGTATTCTGGGAGCGATCGCCCGGATGGTAAAGGTCGAATTGCTACTCTATCCAAGTTATCGACAATTACCACCAATCCCTTTTTTCCCAAGGCTTTCAGTTCTGTATTCGCCCGTTCTAGTAATTCTAAGTTAATAGATTGCAGTATATTTTGTGTACGTGGTTCTAAGTAATCTCGCAACCGTCGCCGTAATTGGGGACTTTCCTTCGTCTTAGCGGTAATTTTGGCAATTCCTATGGATAACTCACCCTCCACACCCAATTCAATCGGCGTTTGCAGAAAATCTACCACCTCCCCAAATAACTTAGTAAAGTAGTTAGGCTTGAGGCGGATTTTGATGGCTTCTAAACTTTCGCTCACCTGACCGGCGATCGCTAGTAAAATATCAGTTACATCCACATCTGCCATTTCTAAGACGTGGGTAGACTCAAAATAAACTACGTGAAATTGCTGTTCTTCTAACTCGGCTTTCAGTCGTAATAATTCTGTGGATTTGCCACAGCCAAGATGCCCCGTAAATAGCTGACAGGTGGGGGCATCCGGTGATATTCTCGTAATTGTACGCAGTAACGCCTCAATGATTTTACCGCCCCGTACCGCCGCAAAATCGATATAGTATCGGCGATCGCTAGCATTGCCCATAATCAGAGGTCTGCTTGGATTAGAAGCTTGATAAAATCTTTTTAAGTCTAAGGGCATAACTAGTTAAATCTACTGAACAAGGGGTAAGATTAATACTACTGAATAAAATATAGGAATTTTTAGCAATTTATGCTCTAGATTCAGCACTCATTGCACAAATTACTGACCAATTTAACAATATTCACGGGAAATTTGATTTCTGATTCGGACTTAGCACATAGTAATTCTATCTGTTACTCAATCAGGCAAAATTTTATAAACATCACAAATTATAAAATTTCCACTTTAGAGGTTATTTATAAAGCAAAAATAAAATTATTGTAGGGTGTGTTAGGCGCTGATTTCCAAGATGATTGGTCACGAAATAAATATCCTTGCGCCTAACGCACCGCCTCACGGATGGTGCGTTACGGCTAAATTGTCTTGTCTCTAAGTCACAAATCCTTTCATAGCCGTAACACAACGGCAATAAAGCGGGAAGAACATCTACACCGCTTTTTGCTTCCCCTACTTAAGATTTACTTTATAAATGGTCTCTTAATGTGCCTTTATAAATTTTAAAAATATTTCATAGCTAAAAAAGTACGTTTGAGTACAGTCTGTCCGTATCTTGCAGCCTCGTGAGTTGAAAAAAGAGATTAGAGGCTTTTAGCCTCTTGCGACTTCAGTGATTAAGGAAAATCCCCTAATTTTCACAATTTCTTTACAAAAACCTTAATAAAAGGGGCTTTTCTTTACCTGAAAAACAAAATAGCTGCTTATTAGAGGTATTACACTTAATAAATGTGAAGATTATACAAATTTAGATTTAAATATTATATCTGTAAAAAATAAAATCTCAATCTGTAAACTTCCCAATTACCCTGTTATCTCGCTTTAATTTGCTGAGGTAGAAAATTTTATATTTTTTATTTCATGAATTTCTAGATTTTAAAAAAATCAGATAAGCATTTCATAACCCATAAATTAAATACTATGAAAACTTTATATTTATATACTTTTTTTAATATGAAGAATGGTAGACTTACTTAGGTACAACTATTTTCAAAAAAACTTACTATGGTTGTTCAATTAAAAAAATAATTCTTGTCACCCAATAAGTGTGAAGGATTTATCAGTACCGCAACTTCGTAACCTACTCATGCTGAAATACTGAGAAAACATTATGAAAGACCGCTTGCATAATGGAAAAGGCAAGTTATACTGGGTAATCCTACTTAAGTTAATAATATATGGTACCTGTTCAGGTTTACTATTCATAGCTAGTATTGCAATTATTCAAGCTCTGTTTTTCTACATTAATTCCTTTACTAAGTCTAGTTATCCTACTTCACTTCCTTGGATTGACGACCAATATGAATGTGAGTATACAGGTCGAACCTGGAATCAAAACGAGTGTTGGGATAAAGAACAGAGTCCTTGGTTTTAATAAGTTTCTTGCTAAGTTAACTAGATTGTCGCCAATGTATTGGTATTTCAAAATTATCAGGTAAGCGAGTTGTGCGATCGCCAAATGCCATGCTAAGTTGTTGTGGCTTTAAATTTTTGACTCCTGTGAGAATTGCCCCAGCTAATTTGACATCACAAAAGTTAGTATCAGATAAATTAGCACCAACAAGATTAGCCTGAGAAAGATTTGCTTGATACAGACTGGCTCTTTGTAAATTTGCCCCCATCAAATTAGCTTTACACAAATCCGCTTCTGTCAAACTAGCTTCAGTGAAGTCAGCAAATAAAATTTCTGCTTGTTGTAACTTTGCTGCATTTAAATTTGCACCATTAAGATTTGCACCATTAAGATTTGCACCTTGTAAATTTGCACCGATTAAGCCACAAAGATATAAATTAGCTTTACCAAGTTTTGCTCCTTGTAGGTTAGCCAAAAACAGCTTTGCACCGGAAAGATTAGCCAACTTGAGTATTGCTTGTTGCAAATTAACTTTATAAAGATTGGCTCCTTGTAAGTTAGCTGCACGCAGACTTGCACCCATCAGATTAGCACCCCGCAAATTTGCGCCACAAAGGTCAGCGCGATTCAGGTTTGCTCCATGTATATCTGCTCCTTGCAAATTAGCTTTTAATAAAGTAGCCTCAAAAAGAATAGCACCAGCAAACTTAACACTATCAAGATTTGCTCCACTGAGGTCGCAACCACGTAAGTCAGCCCCCCGAAAATCACAACCACGCAGGTCTGCTCGTTGTAAATTGGCTCCCAACAGTTCTACTCGCCTCAAATCAATATTACGTAAATCGAGTTTTTTATTTTCTTCTTCTTGTAAGTAATTACGTCGTCCAATGACCGTCAAGGCTATTTGAATATCCCTGCGAATTTTTGGCGATTCTTCATGAATATTCAAACGCAACTGTGGTGTTTGACGCTCCCCGTACTTATATCTATTCAAAGATGTTGGCTGTGAGTCGTCTTCTTTTTGTTCTTCTATTTCCCGAATAGGAGCATTCTCACGAATAAAAGCTGTAAGGATTTCGATAACTGTCCAGTGTTCTTGGGGAAAATCCTGCGCGACTTTTTCTAAGACATAAATTGCGCCTGTTCGGGTTTCAATTTTTTCATGTCCAAGTTGGGTAATCGCCGTCATCAGACGTTCTGAAATTAATCTATCTTCAGATAATTTGGTATTTTGAATACTGACTTCTACGTTCTTTTCAGCAGCTAAGGCACTTTTATTTATCGCATCCACACGCTTGGCTGCATAGTAAGCGTTAATCATCACTCCCAATCCCAAAAAAATGATGGCAGTAGTTGTTAAGGCTTGATTTCTAGATTGTAATTTTTGTTGAATACTTAATCCTTCAGAATTTGAGGATGCAAATAAAATAATAGCCACGCTAACGGCAAATATAACGGTTATGCCAATCAACCAGCGCCATAATTTATCTGTCTTATTAGCAGGCATAATCGTATCATTCCTTACCACACACAATGAATACTCATGTGTTTTCTAGAAAATAATACACCATTTAAATCTAAATTTAAATATCGTACTCAGTGCATTAATTAATGCTTTAATGATCACAGGAATAAGGAATTTAAGGATTATGTAAGAATTCAGAAGTCAAAATCCAGCAAGGGATGAGAAAAATCAGAATTGATATCTTATTCATTCTAACTTTTAGATTTTGGATGACGAATGCTTACCGAATTACCATTGCTGATTTCGGTAGTCGTAAATTTTACATCTCGTAGATTTGCTTCATTAAATATTGTCTCATTTAAGATTGCTTCCTGCAAATTAGCTAAATATAAACTTGCTCTAGACAAATTAGCTCCTGTGAGATTTACACCAGTCAGATTTGCAGCACTGAGAATTGAGCCAGATAGATTTGCGCCAGCAAGGTTAGCGCCAGATAAGTCGGCGGCGCTAAGAATCGTCCCACAAAGATTAGCTTCAGCTAAGTTTGCGCCAGAGAGGTTAACACGATAGAGGTTTGCTTGTTCTAAATTGGCTTTTCTCAGATTTGCTCCTCTTATATCAACATGGCTTAAATCTAATTGTTTATTTTCTGGGTCTTGTTTTCTATCCCTCTGAGCAATCACAGTTAAAGCGGCTTGAATTTCTGCATGAAGTGGTGATGTTGAGCCAGTGTTTAACTGTGCTGGAGAAATATTAAAAGCATTAAGGCGTACAAAATTGCTGAGAGCTTCCATGATTAACCAGTGATGTTGTGGATAATCTTGAGCTATCTGCTCTAACTCATAAACTGCTTTCAGTCGGGATTCTATTGTTTCATGGTGCAAGTATTCTATTGCTATTTTTAAGCGTTGGGCAATTTTTCCCCGCCCCACCCGTGGGGAAAAACTTTGTATTTCTTTACAAGGAAAAACCATCTCATTGATGATATCTCCTACAAAAGCGTGATTATGTTGTATCTGCCCTGCGACTGTACGATAAACATTAAAAATTATATTTAACATAAACAAGGGAATATTTAAGAGATTAGTTTTATTTGCTATTTTGCCTATATTTTTAAAATTTGAGTATTCGTGATTGTAATGATAATATTTATTTTACTACTAAAAAATAATACTTGTTTTAGCAGCGTATATCAATTAATACTCTAATAGTTTTTGGGCATTTTATATGAGCATAATTCATTTTTTACTTGATACTTTGTAACAAAAAAATAGTTAGATGACATACCTCACTTAGCTAGAAATCGCTATATAATTTAAATATTAAGTTGTCATCAATATTTACTAATTTAAAAATAGATATTACATATATGATTTTTATTTGATGTTAGAAATACAGGTAGGGTAGCCAAGTATGTGCGTGGGTTTCCAGGGTTGAGAGTAGTGACGTTGGCATTGCCCACCCTACATATACTTAGATTTTTAAGCACAAGCGCAGGCTACGTTCACAAAAATCAAATCGGATTGTTATAGATAAATCATCCATTATCCAAAAGCTAACAATTTGACCTTATAGTTGTGTAAAAAATACTGCAATTACTAACTACAGACAAATCACTATTATTTAAATTACAAATAGATGCAGCAGAATTTAGTACTAATTGGTGGAGGTCACAGTCATGTCATTGTACTCAGAATGTTCGGCATGAAACCTCTACCCGGAGTAAGTTTAACTTTAATAACACTAGCTTCAGATACACCATATTCTGGAATGTTACCAGGACATATTTCTGGTGTTTACAGTCGTGACGAATGCCATATTGACTTGCAAAGATTAGCTAACTTTGCTCAAGCGCAGTTGTATATCGATAAAGTCATTGACCTAGATTTAAAAAACCACAAAGTAATTTGTGCTAACCGTCCGGCGGTAGATTTCGACTTACTGTCTATTGATATTGGCAGCACTCCAGCCACAATATCTGTATCCGGTGCAGCAGAATATGCAATTCCTGCTAAACCAGTATCTCAATTACTAGAGCATTGGTATCAGTTACTAGACAGTGTAGCTCAAAATCCTCAAATCAAGCGGAGTATTGCGATCGCCGGCGGTGGTGCTGGTGGCGTGGAACTGGCGCTATCAATGCAAACACATCTACAGCGCATCTTACAACAAGCCCAACAACCCCTGAATAATCTAGAAATTCATTTATTTCATCGCCAACCTGAACTGATGTCTCACCATCACCCATCAGTGCAACGTCAGGTCAAGCAAATTTTAATTAGGCGCGGCATTAACTTACACTTAGGGGAAACAGTTTGTCAAATTGCACCATCTGCCGACAACAAAATTGAAGAATTATTAGACATTCAATGTGAATCTGGCATAAAAGTAAAATGCCACAAAATTTTTTGGGTAACCCAAGCCTCAGCCCCCCACTGGTTAAAAACCACAGGATTAGCCACTGATGAGCGAGGCTTTATTTTAGTTGAGGACACATTACAATCACCAACGCACCCAGAGGTATTTGCAGCCGGGGACATCGCCACAATGATTCATCATCCCCGTCCAAAGGCAGGGGTATTTGCTGTACGCCAGGGTAAGCCCTTATTTGAAAACTTGCGGCGGATGTTATGGGGACAGTCGCTCAAACCCTACAAGCCACAGCAACAATATTTAATGTTAATTGGTACAGGTGACAAAAGAGCGATCGCCACCAGAGGTTGTATTACTTTACCACCACACCAACTATTCTGGCAGTGGAAAGATTGGATAGACCGTCGCTTCATGCAAAAATTTAGATGAGGAACTCAAATCAAGGGAGCAGAGGAACAAGAGGAGAATTTGAACTCAGTACTCATTATGTAAAGCTACCCCAATTAGGTAGTGATTGGGTTACGATCTTGTCAAAGTTACTTTTTAATTTGAGAAGTCCTATACTAGAATTTTCCGGCTAAAATAGTATATCTGTTCTACTCAAACTCCAAACCCCAAACTACTTAAATCCATATATTTTAGAGGCAGGAATGGCTATCAATACCGATACTTCTGGCAAGCAAAAAGCGCTGACTATGGTACTTAACCAAATTGAGCGCAGCTTCGGTAAAGGAGCAATCATGCGCCTGGGTGATGCTACCCGGATGCGGGTAGAAACAATTTCTACAGGAGCGCTCACCTTGGATTTAGCTTTGGGTGGCGGTTTACCCAAGGGGCGGGTGATTGAGATTTATGGCCCGGAAAGTTCCGGTAAAACAACAGTAGCACTCCATGCGATCGCAGAAGTGCAAAGAGAAGGCGGAATTGCTGCCTTTGTTGATGCTGAACACGCCCTAGACCCCACCTACGCCGCAGCCTTGGGTGTAGATATCGCAAACTTACTGGTTTCCCAACCTGACACTGGCGAATCAGCATTGGAAATTGTTGATCAATTGGTGCGCTCCGCCGCCGTTGATATTGTAGTAATTGACTCAGTAGCAGCGTTGGTTCCCCGTGCAGAAATCGAAGGTGATATGGGTGATGCTCACGTCGGTTTACAAGCAAGACTCATGAGCCAAGCTCTACGCAAAATTACTGGCAACATCGGTAAATCTGGTTGCACAGTCATTTTCATTAACCAGTTGCGACAAAAAATTGGTGTCACCTACGGTAGCCCAGAAACAACAACTGGTGGTAACGCATTGAAGTTCTATGCTTCAGTACGCTTAGATATTCGTCGTATTCAAACCTTGAAAAAAGGTACTGATGAATTTGGTAACCGAGTTAAAGTCAAAGTTGCCAAAAATAAAGTTGCACCACCTTTTAGAATCGCGGAATTTGACATTATTTTTGGTAAAGGAGTTTCGACTATCGGTTGTTTAGTCGATTTAGCTGAAGAAACTGGTATTCTCATCCGTAAAGGAGCTTGGTACAGTTATAACGGCGATAATATTTCTCAAGGCCGAGATAACGCTATCAAATACCTAGAAGAAAAACCAGAATTCAGTGAACAAATTAAACAACAGGTGCGTGAAAAATTAGATAAAGGAGCTGTTGTTTCCGCAAACTCTGTAGCTAAAAACAACGAAGACGAAGAAGATGATGATGATGTAGAAGAGGAAGAATAATATTGATGGTGTGATATTTGAACGTTAATCACACCAAGTTAGTCTGAACATGATCACATAATACTGCTATTCATCAAAAGATTACTCCAGATGGAGTAATCTTTTAATTTATGGATTTTTATGAGTTTCATTAAATTAATG
Organism: Anabaena subtropica FACHB-260; assembly: GCF_014697105.1. Taxonomy (GTDB): domain Bacteria; phylum Cyanobacteriota; class Cyanobacteriia; order Cyanobacteriales; family Nostocaceae; genus Trichormus; species Trichormus subtropicus. The sequence goes on along the minus strand of NZ_JACJRF010000049.1, from coordinate 30,000 downwards.
AGATGTCGCTATTAATTGAATTAATTATAAAGCTCTTACGTAAATAGTAAAATTTTCTTACTGTAAATTTAAATTTTTCATGAGTACTGTTTTATAACTTGCAGCAATCATACAACTATAAACTTTAGATAAATAAATTAAGAAATTACTTTGTTTATAAATGAAATATGAGTATGATATCTAAGTAGGTACTGATAGTACTTCTACTAAGTTGTTTATACTGCGAAGAATATGACAATTTATACAAATCATCAACTGAAGGAATATTTGCACAAATCCTTAGGGCAAATGGAGAATTTTAAATCATGTGCATTCCTAGACTATCCAGCATATCCCAACATAGGAGATCACTTAATATGGCTGGGCGGTGTATTCTATTTAACTAAAGTTAAAGGCGTAAAAATACAATATGCCTCTAGTGTGGGTGATTTTTCTCCTATCACTTTAAAAGAGAAAGCTAATAACTCCCCTATAGTTCTTACGGGAGGAGGAAATCTAGGAGATTTATGGCCTGATTATCAGAATTTTCGGGAATACATTATTTCTACGTATCGCGATCGCCCAATCGTCATTTTACCCCAAAGTATATATTTTCATGATTCTGCGAATTTAAAAAAAGCAGCAGACATCTTTAATCGTCATCCTAATTTAACTATATTTACCCGTGATGATTATAGTTACAAGTTAGCAAGGGACGCTTTTGATAAATGTCAGATTTTTAAAGCCCCGGATATGGCTTTTCAAATGACTGATTTACCAGGCATTAATAATATTGTTTCTCCCAAATCCTCGATTCTATATCTTTGTAGACAAGATAAAGAACTAAATCAAGAATTTACAGAAAATATGTGGGATATTCCCAACTTAAAAATTGATGATTGGGTTTCATATCAATGGAAAGTAGGACATCCTGACAACCTACTTATACGTTATGGATCTGCTTTATTTAGAGAAGGATGGCAAAAAGGCTTGGCAAATCCATCTGATTGGCTTTCTAGACAAAAATGGCAATACTTGCATCCATATACTAATATTTTCCAAGAATTATACAATCCAAAAATGCACCAGTATTCATGGAGTTTGATGCACAGTGGCATTTACCAACTCCAGCAACATAAGCTAGTAATAACTAACCGATTACATGGGCATATTCTCTCTACACTTTTAAAAATACCTCATATTTTCTTTCCAAACAGTTACTACAAAAATGAATCTTTTTACGAGGCTTGGACAAAGCAGATTCCATTCTGTAAATTTGTCAAAGATACTTCTCAGATAAAAATTGCCATTCAGCAAGTATTGGAATCAAGTGAGCCAGGGAGAATCCAACAAGAAAAAGTGGAAATTTGATATTCAGATTAACTCTTTTATCAGTATTTTTACAAAATCAGGGTGTGTTCTAATGAGTAAAATTCATGTATGGCAAGAGCCAATAGTTGAGAACGAAGGTAAATTAACAATAAATGTTACTGTTGAAAACTCGCAAAAAAAAATTGATACTCTTTGGTTTCAGATACCTGTAGAACATAAAAAGATAATTACTCAAAGTTGTGATCCTTTTGTCCTGGCAACCATCTTAATCGCCATGAAACAGGATAAAAATTTAATTATTCATGGTGAAGTTTCTCCATCTCTTTTACAAAATTTGGCAGAATTTCAAGCTGCTTGGTGTTCTTGGAGACCAAATGTTTACAAATTAGTTGATATTCATGCAGAAGTTGTAAAAGAACCAGCTAAAAATACAGATTTAGACAAAATTGTTAGTACTTTTTCTGGAGGTTTAGATAGCTGCTTTACTGTATTTCAACATCGCACCCATAATTTAGTTAAAATACAACGCAACTTACAAGCAGGATTGATGATACACGGATTTGATATCCCTTTGGAAGAAAAAGAAGTTTTTAATAATGCAGTTGCTAAATCAAAAAAAATCCTGTCTAGTGTGGGTGCAGAATTAATAACAATGACAACTAATTTACGTCTATTTACTAAATTAAATTGGGAAAATACTTATGTAACAGCACTTGCGTCTTGTCTTAGCTTGCTACAACGTGGATATACAGCAGGTTTAATTCCTAGTTCTTCTTATTATAATGAGCCTTCCCGTCTTTATCCTTCTAATCCAGTCACAGATCATTTGCTATCAAGCAATAGTTTTCGGATTATTCATGATGGTGCAGCCTTTACCCGTTTAGAGAAGATCAGAGCCATTGCAAATAGCCAAGAAGTATTACAAAACTTGAGAGTTTGTTGGCAAGGAGATCAAAAAGATCGCAACTGTTGTCGTTGTGAAAAATGTATCCGGAATATTCTTCACTTTCGGATTTTAGGTATGGATTTACCTGCTTGTTTTGAGAAAGATGTTACAGAAGATCAGATTTTACGAATGAAGGTAAAAGGCGCTCAGTTGGATGCTCTTAAAGATACTCTTAAAACTGCAAAATCTGTCGGTATATCAGATAGTTGGGTTCAAGCATTAGAAAAATGTATCCAACACAATCAGTTAAGAATTTTCTTAAAAAAACATTTACCTAGTAATATACAAAAACAATTCAACAACATCAAGAAAAATTTTATTAATAATTAAGAAATAAGAAATATGATTTGAACGATTGCTTTTCTTTGCTAGTGCTTAAACAAAGCTAGACTAGCCTAGCTTTATTTCAATATTTAATTATGCTTGTCTCTGAAAAAATTGATCTAAAATATCGACTTTTTGCTCAGAGCTTAAATCATATTCTCCATATTTTAAATTTTCTACATATTTAGAATCTATGGGAATTTGTAAAGTATTATCTGAGTTTTCACTGGAATCATTCTGTTTTGGTAGCATCATTTGTTTTAGTAAATCTCCTGCTAATGTTGGTAGCATCCGGCAGTTATGATTTAAGAAAAAATCAAAAGTTAAACTCCCTAAGCGGACGCGATCGCCATCTTTGAGATAGACTGGTTGATAAACTGGTTCTCCATTCACAAAAGAACCATTTGTACTTTGTAAATCTATCAATAAAAAGCCTTGATTTTCAATATATTGGATAGCCGCATGATGACGAGATAAAAGTTTATCGTAAGTGCAAATGCCATTACTGTGATCGCGTCCTATCGTCCAAATATTTTGTAGTTGTTGTAAAGTTTGTGTTTGATTGTCACATAGGTTGGTGATAACATAGATAGCTGAGTCATTCACTACCCCTTGTACATAATACGGCTTTTTACTAATCCATGATGACTGAGATATATTGTCTAATTGAAGAATTTCATTCAGAAGATTACTATGACGTTCATACAAAGAAATAAATATTTGATATAAACTCAAACGTTTTTCTATATCCTGGTTTTTTAACTGAAATTTTATACCTGTATCTTGAGAGTGCAACATATATTTATAGCTACTTTTGTTAGTTAATTATCAAACAGAATTTAGAATTAAAATAAGCATATACAGGTGTATCTTTGCCGCAGACTATTCTGTATAAATAAAACCACTGTTAAATTGAGAATTTAGCAGTCTATAATTATTTGCGAGTCTAACCCTGACTAATGGATTCTGGATACTGAACTATTTTTCACAAGTTCTATAGATTATTTCCTAGATTAAAACTAGTTTTGACTTACTAAGATTACTTCATACACTGTCATAGCCATCTTTTCAAGTTCATATTATTTAATTAATGAAAATTCAGGAATTATAATTAGTAATTATTGTTATCTTATTTAAATTATCCAATTATAACAAACCTCTTTTACCGTTAGGACGTATAGTCATCCAGTTAGTTTTCGCTAATGCTAATTGCTCATCAGTAACTTTTGCACTTGTAAGATTAGCACCACACAAATTAGCTCCCCGGAGATTAGCATTAGTGAGATAAGCATGGCTGAGGTCTGCACCGCGCAGGTCTGCTCCTTCTAAATCGGCATGATTGAAGTAAGCTTTACTTAAATTAGCGTCTCTGAGATTAGCGCGTGTCAAACTAGCTCTGCCAAAATCACTATTATGGAGGTTAGCTCCTTGAAGATTAGTGTTTTGTAATTGAGCAGAATGAAAATTTGTTTCTGATAAATCAGCACCTTGGAGATTGAGTAAATTTAAATTGTGAAGAGCAAAATCTCGTCTCCCCTTAAGATAAGCTTTCATTAAAGTTTGACTATCTAATCTACGCCCAACCCTAGATTGTTGAGTCGGCAACCCGTTACCATGACTGTTGCTGTTAGGCAACATTGGTAACTTTGCTGCTGCATCTTTAGCCCTTCTGGCTCGAATTGCGGCAGCTACCTGTGCTACACCTATACCAGTAGCCGCCGCAGAATAGTTGCTAGATAAAACCGCAGAATCTTCTGGACGATGGGGTATTTGCTCTTTATCTGATTTAACGAGTAATCCCTGAGCCAAACTTTCCAAATATGGCTCTATTTCTAGAGCTTTTAGCACTTCTGTTGCTGACTGGTAGCGATTACGTACCGATACATCCAACATTTTCCGCAACACACTAATCAAGTGGTCACTTGCTTGAACCAAATGTTCCCACATCACTTCGCCTGTTGTGGGATTGTAATCTAAATCTTTAGGTGTTTTTCCTGTCAGCAGATATACACAAGTTACGCCTAAGGCGTAAATATCACTAGCGTAAACTGGACGCATCGCCATTTGCTCTGGAGGCGCAAAACCAGGCGTACCAATTGCATAGGCAGTCAATGCTGTATGTGCTGATTGGTTTGTAATCGCTTGACTGACTTGGTTTTTGACCGCGCCAAAGTCAATCAGTACCATTCTGGCATCTTGAGAACGGCGAATTAAGTTAGCTGGTTTAATATCACGATGAATTACTTTATGTTCATGGATGTATTGTACTAACGGTAGAATCTCACTTAAAAATTGCTTAACACCAGCCTCGCTCAAAGTACCATTAAGCTTGACTTCCTGTTGAAGAGTAGAACCACTGATGTATTCTTGAACTAAATAGAATTGTTCTTGCTCCTCAAAAAAGTCCAATAATCGCGGCACTTGGGGATGATTGCCGATTGTGCCTAAGGTTTTAGCCTCTCGCTCAAATAATTCTCGCGCCATTTGCAAAACGTGTGGTGCTGTTCCTGAGGGACGTAGTTGTTTAATCACACAACTTGGTTCCCCTGGCAAGATTTGATCATGGGCTAAAAAGGTTGCACCGAAGCCACCTTGACCCAATGGTTTGACCACCCGATAACGATCGCGCAACAGTAGCCGTGAGCCACAAGCCTCACACCTTTGGCTAAAAGCCACATTTTCTGGATTTGGACAAGTAGGATTTATGCAGTAGCTCATGCACTGTCAACTCGCTGCACGAATAAATAATAGAAAGCGTTATGCTCTGTTTCAATTATTGAGATACAAAATCAACTTTAACTAGGTCATTTTTGCTGGAACTCCTTTAAAGACTTTCTAAAGCTATACCTAGATTATGTAAAGAAATTCGCATAATTGAATAACTTATTATACCGATGCTGATAGATAGTGTCGAGATGAGATATTTGACTCAAATTGCCATAGCGATCGCTATTTTTCTACGTAAGTATATTTTTAAATTTTATTTCTTACGTTATTTTACGTATATATAATCTTTTAACTGACACAAAAAAGGAGTATATCTGTGCCTGTTAATTTTTTTAATGCGAATTTCTACCGAGTTGCCAATTCTGATCTAGCAGCAGCAGGCTTAATCACAGATGCACAACTACAGTCTCACTTCCAAAATCATGGATTGAATGAGGGACGCTCCTTTTCACCTTTTGTTAATCTCTCCTTATACCGCGCCAGCAACCCTGACTTAGCAGCAGCAGGGTTAAGAACCAACCAGCAATTATTGAACCATCTGCAAAACAATGGCGTGGCTGACGGAAGAAGGTTTTCAGAGTTCGTAGATATTGATTTCTATTTAGCTTCTAACTCCGACCTGAATCAAGCCTTTCGAGGTAATCGGGAACAAGCCTTGAATCACCTCAGTAGCTATGGTGTGGAAGAAGGACGAAGATTTTCGCCCTTTTTCGACATCAATCGCTACGCAAGTTATAACCCCGATTTACCAACCGCCTTTGCTCAAGCTGTGGGTAGAAGACCATTTGAAGTAGGAACAGTCCCAGGTTTCCGACTGTTTTTGCTATATCACTTGGAGTTAGCTGGAGTGAATGAAGGGCGGGATTATTCTAATACTTTTAATGTTAATTACTATCGCAGCGTCAACTCAGATTTAGCAGCCGCAGGTTTAAACAATCAGCAGTTATATAACCACTTTCAACTCAATGGTTTACGTGAGGGACGAGCATCGTCCTTCTCGTTCAATGTCAGATACTATTTGAACAATAATAGTGACCTGAGAGCAGTATTTGGTGCCAACTACTCCCAAGCATACAACCACTTTATTACCTCAGGTCAGAGAGAAGGAAGACGTGGAAATGAGTATGGAAGTTTTTTGACTGGTGCAGAAGTCTCGACAGGAGCTATCAATCTGCAAACAGGAAGCCAAACTGTTAGTGCTAGTTTATCTACGAGCGATCGCCCAAATCCTACCCGTCTTGGTAGCTATAGTGATGATTATCGTTTATTCGGTATTGCAGCCGGTCAGCAGATCCAATTGAATTTGAATGCAGGTTTTGATGCTTATCTACAACTGGTGAATGCAACAACGGGACGAGTAATTGCTGAAGATGATGACTCTGGTTTTGGACTTAACTCACAACTGACTTTCACAGTCCAATCAGGAGTTGAATATATTGTTCGTACTAGTAGTTATGGCGCTCAAGCAGTAGGAGACTATACATTAATTGCTGCTGCCAGTAGTGCGATCGTTGGTTCTATAGGAGCTAATCAATCTCGTAGTGGTACTTTAAGTAGTACTGACTTTGATAACCCCACCCGCCAAGGTAGTTATCGTGATGACTATAGTTTGACTGGGGTTACTGCTGGTCAACAAGTACGAGTGAATCTAAGCGCTAACTTTTTTGACACCTATCTACAACTAATAAATAGCTCTACGGGAGAAGTCATTGACTATAACGATGACGCTAATGGCACAACTAATTCTGAATTAATCTTTACAGTTCAATCTGGAGTTAACTATATCATCCGTATTGCTAGTTATTTTGCTCAAGACACTGGTAACTATACTCTGACTACAACCACATCAGGTAATGCGAGTATTGGCTCTAATCAATCAGTGACTGGTTCTCTAGACACCACTGATACATTGAGTAATGGTTATTACTCAGATTTTTATCAATTAACGGGAGTAACTACTGGTCAACAAATTCGCATTAATTTAAACTCTTCTACATTTGACACTTATCTCTATTTGGTCAATGCCAGTAATGGTTCAACAATTCTCTCTAATGATGATTCAGGAGACAGTACCAACTCTGAGCTAACTTTTACTGTCCAGTCTGGAATCAACTACCGCATTCAAGTTAGTAGTTACTTTACTAATGAAACAGGCTCATACACTCTGACTACCACATCATCTGCATCACCATCACCATCACCAACACAAGATTGGTACAGCCAAAATATCGTTGATGCTGGACTACGGGAAATAATTCGGAACAGAGCAGGTGATGGCACGCTTGATCGCAATGATATGTTGGCGATCTTTCGTAATGCTCAAGATGATTCTGTAATCGATGCTAACGAGGTCGCAGATTTAAGGAGATTAGTTAGTAACAGTACACGTTTTCGGATGCCAGATTATGTAGAGTTCCTGTCTACCAGAGTATCTGAAGGTGCAACTGTCAATATGTCTGCCAGCACCTTTGAGTTGAATGTGCTGGGGCGTTGGTTTTTAGGAACTATTGCTCCCACAGCCAGGTTTACAGATCAAATCGCAGGTAGAACTTACAATCTCACTTACGTACAAGCACAAGGTAACTTATTTGGTAGCTCTGGACGCGCTCAGATTGGTGATATTGACCAAGGTAATTGGGGTGATTGTGCTTTCCTGGGAGCGTTAGGTGCGACTTTTGCTCCCCAATCTAATGATTCTGGCAATCAGCGCAGTTCAATAATTGACAGTATGATTATTGACAATGGTGATAATACATACACTATTCGCTTCTACTCTAATAGCACTCCTAACTGGGTAACTGTTGATCGTCGCTTGGCTACTTTTAACGGTGAGTTATTTGGTGCTAGGGCTAATGGTAGTGCAAATCCGAATAACCCTGCTAATGTACTTTGGTCTCCACTAGTTGAACGGGCTTATGCTCAGTGGCGTGAATGGAGAGAAGGCGCACCTGGTTATGATTTAATTGGTAATGGTGATTCGGTAAATCGTCCGCTCCAGTTCGTCACAGGACGTACAGCAACCCCATATTATGTTAGCAGTATAACTTTCAATCAAATAGTGAATGCACTACAAAGTGGTCAAGCTATACAGTTAGGTTCTCAAAGCTATTACACATCTTATACAGTTCCTAGTCATGCTTACACGCTGACAAATGCCTATACCACTAATACAGGACAACAAAGAATTGTAGTGCGTAATCCCTGGGGTGTAGATAATCAGAGTGGTCGTCTTTCTAGCGGATCTCCAAACGATGGATTTATTGATTTATCTTTTTCTGAATATAGGAGCAGTTTTTATGCGATCGCCTTCGCTTAAATTCAACATAATTTGACACAGATTAATTCACTGCCTCGGCCTATTCAAATACACAACTTTCTGGTTAGGCTTGCGTCTTGAAATATAATAGCAAGCAAATTCATGGAGGTCTGTGTGTTAGATTTTGCTCTCTTGATAGCCTCTGTTACACTGGCTTCTTCACCCCAGCCTGAATTACCCATTCAAACACCAATTATGTTAAAAAATGCCCAAAAGGCTCCCTTAAGTTTGAATGTCAATCTTTTGGAAGTATATGAAGCCTTGACACCCCCTCCTGGTGCATCGAAAAATTATCCGGTTGGTCATGCTGTTGTTAGGTTGAGGCTAGAAAATTACACTCTCGAAAATCTCCAGATCAATGCGAAAAAAGTAGAGATTACGCAAGCTGATAATAATAAAATTTTGATTTCTCAGGTGGTGCAGCCATTAAATTTAGCTGGACTACAAATTTTTGAGCAAGGTTTTCATCTGACTAATGCTCAAGGCTTTGGTGGTGCAAAAAAAGTCAAAGCTGTCTTCACCTACGAATTTAATGGGAAAAGTTATAGTGCAGAGTCTCAAATATTAGATGTTGTGCCTAATCTTTGAGCTTGAGGCAGAACACCATCACTAAATGATGGATGAAGGCGATCGCTTTATTTCTTAGTATCTCTGTATTTGACCCAATATTACAATTTATTAACCAATACATGAACAGCTATTCATGTATTGTAGTGTAATTACAGATAAATACAGAGGGAATAATTATGTCAACCGTAACTCAACTAAAATGTGCTTGCCCAAGTTGCTTGTGTATCATTTCCATAGAAGATGCCATCAACAAAGAGGGTAAATACTACTGTTCCGAAGGCTGCGCTGAAGGTCACAAAACCATAAAAGGTTGTAACCATAAAGGTTGTGGATGTTAAATTAGTTCTAGTTTTCCAATCATGAGTGCTGAGTTACGGTAGTTACTCAGCACTCACGACTCAGTACTCAATACTTAGAGACTAGATAGAACCTCGCGGGCGATCGCAATAGTCTGGTCAATATCTTCATCAGTGTGCGCCAAAGAAGTAAAACCAGCCTCGAATTGGGAAGGCGCTAAGTAAACACCACGCTCTAACATACCACGATGGAAGCGCCCAAATTTACCTGTGTCACACTTTTTCGCATCTTCGTAATTATGCACAGGGCCGGAGGTGAAGAATAAGCCAAACATGGCGCTGATGTTACCACCACAAGCTGCATGACCAGTTTCATGAGCAACTTTGAGTAAACCATCTGCTAACTTCTTGGTAATCTGCTCTAGATAATCATAAGTACCGGGCTTTTGTAGCAATTCCAGGGTTTTAATCCCGGCTGTCATGGCTAGGGGATTACCAGAAAGTGTTCCTGCTTGATACACAGGCCCCGCAGGAGCAATCATTGACATGATATCCCGACGACCACCATAAGCTCCCACTGGCAAACCACCACCGATGACTTTACCTAATGTTGTCAAGTCGGGCGTTACGCCAAACTTTTCTTGAACACCGCCATAAGCAATGCGGAAACCAGTCATCACCTCATCAAACACGAGTAAAGCCCCATGCTCGTGAGTTAGTTCCCGCAAGCCTTCTAAAAAGCCAGCTTCGGGAGTAATAAACCCAGCGTTACCAACAATAGGCTCCAGAATTACCCCAGCAATTTGATCGCGGTTTTCTGCAAATAAAGCTTTGACAGCTTCCAGGTCATTATATGGGGCTGTAAGAGTGCTGCTAGTTGCCGCTTTCGGCACACCAGGGGAATCGGGTAAACCTAGTGTAGCTACACCAGAGCCTGCTTTGACTAGGAACATATCCGCGTGTCCGTGATAACAGCCTTCAAATTTGATGACTTTCTCGCGGTTAGTAAAAGCCCGCATGAGCCGCAACACGGCCATACAAGCTTCTGTCCCTGAGTTGACAAATCGTACCATCTCGATGCTAGGAACAGCAGCGATGACCATTTCCGCCAATACATTTTCTAAAAATGAAGGCGCACCGAAGCTAGTACCTTTTTCTAAAGCTTCATGCAACGCCCCAATTACTTCTGGATGAGCATGACCGCAAATAGCTGGTCCCCAAGTGCCTACATAATCGATGTATTGGTTGCCATCTACATCCCAAATATATGCTCCCTTGACCCGATCAAAGACTATGGGTTGACCGCCTACAGATTTAAAAGCGCGGACTGGGGAACTAACTCCACCTGGCATGAGGTTTTGGGCGGCGGCGAAGATTTCTTGTGATTTTGTGGTTTTAATAGAGGTGTTTACCAAGGGTCTCTCCTAACAGTGGGCAACTAAAAAAAGCTCTATCTGAGGATAGGGTTAAAAATTGTCTAGAACTTCTATCGTATAAAATAAGCAGAACCAAAAAAATAACAATATGTTATACAAGTCCAACGAAGACTTGCCTTTAGAAATTCGCGCTCAATTATCACAGGCACATCAAGACCTTTATCGGGCTGCTTTTAACTCGGCCATACATTGGTATGGCGAAGTTGCAAAAGCTCATCATGTGGCCTTAAGCGCTGTCAGAATGCAATCGGCGATGAATAAGAGCGTTGTTTTACAAGGATGATAAAAGATTACTCAAAAAAAATCATGCCAGCTGCCCTATACAGAATGGTATCGTGAAACCATGAATCATTCTCATTAAATTAGCTGGTATGTCTTTTATAGATTCACTTTCACCGCAAAATATTATCCCCATCGACAAAATTCGCTACGATGAGCGGGGTTTAGTGCCAGCAATCATCCAAGATTACTTGGATGGTACTGTCTTAATGATGGCGTGGATGAATCAGGAGTCATTACAAAAGACTTTAGATACAGGCGAAACGTGGTTTTGGAGTCGTTCCCGTCAGGAACTATGGCATAAGGGGGGGACTTCTGGACACACGCAGAGGGTGCAGAGCATCCGTTATGACTGTGATAGTGATGCTCTACTAATTGGTGTAGAGCAGATTGGAGATATTGCTTGTCACACTGGTGAGCGCAGTTGTTTTCATCAAGTGGAAGGAAAAATTATTCCCCCACCAGGAGATACATTGTCCCAAGTGTATCAGGTAATTTGCGATCGCCGGGATCACCCCACAGAAAGTTCCTACACCTGCAAGTTGTTTGCAGGCGGCGATAACAAGATTTTGAAAAAGATTGGCGAAGAATCGGCTGAGGTGGTCATGGCTTTTAAGGATGATGACCAAGAAGCGATCGCTGGTGAAGTAGCAGATTTGCTATACCATACTTTGGTTGCTTTGGCTCACCATCAAGTAGATATAAAGGCTGTTTATCGCAAGTTGCAAGAACGGCGGAAATAAATAATTCAAAATTAAAGAATTTTTTGCTCTCCAGATTTCTCTACTCCCCACCTGACAGGTGTAGGCTTTTTACGCTTTGTCCACACAACGCGAGTGGGGGTATAAGGGAGGGGTATGAGGTGGTAAGTGAGCAAAACTTTACACCCATTTTCAACAAAGAATTTTTGTGCGTAAGTGCTGCCTAAAACACAGTAAAGCCTGAACCGACTTCTGATAGAAATCTGGCGATCGCCAAAAACCAGAGTTGAGGGTGTATCGGAAATAACCACACAATTTTTATGAGATTAATTGTTATCAAAAGATAATGTTTTTGTAATTCTTATCATTTGCTAGGATTTTCCTCACTGTTTCCACAGGCTTTCCACAGGGTTTTTGACAGTTTTCCACAGATGCTCTACGAGGTAATAGGCTGTTGCAGGCTTACTGGGGATTTTTAATTTAGGTAGTGAAGAATTTAGATGGACTGAGTTTCCATTAAGTAATGTAACAAAAATAGGTCTTTAATCCTGATGATTTCGTTCATGTCTGTTTTTTATACAATCGTTTTTAACATTTCGCAGCATTGACAAACCCACCCCCTCATATCGCACAATGATTCGACCTGGGTTTGTAGTTTGTTCAAGAGTAGGCATCAAAACCTAACTGGGATGTCTATCTGATTTTGATCGCTAACAAGCTGACTACAAACAATCCATATCCCTTGACTGACCTCAAAGAAGGACTATTTTATGAATTCATCAGTCAGTATTTTTACTGAAATTCCGGAAACTCTCCATGATTCTCTGAAAAATTACTTAGAAACTCATCCCGATTGGGATCAAAATAGAGTCTTAACAGCAGCACTGTCCTTGTTTTTACTACAAAACGGAGATAGCGATCGCCGTGCAGCTCGTGTGTACTTGGAAACTTTATTTCATCACTGCTAAGTAGAAATGTCTCGTACCGATTTGCCACAAATAGCTAATGTACCAGACATTCTCAAATGCTGGTACGGACGGTACTATTCCTATTTAGTCCCATAATGGACACGGTATAGTGTGTCCATTTAACTAATCATCAAAAGCTTTTTGATAGCAAGAGGTTTTCAAACCTATCCCCTGTCCCCTGCTATCAGTCTTCTAAATTTTCCGAAAATTGACATGAAAATATCGCTCACATACTAACTTGATTGGCCGTTTTTGAGCGATTTGATTAATCTATTTGGTTCATCGGACAAGTGAGTTACTTAGTCAAGGTTGAGATGCTGATTACCAACCTAGACTATGAACTACTTATTTAAGCATTAGTCTCTACATGGGAGTGTGTAGGACATTCAAATTTATACCCGACCCCCCGCACAGTCTGAATCAATGCTGGTTGGCTAATATCCACTTCAATTTTTTTGCGAATTTGACCGATATGTACATCTACAACTCGCTGGTCGCCGACGTATTCATAGTCCCAGACCTCTTGAATTAGTTCGGCGCGTCGCCACACTCGACCAGGATGGCTAGCTAAGAAATGTAACAAGTCAAATTCTAAAGCAGTTAAGGGTACGGGTTGGCTGTTAAGTGTCACCTCTCGCCGTACAGGGTCAATCATCAACTTTTCAAATGTTAAACGTTTTTGTTCTGCGGTGGTTACAACGCGCTGTCTTCTTAAAATAGCTCCGACTCTGACTTCTAATTCTCCCAAACCAAATGGTTTGGTGAGATAGTCATCAGCACCTTTAGCAAAGCCGCGAATCTTGTCAGCTTCATCCGCACGGCTAGTCAGCATCAAAACAAAAACACCATTACGACTTTGCATCTCTTGGCAGAGGTTAAACCCGATGACATCTGGCAAATTTACATCCAAAATTACCAAATCTGGGTTAAATTGCTCAAATAGAGACAAAGCTGTCTTACCATCCTCGGCAGCCTCCACCTGATAGTTTTGCTTTATTAAAAAGCGTTGGATTAAATTCCGAACCGCAGGGTCGTCATCAACTACAAGAATCTTGGCAGGAGCCATGACCATCACTTTGCACAAAAATGTATAAGATTAACAGCAGTATGGCGTAAAAACGCAGTTTTCACTTGGGAATATTCAAGAAACTACAAGGGTCAGGAGTAAATTTCCTGATAATCCACATAATAGTTTAATCACAATACGGAATAACGACACCAGGAAGAGTTTAGTAGTAATTCCTACATTTGAATGTAGGGATTGTCATTGTCAACTTGATGTTCCGTGATTTTTGGGGATTATCCACGGTAGTTTATAAACGAAGGAGCGTATTTGCTCTTCAAGTTTAGTGGAAATTTAAAACTTTTCAATTTTAAATCTTTATCCGCATGGATACTACTACTTAATTGAGTGGCTCAACATGAAAACCTGTTCAGGGAACAGTAAAGCGCCAAATCTGAAAGATAAAAGTTATTTTTTTCATAAAAAATAGCTCTTAGGTATCCCTAGTTCAAATTCTAGAGTAGAGCCAGAATTGGTCAACGACATGAGGGGATACACTGAGTTGTGGCAATATGTTAAGGTAGTTGTAGTTAAAATTTACAGGTTAATCTAACTAACCCGTGTTAATATCCTGGTAGGGCATAAAATTAGGTCGATACATTTGTTTTCGATCGAAATAAAACCTAAGATTGTTTCCTTTGATAAAAGACTGCCCCTGACTAAGGCTGAAGTACAAACTCCCATGAGCGATCAAAGTCCCTACGAAAAACTTGGGGTATCCGAGGATGCTAGCTTTGATGAGATTCAGGATGCTCGCAATCGCCTATTGGAGCAATACAGTGGCGATGGTAAGAGCGTAGAAATCATCGAAACTGCTTACGATGCGATTTTAATGGATCGTTTAAGGATGCGCCAAGAAGGTAAAATTAAGGTTCCTGAGCGTATCCGCTTTCCCGAATTAAGAGTCCAATCGCCTCCTAAAGAAAACTTAACACCCCGCGAGCAGTCGCCTGCATGGCTGCAAAAAATATTAGATCAGCCTTCAGGGACAGATGTGATTTTGCCAGGGGTTTGGTTTTTGGGTTTGAGCGCTATTAGCGTTTTTTACCCAGCAGTTGGTGATCAAGTTTTGCAGTTGGCGTTGGTACTTGGGGTAGGAATTAGTATTTTCTTTCTCAATCGTAAAGAAGGTAGATTTGGTCGAGCAGTTTTATTCACTCTGGTTGGTCTGATTATAGGCTTAATTGCTGGTGGGCTAATTGCTAGTTTGCTCTTGCCGCAAATATCCGCTATCAGTATCACAGCAAATCAGTTTTCGACAGTACTTACTTTTATATTATTGTGGTTGGTTAGTAGTTTTTTACGTTAAGTCGGTTTATTCCGGAAAACACAACAACCAAGATATTTCCAAAGCTAACCCCTACCTTCACAGGTAGGGGTTCTTGGTTTAGATTTTCGCAACAGAAGATACAGGAATAGACGTTCTTGACTTTAAGATCATATCTACGGCAGCACCCAAATTTCCCACAATTAAATCAGGCTGGTACTCTTTCAATTGAATGCGATCGCGGATACCAGATTCTACAGCAATCACTTTAATATTATGCTTTTTCGCCGCCGTAATGTCGGCTTCGGTGTCTCCCACCATCCAAGTATCAGCTGCGGGTGGTAATTCGGCTAATGCTCTTTGCATTAACAGAGGTTTGTCCTCAATATCGCGGGTTTTCACATAGTCGTTACTGAGACAATAACAGCGATTCTCCGGGAAAAATTTACCTAAATCATATTTTTGTAAAGCATAGTCTAGTTCCCGAACTCGGCGCATAGTCATTACGACTAAATCAACCCCAGCTTTTTGAACCTTTAACAACACATCTAAAGCGCCTGGAATGGGAATATCATACTGAAAGTAAGGTTCTGTATGCACTGTTTTCCGGCGCAATTGAGAAAATTCTTGTGCTTGTAGTTCATCTAAACCAGAAATGAGGGCAATTTCTTTTTCAGGAACTTGCTTGCGCTTCATTTGCCAAAATTCGGCTTTAGATAATTGTTGTACTGGCTGGCCTGGATATTGAGTTTTTTCTAAACAGAATAGGTATACACGGTAGTACCTTTCCGAAACATCCATAATCGGCCCATCAAAGTCAGTAATTAGTCTCAGCATCGCCCCAGTTAAATATTAATTAATATTAATATTATTGTAGCTTTTGTCATAAATTAACATCAAAATACCCAGTAGTCAGAGTAATTACTACCTGTAATTCCTGCGATGATTTGAAAGGCAGTACTAGCCTTATGGTAGTTTTAAATTACATTCATATATTGCGAAATATTACCTTACCCTCATGACTGGAGAGCATCACCTTGGGAATAGAACTACGCAGCTTCGTATTTCTCGACAGCCTGCAACCACAACACGCAGCTTACATAGGAACAGTAGCCCAAGGTTTCTTGCCATTACCAGGAGATACATCACTGTGGATTGAAATCTCTCCTGGTATCGAAATTAATAAAATTACCGACATAGCCCTCAAAGCCGCCTCTGTCCGCCCCGGAGTGCAAGTAGTTGAGAGATTGTACGGTTTATTGGAAGTACATTCAGGTTCCCAAGGCGAAACGCGGGCTGCGGGTCAAGCGATTTTAGCTGCTCTGGGAGTCAAAAGAGAAGAGTGTATTAAACCGCGAATTGTTTCCAGCCAAATTATCAGGAATATAGACGCTTATCAAACCCAACTGATTAACCGGACGCGACGAGGACAGCTACTACTAGCTGGGCAAACTTTATACGTATTAGAAGTTGAGCCTGCTGCTTATGCTGCTCTAGCAGCCAATGAAGCAGAGAAAGCAGCCTCAATCAACATCTTAGAAGTTCAAGCTGTAGGTAGCTTTGGCAGGTTGTATTTAGGTGGGCAAGAAAGAGATATTCTTGCAGGTGCGGCGGGAGCGAGAGCAGCCATAGAAAGCGTAGCCGGACGGAGTAATTCTCAGAGTGGTCGCCAGGAGTAAAGGAGAGATAATGGCAAATCAAGAGCATCTAGCTTTATTACAAGCAGGTGCAGTGAGATGGGTTGAGTGGAGACAGAAAAATCCCCAAACTGAACCAGACCTCAGCACCGCTAATTTACAAAAAAATAACCTCAGAGGCGCAAACCTCCAGAGAGCTAACTTGAGTCGAGTCGATTTCAGTCATGCTTTGCTGGTGCGTGCTAACCTCAGTGATGCTGACCTCAGTAGTGCCAACCTCTACCAAGCCGTACTCAGTGAGGCTAACCTGAGTACGGCTAATTTCAGTGTGGCTAATTTGAGTCAAGCCATACTCACACAAGCAGATTTAAGCCGTGCTAATCTCATTGGTGCTGATTTGAGTCAAGCAAATCTTAGAGGCGCTATTTTGGCGGAGGCTAACTTGATTGGGACTGATTTAAGTGGTGCTGACTTGAGAGATGCTGATTTGGGTGCAGCAAAACTCATCCGGTCTAACTTCTGTTTTGCGAACCTCATCGCCGCTAATCTTATTGGTGCTGATTTCAGCGAGGCAAATTTATACCAAGCAGAAGTTATGGAAGCTTATCTCTACAAAGCCAACTTCTACAAAGCTAATCTCCATCAAGCCCATCTAGGTGGTGCATATTTATTTCGAGCCAACTTAACCGAAGCCGACTTGAGAGGCGCTGACTTAGCATGGGCTAATCTCACGAGTGCTAATTTAGGAGGGGCTAATCTTAGTGGCGCTAACCTGAGAGGAGCTAATTTGCACGGTGCCAACCTCAATGGTGTTAATCTCCAAGAAACAATTATGCCTGACGTGTAAGCGTGGAGTAGGGAGTTTCGCTGCCATAAGGGTGTAGTTTAGGGTTTATGGAACTACCTTTTTCTACTCTTTAATAATTCAGCATGAATCAGCTAGTAACAGCTTTTATTAAAAGTCTGATTGCCTTCGCAGCCATAAATATTGATGACAGTTTGCCAAGATTTTTCGATGGCTTATGTGTGGAGTGAGAATTAATAGGATTGCTAGGAATATTACCTATAATAATTGGATTCAGACAGTTAATTATAAAAAATAAAACACTCCAATACAAGCAGTAACTACTGATTTTAAAAAAATATTACCTACTAAGCTAATCAGCATTTAAGTTGCATAAAGCCAGGGCTAAAGCCCTTACTACAAGCGAATCAGTCTGGAAAAGTGAATGACGATTAGCTTAATCCTATATTATCTGGGCGATCGCCTAACTTTCCCCAGGAAGTATGCTCTCTCACTTCTTCTCCTTGGCACCATCTACTAACCAGCTAAATGATCATCCAATCTGATAGTATTTTCTGTAATTTCCTGCTCGACAGGAAAATAATTGAATGGAAATCAAGTACTTTGATACCCAAGAGGAGTGAAATGAGACTTAGTGAAGGACTCTTGAACCCAACGAAAAAGGCTCTGGTCGTGGATGATTGCTGCAACATGATAGAAGCACAACTCGCTTCCAAGTCAGGTATAAGTGGTATAGCCTTGAAAACTGCTTTTGCTGCCCTGAAGGGAGTCAAACCTGGATATATCCCCCATGTAGTAGAGCAGCTCCTACCACAGTGCTTTGAAGCGCTTGATCCAATCTGGGGTGAGGGTGTCCAGAAGGGCGATCCCGTCGGACATTTGGTTGAGAGTCGTTCTCGCACAGCCGACGCATTACTTAGCATTACCGATGCCAGAGTCAAGGATTCAAAGCGCCAAATTGTGCGGGGAACTTATGATAAATTTCGTGGTTCAGCCAAGCAACACGTAGAAGAAGCAGTGCCAGATTTTGCAAAATTAATTGATAAATACACTAAGGCTTAAAAATTTAATTTTTGTACATTTGCGGTTTTAGGGTGTAAGGGTATAAGTTTGTAGCAGTTTATATAACCTTAATTATTTCGTGAATTTTATACTCATCACTCAATAATTTTAGGAAAAACCTACACTTACCCTAGCCCCTAATCCCCATTTTTAGAACCGTGTTTGATACTCAACTACTGCACGACTATCATCTTCTAAATTAGTCGAAGCACGTACACGGAATTCATCGTTTATGCGGTAATTAATCCCCCATTGGAAAGGGTCATTTGCCGTTAAGATTTTGATGCTAGAAATAGAGAACTTGTTAGAAATATCTACTCCAGCTTCGGCTGCCAATTCTATACTAGAACCACCTCTATTATTATTACTACCAGCTTCCGGATTATCAGAGATGACAGTGGGGAAGATTCGCAGTTCACTTAAACCAAAAGCAGTACCAATTTGGTTAAAGGCAGATTGAAAGTTACCGAAAACGGCTGATCCAGCGATGTTAATTAAACCTAATGTACTATCCCCACGCCCTTGAGTATCGACAAATCCACCACCCAAAAGTGCTACTAATTCAGTTTCACTGCGTGACGGACTGCTTCTTAATTCTAGGCTTTCATTCAGTCTGCTGGCAGGCCCTTTGATATTCGCTTCCACTCGTACAGTATCTAAAGCACCTAACCCAACAGGATTAAGTCTGCTCAAGTCACTGTTCTGCACTACCTCTACAACTTTTGCAAGTAGCTGAATATCTAAATCTGGATCACGGGGTTGATTGGCTCTAAAGGTAGCAGTATGTTCATAACCACGAGTCAGGTTAAACTGGGTTGTAAATAAATTCACTCCACCTTTTCTTAATTGAATAGTACCCACAGGTATAGGATCGGCAAAAGAACCATTGACTGTGAGATTACCCGTAGCGTCGAAACTGAGAAGGGGAGGACGAGTAATTTGTAAGTTTTTACCTAACACTAGTTCTAAATTATTAAAACTAGTGTTAGCGCTCTCAGTTGGTGGTGTGTTTTGTTTGTTAAATTTTGTCAGTGATATATTAGAAACATTATTTGTAGGTTGGTTATTATCAGTAGATTCTGCTAGCAATACTTGACCATCATATAAACCTACCTTACCTCCGATACTTGGATTAAGGGCAGAACCAGTAATTTGTAAATTACCACTAGCACCACCTTGATACAAACCTTTGAGATTTAATGTTAGCTGATCAAGATTCACAGTTAGAGGATTGTTAACAGCTACACTATTGTTGTCGAATACGGGAATTGCTCCAGCAGCTTGCACTTGTCCACGGCTAAATCTGCCTTGCAGACTTTCTACTAAAATCTGGTCGAAATTAAACAGGATTCTACCTGTAACACCTCTGATCTTTCCTGGCAAAGCTTGAGCAGAAAAAGTGGCATCTTTGATAGTAGCAATACCATTGACGATGGGTTGGTCTCTAGTTCCACGTACAGTCAAGTCTATTTCACCTTCACCTTTTTCAAAGGTGACTTGGTTACTTAACAAGTTGAACAGTGCCAGTCCTTCATTTTCAACTTTTACATCCAAACTGATTTGATTGCTATCAGGAGCGACAGAAGCAAAAGGTAGCTGATAAGGGATACTACCTGCAATATTTACAGGTTGCGGCCCAGTAATGGCTACGGTACTACCAAAGTTTAAGCGGCCATTACCATAACTAAAACTAGCTGTGGCTGACTCAATTGGATTTTGATTGAGTGTCCCATCTGTAATTTGCAGTTCTCCTCTGGCTTGGGGATTAGCAATACTACCGGCCAAAGCTGCTGTTCCAGTGACATTTCCTGTTACACCGACTGGGAGGTTGACGAAATTATTGAGTAACTGAATGGGAAAATTATTAACTCGCAATTGACCAGATTGTTCGCTCCCACCAATGTTACCAGTGAAAGCCACTAGACTATTTTCCGATTCAATTCGCACAGGTCGCAACTGCAAAACCCCGTTAGTAAAATTACCTTCAGCTATGATGTTATCGGCGCGGTAAAAACGATTTGGTTCTGTTTCTTGACCCCAGACAAAGTTTTGACCATTCAAGTTAAACTGTACTGCTAAACCATTAGCTGTGGCAGTGTCTACAGTCACGTCTCCGTTAAAGGTTCCTTGCAAATCTGCTAGGTTTGGTATCGGTGAACCATTCCGTTCTTGTTCCTGTTTAGCAACTAGAGCATCAATTTCATAAAAACGTTTGATTTGGTCGAATAACGGCTGATTGGGCAAGCCTTGGGAGTAGGTGTTGAGATCCGATGCGTTGCCGTAGTTGGGTTCGGCGCCATTACGCTGGAAATCTTGGAAGTCAAATATTTGTGCTACTTCTAGCACATCTTGAATATTGCCTTGAGTGACGTTCAACTTCCCTTGAATGCGGGGGCCTTGGGGAGTCTGTCCGAAGTTACCAGTTAAGGCGTAACGACTATTACCTTTAGTAAATTCGCTACTGGTGAGGGTAGCTGTACCATTACTGTAGCGGA
Organism: Anabaena subtropica FACHB-260; assembly: GCF_014697105.1. GTDB lineage: Bacteria > Cyanobacteriota > Cyanobacteriia > Cyanobacteriales > Nostocaceae > Trichormus > Trichormus subtropicus. Next base: position 8,797 of record NZ_JACJRF010000049.1, on the reverse strand, counting down.
ACTGGGCTGTTAAACCATCGCCTTTGATTCGGCCAAGTTCTGGATTGGCGATCGCTATATTCCCGTTAGTATTAAAAGTATTTTGGTTAAACTGTACATCCCCAGTTGCTAACCCAGCTACCCTACCAGCACCCAAACGCAGATTTGGCGGTGGTGACAAGTTCAATAGTGCTAGGGGGAAGTTGGCAACTTTCACAGCCCAATCATTCCCTTTTACTTGACCTGATGCTAATGCTTGTTGCCGTTGTACTAGGAAGGATTGGGGGCGATTATTGCCGTCTAAATTCAGGGCTAGGCGATCGCTATTTCCGGCTAAATTGAAATTCAATCCCTTTCCTGCGGCTGACTGAATATTGCCAGTTAACAACCGTTCAAAAGCAATATTTTGGACAACTAAGTCTTTTAAGGTGAATTGCCCGTTGACATTGGGCAAGGGTAATCTACCTGTAACTTGACCGTTAAAGTCCATCCTTCCTGCCACAGCTACTTGATTTGGTAAAGTAATTGGTAACTGTTGTAGGCTAAAGTCCTGGGCTTGGATGTTGAGATTGAGGGCAGTAATTTCAGGTATACCTGGCTTGCTGGCATTGGCTAAGATATCGCCAGTGACATTTAAACCGGGGGCTGTGGCTTGCTGGATAGTTAACCGTTCACCATTCCAGGCGATCGCAGCAGTTAAGGGACGCTCAACACCAGGGATTCCTTGTGATAATTGTACCTGACCCGCAGCACTCACATCAGCTAATCTGGTCGAACCCAAGTTACCTGCTAGTTGTAATTGACCGCCAAGCTGACCCTTTAACTGTTGATTGAAGCGATTTAACTGCACACCAGCAGCAGCCACTACAGCCTGATAACGACCTTTAGCGAGTTGGATGTTTGACGCATTAATTATCCCTCCACCCGCCACGTTTAATTGACCTTGACCGCTTGCTTGGATGGTTTGGGGACTAAAGGATGCAACAGAACCAGCCAGATTTAATTGTCCAGTCAAATCGCCTTGAAACTGGGGTGGTACGGCGGCTAGACGTTGCACAGGTACGTTATTCGCTTGGACTTGCGCCTGATAGTTACCGTTAGCTACTTGAATATTGGCGGCAGTAATCGTACCATTGCCGACATTTAACCGTACTTGACCGCTTGCTTGGATGGCTTGGGGACTGAAGGATGCAACAGAACCAGCCAGATTTAATTGTCCAGTCAAATCGCCTTGAAACTGGGGTGGTACGGCGGCTAGACGTTGCACAGGTACATTATTTGCTTGGACTTGTGCCTGATAGTTACCGTTAGCTACCTGAATATTGGCGGCGGTAATCGTACCATTGCCGACATTTAACCGTGCTTGACCGCTTGCTTGGATGGCTTGGGGACTAAAAGATTCAGCCGCAACATCAAATTTTCCCGTCAAGTTACCTTGAAACTGGGGTGACACGGCGGCTAGACGTTGCACAGGTACATTATTTGCTTGGATTTGCGCCTGATATTTACCGTTAGCTACTTGAATATTGGCGGCGTTAATCGTACCATTGCCAACATTTAATCGTGCTTGACCGCTTGCTTGGATGGCTTGGGGACTGAAAGACTCAGCAGAACCAGCGACATCAAATTTTCCCGTCAAATTACCTTGAAATTGGGGTGGTAAGGCTGCCAAACGTTGGACAGGTACGTTATTCGCTTGGACTTGCGCCTGATACACACCTTTAACTAACTGAATATTGGCGGCGCTAATTGTACCATTACCCACACTGAGACGGGCATCACCTGTAGCTTGTAAAGTGTTGAGACTGAAATTTTCTCGGTTACCTACTACTTGGAAAGTCCCGGCGATGGGATTAGCTAAAGCGGGAGGAGCATTTTTCAGAATGCGTGCTAGGCGGACATTATTTGCCACCAGTCGCGCCGCAAAGGCTTGGTCTTGCAGTTGAATGTTAGAGACTGCAATTGTCCCGCCACCAATTTGCACCCCTGCCCCTTCTGTGCGAATGCTGGCAATTTGAAAGGGTGCAGCCGTACCTGTAAGGATGACGCGACCGTTAAACTGCGCCCCTGCCAAAGAGATATTTTGTAGTTGATTTTGGTTGACAAATGGTGTCAAATTGACACTACTAGCTTGGGCTACAGCTTGCCAACGTTCATTGGCGAAACTGCCATATCCGCGTACCGTACCGCCACCAACCTTAAGAGCTACGTTGCGAAAGTTAATGTTACGATTTGCGCCGATAATAACTTCACCAGTAGCAGGATAGACAGCTTTAGGTGCGGCAAATTTTACCAAAGTACTAACGTTAGTGGGAGCGCCGGTTACTTGGGCAGTTGCTGACACAGTGCCAATTTGCCAGGCAGTATTTGTATCGTATAGTTTAGCGATCGCATTCCCCGCTACATTCCTCGCGGCAAAATTCAAATTCAGTTGAGGATTTTCCCCAAGTAAGATTCTGCCACCACCATTAATTTCTCCGCCTATTGTGGTTTGGCCTTGAACATCTCTCAAGCTAACTAAGCCATCGTTAGGGGAAAACTCAAACTTACTAGTAATTTTTTTAAAATCTACTTTATCAATGCGGGCAGTATTAATAGTGCTAACTGTACCTGAGAGAATGGGCTTAGTTGGTTCTCCCACTACTTGTAAGTTGGCTTGTAATTGTCCAGTTACGGGTACAGGCAAATTTATGTTAAGTGTTTTTTGGGCATTGGCTACACTAACACCGTTGACACGTCCTGTGAGCTTATAACCTGCTTTGGTGTCAATGATTCCCGCCGCGACTAGAGGAATACTGCCATAGTTAGCAACAGCATTTTCTAATTTTACTTCCGTCCCTTGGAAGTAAACATTGGCTGTGGTATTCGTCAATAGCTGCGGCGCGCGGGGAATCTGCACTGTTACCTTTTGCAAATCAGCACTGCCATACAACAAAGTTTCTTGTCCTGGTTCTAGCTGGATTCGCAAATCGCCATTAACTCTACCCGTTTCTAAACTCAGTGGTAACTTCACCAAGCGAGTAATATCAGTCGCTAATAATTCTTGCCCCCGCAGTTGAAGATTAGCAGCAGTTGTCTGAGGACGTAATTCTCCGTCAAGCGCTACATTACCACCGCTATCTGCCGTACCTCCAGCCTTGAACTTAATTAGCTGGTTTTTTTCCAGTAGTTGAGCAGATCCATTTAGTTGAGAAAATCCTATGGGAGGCAGGGAGTGGGGGGATAAATTATTTAATTTTGCATTGATTGCTCCCTCATTTCTGACTTGCGGGAGCAACATCAACTTGCCGTTGCGGAAGTTGACATTTTCTAAATCTGTTTGAATGGCTCCCTTTTCACCTGGTGGCGCTATGGTCGTGGTGAGCCAGCGTCCTTGGTTATCCTGTTCGATGTAAACGTCTGGATTTACTAAAGTGACATTTAGTTTTAACTGGCGATTAAAAACTAACAGTAATGGGTTAAAACCTACTTCCACCGCATCGACTGTCACCCTATCTGGATCTGTGGGTGTGGCAGGAATAGATGATTCAGCAAACCGTACTCCTGTCAATGAAAAGTTAGTGACTCTTCCCAGTTGTACCGGACGGTTAAGGGTTGTCGTGAGACTTTCTTGTGCTAACGGTGTTAACTCTTTCTGCACAAAAGTCCATAACCGCCAAATACCGCCCATCAAACCCACAATTAAAAGTCCACCTATGGCAATACCACCACGGCTCAAAATCAGCAACCATAGACTCCGGCGCGGGGTTCGTGGGCATTGATTTTGATTGGGAGAGTTGATCATGATATGAGTTTACTTTTATTTGCTGGATGTGGTTAGCGCACTATTTAAAGAAATTTAAAATTTAAAATATCCTACAGGAAGCAAGCTACAAAATATCCTGTGGGTGAAAGGCTGATCTTACAAAATTTAGGAAAGCAGTTATGGTAAGCATTCCGTCCTTTGAGATAATCCAACTTAAAAGCTCGTTACCTTAGCAGTATTCAGCATTCGTGTTAACTATGCCAATACCAGGATACAAACCAATTAGAGATTTTGGCATTCGGATCAACTCGGTGAGTGGAATTGACTAGAGAATGGGGAGTAAGGATTTCTCCCCCTGCCATCTACCTCATATTGTCCTGTGGAAAAACAAGCCATTGATATTGTCAGTCAAATCTGAATTAAAGTGAAAATATTGCTGTGACTTTCCCAGGTACACGGTCTAGAACTTTAATTAATCAATAGACCTCGGAACATAAAGATAAATGATTACGCCAATGCGGGTTTTTGTTTTAATTTTTAACGCTAATACGGAAAATGAAGGGATTCACACCGTTCGTGTGGGCGATCGCAATAAAATTCTTATGTTTGAGTCCCAAGATGATGCTATACGTTTTGCCCTCTTGCTGGAAGCTCAGGATTTCTCTACTCCTACAGTAGAGGCGATTGACGCTGAGGAAATTAAGGAATTTTGCGAAAGTGCTAATTATGATTGGGAAATAATCCCAGAAAATAGCGACCTAGTGATTCCCCCTGAAATCAATGTAGAAGAAACTGACTGGCAACCTGATGGTCAGTATGATGACGAGGGTACTGATGACGAAATTTTCGAGTCTGATCTGGTACCACCGGCTCAAGATTCAGAATTTTCTGCTACTGAACTGGAAAATATTCGTCGCAAACTGGAAGGATTGTTGTAACTTAGTCATTTAGTCATTAGTCAATGGTCATTAGTCAATGGTCAAGAATTGAACTATGGGCTATGGGCTGGGGATTCTTGACTAAATTACATAATGACAGGGAACATCAGATTACATGGCAAATTTGCAGGAACGTGGGCATTTATTGACTGAACAAGTCAATCCTCTGAGTCTGAACTTAGACCAACTCAGTGCTTTGGAGTTGGTAGAGTTGTTTAATAGTGAAGACCTCAAGACAGTGGCGGCGGTGGGGGCGGCTAAGGTACAGATTGCGGCAGCAATTGAACAGACAGCCGATCGCTTGCGTCAGGGAGGACGCTTGTTTTATATCGGTGCTGGGACAAGTGGCAGGTTGGGCGTGTTAGATGCGGCTGAGTGTCCGCCAACTTTCTGCACACCCCCAGAGTTGGTACAAGGAATTATTGCTGGTGGTGCTGGCGCACTGGTACGCAGTTCTGAGGATTTAGAAGACCGGGCTGAAGATGGAGATGCAGCGATCGCTCAACGTCATATTACTCAGTTAGATGTTGTCGTTGGCATTACGGCTGGTGGAACTACGCCTTTTGTCCACGGTGCAATTAACTCGGCTCGTCAACGCGGAGCCTTGACAATTTTTATTGCTTGTGTACCACTAGAACAAGTTGGTTCTGTCGCTGATATTGATATTCGCTTGTTAACGGGGCCAGAAATATTGGCAGGTTCTACTCGTCTCAAAGCCGGTACTGTTACCAAACTAACTTTAAATATCCTGTCTACTGGGGTGATGGTCAAACTGGGCAAGGTTTACGGTAATCGCATGGTGGATGTGGCGGTAACAAATCAAAAGTTACGCGATCGCGCTTTGCGAATTTTGCAAGACCTCACAGGCTTAAGTCGGGAAGCGGCTGGTTACTTATTAGAACGTAGTGGTAAGTGGGTAAAACTAGCCCTGGTGATGCACTGGACTGGCTTGGATAAAGATGCAGGCGATCGGCTTTTATCAGCACATCAAGGGAATCTGAGGGAAGCTGTTGCTAGTTATAAAAATCAATGTAATTCGTAATTAATTTTTGTTTAAGTTTCTTGAGAATAGGGGACAGGGGATTGGGGACTGAGGACTAGGGACAAGGTTAAAAACCCCTAAACCTTTACCCCCTGACACCCCAACAACCCTTACACTCTCCCAAAAGCAGATCTGATTCCCTAAGATTTTGGTTTGTAAGTCGAAGCCACGTGCAGTTCTTTCATCTGCTTGACATCTACGCCAGAAGGTGCATCTGTTAACAAACAACGTGCTTGTTGTGTCTTCGGAAAAGCAATCACATCTCGAATTGATTCTTCGCCAGCAAATAACATCACCAATCGGTCTAAACCGTAGGCGATACCACCATGCGGCGGTGTACCATATTCAAATGCTTCTAACAGAAAGCCAAATTTATTTTGTGCTTCTTCGGGAGACAAACCAATGGTTTCAAACACTTGTTCTTGAATTTCTCGTTGATATATCCGCCGACTACCGCCACCGACTTCAAAACCGTTGAATACTAAATCATAAGCTTGAGCGCGGGCTGTTTTTAAGTCATGCAAATCATCAGGATGGGGTGCGGTGAATGGGTGGTGCAGTGCTTCTAGGCGCTTCTCGTCTGCATTCCATTCAAACATGGGAAAATCTACAACCCAGAGCAAGTTGATTTTCTCTGGATCAATTAAACCAAATTCTCTGGCGATCGCCTGCCGCAACCTGTCCAAAGTTTTATTTACAGTAGCCGCATCACCAGCACCAAACAACAACAAATGTCCTGGTTTTGCATCTGTGCGCTGCAATATTTCCTGTTTCTGCTCTTCTGTGAGGTTATCTTTAATCGCGCCAATGGTGTCAATTTCCCCATCTTCTCTAACGCGGATATAAGCTAAACCTTTTGCACCGGCTTCGCTGGCTTCTCGGAATAAATCTCCACCTGGTTTGATTCGCACATTAGAAATTTGCTCATTTCCGTTGGGAATTGGCAGAATTTTGACTATACCGCCATTGGCGACAGCATCCCGAAAGACTTTGAAACCAGAGTCTTTCATGACATCGGAAACGTTAACCAGTTGTAAATCGTAGCGGGTATCTGGTTTATCGCTACCATAACGTTCCATTGCTTCGGCGTAGGTGAGACGGGGGAATGGAAGCGGTAACTCAATATCTTTTACAGTTTTGAAGATATAACTAACTAACTTTTCGTTCAGTTCGATAATTTCTTCCTCAGACATGAAACTCATTTCCATGTCCAACTGAGTAAATTCTGGTTGTCTGTCAGCGCGTAAGTCCTCATCGCGGAAGCAACGAGCGATTTGATAGTATCTATCCATCCCCGCTACCATCAGTATCTGCTTAAATAACTGTGGTGATTGGGGTAAAGCAAACCATTCACCGGGGTTAACGCGACTGGGTAGAACATAGTCCCGTGCGCCTTCTGGGGTGGAACGGGTGAGAATTGGGGTTTCGACTTCGATGAAACCTTCCACGTCTTCTAAGTAGCGACGCATAGCTTTTACGACTTGATGACGCAGTTGTATGTTACGCGCCATGCGATCGCGCCGCAAGTCCAAGTAACGATATTTTAACCGCAAGTCTTCCCTAACTGTCTCAGTGTCGGCGGTAGAGACTTGGAATGGTAACTGTTTCCGCACTCCATTGAGCAATTCAATCTGATCAGCGTAGATTTCTATTTCCCCTGTAGGGATACGGGTATTCAGTGATTCTTCTGGACGTCGTGTCACCCTACCAGTAATTTCTACAACGTATTCATTACGTAGAGAGTTAGCCAGTTCGTAGGAGTCTGGGGTGCGTTGCGGATCGCTGACAACTTGGACAATACCAGAGCGATCGCGTAAATCCAAGAATATCACGCCCCCATGATCGCGGCGACGGTCTACCCATCCATATAAGGTAACAGTTTCTCCAATATTCTCTTGTCGGAGTTCGCCGCAATAGTGAGTTCGCATAGTTGTTAATCTGTTCTTCCGGGCTAGATTGGCTAGTGAATGTCAAAGCCTTCCCATTATCTAGCATCAATCGTATCTAATTGAAGGACAGTTAGCACAATCTCATGCAACTTCAAATTCTATGGTTTAGCATCATGCCCCACTCTACGCTACTTTTAATGGCTTTTCAGGTAAACTTTTGCCTTGTTCTTGACATTTGTGATATTCTGCTGTTATGCAATACAACAGGATAGTATTAATCACTACCTGCATAAAAATCTTCATCTAATAACTGTTCTAAAAGATAAGGACAATGCATCGGATATTCTGCTTCAGACGGTTGCCTGACTCCTAATTTAGCTTTTTTACTTTCTTTAATTGCCAGCCTTCGAGCATCAGCATAGGCTTGAGAAATAACTTCATTCATATATTTCTTCAAAGAAGGATTTTCTTCCAAATCCTTTTTGACTCGGAAACGATGTTCTGTCACAGAACTATACCAACTTCCTTGCATTGTTTCAGGAGCATCAGATTGAACGGTTAGTTTAAGTAAATGAGCAATCAAAATTGTTAAATTGCTCTTAAAAGACCGTTTTTCGGATTTTCCAATGTCTTCTAATTCTAAAAGCAAATGCTCCCAATCTATTTCATTGAATCGATGTTGTTTAATCTGCTCAATAATACTTTCTCGCCAAAGATTAAAATCTTGTTCATACAGTTGATTGGTCATATAGCAATTCTAAAAACTGATTAGGCTGTTGGCTTGATGATTCACACCTACTGCAATTATAGAAAAATTCCTATAAGTAAAATCAATGTTCCTTTTCTTTAGACTTGACTGGGGCTAATTTTAGTAAAGCATCATGGTTTACCAGAGACAGCAGCATTAGTTGAGGCTGTTAGTAAACTATTGCCTTTAATTTCTAAGTTTTTGGGTTTAGGGTAAGCAGACAATCAAAGCAACCTATGTGAAAAAAAGTAAACTAAATCAAAATCTTCTTTTCTCAAAAAAAGAAGCAGCAGGGTAGATGTTGAGTTTGTAGTGTGATTACATTAAGTCAATAATTGATAACTAATAACAATACCTTAGCCAAAATAAGAGGATGAAGAGAGAGGGCCGATGTAGTAGAGTTATTGTCTCTCACAACGACAACTCAAAAACCACAATCAGCCCATGCCCGATATC